>NZ_CP023701.1:1363000-2044500 GCF_008704535.1 Streptomyces subrutilus
TCTCCGCGAGCTGCGTGCCGAAGTAGCGGACCGTCTCCTCGAACTCCTCCTTGCCCGGCACGCGCCGGGCGATGTCGAGCTGACCGCCGATGTGCCCGGCGGCCTCGAAGAGGGTGACGGCGTGGCCCCGGCCGGCGGCGGAGACGGCGCAGGCGAGTCCGGCCGGTCCGGCGCCGACGACGGCGACGCGCTTCTTCAGCCGGGTGGGGGCGAGGACGAGTTCGGTCTCGTGGCAGGCGCGCGGGTTGACCAGGCAGCTGGTGATCCGGCCGCTGAAGGTGTGGTCCAGGCAGGCCTGGTTGCAGCCGATGCAGGTGTTGATGGCCTCCGGGCGGCCGGCGGCGGCCTTGGCCACGAACTCGGCGTCGGCGAGGAACGGCCGGGCCAGGGAGACCAGGTCGGCGCGTCCTTCGGCGAGCAGGTGTTCGGCGGTCTCGGGGGTGTTGATGCGGTTGCTGGTGACGAGGGGGACGCCGACCGCGCCCATCAGCCGCTGGGTGACCCAGGTGTAGGCGCCGCGCGGGACGGAGGTGGCGATGGTGGGGATGCGGGCCTCGTGCCAGCCGATGCCGGTGTTGATGATGGTCGCGCCGGCGGCCTCGACCTCCTTGGCGAGCCGGACCACCTCGTCCAGGGTGGAGCCGCCGGGGATCAGGTCCAGCATGGAGAGGCGGTAGATCAGGATGAAGTCGTCGCCGAGGGCGGCCCGGGTGCGCTTGACGATCTCCAGGGGGAAGCGGACCCGGTTCTCGTACGCGCCGCCCCAGCGGTCGGTCCGCCGGTTCGTCGCCGCGGCGATGAACTCGTTGACCAGGTAGCCCTCCGAGCCCATGATCTCGACGCCGTCGTAGCCGGCGAGCCGCGCGAGGCGGGCGGCGCGGACGAAGTCCTCGACGGTGCGCTCGACCTCGATGTCGGTGAGCTCGTTGGGCACGAAGGGGCTGATGGGGGCCTGGAGGGGGCTGGGGGCGACCAGGTCCTTGTGGTAGGCGTAGCGGCCGAAGTGCAGGATCTGCATCGCGATCTTCCCGCCCTCGGCGTGCACCGCGTCGGTGACCACCCGGTGCGCGGCGGCCTCCTCCTCGGTGGTGAGGCGGGCGCCGCCCTCGAAGGGCCGGCCGGCGTCGTTGGGGGCGATGCCCCCGGTGACGATCAGGCCCGCGCCGCCGCGGGCGCGTTCGGCGTAGAAGGCGGCGAGGCGCTCGAAGCCGCCCTCGTGCTCCTCCAGGCCGGTGTGCATCGACCCCATGATCACGCGGTTCGGCAGGGTGGTGAAGCCGAGGTCCAGGGGGCTCAACAGGTGCGGGTACCGGCTCTGGGACATGGGGGCGCCTCCTCGCGCGGGGGTGATGGACCTGTTCTAGCGAGGCCGGGCCCATTTTGCAACTAGGTGCAAAACCGTGCGCGCACCGCTCTCCCCCCGATCCCGGACGCCACGGGCCCCCGCCCACGACCCCTGTGGCACAGTTCACGACCGCCGCCGGGGCCCCCGAGCCCCGGCGGCGCCGGTACTCGGTCTCCTCCGTCGGCCCGCCGTCCTCGAAGCGGCAAGCGGAACACGCGGGGGCGGCCGGGCCGGTCGTCGCCGCTCGTCGCGCACCAGGAGCGGGTGGCGGCCCAGGACGTCGTCGGCCGTCGCGACGATCGTCGTTCGAGGTCGGCCCCCCGTCTGCGTGTATACAGGGAGGGAGCGACCGTTATGTGACCCTTCGTCTGGACCGAGAGGAAGCAGCATGAGCGAGACCGTCGAGCCCTTGATCGTCGTCGGCGTGGACGGTTCGAGGCATTCCAGGGAGGCCCTGCGCTGGGCGGTCCGCCAGGCCAAGGCCACCGGCGGCCGGGTGCACGCGGTGATGAGCTGGCAGTGGAACACCAATCCCTTCGGGATGGCCCCGGACACCGCGGAGGCCGATTTCGTCAGCGCCGAGGAGGCGGCGCGCCTGCGGCTGGCCGACACCGTCGCCGAGGCCGTGGGCGCCTCCCCCGGCGTGCCCGTCTTCCGCCGGGTCGAACAGGGCTCCCCCGCGCAGGTGCTGGTGGACGCGTCGAAGGAGGCCGAGCTGACCGTGGTCGGCACGCGCGGGTACGGCGGGATCAAGGGCGCCCTGCTGGGCTCGGTGAGCCAGCAGGTGGTCCAGTACGCCACCAGCAGCGTGGTGGTGGTCCGCGCGGAGCCCGAGGCCTGACCGCGCCCGGCGCGCCCCGCCCGCGCCGCCCGGCCCGCCCTCAGGCCCTCGGGGCCACCAGGTCGCCGGGGTCGGTGTTGGCCCCGCACAGGATGACGGCGACCCGCTTCCCCAGCGGTTCCGGCGCCTCGCGCAGCGCCGCCAGGGCGGTGGCCGCGGCCGCCTCGACCACGAGGCGGTGCTCCTCCCACAGCTCCCGCCGGGCGGCCGTGATCGCCGCGTCCGGGACGAGGACCGAGCGCACGTCGCCCTCCCGGGCGACCCGGAGCGCGTCGGCCGAGACCCGGGTGGCCCCGAGGGAGTCGGCGGCGACCGAGTCCACGCCGACGTCCACGGGGCGCCCGGCGGCGAGGGCGGCGTTCAGGGCGCGGCAGTTCTCCGGCTCGACGGCGACCACCCGTACGCCGTGCTCGCGCGCGGCGGTGGCCACGCCCGCGAACAGGCCGCCGCCGCCGACCGCGACGACCACGGTGTCCAGGCCCGGGAGCGCCGCGCGGATCTCGTCGAGGAGGGTGCCGGCTCCGGCCGCGATGAGCGGGTGGTCGTAGGCGTGGCTGCTGAGGGCTCCGCTCTCGGCGGCGAACTCCCGGCAGGCGGCGAGGGCTTCGGCGTAGCGGTCGCCGACGAGCCGTACCTCGGCGCCGTAACCGCGCAGCCGGTCCACCTTCACCCGCGGGGCGTTGGCCGGCAGGAACACGGTCGCCGGGACGCCCTGGGCGCGGGCCGCCCAGGCGCAGGCGAGTCCGGCGTTGCCGCCGGAGGCGATGGCGACCCCGGCGGCCGGGAGGGCGCCGGCCCGGTGGTGGGCGGCGAGGAAGTTGCGGGCGCCGCGGGCCTTGAAGGAGCCGGTGTGCTGGAGGTGTTCCAGCGCGTACCAGACGCCTTCGGACGCCGGCGCCACGGCGACGGGCCGTATGCCGTCCGCGATGCGGCCGGCGGCGGCGCGCACGGCGGCGTAGTCGAGCTGCTGTTCCATGGTCGTTCTCCCCATCAGGCGGTGGGCCGGGCGGCCTCGATCAGCTGGCGCAGGGCGCCGTGGTACACCTCGTGGTCGGTCAGCGGCGGCAGTACGTCGGCCAGCGAGCCGGAGAGGACCGGGAACTCCTGCGGGTCCAGGGCGGCGAGCGCGGCCCGGGAGGCGGCGGTGGCCCCGGCCGGGTCGCGGTGGTCCACGAAGGCGGCGCTGCCCAGGGTGAGCAGGTACATGCGGCGGTAGGCGGTCATCGCCTCGGCGGCGGTCATCCCGGCGGCCACGCTGTCGGCGAGGGCGGGCTCGACGAGCCGGGCGAGGAGCTGGCGCCCCAGCCAGGGCCGGCCGCCGCGCAGGGCGAGCAGCCCGGGGTGGGCGACGAGCAGCCGGTAGAGCGCCCGGAAGCGCTGCTCGGTGGCGTCGGCCCAGTCCGTGCCCGCCGGGATCTCGGGCAGTTGCGCGGCCAGGTGTTCGGTGCACAGGTCGAGCAGGCCCGCGAGGTCGACGCAGCGGCGCTGGACGGTGGCGTGCGAGACGTCGAGCCGCTCGGCGAGGGCGCGGAAGCTCAGCGCACCGGCGCCCTGCTCGTCGAGGAGGCGCAGGGCGGCGGCGGCGATCGCTCCGGGGGTGGCGCGGTCCAGGGCGACGGATCTTCTCGGCATGCGATACACCGTAACAGACGGCGTAACAAACGATGGGGTCGACGGCGCCGTGCCGCAGCCCGGACATCGGGCCGCCTCTTTCGCGTGACACCGACTGCGGCCATATTGCTGGTCATTGTGCGATAACCGGCGACATCCGTTGACAGTGCGTAGCCGCGCGGATGCACTGTGGGCACCACAGCCCCCACGCCAAGGAGTCTCAGTGCCGCCCCGCCTGCGTACGACGCTCCCCTGTCTGACAGCGGCCGCCCTGTTCGCCCTCGCGCTCGCCCCCGCCCCGGCGGCGGCCGAGCCCACCGCGACCTCGGACACCCCGCTCGCGCTCACCCCGCCCATGGGCTGGAACAACTGGGCGCACTACATGTGCGACATCGACGAGGCCAAGGTCGTCGCCAACGCCGACGCGCTCGTGTCCTCCGGGCTCGCGGCCAAGGGCTACGACACGGTCACCGTGGACGACTGCTGGATGACCAGGAGCCGCGACGCGGACGGCGCCCTGGTCGTCGACCGGGAGAAGTTCCCGCACGGCATGGAGTGGCTCGGCGACCGGCTGCACGCCAAGGGCCTGAAGTTCGGCATCTACCAGGACGCGGGCCACCTCACCTGCGAGAAGTACCCGGGGAGCGGGGCGCCCCTGGGCGGCGGCCCGGACCACTACGCCCAGGACGCACGGCAGTTCGCGTCCTGGCGCGTCGACTTCGTGAAGATGGACGGCTGCAACCTGTACGTGCCGGAGGGCGTCACGAAGGAGCGGGCCTACCGCGACGCCTACCGGGCGGTGGCCGACGCGCTGCGCGCGAGCGGCCGGGACATGGTGCTGTCCGCCTCCGCCCCCGCCTACTTCCAGCAGGGCGAATGGGGCGGCCCGGACTGGCACCGGGTGCTGGGCTGGGTCGGCGAGACCGGCCAGTTGTGGCGCGAGGGCCGCGACATCCAGGTCTACAAGCCGGCCGCGCCCGCCACGTCCCGCTGGGGGTCGGTGATGGGCAACTACGGATACAACCGCTGGCTCGGCCGCTACGCCGGCCCCGGCAACTGGAACGACCCCGACTTCCTGATCGCGGGCGCCCCCGGGCTCACCGCGGCCGAGAGCCGCAGCCAGGTCGCCCTCTGGGCCATGATGGCGGCGCCGTTCATCCTGTCCTCGCAGGTCTCCGAGCTCACCCCGGAGGGGCTCGCCGCGCTCGGCAACACCGAACTGATCGCCCTGGACCAGGACCGGCTGGGCCGGCAGGGCGCGGTGGCCTCCTCGAACGCCACCTTCGAGATCCTCACCCGGCAGTTGGCGGGCGGCGACCGCGCGGTGGCCGTGCTCAACCGCTCCGGCAGCGCCCGTGACATCCACGTGCCGCTGGCCGAGGTCGGCCTGCCGGGCTGCACCGTCGACGCGAAGGAGCTGTGGACCGGGGAACGCCGGCGGGTCTCCGACGCGTTGACCGGGAGGCTCGCCGCGCACGACACCGCGGTGTGGCGGCTCGACCCGCGCGGGTGCGCCGGGGCCGTGCCCACCGGACAGATCGTGGGCCGCGGCTCCCAGTGCACCGACGGGGCCGATCCGGCGGGGCCCGGCGCCGTCGTCATGGCCGCCTGCACCGGCGCCCCCGACCAGCGGTGGACCCGGGGCGCGGACGGCAGCCTGCGCCTGTCCGGCGCGTGCCTGACGGCGGGCGGTGACGGCCTGGTGGGGCTGGCCGACTGCGACGCCCGCGCGGCGCGGGCCACGGGGCAGACCTGGACGCACCGCCGCGACGGCGCCCTGGTCTCGGTGCTGAGCGGGCTGTGCCTGACGGCGGCCGCGCCGGCCGCCGGCCCGGACACCCCGGCCGACCGGCTGCGCCTGGAGTCCTGCGGCGACCACCGGGTCGACCAGGCCTGGGCCCTCCCGGTCTGACGGGCGCGCCGATGACGAACCCGACGCGACGCGCGGGCCGGCGGCTGCCGCCCCTCCCCCGCCCCACCGCCCTCGCCGCCCTGCCCGCGGCGCTCCTGACCCTGCTGTGCGCGGGAGCCGCCCCCGGGGCGACCGCGGCCGCCCGGCCCGGCCCCGGCCCCGCCCCGGCCGCCGTACGGGCGGCCGCGCAGCCGCCCGTACGCTCCGGCGTCCAGGCGCCCGTACCGTCGGGCGTGCGTCCCGGTGGTGCACCGGGGCGGCCGCGGACCTTCGACACGGCGCCCGCGCGGGCCGCGCTGGAGCGGCTGCTGCCGCGCCACGCACGGCAGTTCACCCTCGTCCCGGACACCACCGCCGCCGCCGACGCCTTCACGGTCTCCGGGAAGGCCGGGGCGATCACCGTGCGCGGCTCGACCGGCGCCACCCTGCTCACCGGCGTCGGCTGGTACCTCCAGCACGTCGCCGGCGTGGACATCGGCTGGCCCGGCGACAGCATCGGCATGCTGCCGGCCGCGCTGCCGGCCGTCCCCGCGCCGGTCACCCGCCGCGCGCTGGTGCCGCACCGGTACGCGCTGAACGACACCGACGACGGCTACGCGGGCCCGTACCGCTCCTTCGAGGAGCACCAGCGGCAGATCGACCTGCTGGCCCTGCACGGTGTCAACGAGGTGTTCGTGCAGGTCGGAGCCGAGTACCCGTACTACCGGGCGCTCCAGGGCTTCGGCTACACGGCCGCCGAGCTGCGCGAGTGGATCCCCGGCCCGGCCCACCAGAGCTGGTGGCTGCTGCAGAACCTCAGCGGCTTCGGCGGCCCCGTCTCGGAGCGGCTGGTGCGCGAGCGCGCCGCGCTGGGCGCGCGGATCGCGGACCAGGTGCGCGGCCTGGGCATGACGCCGGTGCTGCCCGGCTACTTCGGCACCGTCCCGGCCGGGTTCGCCGCGCGCAACCCCGGGGCGTCCACCGTGCCGCAGGGCGACTGGGCCGGCTTCGACCGGCCGGACTGGCTGGACCCCACCTCGCCGGTGTTCCGCAAGCTGGCCGCCGCCTACTACGCCGAACAGCGCGCGGTGTTCGGGGACAGCGCCATGTACCGGATGAGCCCGCTGCACGAGGGCGGACAGACGGGGTCCGTGGACGTGCGCTCCGCCGCCCGGGCCGTCCAGGGCGCCCTGCACGCCGCCCACCCGGGCGCGCTGTGGGCGGTACTGGGCTGGCAGGACGACCCGACGGCGGAGCTGCTCGCCGGGGTGGACACCTCGAAGCTGCTGATCCTCGACGGGCTGTCCGACCGGTACAACCGGCTGGACCGCGAGACGCGCTGGGGCGGCGCCCCGTACGCGATGGGGACCATCTACAACTTCGGCGGGCACACCACGATCGGCGCGAACACCTCCGTGTGGATCGACCGGTTCGGTTCCTGGCGCGGCAAGAGCGGCAGCGCGCTGCGGGGGACCGCCTACCTGCCGGAGGCCACCGGCACCAACCCGGCCGCCTTCGACCTCTTCACCGACCTGGCCTGGGAGTCCTCGCCGGTGGACCAGCGGAAGTGGTTCGCGGACTTCGCGGCCCGCCGCTACGGCCGCCCCGACGCCGAGGCCGCCGCGGCCTGGGAGGAGTTGCGCAAGGGGCCGTACAGCACCTCCTCGGGACTGTGGTCGGAGTCCCAGGACAGCCTGTTCACCGCACGGCCGAGCCTGACCGCGGTGGGGGCGGCGTACTGGAGCCCCAAGTCCATGCGCTACCCGGCGGGTTCGGTGCGCAGGGCGCTGGACCACCTGCTGCGGGTCGATCCGCGGCTGCGCGGCTCCAGCGCCTACCGCTTCGACCTGGTGGACACCGCGCGCCAGGCGCTGGCGAACCATTCGCGGGTGCTGCTGCCGAGGATCAAGGCGGCGTACGGGGCCGCGGACCTCGACCTCTTCCGCGAGCTGACCGCCCAATGGCGCGAGGGCGAGAGGCAGTTGGAGGCGGTCACCGGCGCCGATCCGAACTTCCTGCTCGGCGGCTGGCTGGACGGGGCGCGGGCGGCGGGTGCGGACGCGGCCGAGCGGGAGCGGTACGAGTACGACGCGCGGTCGATCCTGAGCGTGTGGGGCCGCCGCGGCACCAGCGAGGGCGGCTTCCTGCACGACTACGCGAACCGCGAGTGGCACGGCCTGGTGTCGGAGCTGTACGGGCCGCGGTGGGAGACGTACTTCGGGACGCTGGAGGAGGCCCTGGTCCGGCGGACCGCCCCGCGGGAGGTCGACTGGCACGCGGTGGAGGAGCGGTGGGCCCGGCGCACCACGCCGCACCAGGACCGGCCGCGGGGAGACCCGCACGCCCTGGCGGCGGCCGTGGCCGCCTACCTCCCGGCAGCGACGGACTGAGCTAGCAGACCGCGGGCTCGATCTCCAGGCGATCACTGGGCCCGTCACTCTCCCGGGCGAAAGTCGCCACCCGTCCGAGGGAGAGCTTCCGCAAGGGGCCACCCGTCGCGGTGGCGGCGGGTTCACTGGCCCGCAACGATCGGGGGCGGCCACCGGAGCGGTGCGACGGGGGCCGCCCCTTCCGGCGCCGTGGGCCCTCGCCGTGAGCCCGTGCCGCGGCCGACCCGCCAGGAGGGACCCGCCATGTCCGAGTCCGAGCAGGAGCGGTCCGAGCAGGAGCGGCCGGGGCGGGCGGGACCCGCCCCGGCGGGCGCGATGCCCGCCTCGACCCTGGGCCCGCTGGCCCGTCTCGCCGACGGGGTGGTGGAACTGCGCAAGCGCGGGGAGATCACCACGGTCCGGGAGGGCGCGGCGGCGGGGTCGGCCGTAGCCTGGGACGCGGTGTCCGACGGGGCCCGCGAGGTCGCGGCCGCCCGGCGGGCCGTGGACGAGGCCGAGCGGCCCCCCGCGTGACGCACCCGGTGGAACGCCGGGAGCAATCCGGCGGGGCGTCGGCTGCGAATAACGGACGGAACGGAAAGTTCCTGGAGGATCGGTCCGTGGACGACGTGACCCAGCTCGCGAAGGTGCTCGGCCGGGTCGCCGAGGGCGACGAGGCGGCCTTCTCCGATCTCTACGAGGCGTTGAGCGGATCGGTGCTCGGCGTGGCCCTCTCGGTGCTGCGCGACCGGTCCCAGGCCGAGGAGGTGGCGCAGGAGGTGCTCGTCGAGGTGTGGCGCTCCGCCGGCCGCTACCGGGCCGACCTGGGCAGCGTCCGTACGTGGGTGCTGATGATCGCCCACCGGCGGGCGGTCGACCGGGTCCGGTCGGCCCAGGCGGCGACCGAGCGGGAGCGCCGGGCCGCCCGGCTGGAGGCGGCTCTCCCGGAGTTCGACGAGGTGAGCGAGGCGGTGGAGGACCGGGAGGAGCGGGACCGGGTGCGGCGCTGCCTGGGCTCGTTGACCGATATCCAGCGCCGGTCGGTGGCCCTGGCCTACTACCAGGGGCTGACCTGTCGCGAGGTGTCCGAGACGTTGTCGGTACCGCTGGGTACCGTGAAGACGCGGCTGCGGGACGGCTTGCTGCGGTTGCGCGACTGTCTCGGGGTGAGTGGCGGATGACGACGGAGAGCATGCACGAGGCGACCGGTGCGTACGTCGCCGACGCCTTGGCCGCAGGGGAACGGGCGGCCTTCGAGGCCCACCTCGGGACCTGTCCCGACTGCGCCCGTGAAGTACGGGAGCTCGCCGCGACGGCGGCCCTGCTGGGCCGCGCCGTGGCGGTGCCGCCACCGCCCGGGATGCGCGAGGCCGTGCTGAGCCGCATCCGGGCCCTGCCCCGCGACCCCGCCCCGGCCGATGCCGGGCCCGCGGAGCTCGGGGAGCGGGCCGGCGGCGCGGCGGACGACGCCCCGGCCGACACCACCCGGCCCGGTGCCGGGACCGCGGCGGGAGCCGCACCCCGTGCCGCCGCGGACTCCGGCCCCGGCCCGAGCGGTACCCGCCGTGCGCCGGCCCGGGCCGGGCGCGGCTGGCAGCGGTGGGCCCTGGCGGCGGCCGTCGCCGCGGTGGCCGGGCTCGGCGGGGTCGCCGTGTGGCAGGCGGAGCAGGCCGGGACCGCGCGGCAGGACGCGCAGCGCGCCGAGGCCCGGGTGTCGGCCCTCACGGAAGTGCTGAGCGCCCCGGACGCCCGGCCCGCCACCGCGAAGCTCCCGGACGGCGGCACCGCCACGGTGGTGTCCTCCCGCGAACGCGACCAGGCGGTGTTCGTGGCCCGCGGGATGCCCGCTCCGCCGCCGGGCCGGGTCTACCAGCTGTGGTTCGCCGACCCGGCCGGCGCCATGCACCCGGCGGGGCTGATGGACCCGGCCCGGCCCGGCGCGCCCGAGCTGATGACCGGCTCGGTCCGCGGTTCCACGGCGGTCGGGGTCACCCTCGAACCGGCGGGCGGCTCCCCCGCCCCCACCAGTGACCCCCTGGTCGTACTGGCGCTGCCGGCGGCGTGACCGGCGCCGTCGTGCGGGCCGCGGCGCGGCGGACCCGGCCCGGCGGCGCGAGGGGGTCCGTGCGCGCCGGTACATTGGCCGCACCACCGGACATCCCCCGCATCACCCCCTCCGTCCGTCAGGAGCCGGCGCCGTGGAGCTGACCAGTACGTCGTTCCTCGCCACACTGATCGCCGTCACGGTGCTCGCCATGCTCGCGGCCCTCCTCCTGTGGAACAGGCTCCCGGGGCCGCGCTGGCTGCGCTGGCCGGCACGGGTGCTGATGCTGGGCCTGTGCCAGCTGACCGCCATCTGCGTGGTGGCCACCTGGATCAACGGCAGCTACGGGCTCTACTCCTCCTGGGACGACCTGCTCGGCACCGACGCCGGGCAGGACGCGGGCGCGATGACCGGGCCGCCGGTGGGCCGCGCGCGGTTCACCGCGGACGGCGACGGCACCCGGAGCACCTACTTCCGCGGCTCCCACTCGAAGCTGGCGGGCCGGGTGACGGTGTGGACGCCCCCCGGGTACGACGCGCCCGGAGCGGACCGGACCCGCTTTCCGGTCCTGGTGCTGCTGCACGGCTACCCGGGCACGCCCCGCACCTGGATCGACCTCGGCGAGATGCCGGGCGCGCTGACGCGGCTGGTGCAGCGGGGCACGGCGCACCCCTTCATCGTGGTGATCCCGGAGATCTACCCGGGCGGGGTGAACACCGATTGCAGCAACGTCCCCGGGCGCCGGATCGCCGACTGGCTCGCGCAGGACGTCCCGGAGCTGGTCGCGCGCACCTTCCGCACGCTGCCCTCGCCCGCCGGATGGGGGCTGATGGGGGTGTCGACCGGCGGGTTCTGCGCGGCGAAGCTGCCCCTCCAGTATCCGAAGGTGTTCCGCGCGGGCGCGGCCCTGGACCCCGATCCGCTGACGGGCGATCCCGAGGTGCTGCCCGATCCGGTGCTGCGGGAGCGCAACAGCCCGCTCTGGCTGGTCGCGCACGCCCGGACGGCGGACGTCGGGCTGTTCCTGGCCACCTCCGCCCAGGACAGGGACAGCCCGCCCGCCCAGCTCGCGACCTTCGCCGCGGCCGCGGCGGGCACCGGGGTCCGGGTGCGGACCCTGGTCCGCCCGGCCGGCGGCCACAACTTCCAGACCTGGATCGGGATGTACCCCGAGGCCCTGGGCTGGCTGAGCACCGAGGTCGCGCCGCCGGCCCCGCGCCCGCGCACCGCGTAGGGGCGCCGCCGTCGCCCGTCGCACGCACCCGGTCCGCTCCTTGACGGATCGTCACGGGACGGCCGGTGCGCCGCTGGGCCGATCCCGCCCCGCAGGGGCGCGCGTACTCGGGCGGGCCCGCGCGGGCCCCCGATCGACAGCCGGGGCCGGGCGGGAGACGATGGGAGGACGCACACCTCGCTCCCTCGCGGGAGGAACCATGTCGAACCGACGCGTACGTCTCCTGATCCTCGCCCCCGCACTGGCGGGCTCGTTCCTGGTGGCCCCGGCCGCCCTCGCGTGGACCCAGGCCGCCGCGGTCCCCGCGGCCACCTGCTCCATCTCCGGCGTCCTCCCCAACGGGATGGTGCGCCTGTCCGGCGGCGGCTTCACCCCGGGCTCCGCCTTCCTGTCCTCGCCGACCGCCGCGGGCGGCTCGTTCGCCATCGGGCAGGACGGCGGCTTCCAGATGGCGAACGTGGAGAACGCCAAGTACACGGTGTCCCAGGGCAACGACCGCACCGAGTGCAGCGGCTTCAAGGAGACGAACCCGAGCCAGACGCCCAACCAGAACCCGAACCAGAACGACCAGAACCAGAACAACATGAACAACCAGAACAACCACCAGCGCCACCAGCACCGCGACCACATGGGGCGCAACGGCTGACCGGCCCACGCGCCGGGCGCACCCTCACCCGGCGCTGCGCCCCGGCCGGACCGGCAGCGCCCGGACGCCGTTGCCGATGAAGCTGCGCTGGTGGGGCAGGTCCGCCTCCGGGGCGGCGAGGCCGAGGTCGGGGAAGCGGGCGAAGAGCCGCTCCAGGGCGATGGTGGCCTCCAGCCGGGCCAGCGGGGCGCCCGCGCAGTAGTGCGCGCCGTGGCCGAACGAGAGATGCCGGGCGGCCGTGGGGCGGGTGATGTCGAAGCGGTCGGCGTCCGGCCCGTGGAAGGCCGCGTCCCGGCCCGCCGCCGTGTATCCGGCGAGCACCGGAGTGCCCCGGGGGATCACGGTCCCGCCGACGGTCAGGTCGCGGGTGGGGTAGCGGAACGGGAACCAGCTCACGGGGCCGTCCCAGCGCAGGGTCTCGTCCACCACGTCGGACCAGGTGGCCCTGGACTCCCGTACGAGGGCGAGCTGGTCGGGGTGGGTGCACAGGGCGCGGACGGCGTTGACGATGAGGTTCAGCGTGGTTTCGTGGCCCGCGACGAGCATCAGCCGCATGGTGCCGATCAGTTCGGCCTCGCTCAGGCGGTCGCCGTCGTCGCCCTCGCGGGCTGCGATCAGAGCGCTGGTCAGGTCCTCGCCCGCCTCACCGCGGGCCGCCGCCGCGCGGTGGGCGGCCGCGATGGTGCCCATGAGCGCGACGAGCTCGCGCGCGGCGGCCATCGCCTCGGCGGGGGTGGTGTCGGTCGCCACGATCACCGTGTGGGAGAGCTCGTGCAGCCGCCCCCGGTGCTCGGGGTCCACCCCCAGCAGTTCGCAGATGACGTTCATCGGCAGCGGCAGGGCGAAGTGCGCGTGCAGGTCGGCGGCGCCGTCGGGGTCCTCGGCGGCGGCCCGGGCGAGGTCGTCGAGGAGGGTGTCCGCCAGCTCCTCCACACGCGGCCGGAGCCGTTCCACCTGGCGGGCGGTGAAGGCCTTGCCGACGAGGGCGCGCAGGCGCCGGTGGTCCGCGCCGTCGGCCGTGTGCATGCCCTGGGCGTCGGCGAAGACCCGCAGCGGCCAGTCCCGGGCGATCGACCCGTCGTGCAGGGCCGGGCAGTGCCGGGCGTCCTTGGCCACGTCGGGGTGGGCGAGGAACTCCTTCAGCTCCTCGTGCCCCAGGACCACGGCTCCGGGCACGGCGCCGGGCAGGACGACCTCCGCCACGGCGCCCCGGGCGCGCAGGCGCGCGTTGAGGGCGTGCGGGCAGCCGCCGGCCGGGTCGACGCGGTGGGCGGGGACGGACGCGCTGTTCGGCGACAAGCGGCTCTCCTGACCTTCGGGGCCTTCGGGCCGTCGGCCCTTCGGACGGTGGTGTCGACCGGCTCAACTGTGCTGCCCCTCGGCCCCGTTGTACAAGGCGGCGTCGCGGCCGGCGCGCGTCCTTCGGACCGGGCGTCAGGGCTCCCGGGTCTCGATCAGTCGGGCGAGGCCGTCCAGGACGCAGCGCAGGCCGAACGCCCAGACGGCCTGCGGGTCGTACGCGCCCACCGTGGCCCCGACCCGGCCGGCCAGGGGGTAGCGGCCGGGGGCCAGGACCTGCTCCAGCAGGGGGGCGCTGACGGCCCACCAGTCCTCGTCGCTCTGCCGGCTGTTGTGGTGGGCCGCGTCGGCGGCGGCCAGCGCGTTGGCGTGGACGAAGCCGAGGAGGTGCGTCAGGGCGGCGTCCATCTCGGCGTCGGTCAGGCCGATGCCGTCGAAGGCCGCCAGCTCCTGCTCGTACTTGCCGATCACCCCGGGCCCCAGCGGGGGCCGGGTGACGGCGAGGTCGGCGATCCAGGGGTGGCGGGCGAGCAGGGCCCGGTTGTCCTCGGCGACGCGGGTGATCCGCGCGCGCCACGGTTCGCCGGGCACCGGCCGCCCGCGGCGCATCCGCCCGTACGCGCCGTCGAGCATGAGGTCGAGCAGTTCGGCCTTGCCCGGGACGTAGGTGTACGGCGTCATCGGCGTGACGCCGAGCCGCTGGGCCAGCGCGCGCATGGTGACGGCGGCGAGCCCCTCCTCGTCGGCGAGGGCGGTGGCGGCCAGCACCACGGCGTCCACGCTCAGGCCCTGCCGCGGGCCGCGCCGCCCGGGGCGGGCTTCGGCGCCGCTCTCGCGCCACAGCAGTCGCAGGGTGCGGACGGGGTCGCCCGCACCGCTCCGGTCCCGCGCCATCCGCACTCCTCATCTCTCTGGTCCAAAAACTCACTACAGCGTATAGCGTACAGTGTATAAAGTAAGCCGAACCACCGCCACCGCGAGGAGTTCCGTGCAGATCGCCGCCGACAGCCACCAGGTCATCCAGGTCCGCGGAGCCCGGGAGAACAACCTGCGGGACGTCTCCCTGGACATACCCAAGCGCCGCCTCACCGTCTTCACCGGCGTCTCGGGCTCCGGGAAGTCGTCCCTGGTCTTCGGGACCATCGCCGCCGAGTCGCAGCGCATGATCAACGAGACGTACACGGCCTTCATCCAGTCCTTCATGCCGACCCTGGGCCGGCCGGACGTGGACGGGCTGCACAACCTGAGCGCCGCCATCGTGGTCGACCAGGAGCGGATGGGCGCCAACTCGCGCTCCACCGTGGGCACCGCCACCGACGCCTACACCATGCTGCGGATCGTCTTCTCCCGGCTGGGCACCCCGCACATCGGCACCTCCAGCGCCTTCAGCTTCAACACCCCCGAGGGCATGTGCGCGCGCTGCGAGGGCATCGGCCAGGTGTCCGACATCGACGTGGACCAGCTCGTGGACCGCTCGCTCACCCTCAACGAGGGCGCGATCACCGTCCCCGGCTTCGCCGTGGACTCCTGGTACTGGCAGAACATGGTCAACTCGGGCTTCTACTCCCCCGACACCAGACTGGCGGACTTCACCGAGCAGGAGTGGGCCGACCTGCTGCACAAGGCGCCGGTGAAGGTGAAGGCCGGTTCCAACGGCTTCACCTACGAAGGCCTGATCACCAAGATCCAGCGGACCCACCTGGCCAAGGACCGCGAGGCCATGCAGCCCCACATCCGGGCCTTCGTCGACCGCGCCGTCGTCTTCACCGACTGCCCGGACTGCGCGGGCACCCGCCTCTCGGCCGCCGCGCTGTCCTCCCGTATCGACGGGGTCAACATCGCCGACTGCTCGGCGATGCAGATCAGCGACCTGGCCGCCTTCGTCCGCGGGATCGACGACCCCGGCGTGGCGCCGCTGGTCGCGGGCCTGCGCGACCTGCTCGACTCCCTCGTCGAGATCGGCCTCGGCTACCTCAGCCTGGACCGCCCGTCGGGCACGCTGTCCGGCGGCGAGGCGCAGCGGGTCAAGATGGTCCGGCACCTGGGCTCGTCGCTCACGGACGTCACGTACGTCTTCGACGAGCCCACCACCGGCCTGCACCCGCACGACATCCGGCGCATGAACGACCTGCTGCTGCGGCTGCGCGACAAGGGCAACACCGTGCTGGTCGTGGAGCACAAGCCGGAGGTCATCGCCATCGCCGACCACGTCGTGGACCTCGGTCCGGGCGCGGGCACGGCGGGCGGGGAGCTCTGCTACAGCGGTGACCTCGCCGGTCTGCGCGCCTCCGGCACGCTCACCGGCCGCCACCTCGGGCACCGGGCGCGGCTGCGGGAGGCGGTCCGCACCCCGCGCGGGCACCTGTCCGTCAAGGGCGCCGACCTGCACAACCTCAAGGACGTCGACGTCGAGGTGCCGCTGGGGGTGCTGGCCGTGGTGACGGGCGTCGCGGGCTCGGGGAAGAGCTCGCTGATCCACGGCTACCTGGCCGGGCGGGACGGCGTGGTGGTGGCCGACCAGTCGCCGATCCGCGGCTCCCGCCGCTCCAATCCCGCTACGTACACAGGTCTGCTGAACCCGATCCGGACCGCGTTCGCCAAGGCCAGCGGGGTCAAGGCCGCCCTGTTCAGCGCCAACTCGGAGGGGGCCTGCCCGAACTGCAACGGCCTCGGGCTCGTCTACACGGACCTGGCGATGATGGCCGGGGTGGCCTCGGTCTGCGAACAGTGCGAGGGCCGGCGGTTCACGCCCGAGGTGCTCACGTACCGGTTGCGCGGCAAGAACATCAGCGAGGTGCTCGACATGCCGGTGGCGGAGGCGCACGCGTTCTTCACCACCGGGCAGGCGCACGCGATCCTGGGCCGGCTGGCCGACGTGGGACTGGGCTACCTGCGGCTCGGGCAGCCGCTCAACACCCTCTCGGGCGGCGAGCGCCAGCGGCTCAAGCTCGCCATCAACATGGCGGAGAAGTCCTCCACGTACATCCTCGACGAGCCGACGACCGGGCTGCACATGGCCGACGTGGACAAGCTGCTCGCGCTGCTGGACCGGCTCGTCGACGACGGCAACTCGGTGATCGTCATCGAGCACCACCAGGCGGTGATGGCGCACGCGGACTGGCTGATCGACATCGGCCCGGGCGGCGGCCACGCGGGGGGCCGGGTGGTCTTCGAGGGCACCCCGGCGGCCCTGGTGGCGGACGCGGACACGCTCACCGCCCGCCACCTGAGGGAGTACGTCTCCTCGTAGCCGCCGGTCCCGTGCGGTCATCCGGCGGCCGGGGCCTCCCCGGCCGCCGGCAGGCGCAGTTCGCGCTCCGCACCGAGCGGGGCGAAGTAGCGCTCCACCTCGGCGTCCGTCACGTCCGCGAGGGCGGCCGGGGACCAGCGGGGCGCGCGGTCCTTGTCGACGACCTGGGCGCGGACGCCCTCGACCAGGTCCGGGGCGGCCAGGGCGCGGCACGAGACCCGGAACTCCCGGACCAGGTCCCGCTCCAGCGGGCCGGGGGCCGCGGCGCGGCGCAGGGCGGCGAGGGTGACCTTGAGGGACGTGGGGGACTTGGCCAGGACGGTTTCGGCGGCCTCCTTCGCGGCGGGGTCGCCGTGGCCGAGGAGCCGCTCCACGATCTCCTCCACGGTGTCCGCGGCGTAGCAGTGGTCGATCCAGCCCCGCCGGCCGGCCAGTTCGCCGGGCCCGGGCGCGGTCGCGTACCGCTCCAGCACGGTGGCGGCCGGGGACGTGGCGAGTTCTGCGGTCAGTTCGGGGAGCCGGGCGGCGGGGACGCAGTGGTCGGCGAGGCCGCAGTAGACGGCGTCGGCCGCGCCGACCGCGGCGCCGGTGAGGGCGAGGTGGGTGCCGACCAGTCCGGGGGCGCGGGCGAGCAGGTGGGTGCCGCCGACGTCGGGGACGAAGCCGATGCCGGTCTCGGGCATGGCGACGCGGGAGCGTTCGGTGACGACGCGGACGCTGCCGTGGGCGGAGACGCCGACGCCGCCGCCCATGACGATGCCGTCCATGAGGGCCACGTACGGCTTGGGGTAGCGGGCGACGCGCGCGTTGAGCCGGTACTCGTCGCGCCAGAACGCCGCGGAGGCGCCGCCCCCGGCCTTGGCGTCGTCGTGGATGGCCCGGATGTCACCGCCGGCGCACAGCCCGCGCTCGCCCGCGCCGCGGATCAGGACCTGGTGGACGGCCGGGTCCTGCGCCCAGCGGGCGAGGGCCTCGTCGATGCGCAGCACCATGGGGTGGGTGAGGGCGTTGAGTGCCCTGGGGCGGTTGAGGGTGATGACCCCGGTGTGCCCCCGGACGTCGAACAGGACGGGCGGCGCGTCGCCCGCTCCGCCCGCTCCGTTCTCGTGGCCGATCGCGCGTGCGCTCTCGCTGTCGTTCTCGTTTCCGGTCTTCACACCGCCCAGTATGTCGACACGCCTGACGGCCGCGGCCGGGGCCCGGGCGGCGGCGATCGGGCGTAGGGTGCGGGCCATGCGACGCGTCACCCTGATGATGTCGGTCTCCTTGGACGGTTTCGTCGAGGGACCCGGGCGGGACATCGGCTGGCACCTCGTCGACGACGAGCTGCACCGGCACTTCAACGACGAACTCCGTGCGATGGGCGCCTTCCTGACCGGCCGCGTCACGCACGAGATGATGGCGGCGTTCTGGCCGACGGCCGACGACGACCCGGCGAACGCGGGGCCGGTGGCCGAGTTCGCCGGGATCTGGCGGTCCATGCCGAAGTACGTGTACTCGCGCACGCTGCCGCGGGCCGACGCGTGGAACTCCACGCTGGTGCGCGAGGTCGTCCCCGCGGAGGTGGCCGCCCTGAAGGCGGCTCCGGGCGGGGACCTGGCCCTGGGCGGAGCGGACCTCGCCGCCTCCTTCCTGCGCCACGACCTGGTGGACGCGTACCGGATCTACGTCCACCCGGTGCGCATCGGCCGCGGCACACCGCTCTTCCCGCCCGACGCGGCCGCGGCGCCGCTCCGCCTGGAGGGCACCCGCAGCTTCGGCAACGGCGTGGTCCAGCTCCGCTACGGCCGCCCCGGGCCGGACGCCCGGACGGGGCCGGCGTGACGGACGGGGCCGCCCTGTTCGTGCGCTTCCAGGGCACGGAGCGCGACCCCCGGGGCCGCTTCCCCGGCGTCTTCGCCCTGGCCAACCGCCTGGCCCGGTCCGGACGGCTCGACGCGGCGCAGTACCGCTTCTGGCGTGCCGGCAACGACTGGTACGACGCCCACGTCACCGACCCGTCGCAGGTCGACCCCCGGGTCTACGACCCGGACGTGCACCCCGGCGCCACGGCCTGGTTCAAGACCACGTCGGCCGAACCGGTCGCCCGGGTCACCGGCTACCTGGAACTCCTGGCCTCCCACGGAGTTCCGTGCCGGCGCGTCGAATCCCCGTCCCCGGGCCGCGTCGTCTACGAGGACGCGGACCAGATCGTGGTCGTCCCCTGGTAACCCCGCACCACGCGTCCCGGAGGGGCGTCCCGCACGGCCGCCGCGTACGCCCGTACGGCCGCCCGGTCGGGCGAACGTGGGGGTGGGGGTGTGGGCGGTGGGGGCGGGGTGGTAACTCGATGGGCATGGAGCCACAGGTGTCCCCGTTCCTCCGTACGGCCGCGGCCCACGCGTGGCGGCTGCTGGTCGTCGGGGCGGCCGTGTACGCGGTCTTCGTCGTGCTGGGGCGGTTCCACGAGATCGGGGTCGCCCTCTTCCTCGGGCTCGTCGTCACGGCGATGCTGCGGCCCGTCGCGGACCTCGTGGCCCGCCGGCTGCCCCGGGGGCTCGCCGTCGCGTTCACGCTGATCGGCGGGATCGCGCTCGTGCTGGGGGTGCTTGCGCTGGTGGGCGAGGCGGTGGCGGGCGAGAGCACGGAGCTGACGCGGGAGTTCCGGGACGGCCTGGACCGGATCACGGCGTGGCTGCAGCGGCCGCCGTTCCGGCTGGACCCGACGGCCCTGTCCGACCTGCACACGAAGGTCGGCGACTTCCTGTCCAGCCACCGCTCGACGCTGCTCAGCACGGCGATCAGCGGCGCGAGCCACCTGGTGCAGGTGCTGACCGTCCTGGCGCTGGCGCTGTTCACGTCGCTCTTCTTCATCCACTCGGGCGACCGGCAGTGGAAGTGGTTCTGCGCGCAGCTGCCGGACCGGCTGCGGGTGCGGTGGGACCTGGCGGGGCGGGCGGCCTGGCGCACGTTCACGGGGTACACGCACGGGATCGTGCTCGTCGCCGGGACCAACGCGGTCCTGGTCGGGGTGGCGCTGTACTTCCTCGGGGTCCCGCTGGCCGTGCCGCTGGCGGTGCTGGAGTTCTTCGCCGCCTTCGTGCCGCTGGTCGGCTCTCCGGTCGCGCTGGCGGTGGCGGCGGTGGTCGCCCTCGCCGCGAAGGGGCCGCTGACGGCGGCGATCGTGATCGCGCTCATCGTGGTGATCGGCCAGATCGAGGGGCACCTGCTGCACCCGCTGGTGATGAGCTGGGCGGTCCGCCTGCATCCCCTGGTGGTGGCGATCTCGGTGGTCGCGGGCGCCATCGCGGCGGGCGTCGTGGGCGCGGTGGTCGCGGTACCGCTGGTGTCGGTGGTCTGGTCGGTGCACGCGACCCTGCGCGAGGGCGGGCGGGCCCCGGCGCTGGACGTCGGCTGACGACGGGGCCCGGCCGCGGGCCGGCGCCGTCGGCCGTCAGCCCCCGGCGACGCGGTGGACCCGCTGGTCGGTGAGTTCGTAGCGGGCTCCGATCACCGACAGGGTGCGTGCCGCGACCTTCGGCGCCAGGACGGGGTCGGCGGCCAGGCGGGCCCGGACCAGGTCGATGTGGGCGGTGATCGCCGAGTCGACGCGCGCCGGTCCCATCAGGGTGGAGTCGATCGAGGGGCGGATCTGGTCGGCGAGGTACTGCATGTGGCCGGGGAGTTCACCGCCCACCTCGGCCGCGTGGACGGCGGTGGCGACGGCCCCGCACGACTGGTGGCCCAGGACGACGACGAGGGGGATGCCCAGTTCCAGGACCCCGTACGCGATGCTCGCCAGGACCGCCTCGTCCAGTACCGCGCCGGCCGAGCGCACCGTCAGCAGGTCGCCCAGGCCCTGGTCGAAGACGAGTTCCGGCGGGACGCGGGAGTCGACGCAGCCCAGGACCACGGCGAAGGGGTGCTGGCCGGAGACCAGCGTCTGCCGCACGGACGGCGACTCGTCCGGGTGCTGCCCGTCGTTGCTGCGCCAACGCCGGTTGCCCGCCAGGAGTTCGCGCAGCGCGTCCTCGGGGGTGTTCGGGCGCCGGCGGCGGCCCGGCGAGCCGTGGGCGCCGCCGGGCGGGCTGCCGCCGCCGCCGGACAGCAGCCCGGCGAGGCCCGCGGCTCCGGCGGCCGCCCCCAGCAGGGCGGCCCGGACGAACCGGCGCCGCTCCCGGCGCACGTGACCTGCTTCGACCGTCATGCGGAGACAGGCTAGGCACGGTGGCGGGCGGTCGCGGACCGCGGCGCGGCCGTCGGGGCCGGAGCGGGAAGACGACCGGGCGCCCGGAACCCGGCGCCCCGGGGCCTGCGCGCAGGCCGGCCCGGCCCCGGACGTCACCCGACCGGCGCAGTCCCGGTCGTCACCCGACCGGATGACCCTCGCCGGCCCTCGTACGCCCCCCCCCGCCGGGCCGCCCTCACGCGCCGGTGCCGGGGACGGGGCGCCCGCCGCCCGGCCAGGCGTCGCGTACCGGCCCGGGGACCGCGACCTCCACCCACACGCACTTGCCGCCGGGGTGCCGCAGGAACCCCCAGCGGCGGGCCAGCCGTTCGACGATCATCAGCCCGTGTCCGTGTCCGCCCGACGGCCGTCCCGACCCGGCGGCCCCGGGACCCGGCCCCGGACGCACCGGCACCGGCGGGTCCGGGCTGGCGTCCGTGACCTCGATCCGCAGCCGGTCGCCGGTGCAGTGCAGCAGCAGCGCCGCGGGCCCGCCGCCGTGCAGACGGGCGTTGGCGACGACCTCCGACACCAGCAGCAGCACGTCGTCGGCGGCCTCCCGGTCCTCGTCCACCGCGGCCGGCAGCCAGTGCCAGGCGATCAGGGCCCGGCGCGCGAAGGTGCGGCTGCGCGTCACGACGTCGGTGGCGCCGGACAGCCCGAGGTACCAGGTCCTGCGGGGTGACCGCCGCTGCTCCATGACGCTCAGACTCCTCCGTGTCCCGGGCCGGGCCCGGGTGCCGGGGCGGCGGCGGGTGTCAGCCGGACAGGCCGTCCGGGCCGTTGGGGCCGTCCGGACCTCCCTGTCCGTCCAGGGCCTCCGCCACGCTGCCGTGTACGGGGAAGACCTCGTCCGCGCCGGTGATGCGGAACATCCGGGCGACCGGTCCGCGCAGTCCGGCGAGCTCCAGGCTCGCACCGGCCTCGCGGGCCGTGAGCCGGGTGTGGAGGAGGACGTTCAGTCCGGTGGAATCGCAGAACCCGAGACCGCCCAGGTCCACGAGCAGCCGTCCGCCCGGGGTGACCGCGGCGTCGAGGGCCTCGCGCAACGGCTGCGCCGTGTCGTGGTCCAGCTCCCCGTCGAGGCTCAGGACGACGGTTCCGTCCACGGCCCGCACCGCGACGGTGAAGCGCTCGCTGCCGATTCCGCGAACCATGCGGCATCACCCTTCCGTATGTCCTTGCCCCTTCCCGAATGCACGGTCGATACGCGCGGCGGGCGACGGCTACCGACGGCCACGCGGCACACACGTCTCGTGAGGCACTCCCGGACGCGTGCGTCCCGGCACGGACGGCGGCGTCCGCGGTACGGGGCCGGGGCGCGGGGGGGGCGGAACGGGATGCGGACGGGAGGGGAAGGGGCGGGCGGCGGGGTGCGCGCTGTCAGGTGCGCTGCCCCGCCGCCCGCGTCTCAGGAGGCCGTGACGCGCAGCGCGTCGGCCTTCTCGCCGGCCCAGGTGAGGGCGGCGGCGGCCGAGCGCTCCGGGGCCGGGGTCGCCAGCCAGCCCAGGAGGGCTCGGCCGCGGGAGACGGCGACGACGGCCGAGCCGGCCGGCAGGTCCAGCTCCCAGGCTCCGTCCGGGCCGGTGATGCGGTCGGCGGCGTCGGTCGGGTTGAAGCCGCCGATGACCCGTACGTCCTCGGGGCCGGTCCGGGCGAGCAGGACCGCGCGCCGTCCCTCCGAGGTGCCGCGCGGCGCGCCCGCGGACGGGAGGGCGGCCACGAACGCGGCGACCGCCCCGGCGGCCGGGGCGCTCGCGGCGACGGTCAGCTCGCCGGGGACGGCGGGGGCGTCGGGGTGTCCGGCGCGCAGGACGCCGACGGGGACGGCCCGGTCCGGGACGCGGTGCGCGTCGAGCCATCCCAGGCCGATGAGCCGCCCGGAGTCGCGCAGTTGCGCGTGGACGGAGTCGGCGAGTTCACCGAGGGGGGTGCGGCCGCCGCCGCGCTGCCAGGCCCCGGCCTCGGGCAGGGCCCGGTCGAGGAGGACCAGTGCGTCCAGCTCCGGTTCGGTGTCCAGCAGGATGCCGCCGAAGCGGTCGAGGAAGGCGGCCAGCAGCCGCACTCCCCCGGCGTTGGCCTGGTGCGCACCGGACTCGGCGAGGGGCGCGCCCGGACAGTAGGGCGGTGCGTGCAGGGCCGGGTCGACGCCCTCTGCGCGCAGGCCCTCGGGGTCCATGTCCACGAGGGCGTCCCAGGTCCCGGCGGCGCACGCGGTGTACACGCTGACCGTGGTGGAGCCCAGCAGCAGCGCGAGCAGTGCGTTGAACACGGGGGTGCCCGGCGCGGCGAAGGTCTCGTCGGTCCAGGTGAAGCCCCAGTTGGCCTCGGCGACGTCGGTGCCGCCGAGGAGGATCCCGGTCAGGTGGGAGGAGAGGGCGGCGGGATCGCGGGCCGGGTTGCCGACCCACTCGGTGTGGCCGAGCAGGTACCCGGAGCCCGCCAGGGCACGCTGCCGGGCGGCCCACGCGTCGAGGGCCGCGCGCGGAGCGGCCGCGTTCGCCAGCGGCACGTTGGCCATCCGGGCGGGACCGTCCGGGAAGAGACCGGAGATGTGGTCCCACAGGCCGGTGATGGCGTGGCCGCTCCAGCGGGACCACAGCACCCGCAGGGCGGTGGGCCACCGGTCGAGTTCCTCGGCGGACCGTGCGGCCTCGTCGGTGAGGCCGCGTCCGGCCAGCCACCGCGCGAAGGCCTCGCGGCCGGCCGGGGAGGCGTCCTGGGCATCGATCGGGAGGTGCGCCTCGCCCGCCATGCCCTCGTTGCCGAGCTGGAGCGCGACGACCGGCCCGTACGGCGCCGCCGCCTTGGCCACGACCTCGTCGGCGACGGCGCGCAGCCAGCGGTCGGCCTCGGTCCGTACGGCCTGGTCCAGCAGGCTCGGCAGCGGCTTGGCCTGTGAGGTGAGCACGGCGCCGTCCAGCCCCTGGTACGGGGCGTGCGCGGGCCCGCAGAGGCGGTCGGGCAGGCCGCCGAGCTGGACTTCGGCGTGGATGAAGGGGCCGGGCTTGAGCAGGACGGCCAGGCCGGCGCGGGCGGCGAGTTCCAGCAGCCCGACGACGTCGCGCTGGGGGTCGGTGCGGCCGGTGAAGTCGAAGCTCCGCCCCTCCCCCTCGCCGACCTCGTGGAAGCGCCACGGCAGGTACCAGGAGACGACGTCGATGCCGAGCGCGCGCAACTCCCGTAGATTCGAGGCCCAGTTGGCGGGGTCGGCACGGTAGTAGGGGTATTCGCCGACGATGACGGGCCGGGCCGCGCCCGGGACCAGGGCGCGGGCCATGCGGTGGCCCGGCCCGCGCCCGGCGGCGGGCGCCGGGGCGCTCGTGCGCGCGCTCACGCGTCCCCCTCGGCGTGCGGCGGTACGAGGACGACCTTGAGGGCGCTGTACTCGGCTCCGGGGACGGCGGCGAGGGCCTTGAACGCCTCCTCGTGGTCCGCGAGGGCGAAGTGGTGGGTCACCACGCGCTCCAGCGGCAGGGTCCGGGCGAGTTCGACGGCCTTGGGGAAGATCTGGCTGTTGTAGTCGCCCGCGCCGATGATCTGCAGGCCGCGCTGGAGCAGGGCCAGCGGCCGCACCGTGGCGGTGGCGTTGCTGTTGAAGCCCATGATGACGACCCGGCCGCGGACCGCGGCGTACCCGATGCTCTGCTCCAGGAGGTTGCCGACGGAGTCGACGACCAGGTCGCCGCGTCCGGCCAGTTCGGTGTCGTCGGGGGTGTGCACGGTGACGCGGCCGCCGAAGTCGGGGGCGTCGAAGACCTCGCGGTCCAGCCGGCGGCGGATCGGGTCGGGCTCGACGAGCAGCACCCGGGCCCCGTACAGCTGGGCGGCCATGGCGGTGACCACGCCCATCGGGCCGCCGCCGACGACGACCGCGCTCTCGCCGGCGGTGAGCCGGCCGGCCTCGATGTTGTTGAGGGCGCAGGCCAGCGGTTCGACGACGACGGCGCGGTCGAAGCTCATGCCGTCGGGTATCGCGTGGCAGAAGAGTTCGGGCAGGCGGATGAACTCGGCGAAGGACCCGTCGTAGTCCAGGCCGACCTCGGTGCCGGCCTTGCGCTCGCAGAAGTTCCAGTGGCCTTCGAGGCAGGCGGGGCAGGTGCCGCAGTACAGGGTGGGGTTGACGATGACGCGGTCGCCCACGGCGAAGCGGCTGGCGCCCGGACCGGTCGCGTCGACGACTCCGACGGCCTCGTGTCCCATGACCACGCCGGTCTCGGCGGGGAACTTGCCGACCAGCACGCTGCGGTCGGTGCCGCAGATGCCGCTCTGCGCGACGCGGATGACGACGTCGTCGGCGCGTTCGGGTACCGGCTTGGGGTGGTCGACGAGGGTGAGCGTGCGGTCGGCGGTGAGCGTCAGCGCCTTCATGAGGCCTCCGTCGTGTCGGGGGTGGTGGTGGCCGCCGCGAGGTCCCAGTCCACGGACTCCAGGAGCTGTGCGTGGAGTTCGGGCGTGGACGCGGCGATGCACGACTTCTGGTTCATGGGGCCGAGGTCCACCAGGGAGGTGCTGCCCAGGTCCGCGCCGTAGGCGTCGGTGATCGTCACGCCGGCGAGGCGGGCGAGGTAGACGGCGGCGGCGATGTCGTAGGGGAAGAGGTGCAGGATCGAACCGCGGCCCACGCGCAGGAACTCGGCCTCGGTGTGCGGGTGGTCGCGCAGGACCCGGTTGCCGATGTCGACGAAGGCGTCGAGCTGGCCGGTGATGATGCGCGAGATGGAGAAGGTGCTGCTGTTGAAGACGAAGATGCCGCCGGTGTTGGCCGAGCGGTCGACGAGGTGCGCGTACGCGTCGGACATCAGGCGCATCGGGTGGCCGTTGAACTCGATCGACCAGAACATGCGGGTGAGGTCGGTGGTGCGGCTCAGGCGCGGCACGGGGGTGGTGAAGCCGCCGCTGGTCAGGCCGTGCGCCTCGTCGCCGTAGATCCACGCGCCGCTCTTGATCTCGACCAGGCAGGCGGCGGTGACGTCGGCGAGGGTGGGAGCGCCGTCGCCGTAGGGCGCCGCGGCGATGGAGACCATGCCCATCTCCAGGCCGGCCGAGGTGGGCCGGGTGCCGTCGATCGGGTCGACGACGAGGAGGACCTGCGGGTCGGGGGCGAGCTCCACGTAGGAGCCGTCCTCGGTGTAGAGGGCGAGCGGGATCTCGGCGTGGGCGCGCAGGTGGTCGAGCACGGCCCGCTCGGCCACGTCGTCCACGTCGAACTGCGCGTCTCCGCCCGGCGAGTCGCCGTGGACGCGGCGGGCGAGGCCGCGGTCGGCGTAGGCGAGGAGTTCGGAGCGCACGTGGGCGCCGAGGCCGGTGAGCAGCAGCCGCATCCGCTCCGCCTGTGCGGCCCGGTCGGTCCCGTCGGTCCCGTCGGTTCGCGTCGTCCCCGTCGTCCGGTTCATCGGGCCAGCTCCGCGAGGAAGAGGTTCTCCAGCTTGTCGCAGATCTCCTCGGCCTGGTCCATGGTGAGGATCAGCGGCGGCCGGATCTTGAGGACGTTGCCGTAGCCGTAGCGCGAGGTGCGCAGGATCAGCCCGTGGTCCATGGCCTTGGCGGCGAGGTGGTTGGTGAGCTTGACGGCCGGTTTGCCGTCGGGCTCCGCGATCTCGAAGCCGATCATCAGGCCGACGCCGCGGACGTCCACGATGGGCTGGTAGCGGGTCTGCATGTCGCGCAGGCGCTCCATGATGGCGGCGCCGGTGCGGGTGACGTGGGCGAGGAACTCGGGTTGCCGGACGATGTCGAGGGTGGCGTTCGCGGCCGCGGCCGCGAGCAGGTTCGACCCGTAGGTGAACGAGTGGTGGTTGGCGGGGAGGCCGGCGAGCCGCTCGTTGGTGAGGATCGCGGCGACCTGGGCGCCCGAGCCGCCGAGGCCCTTGGCGGTGGTGATCGCGTCCGGCTCGACGCCGAAGTACTGGGCGGCGAACATGTGGCCGGTCCGGCCTATTCCGGTCTGGATCTCGTCGAAGATGAGGGCTATTCCCTGCTCGTCGCAGAAGGCCCTTAATTTCTGCATGTATCCGTCGGGAGGGACGATGTTCCCGCCGTTGCCGGATATCGGCTCGATGAGGACGGCGGCGACGCGGCCGCTGCTGGCGTAATCGACGAAGTCTTCCAGCCGGTCCACGCACATCATTCCGCAGGTTTCCTTCTTCTGCCCGTAGAAGCAGCGGAAGCAATACGGGTCGGGGACCTGGAGGCTGCCCGGGAAGAGGTTCGGGAAGGGCTCGCGGCGAAAGGCGTTCCCGGACATCGAGGTCATCATCATCGTCTGGCCGACGTGGCTGCGGAACAGCGTGATGACATCGGACTTGCCGGTGGCGAGCTGGGCCATCTTGATGGCCCCCTCGTTGGCGGCCGAGCCGCCGGAGACCTTCGGGTGCACCTTCGTCAGGCCGCTCGGCGAGGTCTCGACCAGGCGCTGGACCAGCCCGTTGATCGGGTCGCTCTGGTAGGAGGAGGTCATGTGGACCACCTTGTCGAGCTGGTCCTTCATTGCGGCGATGACGACCGGGTGCGAGTATCCGAGGCTCAGGTTGAACGTCGCCGAGGCGCAGTCGAGGAAGCGCCTGCCGTCCTCGTCGTACAGGTAGACACCTTCGCCCCGTTCCATCTTTCGTTCACTGACGGGGTAATAGAGGTGATCCGTGACTTCCTTGGTGTCCATTTTTCCTTCTCACGCGGGTGACAGGTGAACGTCAGGGTTCGGACGGAGAGGAATCGCTCACGTCCGGGGAGACGGGGGACCGGCGGTCGTGTGACCCGGGCGGTCTTCGCGTCGGTGTGGTTTTGGTCCGGCGGGGCGTCGCGCCCCGCGGGCGGCCCGGTTTCCTCACCCGTTGCAGATCGGGGTTCCGGCGCCTTCTCATTCATACGATCACATTCCAACGGGCCCTGACAACCACTGTTGTGCCAATTCCGGGTGTCCGGTCGGTGTGCCGTTCCGCACCGGTTCACGGCACACCGGAGAGGTCCGCGCCGAGGTCACACCGGCGGGCCCGCCAGGGCCGCCTCCAGCGCGTCGGGAGTGGTGAAGACGTGTCCGTCCAGGCCGAGTTCGCGGGCGGCGGCGACGTTGTCCGCCCGGTCGTCGACGAAGAGGATCTCTCCGGGTGCCAGCCCCAGCTCCCGTACGCACCACGCGTAGGCGGCGGGCTCCGGCTTGGCGCTTCCGATCCGACAGGAGAAGCCGATGACGGAGAAGCGGTCCAGCCAGGGGTGGGTGGTCTCGTACCGGGCGGCCAGCTCCTCGGGGATGTTGGACAGCAGGCCGAGGGTGTGGCCTCGGCCGGCGAGGGTGTCGAGCAGGTCCACGGCGTGCTGGTCGATCCCGCTCCAGCTGTCCAGGTCGGCCGCGATCAGGTCGGCGGTCAGGCGTGCGTCGGGTGCGATGCCCAGGCTCTCGCAGACGCCCCGCCAGTAGGCGGGGCCCGTCACGTCGCCGCGGTCGTACGGAGCGCGGTGGCCCCAGTACGCCGCCCAGAAGCGCTCCCGGTCGGCCCCGATGGTCTCCTCCAACACGGCCTGGGACGCGGGCGACTGGAGGCGTGCGATCACGCCGAACAGGTCGAACAGTACGGCTTTCATCCGTGGATTCCTTGGGTCGGGACGGTGTCGGGCACCGCTTCGGAGCCGGGGGTCCGCACTCCGTCGGGGTCGGGCGCGTGCCTGCGCAGCCACACGCTGAGGCCGACGCAGACGACGGCGAGCGCGAACAGGACGAGCGGAGCGGCCCGCACGTCCATGGTGTCGATCACCGCACCGAGCAGCGGCGGGAAGGCGACGCCGCCGATCATCGACGCGGCGATCACGTAGGCCCCGGCGGCGGCGACGCTGGGCACGGCGCGGTTGAGCC
The DNA here is from genome assembly GCF_008704535.1 of Streptomyces subrutilus. NCBI lineage: Bacteria > Bacillati > Actinomycetota > Actinomycetes > Kitasatosporales > Streptomycetaceae > Streptomyces > Streptomyces subrutilus. The sequence goes on from NZ_CP023701.1 coordinate 1,391,587, forward strand.
AGGGCAGGCAGGTGGGGAAGATGGGCGCGATCATCAGGCCGACGCCGAAGTAGGCGTACGGGGCGAAGGCGGGGACGGTCGCGAGCAGCAGGAAGCCGGCCATGCCGGCGCAGCAGACGGTGAGGATCGAGGGCGCGGACCAGCGCAGGCTGAGCGGGACGATGACGAACCGGCCGATGGTCATGGCGGCCCAGTACGCCGAGGTCGCGGTGGCGGCGGTCGCGGCGCCGTACCCGACGGCCTCCAGGTGGGTGGGCTCCCAGCCGCCGACGCCGGTCTCGATGGCCACGTGCAGGACGTAGACGCCGACGAACGCGGCGATGACGGGCAGTACGCGCGCTCCGCGGGCCCCGCCGGCCTCGGTGGCCGCGGGCTCGGGTTCGCGGGCGGCGACGCCGCCGAGGGTCGGCAGGATGAGCAGGCAGACGACGCCGATCCCGAGGAAGATCTGCGGGTAGCTGTCCGCGCCGAGCCAGCCGATCAGGGCGGGGCCGGCGATGGCACCCACGCCGAAGTGGCCGTTCAGCAGGTTCAGCATGGCGGTGCTGCGGCGGCCGAAGCCGATGGCGAAGAGCTGGTTCAGGCCGTAGTCGATGCCGCCGAAGCCCAGCCCGATGACGAAGGTGCCGGCCAGCGCCAGGATCCAGGTCGGGGAGAAGGCGAAGACGGCCGCGCCGGCCGCCATGAGCACGTAGGAGGCTCCGAGGAGCGTGCGGTTGTTCAGCCGGCCGCGCAGGACGTGGTAGACGAGCACGCCGAGCAGGGCTCCGATGAAGTGGGCGCTCAGGCTGAGCCCCGCCACCGCGGGACTGATGCCGAACTCCTCGCGCAGGGCGGGGATGGCCGGGCCGTACAGCGCCTGCAGGGCACCGATCACCACGAACGCCACGCACGAGGCGACGATGGCGACGGTGGTGAGCAGGGGCCGCGCCGTCTTGGACGGGTCGGTCCCACGGGTGGCGGACATCGCTCTCCTCGTCGATCGTTGGGAAATGAACATCATCCGCGTTCGATACAGCGTGAAACTCACAACCTGCACCGCAGACTACTCACCGTGAATGTTCATTTCAACAGGCGACATGCGCACTCGGGTGCCGGAGACCCCTTCCCCTGTGCTAAAAGCAGACACATGAACGTGATGGACAGACACAAGTTCGTGGTCGCGCTGCTCATGAAGGAGAACCGCGCGACCGTCGCGGAGCTGGCCGGCGCCACCGGCGCGTCCGAGATGACGATCCGCCGCGACCTGGAGGTACTGGAGTCGCGCGGCGCCCTGCGCCGGGTCCGCGGCGGCGCCGTGAGCAACCTCCCGGGCGGCGTCGAGCCCCCCTACGCGGTCCGCGCCATGTCGGGCGCACAGGCCAAGGAGCGCCTCGCGGCCTCGGTGATGGACCTGCTCACCGACGGCGAGACCGTCGCCCTGGACACCGGGACCACCGCCGTGGCCATCGCCCGGGCCATGGCCGGCCGGCAGTTCACCGTCACCCCGCTCTCACTGCACGCCGCCTTCGAGCTCTCCGGGCAGCCGGGCATCCAACTGCTGCTGCCCGGCGGCCAAGTGCGCCCCGAGGAGCTCTCCTTCCACGGCCACACCCCGGTCCAGACGTTCCGGGACCTGTGCTTCGACACGTTCGTCCTCGGCTGCTGCGGGGTCGACCCGATCCAGGGCGCCACCGCGTACAACCTGGACGACGTCCAGGTGAAGCGGGCGGCCGTGGCGTCCGCCCGACGGGTCGTCCTGGTGGCGACCGCGGACAAGCTCGGCCGGACGGCCCTGGGCCGGATCTGCCCGATGGACCGGATCGACCTGATCGTCACGGACGCGCCGGAGAGCTCTCCGGTGGTCGAGGAACTGCGGGCGCAGGGCGTGGAGGTGGTCCATCCGTCGGACGGCTGAGCCGCGCGGCCCCACCGCCGGCGGGGACGTTCCTGCCATGCCTCGCACCCTTTCCGCTCCGCTCACCGCCGTACCGGACGCCACCGCCGTACCCGACGTCACCGCCGTACCGGACGCACCGGACCGGCGCGTCGTCCACCAGGCTCCACCGGAGCGGACGGTTCACCAACGGGTCCGGACCGTCGTCTTCCCGACTGTCGGGAAGACGCCAGCAAAGGGTTTCAGCAACTTTCAGCCGCACCGGAAGCCGCACACCTGCGACGCAACCCGTTCGAATAGCGGACGAATCACCCTCCGCGACCGTGCGCACCGCACCCCACCAGGGCGTTCCCCCGCCGCACCGGGGTCGATCCGGATACGTCCGGAAGATGTCCGATACATGCGCCTGAGCGGGGCGCCCGAAAGGTGGGCGCTCTAGCATCGCGTTCGCGACTGGCGCGAACGAGAAGGTGTCCACAGTGGAATTACCCGCACAGCGGTGCCCGGAGGACCGGGACCCACCCAGGGAACTCAAACCCGCGGAGATAGACCTCTACCGCGAATTCGCTGAACAGGGGCCTTTGGAACTGGAGCAGCTGCTGACCCGGCGGGACCGCGGCGTGACCATCCGGCTCCTCGACACGCTCATGGCGGCCGGCCTGGTCCGCCAGGCCGGCACCAACCGGTTTGCGGCAGCCAACCCGACGGACGTCTCCGGCCGACTACTCAAGGGCTGGGAGGACCGGCTGCAGGGGGCCCAGCTCGACCTGCTGCGCATGCGCGGACAGCTCGCCGAGCTCGCCCTCATCCACGCCACCCAGCAGCGGACCCTCCACGGGCCGCCCCTGGAGCGGGTCGAGTCCCCGGCGGAGGTGAACCGCATCCTCGACCTGGCCGCCGGCGAGTGCGAGCGCGAAGTGCTCAGCGCCCAGCCCGGCGGCGCGCGACCGGCCCGGGAACTGGGCGGAGCCCGCGACCGCGACCGCGACCTGCTCGAACGGGGGGTCCGGCTGCGGACCCTCTACCAGCACGCCGCCCGCTTCCACCCCCCGACGGTGGGCTACGCCGCCGAGATGGCCCGCCTGGGCGGCGAGTTCCGGACGGTCACGAGCGACCTGCCCCGCTGCCTGGTCCTCGACCGGACGCTGCTGGTCGTCCCGCTGCACGGCGCCCCCGGCGGCGCCCTGATCGTGCGCAGCCCGGACCTCGTCGGCTTCGCCGCCGACGTGTTCGACGTGCTCTGGACGGCGGGCGAGGCCCTCGGCAAGGCCCGCGAGAAGGCGTTCCTCCAGGACATCGCGGAGCAGACGAAGCGTTCGGTGCTCCAGCACCTGGTCCAGGGCGAGGACGACCGGGCCACCGCCCGGGCCCTGGGCATCTCGGTGCGCACCTGCCAGCGCCACGTCTCCGACCTCATGCGCCGCCTCGGCGCCACCAGCCGCCTCCAACTCGGCTACCTGGCCCACCGCCACGGCCTCCTCGACCCCGAACCCCCCACCGCCCCCTGACCCCCCGCGCCCCGGCCCCGAGGGACGGCGCCGGGGCGGACGGGACCGCGCCGGGGGTGGGGCCCGCCCCACCCCCGGGCGGGTGGCGGGCCGTAGTGACCCGGTGGGTGCCGGTGCGCCAGGGTCGTCCGCATGCCCACCACCCCACGGTCCGCCCGCCCACACGGACCCTCCCGTCCCGCCCTCCCTCGCCCCGGCGCCCCGGGCCGCGCGTACGCCGCGCTCGCCGCTCTCGCCGTCGTCCTCGCCGCCGCGTTCGTCGGCGCCCCCGGCCCGCTCGCGGCGCGCCTGTCGGGCGGGGGCTTCGGCGACCGGCGCGGTCTCGTCGAGAGCCTCTCCGCGGCGTTCGTCGGCTACTGGAACTCCGGCGACCGGGCCTTCACACCGGGCCTGGAGCGGGTCGTCGCCTACTGGACGCACTATCACGTGGTCAAGGCCGTGGCCGCGGCGCTCCTGCTGATCGTGCTCGGCACGCTCGGCGTCCTGCTCTGGAAGGCGTTCCTGCGGGCCGGGTCCGGGGCGGGGCGGCGGGCCGCCCTCGCGTCGGCCGGGAGCGTGGTGACGGCGCTGGCGCTGTTCTCGCTGGTGACGGTCCTGGCCAACGTCCAGGGCGCGGCGGCGCCCTTCTCGTCCCTGCTGCCGGTGCTGCCGCTGCGCACCGCCGACGGTGAACTGGCCGCGGTGCTCGCCCAGACGGGGCAGCACCTGGCCGCCCTCCCGCGGGCGGGCGATCCGGGCCCGGCCGCCGTGGAGGTGATGGTGGGCGACTTCGCCCGGTACCACGCGGTGCTGGCCGTGGCCGCCGCGACGGTGGCCGTCGTCCTCCTCGGCCTGGCCGTGGTGGCGTGGCGCAGGGGTCCGGGAGCGGCGGCGGGCGACCGGCGCACGCGGCGCGTGTTGCGGTCGTTCGCCGTCCTCGCGGCCCTGGTGGCCGCGGCCTTCGCCGTCGTCGCGGTGGCGAACGCGACCACCACGGCCGATCCGGCGCCCGCCCTCCTGGCCTTCTTCGACGGCGGCTGGTGACCGGCGGGCCGTGACGGATGACCGCCGGCCGGGTCCCCGGCCGGCGGCCCGGCCCGGCGGCGGCCGTGCGGCCGCCGTGGCCCCCTCGCCGCTCCCGCCCCGCCGGTTCAGGCGTCCTCGCGCCGGTTCAGGCCTCCTCGGGATGCCCGGGGCACGGGCCCAGGGCCGCCAGGTCGTCGGCGAAGCCGCCACGGGCGCGGCCGCGGACGCGCGGGGAGGTGAGGACCGGGCAGAGCGCCGTGGGCAGGACCCGGTGACCGGCCCGTTTCAGCGCGTCCACCAGGGCGTGGTCCTCGCCGGACGCGAGGGGTGGGAAGCCGCCGACGGACCGGTAGGCCGCCGCGCCGACTCCGAGGTTGGCCCCGTGGACGTGGGGGTGGCGCCACTCCCCGCCCGGCGGCCGGGTCTCCTCGTAGCGGGCCCGGAGCCGGTCGGCGAGCGGCGAGGTGCGGGGCAGGACCACGGTGCCGACGACCGCCTCCCAGCCCTCCCGGGCCCGGGCGAGGTGGTGCGCGAGCCAGCCCGGGGGGACTTCGCTGTCGGCGTCGGTGGTGGCGATCCAGGTGCGGGCGGCCGGTCCGCCGAGCTCCCGCAGGGCCCGGCGGACGCCGAGGGCGCGGGCCCGGCCCGGGTTGCGGAAGCGGCCGGTGACGACGGTGGCTCCGGCCTCGCGGGCCAGGGACGCGGTGTCGTCGCGGCACGCGTCCGCGACGACCACGGTCAGCACCCGTACGCGGGCCAGGGCCGGGTGCCGGGCGGCGGTGCGCAGGGCGGCGAGCGCGGCCGGCAGCAGGTCCTCCTCGTCGTGGGCGGGGACCACGACGGCCACGGCTTCGAGGGACGCACGGGGCCGTGCCGCGCGGACGGTCACACCAGCCCTTCCCGCTCGGCGGGGGTCGCCGGCCGGCTGCCGTCCGGGAGGAGGCGCTGGTGGACCTGGAGGACGAAGTCGTCCTCGCGGTGGTCCGCCAGCAGGTGCAGGCCGGGGGTCGCGGCCAGGCTCCGCGCGATGCCGGTCCCGGTGGCGAGGTGCTCGGGGACGGGGTGGTTCCAGTGGACGGTCACCAGGGTCCCGCCCGGTTCGAGCGCCTCGACGGTGCGCTCCAGCAGGGTCCGTACGGTCGCCGCGTCGAGGTAGTAGAGCAGCTCGGAGAGTACGACCAGGTCGAAGGTTCCGTCGGGCCACTGCGCGGGCACGGTCAGTTGCCGGACCTCCACGTGCGGCTGCCCGGCCGTGCGGCGCCGGGCGGTCGCGACCGCCGGGGCGACCCGGTCGCAGGCGAGGAGCGCGTCGCAGCGGGCCGCCAGGCGGTGGGTCAGTTCCCCGACCGAGCAGGCCGGTTCGAAGGCGCGGCGGTAGCGCTCCTGCGGCAGGGCGGCGAGGGTCAGGTCGTACTTGCGGCGCTCGTAGGGGCGTTCGGCGAGGTGCCAGGGGTCCTCGGCGCGGTCGTACAGGGCGTCGAAGTACGAGGCCGGGGTGGACTGGTCGGTCACGTGAAGAACACCTCGATGTCGCGCAGGTGGTGGGCGAGCTCCTCGGGCGGCAGGACGGCCGCGTCGGCCGGGTCCGGTCCCAGGGGTGCGGTCTGGCTGACGAAGTGCCGTACGGCCCGGCGTTTGCGGGCCGCGGTCCCGGGGGGCAGACGGACCGCGACGGCCGCGTCCCAGGGAACGGCGGGGTCGCCGGGCCGGGCCCAGTGCCACATCCAGACCGGGTACGTCCAGCAGGTGACGGCGGCGGCCCGGGCCGCCGCCGTCGCGGCCCGCCCGGCGGCCTCGTGGTCGCCGTGCACGTCGCCGGTCCACGGCGCCAGGCACAGCCGGGCGCCGTCGAGGAGCGGCGCCAGCGCCGCGGCGACCTGCTCCTCGTGGTGCGCCAGCCGGGTGTCGGGCACGGCCAGGCGCACCACCTCGGCGTCCGTCGCGCCCAGCGCGTCGAGCGCGCGGCGCAGTTCGGCGGCCCGGACGGCCGCCAGCGCGTCCGGGGTGACGCGGGTGCTGCCGGGGTGGGAGCGCTCGCCGTCGGTGACGGAGACCACCGTGAGGGCGAGACCGGCGCGGGCGAGGAGGGCCAGGGTGCCGCCGGCTCCCAGCACCTCGTCGTCGGGGTGGGCCGCCACGACCACCACCCGGCCGCGCACGGGCAGGTCGGCCGCCGGCAGCCCGGCGAAGCCGTGCCAGGCCCGCCAGCGGTGCTCCGGGGTGCCGGGCGCCTGGATCGGGTCGGCGGCCGGCGCACCCTGCGGCGTCCCGGCGGCCCCGGCGGCCCTTGCCGTCCCGGGCGTGCCCGCCGTCACCGCTGGTCCGTACCGGCGACCAGCCGGCCCAGTTCGGCCAGGTTGCGCTCGCCGTGGTGCTGGCGGACGTAGACGGCGAGGTCGGTGGCGTGCCGCGTGTGGGACGGGTCGTGGCACAGCGGTTCGGCGCCGGTGGCCCGTCCGACGTGGGTCAGGACGTCGGCGCAGACCGATTCGACGAAGGCCCGCACCCGCAGGCTGCGCCGCCGGGCCGTGCCCCCGGCGTCACCGGGGTCGGCGTCGATCTCCGCCGCGGCCCGGGCCAGGACGGCCGCCGCGGCGTGCAACCGCATGTCGACGGCGCCCAGATGGGCGTCGGTGAGGGGATCGGGCCCGCGCCGTGCCGCCGTACGGCCGAGGAGGTCCGCGACGGCGCGGGCGCCGCCGTACCAGCAGGCCGCCACCCCGATGCCGCCGTGCTGGAACCCGGGCCGGTCCACGTACGCCTCCACGCCCCCCACCGGCACCGCGGGCACGTCCTCGAACACCACGTCGGCGCTGTCGCTGGCAGCCATGCCCAGCGCCTGCCAGCTGCCCTCCACGGGCCGGCACCGCCCGGCGCCCGGGCCCGCCCCCGGCGCCGCACCGGTGGTGACGGCGAAGAGGCGACGGCCGTCCTCTGCCGTGGCCGTCACCAGGGCCCGGGTGCAGCTGTGCGCCCCCGAGCAGTAGCGCTTCAGCCCGTCGAGCACCCAGCCGCGGTCGCCGCGGGACGCGGTGAGCCCCTGCCCCGGGGGCTCGGCGGCCCACACGCCCCAGCGCTCCCGGGGGCCCGCCTCCGGCCCGCCGAGCTCCGCGAGGATCGCCAGCGCGTCCGCGTGGCCCTCCACCAGGCGGACCAGCGAGAGGTCCCGCCGCGCCACCGAGGCAAGCGCCCGGAACCGGTCGGCGGTCCGGCCGCCGCCCGGCAGCGGGAGGTCCAGTGCGCCCGAGGCGAGGTCGGCGACGCACTGCGCGAAGTCCGCAGCGGCCTCCTCGCGGACCTCGTCCATCCAGGCCGCGCGGCCCGGGCCGTGGGAGGGCCTCGCGCTCGATCGGGCTCCGTACGCGGTGCCGTGCATCTGCGGTGCTCCTTGGGGAGGGGGACGAAGCCGGTGGCGGAACGGGCGGCAGGGTCCCATCGTGGGCGCCGGTGGCGGAACGGGCGGCAGGGTCCCATCGTGGGCGCCGGGCGGGCGACCCGCATCACGGCGCGGCCACCTGGCCCGCACGGCGCCCTCCGCACCGGCGCCGCGGAGCGGGCGCAGGAGGGAAGCCGTCACCGGTACGGCCGTCCCCGGGGTGCCGGGGCCCGGCGCGGGCGCAAGGGTGGCCCGGGGACCCGGGGACCGCCGGCACCCGCGCCCACCGCGTGAGGCAAGAGGAGACACCCGCCATGGCCCAGCAGAAGACGACGAAGCCCGCCCCGAAATCGAAGGCGAAAGCGAAGGCGAAGGCCTTGGAGCCGGCGGCGCCGAAGCGGCCCGCGAAGGCGACAGAGCCCGCAGCGGCCAAGCGCCCCCCGAAGGCGGCAGAGCCCGCAGCGGCCAAGGGCGCCGCCTCCGGGCGGGTCGTCCGGCGCGGTGGCGCCACCGCGGGACCCGCGGGCATCCCCGGCAAGCCCGCGCCCCGGCCGCCCGCGGTCGCGGAGCCGACCCGGCCGCGCGAACCGCTGCCCCCGAAGCCCGACCAGACCGGCCCGGACACCCTCGGCCCCACGGGACAGCCGACCGGCGCGCCGCGGGCCGCCATGGCGCAGGGCGGGGCGTACCTGACGACGGCGCAGGGGGCCCGGCTCCCGGACGGCGACCATTCGCTCAAGGCGGGGGCGCGCGGACCGGTCCTGCTCCAGGACCACCACCTGCGCGAGAAGATCACGCACTTCGACCACGAGCGGATCCCGGAGCGCGTGGTCCACGCGCGCGGCGCGGCCGCGCACGGCGTCTTCCAGGGGTACGGCACGGCGGCGAAGGTCAGCAGGGCGGCGTTCCTGGCGAAGGGCGTCGAGACGCCCGTCTTCGTGCGGTTCTCCACCGTCCTCGGCTCGCGCGGTTCGGCCGACACCGTTCGCGACACCCGGGGCTTCGCGACGAAGTTCTACACCGGCGAGGGCACCTTCGACCTGGTGGGCAACAACATCCCGGTCTTCTTCATCCAGGACGCGATCAAGTTCCCCGACGTCATCCACGCCGGCAAGCCGCACCCCGACCGCGAGATCCCGCAGGCGCAGAGCGCGCACGACACGTTCTGGGACTTCGTGTCCCTGCACACCGAGGCCACGCACCACACCCTGTGGAACATGTCCGACCGCGCTCTCCCGCGGTCGCTGCGGATGATGGAGGGCTTCGGCGTCCACACCTTCCGCCTGGTGAACGCCGAGGGCGCCACGACCCTGGTGAAGTTCCACTGGAAGCCCAAGCTCGGGGTCCACTCGCTGGTCTGGGAGGAGGCGCAGCTCACCAACGGGACGGATCCGGACTTCCACCGCCGGGACCTGGCCGACGCCATCGAGTCCGGCGCCTTCCCGCAGTGGGAGCTCGGCATCCAGACCTTCCCCGACACTCCGGAGCAGACCTTCGAGGGGATCGACCTGCTCGACCCCACGAAGATCGTCCCGGAGGAGGTCGCGCCGGTCGTGCCGATCGGCCTGATGACGCTGAACGCCAACCCGACGAACTACTTCGCCGAGACCGAGCAGGTCGCCTTCCACCCCGGCCACCTCGTCCCCGGCATCGACGTCACCGACGACCCGCTGCTCGCCGGGCGGCTCTTCTCGTACCTCGACACGCAGATCAGCCGACTCGGCGGCCCCAACTTCGGGCAGATCCCGATCAACCGGCCGCACGCCCCCGTCAACGACATGCTCCGCGACGGCGCGCACCAGACCGCCGTCCACACCGGTGTCGCCCCCTACCGGCCCAACAGCCTCGACGGCGGCTGCCCGTTCCTCGCCGGAGCCGACGACGGCGCCTTCATCGAGGTCCCCGTCGAACTGCCCGCCGCGCGCAAGGTCCGCGAGGCGCCGGCCTCGTTCGCCGACCACTTCGGCCAGCCGCGGCTCTTCTGGCTGAGCATGACGCCGGTGGAGCGCGAGCACATCATCGCCGCCTACACCTTCGAGCTGGCCAAGTGCTACGAGCAGGCCGTCAAGGAGCGCACCCTGGCCGTCCTGGCCAACATCGACCCGCGGCTCTGCGCGGAGGTCGCCGCCGGCCTCGGCCTGCCCGCACCGGCCGCCACGGTCCCGCTCGCCGATCCCGGCCCGAGCCCGGCCCTCTCGCAGGTGGGGCGGGAGTGGCCGCTGGACGGCCGGGTGATCGGCATCGTCGCGGACCCGGGCGGGGACCTCGCCGGGGTGCGGACCGTGCGCGACGCGGTCCTGGCCGACGGGATGGTGCCCTTGGTGATCGCGCCCACCGGTGGCACCCTGGGCCCGCGGAAGAACCCCGTCACGGTGCAGCGCACCTTCGCCACCGCCCGTTCCGTCGAGTTCGACGCCCTGTTGTTCGCGGGCGTCCCCGGGCCGGCCGCCGATGCCCGCGGCGCCCGGGACGCCAAGGCCGGCGCGGCCCGCTCCGACGGCCCGGACCCGCGGGTCCTGCTGCTGCTGACCGAGGCCTACCGGCACGGCAAGGCCATCGGCGGCTGGAAGAGCGCCTCCCGGGTCCTCGACGCCGCCGGGATCGGGGCGGACGAACCGGGCATCGTCTTCCGGGCGACTCCCGCGGCCGCGCTGAAGCAGCTGAAGCGGGCCATGGCCGGGCACCGGGCCTGGGACAGGTTCCCCGCCGCCGACTGACCGCGCCCGCCCGCGGGCCGGTTCCCCCAGGGGCGGGGACCGGCCCCGGGTCCCGGACCGTCAGGATGCCCTGGGGCGGGCCGGGAAGCCGTGCGTACGGGCGCCGAGCACGACGGCCAGTACGGGGACCAGGAGGATCGGCACGCTCCACGGCAGGGCCCCGGTGCCGAACGCGTCCAGCAGCAGGCCGCCGGCCACTCCGCCGCCCGCCATGGCCACGTTCCACAGGGTGACCAGCATGGCCTGCGCCGCGTCGGCCTGTTCCCCGCCGGCGTCCCCCGCCGCGGTCTGCAGCAGGGTCGGTGCGCCGCCCCAGCCCAGGCCCCAGAGCGCCACGGCCGCGTACACCGCCGCCGGCGTCCCCGAGAGCAGTGCCAGGGCCGTACCGGCCACCGCGATCAGCCAGGTACCGGCGATCATCAGCGCGCGCAGCCGCCGGTTGATCAGGGTCCCGACGGCCCAGATGCCCAGCAGCGAGGCGGCGCCGAAGAGCAGCAGGACGAGGTCCGTCCGGCCGCCCATGGCGAGGTGGTCGAGGAACGGGGAGACGTAGGTGTAGAGGATGGTGTGCGCCAGGACGAACACGAAGGTCACGAAGAGGACCGGGGTGACGCCGGGCACGTCGAGCGCCCTCGCCATCGACGCTGAGGGCCCCTTCCGCGCCGGGTGGCCCGGCTGGTCGGGGACGGCGGCCAGGATCCAGCCCAGCAGGACCAGCGTCAGCCCGGTCATCAGCAGGAAGGCCGCCTGCCAGCCGATGGCCTTGCCGACGAACGAGCCCGCGGGCACGCCGAAGGAGAGCGCGACGGGGATGCCGGCCATGGCCACCGCGATGGCCCGGCCCTGGAGGTGGAGCGGGGCCAGCCTGCGGGCGTAGCCGGCCAGGAGCGTCCACACCAGTCCGGCCGCGACGCCCGCGGCGAACCGGGCGGCCATGGTGAGGGGGTAGTACGGGGAGAGCGCCGTCACGGTGTTGGCGACGGCGAATCCGGCCATCGCGGACAGCAGCAGCGGACGGCGGCGCACTCCGGCGGTGGCGGCGGCGAGCGGGATCGCCGTGAGCACGGTGCCGAGGGCGTACACCGTCACCGTCTGGCCGGTGGCGGCCTCGCTCACGTGCAGGTCGGCGCTCATCGCGGGCAGCAGTCCGGCGGGCAGCGTCTCGGTGAGGCTCGTGATGAACACGGCGGTCGCCAGCGCGAGCAGCGCGGCCAGGGGCAGCTTCTGCGGACGGGGCGGGACGCTCGGCGGCCGGGGCGGCGCACCGGTGGGCTGCCGTGCGTCGTCGGGGGCGGGCGAGGGCTCCCTGTTCAGGTCTGTACTCGACATGGCAGCATGCTCGAACCCTTCCACTGGTGTGAAGGTCAAGCCGGATCCGGAAACGGGCGCCAGGGGGCGCCGCAGGGGGGAAGCGACCGTGCGCATCGGGGACTTGTCGGACCGCACCGGTGTCTCGCGCCGGATGCTGCGCTACTACGAGGAGCAGGGGCTGATCGCCTCCCAGCGGTGCGCCAACGGCTACCGCGACTACGGGGAGCCCTGCGTGGACCGCGTCCAGCAGGTCCGCGGCCTGCTGGACGCCGGGCTGCCCACGCAGACGATCCGCAAGATCCTGCCCTGCCTCGGGCCGCCCGGCCGGATCGACATCCCGGACCCGACGCCGGAGACGATCGCGCTGCTGGAGGACGAGTGCGCGCGCATGTCGCAGCGGATCGGCCAGCTCACCCGCAACCGGGACGCGATGGCCGCCTACCTCACCGAGGTCCGCAGGGCGGTGCGCCCCGGCCCGGCGGCGGCGGGCACGGCGGGCTGACGGCGGTCCGGAGGGGGGCGCCGCCGGCCGGTGGGTCGTCGCGCGAACGGTGGTGGGCGCGGTCGGCCGTCAGCCGGCCGTCAGGATCTCCACGCCGGTCGCCCTGAGCTGTTCGACGACCGCGTCGCGGGGGTCGGCGTCGGTGATCAGTCCGCTGACCCCCTCCCAGGGCAGGACGCGGAACCGCGAAGCGGTGCCGATCTTCTCGGAGGAGGCGAGGACGTAGGTGTCCGCGGCCCGTGCGGCCAGGGCACGTTTCATCGCCGCCTCCTCCGCGTCGCCGGTGGTCAGCCCGGCCTCGGGGTGCACCCCGGTGACGCCGAGCAGGAAGAGGTCGGCGGAGACGTTCTGCGCGGCCTCGACCGCGGCGGCCCCGCAGGTGACCGCCGAGTGCTTGAAGACGCGGCCCCCGAGCAGGAAGAGCTCCGCCCTCGGATGCTCCAGCAGGGCCGCGGCGATCGTCGGGCTGTGGGTGATCACGGTGCAGTCCAGGTCCTGCGGGAGGGCGCGGGCCACGGCCAGCGCGGTGGTGCCGCCGTCGAGGATCAGCGCGCCGCCCGGCCTGACGAGGCCCGCGGCCACCGCGGCGACCCTGCGCTTGCCGTCCGGGGCCACGGCCTGCCGGGCCGCGTAGTCCGCCACGGCCGGCGACACGGGCAGCGCGCCGCCGTAGACCCGCTGGCACAACCCCTCGGCCGCGAGGTCCCGCAGGTCGCGCCGGACGCTGTCCTCGGAGATCCGCAGCTCGGCGGCGACGTCCTTGGCGACGACCTTGCCCTCGCGGGCGAGCAGCCCGAGCAGATGGTCACGCCGTTCAGCAGCCAGCATGTACATTCCTTCCTGTTCTTGCATGATTCTGCATGTATGGTAGCGCCCCATGACCGACAAGCCGCTGCTCATCCTGATCGCCGGCCCGTATCGCTCGGGCGCCGGCGGCGACCCGCGGGCCATGGCCGCCAACCTCGCGCGCCTCGAAGCGGCCGCGTGGCCCGTCTTCGCCGCCGGCCACCTCCCCGTGATCGGCGAGTGGGTGGCCCTGCCCGTCCTGCGCTCGGCGGGCGCGGGCCCCACCGACCCCCTCGCCGACCGGGTCCTGTACCCCACGGCCGACCGCCTGCTCGCCCACTGCGACGCGGTACTGCGACTGCCCGGCGACTCCGCCGGGGCCGACCAGGACGTCGCCACCGCCCGGCGCCGCGGCCTGCCCGTCTACCGCGACCCGGCCGAGATCCCCCGCCGCACCCCGCAGGAGACCGCATGACGGACCGTCCCGGCACCGACACCCCCGACCACCGCGGCCGCACCGGCCTCGACCGCGCCGGACGCGGGCTGGCCCGCAACCCGGACGTCGTCGTCCGCGACGTCGAGCTCACCTCCCGGGGCTGGCACGTCCTGCGCCGCACCACCTTCGACCGCCGCCGCAGCGACGGACGCTGGGAAACCCAGCAGCGCGAGACGTACGACCGCGGCAACGGCGCCGTCGTCCTGCCCTACGACACCGGACGCCGCCGCGTCCTGCTCACCCGCCAGTTCCGCTACCCGGCGTACGTCAACGACCACCCCGACGGCATGCTCGTCGAAGCGGCCGCGGGGCTGCTCGACGCGGACGACCCGCCCACCGCCGTCCGGCGCGAGAGCGCCGAGGAACTGGGCGTCGCCCTCGGCCCGCTCACCCACGTCCTCGACGCCTACATGAGCCCCGGCTCCGTCACCGAACGCCTCCACTTCTTCGCCGCCGCCTACACCCCGGCCGACCGGACCGGCACCGGCGGCGGTCTGGAGGAGGAAGGCGAGGACATCGAGGTCCTCGAACTGCCCTTCGCCGAGGCCCTCGCCATGACACGGGACGGCCGCATCGTCGACGGCAAGACCATCCTGCTCCTCCAATGGGCCGCCCTGGACGGCCCCTTCGCCCCCGCACCGCCCTCCACACCGTGACCGCGCTCTCGAAGACGAGCCGACCGCACGACCCCGCTACGGCGCTTACGAGGCCCCCGGAGCCCCTGAGACCATGACACCGAACGGCCGCCGGGCCGCGATCCGCCCCCGTGCGCCCGCAGCGGCCCGGCCGGACGCCGCGCAACGCCCCACGGGAGAAGAAGACATGACCACACCACCACCCACCCCGGTCCCCGTCCCGGCGCCGGCCGGGACATCGGGGGTGCGGATCGGCGCCCTCGTTCCGCTGACCCGCCCCGGCTGGGTCGATGCGGGCCGCCACCTGCTCGCCGGCATGGAGCTGGCCGTCGGCGAGGTCAACGACACCGGCGGAATCGGCGGTGCGCCCCTCGAACTGCTGGTCCGGGACACCGCGGCCGACCCGCGGCGGGCCGCGGCGGCCGTGGACGAACTGGCCGGCCTGGGCGTGGCGGCCCTGGCCGGGGAGTACCACAGCGTGGTCGCCCGCGCCGTCGCCGCCCGGGCCGACGCCCTCGGCGTGCCCTACCTCTGCTCGTCGGCGGTGCTCGACGCGCTCACCGACCGGCCGACGGACCGGGTCGCGCGCCTCGCCCCGCCGCAGTCCCGCGGCTGGCACGCGTACGCGGACTTCCTGCTGCGCGCGGGACACCGCCGCATCGCCGTGGCGGCGCAGCCGAGCGTCTACTGGTCTTCGGGGATCCGCCTGTTGCGCGAGCGCCTCGCACCGCACGGCGGCACCGTCGTCGAACTCGGCGCGAGCACGCTCTCCCCCGCGCAGGTGTGCGACGGGCTCGTCGCCCATCGCGCCACGGCCCTCCTGCTGCTGGTCGGCCACCCGGAGCCGGCCGTGCCGCTCGTCGTCTCCGTCCGCCGCGACCCCCGGCTCGCCGAGATCCTGATCGGTGCTCCGGCCGGCCAGCCGGAGTTCCCCTCGTGGGCGGCGCTGCTGGGCGCCGACGGCGCCGGGGTCCCGTTCCTGCGCTACCTGCCCGAACGCCCGGGCCCGCTCGGCGCACGGGTCGAGCGGGCCCTGCGCGAACGACTGGCCGAGGCACCCTCGTTCGTCGCCTTCGAGGGCTACGACACGATCGCCGTCCTGGCCGCCGCGCTGCGCTCCCACGGCACGGACCGGGCACGCATCGCCGCGTCCTGGCCGGATGCGGCCGTCGAGGGCACCCGCGGCCCGATCCGGTTCACCCGCCCGCCGGGCACCCGGCTGTGGCAATGGCCGGACCCCCCGGTCCAGGTCGCCGACCGCGACCCGGCCGCCCCCGACCGGTTCCGCACCCTCCACCGGGACTGAGCACCCGGCTCGCCGGCGCGCGGACGGAGCCGGCAGCGCTCCGCCCGCCCGCCGGTCACCGGCGGCTCAGCGGATGCCGAGGGCGACGATCTGGGTGACCGCGTCCTCGGCGAAGTTGTCGTCGCTGACCAGGACCAGGGTGCGTTCGCCGTCCGGCAGGGTCGGACCCCAGGTCATGCCCTCGGTGTTGTCGACCCTGGACAGGCCCAGGGTGGCCAGGTCCGCGACGAGCTTCTTGCGCATCGGGACGATCTTGTGCCCCTTGAGGGAGTCGATGCGCCGGACGTCGGTGGCGCCCCGGGTGGTGGTGTCGAAGAGACGGATCTTGTAGCCCGCGCCCGCCACCCAGGTGCGTTCGAGGACGAGGTAGCGACCGGGGTCACCCGGGTGGGCCAGGATCGCGGGCACGCCGGTGTCGGGCGGATACGTGCTGGACCCGTCGGGCGCGGTGAAGATCCTTTCGAGCGGGTAGGCGAACTGCCCGAGCACCTCGCCGTCCCGGCTCTGCTGGGTGACGCGGACGGGCGCGCCGTGCTGCAGGGTCGGCTCCGGGCCGTCCTGGAGCAGCGGCCCCTCGACGGCGCTGGTGAGCATGGTGCCCCCGGCTCCGAACGTGATCGCCTCCACCGCCTTGTTGCGACGGATGCCCAGATCACCGCTGGTGATCTCGTAGTTGGGCGGCAGCGTCAGGTGCCCGCGGTAGGCGCCGGAGCGGGCGGCGAGGAGTTCCGTGCCGGCGCCTGCGCACGGGACGCCGAACGCCGCCTGCCGCGTGCGGAGCTGGACCGGCTCTCCGCGTCCGGTCTGCTCGCCGTGACCGTGCCCGCCGAACACGGCGGGGCCGACGTCTCCGCCGAGACCCTCGCCGAGGTCTTCCGGCTGCTGGCCGCCGCCGACGCCAGCCTCGCCCAGATCCCGCAGAGCCACTTCGCCTACGTCAACGTGATCCGGCGCCAGGGAACCGGCGAACAGCAGAAGTTCTTCTTCGCCGAGCTGCTGTCGGGGGCGCGTCTGGGCAACGCCCAGTCGGAGGCGGGCACCAAGCACGTCCAGGACATCCGCACCCGCCTGGAACGGCGGCCCGACGGCGCGTACGACCTGACCGGAGTCAAGCACTACTCCACCGGCGCCCTCTTCGCCCACTGGATCCCCGTGCTGGCCCGCACGGCCGACGAGACGCTGCACGTGGCCTACGTGCCCCGTGACGCCCCGGGCCTCGCCGTCGTCGACGACTGGGACGGCCTGGGCCAGCGCACGACCGCCAGCGGCACCGTCCGCCTGGAGGGCGTACGGGTGCCGGCCGACCGCGTCCTGCCGCACCACCTCACCTTCGAAGGGCCGCAGCTGCACGGCGCGGTGGCGCAGTTGTTGCACGCGGCGATCGACGCCGGCATCGCCGGAGCCGCCCTCACGGAGGCGGCGCGGTTCGTCCGGACCGAGAGCCGTCCCTGGTTCGAGAGCGGTGTCGACTCGGCCGCCGAAGACCCCCTGCTGATCCAGCGGTTCGGGGAACTCTCCCTCCAGGTCAGGGCTGCGAAGGCGCTCCTGGGTGACGCGGCGCGGGCCGTGGACACCGCCCGCGCGGACCTCAGCGACGACACGGCGGCCGAGGCGTCCGTCGCCGTGGCAGCCGCCAAGGTACTGGCCGCGCAGGCCGCCGTGGAGGTGTCGGCAGCCCTCTTCGAGGTGGCCGGGACCCGCTCGGCCGCCGACTCCCTCAACCTGCACCGGTTCTGGCGCGACGCCCGCACCCACACGCTGCACGACCCGGTCCGCTGGAAGATCCAGCACATCGGACGGTACGTGCTCAACCGCACCCGGCCGCCCCGCCACGGCCTGCTCTGACCATCCCCCGGGGGCCCGTCGGACCCCCGGGCCCTCCTGAACGGAAGACGCCCCGTGTCCCTCACCTTCCACTGGTTCCTGCCCACGAACGGCGACAGCCGCCATGTCGTCGGCGGCGGCCACGGCACGCCCGCCACCGCCAGCGGACGCGACCGGCCCCCGACGGTGGCCTACCTGAGCCAGATCGCCCGCGCCGCCGAAGACCTGGGCTTCGTGGGCGCGCTCACCCCGACCGGCGCCTGGTGCGAGGACGCGTGGCTGACCACGGCGATGGTCGCCCAGCACACCGAACGGCTGAAGTTCCTGGTCGCCTTCCGTCCCGGCTTCGTCTCCCCCATGCTCGCCGCCCAGATGGCCGCCACCTTCCAGCGGCAGACCGGAGGCCGGCTCCTGCTCAACGTGGTCACCGGCGGCGAGAGCCACGAGCAGCGCGCCTACGGCGACTTCCTCGACAAGGACGCCCGCTACCGCCGCACCGGAGAGTTCCTGGAGATCGTCCGGGCCCTGTGGGAAGGCAAGACGGTCGACCTGCGGGGCGAACACCTCCGCGTCGAGGGCGCGAGGCTCGCGGCCGGGCCGAATCCGGTCCCCGAGGTCTACTTCGGCGGTTCCTCGCCGATCGCGGGCGAGGTGGCGGCCCGGCACGTCGACGTCTACCTCACCTGGGGCGAACCTCCGGCCCAGGTGGCCGAGAAGATCACCCGGATCCGGGAGCTCGCCGCGCGGCGGGGGCGCCGGGTGCGCTTCGGCATCCGGCTGCACGTCATCACCAGGGACACCTCCGCGCAGGCGTGGGCCGAGGCGGACCGGCTCCTGGCGGGCTTCGACCAGAAGACGGTGGCATCCGTACAGGCGGGACTCGCCCGGAGCGAGTCCGAAGGACAGCAGCGGATGCTCGCCCTGCACGGCGGCGGCGACCGGCGCGGCCTGGAGATCCATCCCAACCTCTGGGCAGGGATCGGCCTGGTGCGGGGCGGCGCGGGCACCGCCCTGGTCGGCAGCCACGCGGAGGTCGCCGATCGGATCAAGGAGTACGCGGCGCTGGGCATCGACGAGTTCGTCTTCTCGGGCTACCCGCACCTGGAGGAGGCGTACTGGTTCGGCGAGGGGGTGCTGCCCCGGCTGGCCGCGGAGGGAGTGTGGCACCACCCGTCCGAGAAGGGCGACGCTCCGGCCGTCCGGGTGCCCTTCGCCTGAGCGCGGCCCGGTCCCGGACCGTGCGTGCGGCCACCAGGCCGCGGACATGCGAAAGGCCGCCCTCCCATGGATGAGAGAACGGCCTCCGACCTGCGTAAACGCTGGTCGGGACGACAGGATTTGAACCTGCGACCCCTTGACCCCCAGTCAAGTGCGCTACCAAGCTGCGCCACGTCCCGATGTGCTTGCGACCTGGGGTTTCCCCCGTCGCGGCGGCACATGCAGAACATTACCCCACGCTGAGGGGTGTGCATGCACGGGTAACGGCCGGAAGGGAGGATGAGGGGGTGAACACACGGGATCGGGACGGCGAAGGCCGGGCGCGCAGTGCGCGGCCCCGGGACGGGCTGGGGCGGCCGCTGCCCTACGGGGCCGGCGGGGTGGAGCGGCAGCCCGAGGGGGTGGTGCGGACCCCCGCCGAGACGGTCGCGGAGGCGCAGCGGCTGCTGGACGCCGGCATGCCGTTCCACGCGCACGAGGTGTTCGAGGACGCCTGGAAGTCGGGGCCCGAGGAGGCGGCGCCGCTGTGGCGCGGGCTCGCCCAGCTCGCGGTCGGGCTGACGCACGCCGCCCGCGGGAACGACGTCGGCGGGGCCCGGCTGCTGCGGCGCGGGGCCGCCGGGATCGACGGGTTGGACGGGGGCCCGTACGGGGTGGACGTGCCGGGGCTGGTCCGCTGGGCCGTGGCCCTGGCCGGGCGCGTGGAGCCCGCCGGGAACGGCACCGCGCCGTCCGGTCCCGGGCGGCGCGGCGACGGGCGGGGGACGGCACCCGTGGACGCCGCCCGCGAGGCGCCGCGGCTGGCGCCGGACCGGGCGCGGTGAGGGCGCCGGCTCAGGCCGCGGGCTGGAGCAGGTCCCAGCGGTTGCCGTACAGGTCCTCGAAGACGACGACCGAGCCGTACGCCTCGTGCCGCGGCTCCTCCAGGAAGCGGACGCCCTCGGCCGCCATCCGGGCGTGGTCGCGGGCGAAGTCGTCGGTGTAGAGGAAGAAGCCGACGCGGCCGCCGGTCTGGTCGCCGACGCGGGAGCGCTGCGCGTCGTTCTTGGCGCGGGCGAGCAGCAGCGCGGTCTCCTTCGCGCCGGGCGGCCGGACCACCACCCAGCGGGTGCCGTCCGGGCGGGCGGTGTCCTCGGCCAGGTCGAAGCCGAGGGCGCGGGTGTAGAAGTCGATGGCCTCGTCGTAGTCGTGGACGACGAGGGCGGTCAGGGCGATGTGTGCGGACATGGGGGTCAGTCTTCCGCAGCCGTCAGCAGGACGACCTCCAGGGTCCGCGGGCCGTGCACTCCTTCCACCCGGTCGAGCTCGATGTCGCTGGTGGCGGAGGGTCCGGAGATCCACGTGAGCGGCCGGGCCGGGTCCAGCAGCGCCAGGGCCAGCGGTACGGAGTCCACCACCTGCTCCGGTGCGCGGACCACGCAGACGTGGTGGTCCGGGATCAGCGTGATCCGGCGCCTGCCCTGGCCGGGGCCGGCGTCCAGGACGATGCTGCCCGTCTCGGCGACGGCCAGGGCGCAGCCGGTCACCACGCTGTCCACGGCGTCCAGCTCCCGTGCGGTGGAAGCGGCGCGGTCCGCGACGCGGGCCTGCCCGGCCCGGGAGAGCCAGGACGGGGGCAGGCCGGGCGGGACGAGCACCGTCCGTGCGCCGCGCGCGTCCAGCAGGCCGGCCAGCAGGGCGGGCAGGCCGTGCCGGTCGGTGCGGTGGACCGCGGCGCGGTACTCCGCGAGGTGGGCGGCGAGCAGGTCCGCGCTCTCCTGCGGGGTGCGCACCCCGTGGACGCGGAGGTAGTCCCGCGGGATCCGCGCGTAGCCCGGCGCCCCGGCGCGCCCGGAGGCTCCGGGCTCCCCCTCCGCGTCCGGGCCGCGCTCCCCCACCGCCCGGCGGATGCGGGCCAGGATCCGGTCCCTCGAACTCATCGCGGGGTCCCCCGTTCGCGGGTCCACCAGGCGCGGAAGGATTCCGCGGGGAGTTCGGGCAGCTCCCGGGTGTCGGTCCAGGCCCGGCCCGGCCCAGGGAGGCGGCGCGGGCGCAGCCGGCGGGCCCGCGCGAGGAGTCGTGTCGCCGTGCTCAGGGCGCCGGGGTGGTCCAGCAGGAGCCGGGCGGCGCGCATCGCGGCGCGTTCGGCGGTGTGCCCGCGGGCGGGGCGGATGCGGACGCGGACGCCGTTCCGGGTGACGGGGCCGCCCTGCGCGATCCGTTCGCGGAGGTGGACGAGGACCTCGGGGATGTCGATGGCGACGGGGCAGACCTCGTAGCAGGCCCCGCACAGGGTGGAGGCGTACGGCAGGGAGGCGTCGATCGCGCTGGCGGTGCCGCGCAGTTGGGGGCTGAGGATGGCGCCGATGGGCCCGGGGTGGACGGAGCCGTAGGCGTGGCCGCCGGCGCGCTCGTAGACGGGGCAGACGTTGAGGCAGGCGGAGCAGCGGATGCAGCGCAGGGCCTGGCGGCCGGTCGCGTCGGCGAGGGTGTCGGTGCGGCCGTTGTCGAGGAGGACGAGGTGGAAGGCGGCGGGGCCGTCGCCCTCGGTGGTGCCGGTCCACAGGGTGGTGTAGGGGTTCATCCGCTCGGCCGTGGAGGAGCGCGGCAGGGTCTGGAGGAAGACCTCCAGGTCGCGGAAGGTGGGGACGACCTTCTCGATGCCGACGACGGAGATGAGGGTCTCGGGCAGGGTGAGGCACATGCGGCCGTTGCCCTCGGACTCGAAGACGACCAGGGTGCCGGTCTCGGCCACCATGAAGTTGGCCCCGGAGACGGCGACCTTGGCGCGCAGGAACTTCTCCCGCAGGTGCAGGCGGGCCGCTTCGGCCAGCTCGCGCGGGTCGTCGCCGAGGCCCTCGGGTGCGGGCCGTCCCCAACGGCCCATCTCGGTGCGGAAGATGTCGCGGATCTCGGCGCGGTTGCGGTGGATGGCCGGGACCAGGATGTGCGAGGGCCGGTCGTGGCCGAGCTGGACGATGAGCTCGGCGAGGTCGGTCTCGTACGCGGCGATCCCGGCGGCCGCGAGGGCTTCGTTGAGGCCGATCTCCTGGGTGGCCATCGACTTGACCTTGACCACCTCGCGTTCGCCGGTGGCGAGGACCAGTGCGGTCACGATGCGGTTGGCCTCGTCGGCGTCGACGGCCCAGTGGACGGTGCCGCCGGCTGCGGTCACGGCCTCCTCCAGCTGGACCAGGTAGTGGTCGAGGTGGCGCAGCGTGTGGTCCTTGACCGCCTTTCCGGCGGCGCGCAGGCGGTCCCAGTCGGCGAGTTCGGCGACGGCGCGGGCCCGTTTGTCGCGGATCGTGTGGGTGGCGTGCCGGAGGTTGGCGCGCAGCACCCCGTCGCCCACGGCCTGCCGGGCGGCTTCGGGGAACGGCGGGAAGGCGGGCATGCCGAGGTCCGTGGGCGGGTGGGCCGGGCCGGCCGGCGTCGGCCCCGGTCGGCCCGGCCGCGTGTCCGGTGTCCGTCCGCTCATCGCGGGGGCCCCTCGTCCTCGGTGGCGGCCAGGATCTCGGCGAGGTGCAGGGTGCGCAGGGGCGAGCCGGTGCGCCGCAGCAGGCCGTCGAGGTGGGCGAGGCAGGAGTTGTCGGCGCCGCACAGGACCTCCGCGCCGGTGGCGGCGGCGCGGTCGGCCTTGTCGGTGCCCATGGCGGCGGAGACGTCGGGGTTCTTGAGCGCGAAGGTGCCGCCGAAGCCGCAGCACTCCTCGGCTCCGGGCAGTTCGACGAGGTCCAGCCCCCTGACGGCGGCCAGCAGCCTTCGGGGCCTCTCCCCGAGCCCGAGGGCGCGCAGTCCGTGGCAGGAGGGGTGGTAGGTGACGGTGTGCGGGAAGTAGGCGCCGACGTCGGTCACCCCGAGCACGTCGACCAGGAACTCGGTGAGTTCGTACACGCGCGGCGCGAGCTCCGCGGCCAGGTCGGCCAGCTCGCCGCCGCGTCCCTCCTCCGCCGCCTTCCGGCCGATGCGCGGGTAGTGCTCGCGGAGCATGGCGGCGCAGGAACCGGAGGGGGTGACCACGTGAGCGTGCCCGGCGAAGGCCCGCGCGGTGCGGCGCAGCAGCGGTTCGGTCTCGTACCGGTGGCCGGTGTTGTACTGGGGCTGGCCGCAGCAGCTCTGGGCCGCCGGGAAGTCCACGGTGACGCCGAGGCGCTCCAGGAGGCGCACGACGGCGACGCCGGTGCGCGGGTACAGCGCGTCGTTGACGCAGGTGACGAACAGGGCGGCACGCATGACGGGCAGAATAGCCGGGTGAAGAAGTTCTCTGTGATCGGCATCGGCGCGGGCGACCCGGACCACCTGACCCTCCAGGCGGTACGGGCGATCGGCGCGGCGGACGCGTTCCTCATCCTGGAGAAGGGCGAGGAGAAGTCGGATCTGACCGGGCTGCGGCGGGCGATGCTCGACGCGCACGCCCGTCCCGGGCACCGGCTGGTGGAGGGCCGGGACCCGGACCGGGACCGGACCCCGGCCCACTACGCCCCGACGGTGGACGGCTGGCGCAGCGCGCGGGCCGAGATCTTCGAGCGGTTCGTCGCCGAGGACCTGGCGGACGGGGAGACGGGTGCGTTCCTGGTCTGGGGCGATCCCTCGCTCTACGACTCCACGCTCGCCATCCTGGACGAGGTGCTGGAGCGCGGGCGGGTCGCGTTCGAGCACGAGGTGGTACCGGGCATCAGCAGCGTGTCGGCGCTGCTGGCCCGGCACCGGACGAATCTGAACCGGGTGGGGCGGCCGGTGCAGATCACCACGGGGCGGCGGCTGGCGGAGGGCTGGCCGCAGGACGTGGACGACGTGGTGGTGATGCTGGACGCGCGGCACGCCTTCACGGCCCACCTGGACCAGGACCTGTTCATCTACTGGGGGGCCTATGTGGGCACCCCGGACGAGATCCTGGTCTCGGGCAGGCTGGCGGAGGTCGCGGGCCGGATCGAGGAGCTGCGCACCGAGGCCCGGGCCCGCAAGGGCTGGATCATGGACACGTATCTGCTCAGGCGCGGCTGAGGTAGCCGGGCAGGCCGGCGGCGAGGCGCTCGTACTCCTCGGGCCGGTTGTAGAGCTGTCCGCAGATCCGGATGCCGCCGCCGCCCGGCCAGGGCCAGATCAGCACCCGGGTGCGCAGCCGGGCCGCGAGTTCCTCGCGCAGGGCGCTCGCGGCCTCCTGGGTTTCGGCGACGCCGGGCGGCAGCCGCAGGGTGCGCATGGCGAGGCCCTCGGTGTGCGGGAGCGGGGTGAGGCCGGGGAGTTCGGCGAGCAGGGCCGCGCCGTGGGCGGCGAGGGCGGCGTTGTGGGCCCGTACGCGGTCCGCGCCGAGGCGGTCGAGGAGGTCCAGGCCCTCGGGCGCGGCGAGCCAGCCGGTGTAGTCGAGGGTGGCGCGGTACTCGACTGCGCGGGGGAAGCCGTGCTCGTCCTCCCAGGACGGGACGAGGGCCCGGACCCGGTGGCGGTGGTGCGGGGCGACGGCCAGGACGGCGGTGCCGGTCGGCGCGTAGCCCCATTTGTGGAGGTTGCCGAACCAGAAGTCGGCGCCGCCCACGAGGGGTTCGGCGAGCATTCCGGGGGCGTGGGCGCCGTCGACGACGGTGGTGATCCCGCGCTCGCGGAGGTCGGCCAGGAGCCGGGGCGAGGCGATGAGGCGGGCCGTGGGCGAGCTGATGTGGTCGAGCACCGCGACCTTGGTGCGCGGGGTCAGCCCGGCCAGGACGGCCTCGCGCACGGCGTCCTCGTCGGGCAGGGCCGGGTCCAGGGCGACGGTGGTGACGGTGGCGCGGCGGGCGGCGGCCGTGACGACGGTGCCGTAGCCGTGGTCGGTGACCAGGATCTCGTCGCCGTCGTCGAAGGGGACGGCGTCGAGCGCGAGGTTGGCGCCCTCGGTGGCGTTGGCGATGAAGGCGAGCCCGTCGGGGTCGGCGCCCAGGTGGACGGCGATCCGGGCCCGGGCTTCGGCGAGCCGGTCGGAGACGGTGACGTGGAAGGCGTCGGGGTCGGCCGCCGCGGCGTCCCGGATCGCCGCGTGGGCCTCCTCGACGGGCAGGGGCACCGCGCCGAAGGAGCCGTGGTTCAGGTGGGCGACCCCGGGATCGAGCCGGAACAGCTCCCGACCGCCGGGGAACCGGGCGGCTCGGGCGGCGGGGCGGGTCGGGTCGGGCACGGGGCCTCCGTGGGGTGGGTGGGGCGCGGCGGTCCCGTGGATCATCCCCCGCCGGGGGCCGCGCCGTCACCCCCGCCGGGTCCCGCACCGTCACCCGCGGCGAAGGCGCGGCGGCAGTAGGGGAGCAGGCCGCGCAGGGCGGGCCCGCGCGGGCCCGTCCACACGAGGGAGAGCAGGGCCGGGACGTCCGCGTCCTCGATGGGTCGGGCGGTGAGCCGGTCGGCGAAGTGCTCGGCCATGGAGGCGCTGAGGACGGCGACGCCGAGCCCGCGCGCGGCCAGGTCGGCGACGGCCTCGGCCGCGCCCGCCTGCAGGGCGACGGCCGGGCGCAGTCCCCGGGCGGCGCACGCCCGGTCGAAGGCGGTGCGCAGCCCCGTGCCCTCGGGCATCGCCACGATCGGGTGGTCCGCCAGGTCCCGCAGCCGGATCCGGCGCCGCCGCGCGAGGGGGTGTCCGGCGGGGACGGCGGCGACGAGGCGTTCGCTGACGACGGTCAGGGCCTCCAGGCCGGCGGGCACGCTGCCGGCGGTGCCGACGAGGGCCAGGTCGAGGGCGCCCTCGCGGACGGCCCGCACGAGGCGGTCGGAGTTGTCCTCCAGCAGCACGATCTCGACTCCGGGATGCGCCCGGCGGAAGGCGGCGAGGGCCTCGAAGAGCGGGGTGACGGTGCAGCCGATCACCATGCCCACGGTCACCCGGCCCCGGACGAGGTCGCCGACCTCGCCCACCGCCTGCTCGACGGCCTCGGCGGCGGCGAGCGCGGCGCGGGCGTGTTCCAGGGCCGCCTTCCCGGCGACGGTGAGCGTCACGGCGCGCCCGGAGCGGTCGAACAGCTCGGCGCCCAGTTCGCGTTCGAGGCTGCGGATCTGCGCGCTGACCCCGGACTGGCTGATGTGCACGCGCGCGGCGGCGCGGGTGAAGTTCCGCTCCTCGGCGACGGCGACGAAGTACGCGAGCTGTCTCAGGTCCATGACTACTGATTCTAGCTCCGACCACTACCAGCTGTTGGACTTCTGGTGGGCGGCTACCGAGACTGGAGGTGCGCCAGATCACGGCCCGCCGGACGGCACCGGCGGCACGGACCCGAGGAGGACGAGATGACGGACTACGCGTCGTACGAGAAGGCCCTGCGCCCGCAGGACATCACCCGCCTGTTCGTCGAGCGTTCCAACGCCGGCGACGCGGCCGGGGTCGCCGCCCTCTACGAGGAGGACGCGGTGATGGCGTACCCGCCCGGCGAGTTCACGGTGGGCCGCGAGGCCATCCGGGCCCTGTGGGAGCAGGTGCTGTCCCACCGTCCGCGGTTCCAGCCGGAGGAGCCGCTGCCCACCCTGGCCAGCGACGGCATCGCCCTCACCTCCACCCCGCCCGGCGACGGCGCGGGCGCCCGCGCCCAGGTGGTGCGCCGGCAGCCCGACGGCAGCTGGCTGCGGCTGCTCGACCAGCCGGAGTTCGTGAGCACGCAGACCGCGACCGGCTGACGCGACGGCCCGCGCCGCCCCGGCCGGGTCGGAAACGCAGTGGCGTCCGCGCTCCGGCGGCGGCGAGGATCGCGCCATGCCCGTCTTCCTGGAAACCGTCCGGCTCGCGCTCGTCCCGTTCACGCCGGACGACGTCGACCACCTGCTCGCGCTCGACAACGATCCCGACGTGATGCGCTTCATCAACGGCGGCCGGCCCACCAGCCGCGAGGCGATCCTCGGCCGGACCCTGCCGCGGCTCCTGCACGAGCACCCGCGCTTCGGCACCCGCGGCTACTGGGCGGCCCGGGAGAAGGACACCGGCGCCTTCCTGGGGTGGTTCGAGTTCCGGCCGCCGGACGAGGACCGCCCGACCACCGTCGAACTCGGCTACCGGCTCGGCAGGGCCGCCTGGGGCCGCGGCTACGCCACGGAGGGCGCACGCGCACTCGTCCACGAGGGCTTCACCCGGCTCGGGGTCGAGCGGGTCACGGCCAACACCATGGCGGTCAACCGGGCATCGCGCCGGGTGATGGAGAAGACCGGCCTGCGCTTCCTGCGCAACTACACCGAGGACTGGCCGGAGGCGATCCCCGGCTCCGAGCACGGCGAGGTCGAGTACGTGCTCACCCGCGCCCAGTGGGAGCAGCGCTGAGCGGGCCGCCGCCGCGTGCGGGGACCGCCCGCGCGGCCCCCGCACGAGGGTGACCGAGGCCCCGCGGGGGAGGGCCTACGACCCCCGGCCGCTGGTGGCCGCGTAGTACTGGAGGTCCTGCACCTCCACCGAGCGGTCCGCCGGGTAGGGCAGCTCCACCTCGGCCCGGGTGCGGCCCTCGCGCACCACCTCGGCCGAGCTGGTGCCGGGCTTCAGCGGCAGCAGCTCGGAGTGCAGCCCGGCCGGCGCCTCGTGGGTGTCCTTCGCGGAGCCGACGGCCGTACGGACGACCGCGGGCGCGGCGAGGAAGCTGAGCACCTCCACGGAGTCCCGGGGTGCGGCGCTGCCGCGGCGCAGGGACATCACCAGCGACTGGTCGCCGGTGGGGTCGGCCGCGGCGAACTGGGTCCGGGCGGTGAGGTAGAGCGTGTCCCGGACGATCGCGGGCCAGCTGCCGGTCTTGAACCGGGTCAGGTAGTAGGAGGTGAGGTCGAGGTAGGCGTAGCCGTTGTGCAGGGACGGGGCGAACTGGCTGCCCTCGGAGTAGTCGTTCCAGGTGGTGAGCTGCACCCAGTCGGCGCCGTCCTCGATGGCGTGGGTCCAGGTCGCGCGCAGGGTGGCGGTGTTCCCGGCCTCGTCGTAGATCCCCTGGTTGGGCCGGGCGTCCTGCACGGAGACGGGCTGCATCCAGATCTTGCCCAGGTCGTGCGCGCGGCGGACGTCGCGGGTGTTGCCCTCCTGGCCGACGTAGCTGCGGCTGCCCCACTCCGAGAAGCCGTAGCTGATGGGGGCGAACTCGGCGCTGTGCGCGCCGAAGTCGAGGAAGAGGGGGACGAAGGCGGTGCGGACCCCGTGCCGGGACTGGAGGATGTCGAGCGTCCGGGTCCACCAGGCGGCGCTCTTCTCCTCCGCCTTGAACGGCGAGACGACGAGGCGGCCGTCGGCGAGCCGGTGGGCGGCGGGGGCGGAGCCGAGGGTGGCGATGGCCTCGGCGAGCACGGCCGGGTCGTCCGTCTTCAGCGAGGTCATGTCCGGCATCAGCATGATCTTGAAGGCGGGGTCGACCGAACGGGCCGCCGCCATGAGCAGGTTGGAGCGGTCCCAGTTCTTGCCGGAAAGGGAGAGCAGGTCGAGGGTGAAGCCGTCGATGCCCGCCGCGCGGGCCGTGCGCACCTCCTGTTGGAGGTTGGCGTACTCCCAGTCGCCGCCCTTCGGCTGGACGGGCAGCGGCCGGTCGCGCAGCAGGCCGCCGTAGCGCTCGTGCTTGCCGCTCTCGCCGTCGGGGTCGAGGTAGTTGCGGGTGTAGTAGTCCGCGTCGGCGCTCGCGTTGTCGAGGGAGAGCGGGTACGGGGTGAAGTAGTGGGCGAACACCAGCTTCCTGCCGGCCGCGCCCGAGCGCAGGGCGGCGGGCTGGGGCAGGTCGAAGGGCAGCGCGCCGGTCGGGCGGGCGGCCGCGGAGCCGGTGGGCGCGGCCTGCGGCCGGTCGGCGCCGCCTGGCGTCGGGCTCGGAGCGGGTGCGTCGCCCGGCTCCGCGGTGGCGGCGGGCGGGGCGGCGGGGGTGGCGCCGGGATCGGAGGGTCGGGGGGCGCCGGCCCCGGGCGCGGCGGCGGCGCGCGGACCGGCCGCGGCGAAGGGGTCCCAGGCGATGCCGGTGGCGGCGCACACCCCGACGAGGAGGAACGCGGAGAGGAGCAGCAGGAGGGGTTTGCGGCCTCGGAAGCCCGGTCTGCGCCGGTGGGACACGGGCCGCGCCGCACGCCGGGCCGCCCCGCGGCTCGCACGACGGCCCGCTCCCCGGTCCGCCCGCCCATCCGTCCGCCGGTCCGCTCCCATGCCGACCCCTCCCCGGAATATGCCCCGAGTGGGGGCTGCTCAGCAGTAGAACCCAATACCGGCGCCCGGACAACCGCTCCCGGGACGGACCGCCGGGTGCGTACGTCAGGGGGGCGACGGGAAATACGCCGGGCGCGGCCCCGCGTCTCCACGTCGCCGACACGGGCACGCGGCCGCCCGGACCGACCCGTTCGTACCCACGGGTAATGCGCGGGTGCGAATCCGGGCACTCACGCACGGTGCCGAGCTGCACCGATCGACCCCGCCCCGGAACACCGGCTTCCCGAGCGCACACGCACCCGCCACGCCCGGGGCGGACGCCCGCCGACGGCGCGCCGCCGCCGGCCCGCTCCGCCTCCGCACCCCGCGGTCCCGGCCCGCGGGCCGTCCCGCCCGGCGGGCCGAAGGCGGCTCCAATGGCCTTCCACCGGAACGGATTTGGCCGGACCCGACGGCCGATCGGCCGGCAGGGGAGCACGTGTCCGGCGGCGGCCCGCGACCGCGGCGCCGCCCTCGCCCGCTCCTCCTGAAAGACTGGTCAAGGCTTTCCATGGAATGCGAAATTCCCCTGGTCTTCCGACGCACGTGGCGCATAATCATCGTCACGCGGCGTGAAACAACTCTCCTGCCGCAGTGGTCACGCATGCAATGGGGGGCATCGTGCCGATCGGGGAATCCGGTTCCACCGGAGTTCTGCCGGCTACTTCCACCGAGCTGTCCCGGCTGCTCACCGCCGTCCGGCGGGGACGGGTGGTGACGGTGACCGGGGGGTTCCGCGAGCCGCGGAGCCTGCTGGTCCGCGAGATGGCGCGGCGGCTCGCGTCGAACTTCTGCGACGGGGTGGCCGTCGTGTCCATGGACCCGCTGCTCGGGTTCCTCGGGATCCGCGAGCTGGCCGCCGAGCTGGGCTTCCCCTCGTGCGGGCCGGCGAACGCCGCCTCGTGGCTGGCCGAGCGGGACATGCTGCTCGTCCTGGACGGCGCCGAGCAGCTCGCTCCGCAGGCCCGGACCTGGCTGCGGGAACTACTGGGCGTCGCACCGGGGTTGCGGATCCTCGCCGCCGGTCGTCAGCCCCTGGGCTTCGGCCAGGAGCGGGTCCACCACCTCTGACCCCGGCACCGCGCCGCGCACGGGCCCGCTCCCGGGGCCCGTGCGCACGGTTCGCGGGCACCCGCCCGATCCGCGCACCCGCGCCCGATCCGCGCGCCCGCACCCGGTTCGCGGCGGCGCGTTACGTGCCCGGCACACCGCCGCCACGGCACTGCCATACCGGCGCCACAGCGCCGCCACAGCCCAGCTCTAGGGTCTGACCTGCGGGTTTCGGCGGCGTACGGTGCGGCCGGAATCCGGTACGCCGTACGTCACCCGCCCCCGCACGTACAGGAGAGTCCCGTGAGCGAGCACCCCCGCACGCCCCGCACCGGCACCGTCGGCCGGCGCGGCTTCATCGCCGGCGCGGCCGCCGTCGCCGCCTCGGCCACCGCCACCGCCACCGGCCTCGCCCACCCGGCCGCCGCCGCGGCGGCGGCCGGGAACGGCTCCGCGGCAGCCGCCCGCCCCAACATCCTGCTCATCGTCACCGACGACCAGCCCAAGCACACCGACTGGGCCATCCCCCAGACCATCGACTGGCTCGGCGGCCACGGCGTCACCTTCACCCACGGCCACTCCGCCACCCCGCTGTGCGCACCGTCCCGCTCCTCGATCTTCTCCGGACGGCACGCCCACCACCACGGGGTGCGCAACAACGCCGCCTCGCACAGCCTCGACCAGTCGACGACCGTGCAGCGCCACCTGGCGCAGGCGGGCTACCGCACCGGTCTCTTCGGCAAGTACCTCAACTCCTGGACGCTGGCCGACAATCCACCGCACTTCGAGGAGTTCGCCCTCCTCCAGCCCGGTTACCACAACGCCCGCTGGAACGTCGACGGCACCGTCCAGCAGCTCTCCGGCTACACCACCAACATCGTCAAGAACCGGACGCTCGCCTTCCTGGACAAGTCGACCACCGACACCCGGCCCTGGTTCGCCTACGTCACCCCGTACGCGTCCCACGCGCCCAACACCCCCGCGCCCAAGTACGCCGAGACCCCCGTCCCGGCCTGGAACGGCCGCCCCTCGGTCCCCGAGGACGACCGGTCCGACAAGCCCCCGTACATCCGCAACGCCACGTCGACCCTCGACGACGGCCGCGAGACCCGCACCCGCCAGCTGCGCAGCCTGCTCTCCGTGGACGACGCGGTCCAGGCCATCCGCGAGAAGCTGGCCGCACTGGGGCAGTTGGAGAACACCCTCGTGATCTTCACCGGGGACAACGGCTACACCTGGGCCGACCACGGCTGGACCAAGAAGTCCGTGCCCTACTCCCCCGCCCACGAGGTGCCGTTCTACCTGTCCTGGCCGGCCCGCGGGCTCGGCGGCGGCACCACGGACCAGCGCATCGTCGCGAACATCGACATCGCGCCGACGATCCTGGACGCGGCCGGGATCGCCCGGCCCGCCGGCCAGGACGGGCGCTCGCTGCTCGGCCCGGCCGCCCGCGACCACCTGCTCGTCCAGTGGTGGAAGCAGGGCACGGGCGCCGAGGGACCCACGTCCTGGGCCTCGTACGTGGCCAAGGAAAAGCAGTACACCGAGTACTACGACCTGCACACCGACGCCGCGGGCAACGTCTCCGGCACCGGGCAGGTCACCTTCCGGGAGTACTACGACCTGGCGGCCGACCCGTACCAGCTGAAGAACCTGCTGTACCAGGCCACCCCCGCACAGGAGCAGGCGCTCGGCGTGCCGGCACTGGCCGCGCAGTTGGCCGCCGACCGCTCCGCCTGACCCGGCAACCGCCCGCTCGACCCGTACCGCCGCAACCACCGGCCCCAGGAGTGAGATCCATGCCGCCCGAGCCCTGCTGCACCCCCGGCCGCGCGCCGGCCGCCCTCGCCCTGACCCCGGCACCGCGGTCCGCGCCGGCGGCGGACCCGGCGGTGGCGGACCCGGCGGTACGGCGGGCCGCCCGCGACCTGGTGGACATCGCGGGCGGCCGGTTCCTGATGGGCACCGAGGACCCGGACGGGTTCGCCGCGGACGGCGAGGGCCCGGTACGGGAAGTGGTGGTCGGGGCGTTCCGCATCGCCCCGACCACCGTCACCAACGCGCAGTTCGCCTCGTTCGTGAAGGCCACCGGGCACGTCACGGAGGCGGAGTCCTTCGGCTTCAGCTTCGTCTTCGCCGGGTTCCTCGCGCCCGCTCTCGCCGCGGCGTCCCCCGCGGTGGCCGGCACCCCGTGGTGGCGGGCGGTCGACGGCGCCGACTGGCGCCGCCCCGAGGGCCCCGGCTCCTCCTTCGCGGCCCGGCAGAACCACCCCGTCGTGCACGTCTCCTGGCACGACGCCCTGGCCTACTGCGCCTGGTCGGGCACCCGGCTGCCCGGCGAGGCCGAGTGGGAGTACGCGGCGCGCGGCGGCCTGGAGGGCAGGCGCTACCCGTGGGGCGACGAGCTGCGGCCAGGCGGCCGCCCCATGTGCAACATCTGGAACGGAGACTTCCCGGCCCACAACACCCGGGAGGACGGATACGCGGGCACCGCCCCCGCCCGGTCCTTCCGCCCCAACGGGTACGGGCTCTACAACACCGTCGGCAACGTGTGGGAGTGGTCGGCGGACCGGTTCGCGGAGCACGGCCCGGAGCGGACCATGCGCGGCGGCTCCCACATGTGCCACGACTCGTACTGCAACCGCTACCGGGTGGCGGCCCGCACCCGCAACACTCCGGACAGCTCGGCGGGGAACATCGGCTTCCGCGTGGCCGCCGACGTCCCGGCCCGGTCTGCGCCCTAGTACAGCTTGGTCACCGCGGTGCGCAGCGTCTTCTTCCAGGCGGCCACGGGCGGCTCGCCCCAGTAGCTCGACCACAGGACCAGCGTGACGGTGTCCCCGTCCCGGCCCACGCCCCACAGGTAGGTGAAGTCGGGTCGCTCGTGGGCGTTGGCGTTGGCGGCCCGGACCCCGGCCCCTCCCGTGCGGTCACGGCGCCGCGCGGGAGGGCGCGGGTACGCCGCTGCCCCGGCCGGGAGGACCCGGCCGGGGCAGCGGCATTGCGCAGCGGGGGTCAGCCCAGCAGCGCGAGCGCCTTGTTCAGCGTCGCGGACGGCCGCATGACCGCCGTGGCCTTGGCGACGTCGGGCTGGAAGTAGCCGCCGATGTCGGCCGGGGAGCCCTGCACCGCGATGAGCTCGCCGACGATGGTCTGCTCCTGCTCGGCCAGGGTCTTGGCGAGCGGGTCGAAGGCGGCCGCCAGCTTCGGGTCGTCGATCTGGCGGGACAGCTCCTGCGCCCAGTACAGGGCGAGGTAGAAGTGGCTGCCGCGGTTGTCGATGCCGCCCAGCTTGCGGCTCGGCGACTTGTCCTCGTTGAGGAAGGTGCCGGTCGCGCGGTCCAGGGTGTCGGCCAGCACCTGGGCGCGGGCGTTGCCGGTGGTGGTCGCGAGGTGCTCGAAGGAGACGGCCAGCGCGAGGAACTCACCGAGGGAGTCCCAGCGCAGGTAGTTCTCCTTGACGAGCTGCTGGACGTGCTTCGGGGCGGAGCCGCCGGCGCCGGTCTCGAAGAGGCCGCCGCCGTTCATCAGCGGGACGACCGACAGCATCTTCGCGCTGGTGCCCAGCTCCAGGATCGGGAAGAGGTCGGTCAGGTAGTCGCGCAGGACGTTGCCGGTCACCGAGATGGTGTCCTCGCCGCGGCGGATGCGCTCCAGCGAGAAGGCGGTGGCCTCGACCGGCGACAGGATCTTGATGGTCAGGCCGTCGGTGTCGTGGTCGGCCAGGTAGGTGTTGACCTTGGCGATCAGCTGCGCGTCGTGGGCGCGGTCCTCGTCGAGCCAGAAGACGGCCGGGTCGCCGGTGGCGCGGGCGCGGGTGACGGCGAGCTTGACCCAGTCCTGGATCGGCGCGTCCTTGGTCTGGCAGGCGCGGAAGATGTCGCCCTGGGCGACCTCCTGCTCCAGGACCGTGGTGCCCTCGGCGTCGACGAGGCGGACGGTGCCCGCGGCGGCGATCTCGAAGGTCTTGTCGTGGCTGCCGTACTCCTCGGCCTTCTGGGCCATGAGGCCGACGTTCGGCACCGAGCCCATGGTGGCCGGGTCGAAGGCGCCGTGGGCGCGGCAGTCGTCGATGACGGCCTGGTAGACACCGGCGTAGCTGCTGTCCGGGAGGACGGCGAGGGTGTCGGCCTCGGCGCCGTCCGGGCCCCACATGTGGCCGGAGGTGCGGATCATGGCGGGCATGGAGGCGTCGACGATGACGTCGGACGGGACGTGCAGGTTGGTGATGCCCTTGTCCGAGTCGACCATCGCGAGGGCCGGGCCCTCGGCGATCTCGGCGTCGATGGAGGCCTTGATCGCGGCGGCGTCGGGCAGGGAACCCAGGCCGGCGAGGATGCTGCCGAGGCCGTCGTTGGGCGACAGGCCGGCGGCGGCGAGGGTCGCGCCGTAGCGGGCGAAGGTCTTCGGGAGGAAGGCGCGGACGACGTGGCCGAAGACGATCGGGTCGGAGACCTTCATCATCGTGGCCTTGAGGTGCACGGAGAACAGCACGTCCTCGGCCTTGGCGCGCTCGATCTGGTCGTTCAGGAAGGTGCGCAGCGCGTCCACGTGCAGGACGGAGGCGTCCACGACCTCACCGGCGAGGACCGGTACGGATTCGCGCAGGACGGTGGTCTTGCCGTCGGTGTCGACGTGCTCGATGCGCAGCGTGCCGGCCTCGGCGATCACGGCGGACTTCTCGGTGGAGCGGAAGTCGTCGGCGCCCATCGTGGCGACGTTCGTCTTCGACTCGGAGGTCCAGGCGCCCATGCGGTGCGGGTGGGCCTTGGCGTAGTTCTTGACCGAGGCGGGGGCACGGCGGTCGGAGTTGCCCTCGCGCAGGACCGGGTTGACGGCGCTGCCCTTGACCTTGTCGTAGCGGGCGCGGGTCTCGCGCTCCTCGTCGGTCTTCGGGTCGTCCGGGTAGTCCGGCAGTGCGTATCCCTGGCCCTGGAGCTCGGCGACCGCGGCCTTGAGCTGCGGGATCGAGGCCGAGATGTTGGGCAGCTTGATGATGTTGGCGCCCGGGGTCTTCGCCAGCTCGCCGAGCTCGGCGAGGGCGTCGGCGATGCGCTGGCCCTCTTCCAGGTGCTCGGGGAAGCTGGCGATGATCCGACCGGCCAGGGAGATGTCACGGGTCTCGACGGTCACTCCGGCCGTCGACGCGTACGCCTGGATGACAGGCAGGAACGAATGCGTCGCCAGGGCCGGGGCCTCGTCGGTGTGCGTGTAGATGATGGTCGAGTCAGTCACCGGATGCTCCGCTCCACAGTCTGCGTCTCTCGTCTGCAACATTGCTCGACATCAAGATATCTCGTGATCGGGCCGCTCAGGACAGCCCCCTGCCCCGAACCGCGGGAGACGCGCGTCACGCCCTGTCCGCAACGGCGAGAGCGCCGCCGCGGCTGTTTCCAGTCGCGGCGGCGCTCTCGGGCCCGGCGTCCCGCGGGCCCGTCGGGCCGCTCAGGTCGCTCGGGCCGACCGGGTCGGGGCCCGGGTGGTGCGGATCAGGCGTGGACGGCCTTCGGGCTCGGGCCGTACTCGTTGGCCTGGGGCTGGCCCTCGGTGGCCGTCAGGACGAGCAGCCAGATGCCGCCGACCAGCGGGACGAGGGCGATGAAGTACCACCAGCCGGACTTGCCGAGGTCGTGCAGCCGGCGGACGACGACGGCCAGGGTCGGCAGGAAGGTGCCGAGCACGTACAGGCCGACGAGCAGGGGGCTGGTGCTCAGTACGGCGTCGAGGATCGAGAGGACGATGACGATGCCCAGGTTGAAGAGGACGAACATCCAGTACTCCTGGCGGCGGGCGCGGCCGGAGAAGTCCACGTACTTCTTCAGAACGTCGGTGTAGTGGTGCATGGGTCCCCCCAGAGGACGGTTGATCGGGCCCGTCCTGCTGGAGCAAGCCGGGGCAGAACTTATGCCCGCCTTACAACAGGGTCAAGCCAGTTCCGAGGAGCCCGAAATCGGCCACGGGGAGAGATTTCCGGCACTGCGCACCCGTGACGGGACCACCGAAGTGCCCCTATGTCCACGGAAGTTCGGAAAGTCCCTCTCGTTCGCCTCCCGGCCGCC
The DNA here is from genome assembly GCF_008704535.1 of Streptomyces subrutilus. NCBI lineage: Bacteria > Bacillati > Actinomycetota > Actinomycetes > Kitasatosporales > Streptomycetaceae > Streptomyces > Streptomyces subrutilus. The sequence goes on from NZ_CP023701.1 coordinate 1,427,373, forward strand.
CGGAGAAGCGCACTGATCGTTACCCACATCGTTACCACCTCGCGACACCGCGGCCCGGTTCCGGGGAAGACCGGGAACCGGGCCGCGGAGCGCCGGCGCGCGTCAGCCGATGTGGAAGGAGTCCCCGTAGACCTTCCAGTCGAGCGGGGTGTTGAGGTTCAGGTTGCCCTTCTTGACGAAGACCCGCTGGGCGGTGTCGACGCGACTGGTGTCGCTGTGCGCCTCCTCCTGCTTCATGGCCCAGACCCGGGCGTCGAGGAAGGCGTTGAGGTAGGCGGTCTCACTGCCGCCCTGGGCCGGGGTCTTGGCCTTGGCGAGGGCCTTCTTGCGGATGTTGCGGAAGCTGGTGGAGTCGGACCCGTCGCCGTGCATGACGATGGCGTCGTAGTAGATGAACTGGCCGAGCACGCCGATGCCGTCGGACTTGCCCTGCTGTACGGCCGGGTTGAAGTAGACCCGGTCGCGCTCGCGGTCCTGGGCCTTCTTGAAGTCGGCGTCCTGGGCCGCCTTGGCCCAGTCCTTGGTGAAGTTCGGGTCGAGCCCCGCGTGCGAGTCGGTGCCGTCCACCTTGCGGAGGGCCGGCAGGTACTTGGCGAGCACGTTGCCCGGCTTGACCTGCGTGTAGTACTCGACGAGGTCGAGCATGTCGCCGGTGCCCGAACAGAAGCCGATGATGCCCGCCGTGTAACCGCGGCCGTCGTCGATGTCCTCGATGTACTTGTACTGCGCCTTCCAGTCCAGCGAGGAGTTCTCGGCGCTGGAGACGATCTGCATGGCGATCTCCTTCTTCGCCGGATCGTCGAGCCCGACGGCCGCGGCCGCGGCGACCGCACTCCCGGTGGGCGCGGGGGCGGGAGCGGTGGCGTGCGCGGCGACCGGTACGGCGAGCAGCGCGCTGCCGAGCAGGGCGGCTGCCATCAGCGTCTTGCGGTGAGGGGTGAACACAAGGCCTCCAGAAGGGAGTTGAGGCTTTCCCGATTTCGTTAGGAAACTTTACTACCAGACCGCCCGGCTCCTCAAGACCCTCGACCGGGACCGGCGGCGGGGGCGGCCGGAGGGGCGGATGCGAGGGCGGGGCGCCGCCGGGGCCGAGGGGAGGACCGGGTCGCGCTCCGGCGCGCACCCCCCGTACGGGCGTTCGATCCGGCCGCGGCGGGGATTCCGCCGGAAACCGGGCAGAAGGCCGGCGGGCGGCGGCCCCGGAAGACCGGCGGCGGACCGTCCCGGGGCGGGTCCCCGAAGCCGCCGAATCCTTTCCCCCGGCGACCAATCCAGGACCGCGCGGGCTCCGAAACCAGAGATGTCATCCCCGGGGCCCGGCCCCGGGCCCTCCCCGACGCCCCGCACCGACGCCCGCAGCGAAGGAACAGTCATGACGTGTACGCGCAACCACCCGCCGGCCCGTCCGGGTACCCCGGGGCGGGCGGCGTGAGGCAGCAGGCCGCGTTCAGCCCGCCGGACCGCCCCGGCGCACCCGACCTGCCCGCCCTCATGGAACGGATCTCCCGCGGCGACGAGGACGCCTTCGCCGCGCTGTACGACGCGGTCGCGGGCCCCGTCTTCGGCATCGCCGTCAAGGTCCTGCGGGACCGGGCCCAGTCCGAGGAGGTCGCCCAGGAGGTCATGATCGAGGTGTGGCGCCAGGCCCCGCGCTACCGCTCCGACAAGGGCTCCGTCATGACCTGGGTGATGACCATCGCCCACCGCCGGGCCGTGGACCGGGTGCGCTCCGCGCAGGCCGCCACCGCCCGCGAGCAGGACACCGCCGCGCGCGAGCACAAGCGCCCGTACGACGAGGTGAGCGAGCAGGTGGAGGTCCGGCTGGAGAGCGAGCAGGTGCGCCGCTGCGTCCGCGGCCTCACCGAGCTGCAGCGCCAGGCCGTCACCCTCGCCTACTACGGCGGGCTGACCTACCGCGAGGTCGCCGAGACCCTGGACACCCCGCTGCCCACGATCAAGACACGCCTGCGCGACGGGCTCATCCGGCTGCGCGACTGCATGGGGGTGACCGCATGACCACCGATTCCGACCACCTGCACGCGCTGTCGGGCGCGTACGCCGTCGACGCGCTGGAGCCCGGCGAACGCGAGGCCTTCGCGCACCACCTGACCCGGTGCACGGTGTGCGAGCAGGACGTACGGGAGTTTTCCGCGACGGCCGCCCGGCTCGGTTCGGCGGTGGCCCTGGCCCCGCCACCGCGGATGCGCGCCGAGGTGCTGGCCCGGATCGAGACGGTCCGCCAACTGCCCCCGGCCCGGCGCGGCATGGTCGCGCTGCGGCGCCGGGCGATCCCGCTCGCCCTCGCCGCCTGCCTGGCCGGCGGGCTGGCGGGCGGCGTGGCCCTGGGCGGCACCGCCCTGTGGCCGCGCTCCGAGTCCCGGCAGCCGGACCGGGCCCTGCAGGACCTGGCCGCGGTCATCACGGCCCCCGACGCCCGTACGGTCACCGGACGCTCGGCGGAGGGCGCCACCGCCTCCGTGGTCGTCTCCGCCCGCCAGGGCAGGGCGGTGTTCCTCGGGTCGGGGCTGCCGGCCGCGCCCGCGGGCAAGACGTACCAGCTGTGGTTCGCCGACGGCGCCGTGATGCGTCCCGCGGGGCTGCTGGCCGGCGACGGCGGCACCCTGATGACCGGCTCCCCCGCCGGGGCGACGGCGGTCGGCCTGACGTTGGAGCCGGCGGGCGGCTCGGCGCGGCCCACCTCGGCCCCGCTGATGCTGATGACCCTGGCCTGACCGGCCGAAGGGCCCGCGGACGCGCCCGCGGGTCGCGCGCCCGCCCGTGCACCGCGGGCCGGCGCGGGGCCCGCGGCGCGCGGGCGGGCCGCAGCGCCTCGGACCCGCAGCACCGGAGCGCCTCAGAGCCAGCCGTTGCGCCGGAAGCCGCGGTGGATGACGACGCAGGCGACGGCCATCACGCCGAGGATCAGCGGGTAGCCGTAGGTCCAGTGCAGTTCGGGCATGTGCGCGAAGTTCATGCCGTAGACCCCGCAGACCATGGTGGGCACGGCCACGATCGCCGCCCACGCCGTGATCTTGCGCATGTCCTCGTTCTGCGCGACGGTCACCTGCGCGAGGTGGGCCTGGAGGATGGAGTCGAGCAGGTTGTCGTAGGCGGCGATCTGCTCGGTGGCCCGGGTGAGGTGGTCGGCGACGTCGCGGAAGTACGCGCGGACCTCCGCCGGGATCACCGGTACCGGCTGCGTGGCCAACTGCTCCAGCGGCCGGCCGAGCGGCGCCACCGCCCGCCGCAGCTCCAGCAGTTCCCGCTTGAGTTGGTAGATCCGCCCCGCGTCGCCCCGGCCGCCGTGTTCGCTGAACACGGCCGTCTCGACGGCGTCGATGTCGTTCTGCACGGTGTCCGTGACGACCACGTAGTCGTCGACGACGTGGTCGGCGATGGCGTGCAGGACCGCCGCCGGCCCCTTGGCCAGCTGCTCCGGGGAGGCCTCCAGCTCCTCGCGGAGCGGGCCGAGGGTGCCGTGGCCGCCGTGCCGGATGGTGATCACGAAGTCCGGGCCGGTGAAGGCCATCAGCTCGCCGGTCTCGACCACCTCGCTGGTCGCGGTGAGCTCCTCGTGCTCCACGTAGCGCACGGTCTTGAAGACGGCGAACAGCGTGTCGTCGTACCGCTCCACCTTGGGGCGCTGGTGCGCGTGGACGGCGTCCTCGACGGCCAGCGGGTGCAGGCCGAACAGCGCGGCGAGCCCGGTGAGCTCCTCCTGCGCCGGCTCGTGCAGCCCGATCCAGACGAAGCCCTCCCCCGCCTTGCGCACCCGGCGCAGCGCCTCCTCGGCCTCCGCGCACCCGTCCTGGCGTACGCCGTCGAGGTAGACCACGCAGTTGACGACGGCGCTGCCGAGCGGGGAGCGGGAGGGGTGGCTGAGGTCGACGGCCCGCCGGTAGCCGCGGCGCACGACCCGGCGCAGGCTGCTGAACATGGACAACGGCTTTCTCCCCTTCGGCGGATCACGGGCCAGTGTGCCACCGCCACCCGGACGCCGGACACCTCCCCCGCCCCGCCTTCCCGCCCCGCACCCGCCCGACACGGCGGGGTGGACCGGGGCCCGGCCCGGGGAGGCCGTCGCGCTCAGACGCGGTCGATGAACACGCTCGTGGACTTCACCCGCGCGGTGGCCCGCGCGCCCACCTCCAGGCCGAGTTCCTCGACCGCCTCCCGCGTCAGCAGCGACACGATCCGGTGCGGTCCGGCCTGGATCTCCACCTGGGCCTCGACGACCCCGAGCCGGACCCCGGTCACGATCCCCGGGAAGGCGTTGCGCACCGACGTGTACGGGGTCTCCTCGCCCTCGCCGGCCTCTTGGGCGACCGCGACGCAGAACGCCGCCAGGTCCGGCCCCTCCACCATCCGCCGGGTGCCGTCGCGGCGGGTGGGAAACCGTTCGGCGTCCGCCCAGCGCCGCGCCGTGTCGACGCTCACGCCGAGCAGCCGCGCCGCCTGGCCGATCGTGTAGGACTCCATGGCGGCAGCTTAGGCGGACCCGGCAGGGGCCGGCCGCAGCGCCTCCCCGGCCGCCCCGGCGATCACCTCGGCCACCCGCGCCAGCGCGGGCGAGTCCAGCTTCCACTGCTGCCAGTACAGCGGTACGTCCATGGGCCGGCGCGGGGCCAGCAACACCAGCCGTCCCGTCCGCACCAGGGGCCGCGCCTGCGACTCGGGCACCATGCCCCAGCCCATCCCGGCGGCCACCGCGTCGCAGAACCCCTCCGACGTCGGCACGTGGTGCCGCACCGGCCCCGACCGGGCCGCCGGGTCGCGGGTGAGCGACCGTACGAACGCGTCCTGGAGCTCGTCCTTCCGGTCGAACACGACGGTCGGGGCCGTCCGGAGGTCCCGGCGCAGTGCGCCCGTCAGGTGGCGGGCCGCGAAGTGCGGGCTCGCCACCGGCAGGTAGCGCGCCAGGCCCAACGGCCGCACCGTGCAGCCGGCCACCGCGTCCGGGGAGGAGGTCACGGCGGCCATCACCTGCCCCTCCCGCAGCAGCGCCGTCGTGTGCGACTCGTCCTCCCGGTGCAGCTCGAAGCAGACCGGCGGGTCCTGCGGCACCCGGGCCAGCGCCGGCAGGAACCAGGTGGCGAGCGAATCCGCGTTCACCGCGATCGGCAGCCGCACCGGACCCGTGCCGTCGGCCATGCCCAGCTCCGCCCGCGCGTCGCGCTCCAGCCGGGACAGCTGCCGGGCGAAGCGGACGACGACCTCCCCCGACTCCGTGGCCCGCACCGGCTTGGTCCGCATCAGCAGCACCCGCCCGGTCCGCTGCTCCAGCGCCTTGACCCGCTGGCTCACCGCGGACGGCGTCACGTGCAGGGCGGCGGCCGCGGCCTCGAAGGTGCCCTCGTCGACCACGGCCAGCAGGGTCCGGACCTGGTCCAGGGGAAGCTCGTCCATCACGGGCGCTAATGATACGTAAAAATCTTTAGCTGTACTGAACCCGAGGGCTGTCCTACCGTCGGCCACATGAACCACGGCACCGTCCCCGCGGCCCTCGCCGGCTTCGGCACCGGACTCTCCCTGATCGTCGCCATCGGCGCGCAGAACGCCTTCGTCCTGCGCCAGGGCGCGCGCCGCCACGCGGTCTTCGCGGTGGTCGCCATCTGCGCCCTGTCCGACGCGCTGCTCATCGCCCTCGGCGTGGCCGGGGTGGGCGCGTTCGTGACCGCCTGGCCGGCCGCCCTGACGGTCGTCGGCCTGGCCGGCGGCGCCTTCCTGATCTGCTACGGGATCCTCGCCGCCCGCCGTGTGCTGCGGCCCGACCCGGCCGCCGCCCTCACCACCGCGGGCGTCCCGCAGGGCTCCGCCCGGCGCGCCGTGGCGACCTGTCTGGCGATGACCTGGCTCAACCCGCACGTCTACCTGGACACCGTGCTGCTCGTCGGTTCCCTCGCCGCCGACCGCGGCGACCTGCGCTGGGCCTTCGGCATCGGCGCCGGCCTGGCCAGCCTGACCTGGTTCGCCACCCTGGGCTACGGCGCCCGCCTGCTCAGCGGCTTCCTCGCCCGCCCGTCGGCCTGGCGGGCCCTGGACGCCCTGGTCGCGGCGACGATGGTCACCATGGGCGGTCTCCTCCTCGCCCGCGCCTGACCCGGCGCGGCGCCGCGCCGGGCCCGCTCAGCCGCCTGACGGCAGGCCCGGCCCGCCCGGCCCGCCCGGCCCGCCCGGCCCGCCCGGCCCGCCCGGCCGCCCGTGGCCGCGCCAGTACTGGCGGCGCTTGACGTCCCGTACGACGACGCCCAGGCGGGCCAGTTCCTCCCGCAGTTCGCGCGCGTCCCCGTCGGCGGGGCCGTTCTTCTCCAGCGGCTTCCGACGGGCCGCGAGCACGGCGTTCGCCCCCTCGGGCAGCCCGGGGGCGCCGGGGACCCAGCGGCGGAACTCCGCCTCGTACGGGTCGGCGTCCGCCCACGCGAAGCCGTGCGCGGCGAAGGCGTCGGCGACGCGGCCGGGGGCCAGCTCACAGCCCTGCCGGACCAGTTCGCCGCCGTCGTGGCCGAGCAGGACGAGCTGCTTGCGGTCCAGGAACGCGACGGCCACGGACGCCCGCGAGAACTCCCGCTCCCGGCCCTCGGCGGCCAGCACGAGCCGGTCGCCGGAGAGCCGGAGCGTCAGCTGCTCGTGCTGGGCGACGAGTCCGAGGACCAGCCCGGCCACCGCGCCCACGGCCGGCAGTACGCCGGCGGGCACCTTCCCGACCAGCTCGGCCGGGCCCTGCAGCGGCGCCCAGGGCAGCGTCACGAGCCAGTCCGCCAGGGGTCCCAGGCCCCAGCCGACGGCGGCGCCGAGCGCCGCGAGGACGGCGTAGACGCCGACGGTGGCCCACACCGCCTGTCCGACCACGGTGAGCCCCCCGCCCTCCGGCTCCCGCCGCGCCGGTCCGCTCTCGTCCGTCTCCATCTCCGCGTCCCCCTCCACGTCGCCCGCCCCGGCCGCATTGGTAGACCGAGCACTCGGTCTATTGTCATCCGGTCGCCCGGCGCACCGGAACGGCCACCCGCCGACCGGCCGGTACCGCGCACGGGACGCGGGACACGAGGGCAGCGACCGGTTCCGGACCGGCGGGCGAGGAGAGACGATGAGGACGGTCGACCCGGCCAGGCATCGGGAGCGGCGTCGGCACATCGTCGACGCGGCGGCCGGCCTCTTCGCGGCGAGGGGCTTCGAGCGCACCACGACGGCGGAGATCTGCAAGGCGGCCGGCATGAGCGCCGGCAACCTCTTCCACTACTTCCCCACCAAGCGCGCCATCTTCCACGCCGTCTTCGTGGAGGACGAGCAGGAGCGCGCCGCCAAGGCCGGGCGGTTCGCCGCCGCCCTCGCCTCCGACGACCCCTGGGCCGCCCTCCTCGACGTCGTGGACCTCCTCACCGCGCCCGCCCTGGAACCGCTGGTCCCCGCCCTCGTGATGGAGGCGGTGATCCAGGCCTACCGCGACCCGGAGCTCGAAGCCCTGCTGAGCCGGGACGAGGAGGACGAGCGGGGCGCGGTGACCGCCCTGCTGCGCCGTGCGGCCGCGGCCGGCGCGCTGGACCCCGGGCTGGAGCCGGAGGCCACCGCGGCCTGGGTCATGGCCCTGATCGGCGCGCTCTACACCAGCGCGGCCACCGACCCGTCCTTCGATCCCGCCGCCCAACTCCCCACCCTGCGGCTGATCCTCCGGCGCTTCCTGCGGCCCGGCGCCCGGCCCGTTCGGGACCCCGCGCCCCCGTCGGCCGCGGAGTCCTGAACGGGTCCGGCCCGCGACCGGCCCTCCGCCCGTGCCGGTGCCCGCGCACCGGCATGTCCGCGCCCGGGCGCCGCCCGCGCACGGCATAGTGCGTCCCTGCCGCCGCCGACCAGCGCCCCTCGCCCACCACCGCCCCCGCCCGCCTCCCGTCGGAGTCCACCGTGCCCGCCACATCCGCCGCACCCGTCCCGCCCGACCGCCCCTCCCCCGGTGCGCCGCAGGACTGCCGCAGCGCCCCGCTCGTCGCCGCCACCGGGATCGTCCTGGACGCACGGGGGCGCGTGCTCGTACGCCACGCCCCCGACGGGTCCGGCCCCGACCTGCCGGGCGCCTCGGTCGGCCCCGCCGAAACCCCCGAGGAGGGGCTGTCCCGCGCGCTGGAGGAGGTGTGGGGCCTGAAGGCACCGGCCGGCCGGCTGCTCGCCGTCGACTCCCGGCCCTCCCGCGGCCCCGACCGCGCGCTCGTCGTCCACGTCCACCTCGTCGGCCCGCTCACCGCCGACGAGGCGGCCGGGCTCACCGGGCCGGGCGGCGGCCCGGCGGGAGCGCGCTGGCTCGCTCCGGACGAGGCGTGCGCCGCCCTCCCCGTCGGGATCGCGCCCCGGCTCCGGGCCGCCCTCGCCGCCCTGTACGCGGGCTCGCTCGCCCACCTCGTCGGGGGCGTCCCGCAGCCCGGCTCCCCGGCCGGCCTCGATCCGGCCCGGCGTGCGGCGCTGGAGCACTCCGGCGCGCTCGACTCCGCCAGCCACCGGGCGAACCGGCCCAAGGCCCTCACCGCCGCGAGCGCCGTCCTCACCGACTCCGCGGGCCGGGTGCTGCTCGTGCAGCCCACGTACGGCAGGGCCGACCGCTGGCACCTGCCGGGCGGCGGCGTCGACAGCGACCTCGGCGAGAACCCGCGGGCCGCGGCCCGTCGGGAGGTGCGCGAGGAACTCGGCCTCGACCTGCCGCCGGGCCGGCTCCTGGCCGTGAACTGGTCGCACAAGCCGGGCCGTCCGGCCCGCGTCCGCTTCCTCTACGACGGCGGCGTGCTCGACCCCGCCGCGCTCGCCCGCATCCGGCTCCCCCCGGCGGAGTTGGTGCGGTGGCGGACGGTCGCCCCCGGCGACCTGCGTCCGCTGGTCGCGCCGTCGCTCCGGCGGCAGATCAGGGCCTGCCTCGGGGCCCGGGAGAGCGGAGCCGGCCCGCTGGAACTCCACGCCGGCCGGCCGGCGGTGGCGGACCGCGCCTGAACCGGCCCGGGCCCGGCACGCACGCGGGGCGCCCCCCGCCGGACGTTCGACGGGGGGCGCCCCGGTGTGTCCCGCGGGCCCACCGCCGTCAGTGGACCGTGACGGTCATGGAGGGCGACGTCCAGTTGCCCGCCGAGACGCGCAGTTCCTGCTTGCCCTTGTCCTTGAAGGTGTTCTCGAAGGAGAAGCTGGAACCCTTCTTGATCAGCGTGTTGACGTGCAGCGTGGTCCACTTGGAGCCGTTCTTGTGCTGCAGGACCACCTTCGTCCCGATCGGGAGCCCCTTGCTCCTGCCGGTGAACGTGACCTTCTCACCGGCCTTCACCTCGGTGGGCGCGGCCTTGAGGGTGATCTCACCGGCGGCCGACCTGGAGGCCGACGGGGTCGGCGTCGCGGCGGCTGCGGCGGTGCTCGCGGTCGCGAGACCACCGGCGGTCAGCAGTGCCGCGGACAGGGCTCCGGCGGCGGCGATGCGGGCGATACGGCGTGGTGTGGCCATCAAGGTCGAACTCCCGTCTGGAAGGCTGCCCCCACCTGTCGCGAACTGCTCCGATGCTAGCGGCGCCCTTCCGACACCGGCGACTTGATCAAGACGAACCGCTGGTGGGAGGGGGTGCCGGAGCGCCCTGAGCCCCTCGGCCGGGGTTCACTCGCAGCCGGAGGAGATCTCCCGGAAGGTGGCGTAGTGGTCGTCCGTGTACCAGACGGCGCGGGTGTCGGGGTCGCGGACGATGCGCTCGGCATCGCGGTACTGGCCGGGGGTGCGCGGGTTGACGTCGTACTCGCGGTAGCGGCCGTCGAGGGGCAGGTCGCGGGAGCGGTTGCCGTAGACGTTGCTGCCGCGGATGACCAGACGGGTGTCCGCGACCGGGTAGTCGGTGGGCCGGGGCGCCTGGGGCCAGTCGAGCCCCTGCCAGATCCCGCACGCTTCCCGGACCTGCCCGGGGAACTCCTCGACGGGCAGCGGCGGTTCGATGACGTCGGCGGGGCGCAGCGACGGATGCGCGGCGGCCTGCGCCGAGGCGGAGGACGCGGCCGGCGCGGCGAACACGGTCAGGACGAGGGCGGCGCCGGCCAGACGGCGCGCGGTGCGCAGAAGAGTCATGTCCCCTGGAACCGGACGCGCGGCGCGGGGGTCACGCCCGCGGCCCGACGGACACCCGTCCGGCGCGCAGCCGGACGGTGCGGGCGGCCCGGCGCGCGGCGCGTCTGCCGGTCGGTCCGGTTAGCCTGCTGCGATGACGGACAGCGCGCTCGTGGTCGATCTGCGCGGCCGGCGGATCGAGACCCTCGACGGATTCTGGGACGCGGTGACCGGGCCCTGCGGCCTGCCCGCGTGGTTCGGCCGGAACCTGGACGCGTGGTCGGACACGATCGACGGCCGGGGCATCTCGGCGGTGGTCGACCGCCACCCCACCCTGGCCGTGCACGTCGACCGGACGGGCCTGTTCGCCGGCGACCGCCGCGACGCCCGGGCCCTGGCCGCGACCTTCGACGGCGTACGCAACCGCCTCTTCGTCCACCCCGTGCGCGTACGGCGCCACCCCTGACGCCGTCGCCGGTCCAGCCGCCGCTGCGGGTGCCGGGCGGGTCCTGCGGGTCGACTCCGGTGGAGGCGGAGGCGTCCTTCGTACCGCTGGGGCGACCGGAGCGGCCCCGGGGCCCGGTGCCGTGCATCCCCTTGTCGCCGCCGCGCCTGCTCCGCTCCTCGCCCCGGCCGCCCGTGCTCTTGGCGGCTTGCCGTGCGGGCTGCCCTGTTCCTGGCGGTGGAGTCCACGTCCGGGGACCGGCCGTGCTGCGCGGTGCTCGTCCGGTCACCACCGGACCGGCAAACGACTCAGGGGCCGTTTCAGATTGCTCTGAAACGGCCCCTGAGCTGCGACTTCGAAAAGTCGGGACGACAGGATTTGAACCTGCGACCCCTTGACCCCCAGTCAAGTGCGCTACCAAGCTGCGCCACGTCCCGATACCCGTTGACCTGGGGTTTCCCCTGGTTGAACGCGCAGGAGAACAATACCGCACTTCGTGCGGTGGTCGCGCGCACCTCGCTCCGGCCGGATACGGCCGGAGCGGGGTCTTGACCTCGATCGGACTTGAGGTTGCACGATCGGTGCATGACACAGGCAACCGCGGACACCGCGCTCCGCTACGAGGATCTGGGCCGCCTCATCGGCCTCATGACCGGGGCCGAGAAGCACGGCCCCGCCGCCACCTCCACCCTCGACGTCGTGTGGGTGCTCTACGACCGGGTGCTCCGGGTCACGCCGAACAGCGCCGACGACCCCGGGCGGGACCGTTTCCTGCTGTCCAAGGGACACGGTCCGATGGCCTACTACGCGGTGCTCGCCGCCAAGGGCTTCTTCCCGGTCGGCTGGCTGCCCGGCTTCGGCTCCTACGGCTCCCCGCTCGGGCACCACCCCGACCGCACCCTGATCCCCGGCGTCGAGATCGGCAGCGGCTCGCTGGGGCACGGCCTGCCCCTCGCCGTGGGCAGTGCGCTCGGGCTGCGGGCGCAGGGCCTGGACGACCCGGCCGTCTGGGTGCTGATCGGCGACGCCGAGCTGGACGAGGGCAGCAACCACGAGGCGCTCGCCTACGCGGGCTCCGCCGGACTGGAGCGGCTGCACACCGTGGTGATCGACAACGACTCGGCGACGCACGGCTGGCCCGGCGGCATCGCCACCCGGTTCGAGGCGGCCGGCTGGTCCGCGGTGACGGTGGACGGGCGCGACCACGCGGCGCTGCACGCCGCCTTCACCGCGCCGCACCCGGGACGGCCGCACGTGGTGGTCGCCCGCGTCGAGAAGAAGCAGTGAACGAGCAGCGGGATTGAGGGGCAGGGACAGCGTGGACACCATGCGGGAACGATTCATCTCGGTCACGTCGCGTCAGCTCGACGAGGACCCACGGCTGGCCGTCGTGCTCGCCGAGATCACCATGGACGGGTTCCTGCCCGCCCAGCGGCGCCATCCCGACCGGGTGGTCAACGTCGGCATCAGGGAGCAGCTGCTCATCGGGGTCGGCGGCGGCCTGGCACTCACCGGTCTGCGCCCGGTGGTCCACACGTTCGCCAGCTTCCTCGTGGAGCGGCCGTTCGAGCAGGTGAAGCTGGACTTCGGACACCAGGGCACGGGCGGGGTCCTGGTCAGCGCCGGCGGCAGTTACGACTGGCCCGCAGGCGGCTTCACCCACATGGCTCCCGGCGACGTGGCCCTGTTGGACACCCTCGACGGCTGGACGGTGCACGTCCCGGGCCACCCGGACGAGGCCGAGGCACTGCTCCGGCACGCCTACGCCGCCGGCGACGACAAGGTGTACGTCCGGCTCTCCCAGCAGTCGAACGCGGCGCCCCGGGCGGTGGACGGCCTGCGCTTCACGACCGTGCGGGAAGGACGCGCGGGCGTGGTGGTCGCGGTCGGCCCGATGCTCGACAACGTGCTCGCTGCGACCGAGGGCGCGGACCTGACCGTGCTGTACGCGCCCACCGTGCGGCCCTTCGACGACGCGGCCGTGCGACGGGCCGTCGCCCGCAGCGCACCCGCCGTGGTCCTCGTCGAGCCGTACCTGGCGGGCACCTCGGCGGCCGCGGCGGGCAGCGCTCTGGCCCATGTGCCCCACCGGGTACGGGGCCTGGGCGTGGGCCGGGCCGAACTGCGCCGCTACGGCACGATGGAGGAGCACCTCGCGGCCCACGGCCTGGACCCGGCCGGCCTGCGGGAGCGGATCAACGCCTTCCTCGCGCCGGACGCGGCGCACTGAACCCGGCCGGGGCCGGGCCGCCCCCTCGGCCGCGCCCCGCTCCGGGTGGGCGGCGGCCGGCCGCTCCGGGGGCCGCCCGGAGCCAGGTGTCGACCAGGATGAAGCGCGGTTCGGTGGTGTCCCGGACGTCCGCCGGGCGGACCCGGAACCAGGCGGAGTGGTCGTCTCCGGCTGCGGGCCCGCTCCGGACCGTCATCGCCCGCCGGGTGACGGGCCGTTCGGCTCAGTACTCCGGGGCGGCGCCCGGGCCGGTGGTGGCCGCGGGCCGTCGCGGCGGGGCCGCCAGGCACGGCCGTACGGTCGTGACCAGGACCCCCATCTCGTAGCCGAGCACTCCGGCGTCGGCCTCCGGGCCGGCCAGGACCGCCAGGCAGGTTCCGGCGCCGGCCGCCGAGACGAAGAGCAGCGCGCCGTCCAGCTCGACGGCGACCTGCCGCACCGCGGCCCCGTTGCCGAAGCGGGCCCCGGCGCTGCGGCCCAGCGAGAACAGCCCCGACGCCAGGGCGGCCAGCTGGTCGGCGCCGTCCGGATCGAGGCCGTGCGCGCAGCCGAGGAGCCCGTCCGCGGTGAGCAGGACGGCGCCGCGCGCGTGCGGCACCCGCCGTACCAGGCCGCCGAGCAGCCGGTCGAGGCCGGCGAGTCCGCTCCCTCCCGGGGGCTGCTCCGGCCACGTCACGGCTGCCCCTCCGGCCGGGCCAGGCCGAAGCCGCGGCGGAAGGCGGCCATCAGTGCCGGGTCGTGCAGGGGTTCGTCGGCGTCGGCCGGCGGGGCGGGGGCCGGGATCTCCAGCAGCCGGGGCGCGAGGTGCCGGCGCGCGTGCCGCCGGGGCAGCTCGGGCCGACCCTCCCCGCGGCGGGCGGCGGGCACCTCCGGCAGCGGCCCGCCCGGTGCCTCGGCCGGCGCGGCGGACCCGGGCACGCAGGCGTACGGGGACCCGGGCGCGGGCCCGTCCCCGGCCGCCCGCGCGGGGGCGGGTTCGGGTGCCGGGGGGCCGGGATCGGGCGCGGTGGACGGGCCGTATCCGTACGCGTCCCCGGCGCCGCCGTCCCCGGACGGCTCGCCCGACGCCCGCCCGGCCCGTACGCCGGAGGCGGGCTGCGCGGTCTCGGCGGCGGGCGTCCAGGGGCCGTCCGGCGCGGGCCGCCCCGGCCACGGCGTTCCCGTCGCGGGCGGCCGGGCGGTCGCGGTGCCCGGCGGGGGCTGCCGCGGCGGCCCGACCCGGACCGGCTCCAGGGGCGGCGCCGCCTCCCGCTCCCCGGTCGCCCACGCGGCGGTCCGGGAGCCCGCGCCGGCGTCGGTGTCGGTGTCGGTGTCGGCCGGAGGTTCCTGCGCGGCCAGCAGGTCTCGCGGGAGGACCAGGACGGCCAGCACCCCGCCGTAGATGTTCGACTTGAGCTCGACGGCGATCCCGTGCCGCCGGGCCAGCGCTCCGACCACGAACAGCCCGGTCCGCCCGTCGGCGAGGAGCGCCCGGGCGGCGGCCTGGTCGGGGTCGTCGAGCAGCGCGTTCATCCGCTGCTGCTCCGCGGCCGGCAGGCCGGGCCCGCGGTCCTCCACCTCGATCGCGATCCCGGCGGCGACGCGCTCGGCGCGCAGCGTCACATCGGTCCCGGAGGCGGAGAACACCGCGGCGTTCTCGACGAGTTCGGCGAGGAGGTGGACCACGTCGGCGACGGCGTGGCCGCGGACTCCGCCGGCCGCCGGGGGCACCACCTTGACCCGGGCGTGCTGCTCGACCTCGGCGACCGAGCAGCGGAGCACCTCGCGCAGTTCGACGGGCCGGGTCCACTGCCGGCGCGACGCGGCGCCGCCGAGGACGGCGAGGTTCTCGGCGTGGCGTCGGATGCGGGCGGCGAGGTGGTCGGCGTGGCGGAGCTCCTTGCGCAGGGCGGGGTCCTCGACCGCGGTGTCCTGGCCGTCCAGCAGGGAGATCTCCCGGTGCACGAGGGACTGGAGGCGGCGCGCGAGGGCGACGAAGACCTCGACCTTCCGGTCGCTGTCGGAGGGCGCGGCCCGGCCTGCGAGCCGTACGAGCGTGGTGTGGGCCTGCTCCCGGGCCGCGCGGAGCTCCTGGGAGAGCAGCCGGAACCCGTCCAGCCCCGGTGCGTCGCCGTCGGTCGACGGCGCCGCCGGGCCGGTGCGCACCGGACGCGGCGGGGTCTCGCCGCGTACGAGCAGATCGGCGGCGATCCGCAGTTCCTGCCGGCCGCGCACGCTGGAGCGCCGCAGCGCCTCGCACCGGTCGTGGACGGCCTTGGCGGAGCGCTGGGCACTGAGCAGGGCGGCGGCGAGCGCGGCGACGACCAGCAGGGCGCAGCCGGTGAGCACCGGCCACAGCCGGGGGTCCCGCTCGCCCGCGCCGCCACCGAGCTGCAGGGTGAAGATCACCGCGGCGGCGCCGCTGAGTCCGGCGGCGAGGGTGGGCAGCACGGCGGCCCGGGCGAGCGGGGGGCGCTTCTGCCGGGCGGCGCCGGTGACGGCGTGCCTCGACGGGGCGTGACGGGCGGCGCGGGGTCCGGACATCGGCGTCCTCGGTACGTGGGGCCCGGCCCCAGCGTTCCCGGGGTCCGGTGTTGATCACCGGATACCCACGCTAGACCGCGCGCTCCCGGCCCGGACGGGCAGTTGGGGAACTTGGCGGCCCTGCTTCCCGCTCCCGGTGGAACGCTCGCACGGCCGCCCGAATCCGCGGGGGCGGCCGTGCCCCGCCCGATCCGCTCAGGACCCGACGGCCTCGGACTCCTCGCGCCCGGCCGGACGGCTTCCCGCGCCGGATCCGGAGACCGGTCCGGTGCCGGGCTCCGTCCCGGGTGCGGCCGCCGGTGCCGGAGCGGTGACGGGCCCCGTCTGCGGCGCGGCGATGCGGACGAAGGGCCGCCACCACGGTGCGGCGGGCACGTCGGCGGCGCCCGGTTCGAAGGGCTGGCCCGGGATGGGCAGGGCGATGGCCGCCCCGGCCCCCTCGGCGGCGGCGACGGTGCCCTCGCCGGGCTCGTCCCACGGGTGCGGGGCCAGGTTGAAGGTGCCCCAGTGGATCGGCAGCATCGCCCCGTGCGGCACGCCGCCCTGGAGGTCGAGGTGGGCGCGCATGCCCTCCTCGGGCGTCATGTGGATGTCCGGCCAGTACTCCGAGTAGGCCCCGATCTGGATCATCGTGGCGTCGAAGGGGCCGTGCGCGGCGCCGATCTCCTGGAAACCGGGGAAGTACCCGGTGTCGCCGCTGTGGTAGATCCGGTGCGCGTCCCCGGCGACCACCCAGGAGGCCCACAGGGTGTGCTGCTGGTTGCGCAGGCCCCGGCCGCAGAAGTGCCGGGCGGGGGTGGCCGTGAGGGTGAGGCCGGCGACCCGGGTGCTCTCGTTCCAGTCCAGCTCGCGCACCCGGTCGGCCGGGACGCCCCAGCGCTCCAGGTGCGCGCCGACGCCGAGGGGGACCGCGAAGACCGTGTCCGTACCGGCCAGGTCCTTGATCGTCGGCAGGTCGAGGTGGTCGTAGTGGTCGTGGGAGATGACCACCACGTCGACCGCGCCCAGGGAGGCCAGCGGCACCGGCACGGGGTGCAGGCGCCTGGGGCCGGCGAAGGGGAAGGGGGAGCAGCGCTCGCCCCACACCGGGTCGAACAGCACCCGGCGGCCGTCGATCTCCGCGAGCACGCTGGAGTGCCCCATCCAGGTCAGGCGCAGCCCGGTCGCGGGCGGCTTGGCCAGCTCCGCGAGGGTGGTGGGGTAGACGGGGATCGGCGCGCCGGGGTTGCGCCGCAGCCGCTGCTCCTTGTGGAAGTAGATCTTCGCGAACTCGGTCATGGACCCGGAGGGCCGGGTCCGCGCGCCGACCGGGTTCTGGAAGACGCCGTCGGCGAAGTTCGGCGAGCGGCGGATGCGCTCCAGCCGGGCTCCGGACGGGTCCGCGCCGAAGGCTTCGGGCCGCAGGGCACGCAGCCGTGGACGCAAGGGACGGGAGCCGGACAAGGCGCCTCCTGGAACGGTGGGGACACGGGATCGTGGACGTCTACCCCCATCCCAACGCACGTCGGCCCCGGAGGATTCCACTCCGGGCCGTCTGCCCCCGCGTGTCGCGCTCCGCCCCGGGCCGAAGGACCCGCGCACCGCGCCGCGGGCCGGCCCGTCGCCCCGGGTCGAAGGCCCGCGCCCGCGTCCCCTGCCGCCCCTGTGCGCCGGTCGCTACAGCGGCATCAGGTCCGGGCGCTTCGCCGCCACGTGGTCCCCGGACGACTCGCCGCGCAGCCGCCGCCCGATCCAGGGCACCAGGTGCTCGCGGGCCCACTGGATGTTGTCCCGGGTCGCGTCCACCGAACCGCGCGGCCGCATCGGCGGCCACGGCTGGTCGGGGTCGGTCGGCACCCGGAGCCCGAGCACCTGCGCGGCGCGCAGCGCGACCCGGGTGTGCCCTTCGGGCGACAGGTGGAGCCGGTCGGTGTCCCAGGCGCGGCGGTCCTGTACGGACCTCAGCGACCAGAGGTCGAGCACCGGGCAGTCGTAGCGGTCGGCGATGGAGCGCACGTGGGCGCTGTACGTCGCGACCTTGCCGCGCAGGTGCCGCAGGACCGGGACGCCCCGGGTGTCGAAGCCGGTGGTGATCATGACAAGGCCGACGGACCCGGTGAGGTCGGCGACGGCCGCCTCGAACCGCTCGGCCACGCGGTCGGGGTCGCTGCCCGGCCGGATGATGTCGTTGCCGCCCGCGCAGAAGGTCACCAGGTCGGGCGCGAGCGCCTTGGCCCGCGGGACCTGCTCGGCCACGATCTGGTCGAGGAGCCGGCCGCGCACGGCCAGGTTCGCGTAGCGGAAGTCGTGCTCGTCGCGCTGGTCGGCCAGGAGCACGGCCAGCCGGTCCGCCCAGCCGAGAGGGGAGCCCCCGGGCCCCGGGTCGCCCACGCCTTCGGTGAAGCTGTCCCCGATCGCCGCGTACGAGCCGATGGTCTTGAGTGTCGTCGTCGTCGCTGCCACGAAGGACCATCCTTCACCCCGACGCCCGACCTACGCCAACGTAACCAGGGCTTGACGGACCGTGATCTATACCACCCGCTGGATAAGGAATACGTACGCGGCGGGCCGGGACCCCCCTCGGGTCCCGGCCCGCCGCGTGCGCGCGCTCCGGCGGCGGGTGCCGTCAGAGGCTGACGCCCTTGGAGCGGAGGTAGGCCAGCGGGCTGATGTCCGAGCCGTAGGACGGGCCGGTGCGGATCTCGAAGTGCAGGTGCGGGCCGGAGGAGTTGCCGGTCGAGCCGGAGAGTCCGATGCGCTGGCCGGCGGTGACGCTCTGGCCGGTCGAGACCGACAGGGAGGAGAGGTGGCCGTACTGGGAGTACTTGCCGTCCGCGTGCCGGATGACGACCTCGTTGCCGTACGCGCCGCCCCATCCGGCGGAGACGACGGTGCCCGCGCCGACCGCCTTGACCGTGGTGCCGGAGCTCGCGATGAAGTCGACGCCCGTGTGGTAGCCGGAGGACCACATGGCGCCGCTGGCCCGGTACTGGGTCGAGATGCCGCCGCCGACGGGGGCGACGAAGCCGGCGGCGGTCACGGCGCCCGTGCCGGTGGCGCTCTCGCCGTTCTGCGGCCGGGGCTTCTGCGTCGCCTTCGGCCGGGCCTGGGGCGCGGCCTTCGGGGCGGGGGCGGCCTGCTCGGCGGCGCCGCCGGACGTACGGGTCTCGGCGGGCTTCTGCGCGGTCCGGGCCGGCTTCTCCGCGGGGGCGGGAGCGGCGGCCCGGTCGCCCTTCGCACCGAGGGTCAGGCGCAGGCCCGGGTGGATCAGGGAGGGGTCGCTGCCGACGGCTGCGCGGTTGTCGGCGTAGAGCTGCTGCCAGCCGCCGGTCAGGCTGCGGTCGGCGGCGATCTTGGAGAGGTAGTCGCCGGCCACGACCGTGTAGACGGTCGGGGCGGCCGCCGCCCGGGCGGCGGGGACGGCCTGCGGTAGGGACGGGAGCTGTGCGGCCGGGGCGACGGCCGCGGCCGGGGCGAGCGACGGGGCGGCGGCCGGAGCACCGGCCGCCTGGGCGCCGGTGGCCCCCAGCAGCGGCAGCGCGAGGGCGGCGCCGCCGGTGCCGGCGACGGCGAAACCGCGGGACAGCGAGCGGGACTTGGGGCGGCGGTGCTTACCCTTTGCGGGCATGGCGGATTCCTCTCCGTCGCCTGCGAGGTGAGCTGTCGGGTTCGGACTGGAGATGTCCGGCCGTCCGCGCGGGGAACGCGCACGGCTTCACCCCGAGCCGTCCCGGTGCGAACACCGTGGACGGCGGCTTACCTGGTTCCCCCGCTCCTGCCGCGCGCGAATAGTCGGGTGCGGTTTCCGGGAGGCGGCAGGATTAGGCGGTCCACCCGGATCGATCGCGAAGGTAATCGAGCGAGGTGCCGGGTAACAAGCCACGAATTTCCTGACGGAATCCCAGGTGTGTGGAAGCCGCTGAATTCCCGTCACCCTCCGTCCATTCCCGACCGCCAACAACCGCCCGGGCCGGGCCATTCGGCTTTGCCGATCAGGCACTCACGGTCACCGTATGATCTGGCTCACGGGGAGGGCCCGATCTCGCCTCCGGATATGGCAAGTTGTTGCCAAGTAGTGTAATTCGGACACCGACGACGATGCGGAGGAGTTCACGTGACCCAGCAGATACCCCCGACCCCGCAGGGACTGCCGCAACCGGAACCGGAACTGGCCGGAGTGCGGAACTTCCGCGACGTGGGCGGGCTGCCCACGACCGACGGACGGAGGGTCAGGCCAGGACGACTCTTCCGAAGCGGACATCTGGCACATGCCACCGAAACCGACGCACAGTTCCTCAACTCGCTCGGGCTCCACACCGTCTTCGACTTCCGCAACGACGCCGACCACGCCTTGGAGGGCCCGGACGTGGAACTGACCGGGGTGCGGAACGTCAACATCCCGCTCTCGGACCCGGCCGACGGCCGGGAGTTCTGGAAGCTGGTCCGCGACGGCGACCTGGCCCGGCTCCGCTCGCTCCTGGGCGACGGGAAGGGCGAGGCCCGGATGGCGCACTCCTACCGCTCGATCATCGCGAACCGCACCGCCGAACACGGCCGCGTGCTGCGCGCGCTCGCCGCCGACAGCGTCCCCGCGCTCATGCACTGCGCGGCCGGGAAGGACCGGGCGGGCCTGTCGATCGCCGTCACCCTGCTCGCGCTGGGCGTCGAGCGGGAGGCGATCGTGGCGGACTACCTGGAGTCCAACGCCCCGCACCGGCGCTACCGGGTCCGCCGGAGCGGCGAGACGCAGGAGACGCGCGCCCCCGAGGTCGCGGAGCTGCTCGCCCCGCTGTTCGACGCCCGCGCCGCGTACCTGACCGCCGCCTTCGACACCATCGACGAACGGTGGGGCGGCGTCCCGTCCTACCTGACGGAGGGCCTCGGGCTGTCGCCCGAGGCCCTCGACCGGCTGCGCGCACGGCTGCTGGACTGACCCGCCGGAGCGGGCCGCCGTCACCGGTTGCCGACGGCCTGCTTCACCAGCGTCCTGCCGAAGTCCCACATCAGCCCGGACCCGCCGTGCGCCTCGTCCATGACCTCGCGGAAGGCCCCGACGAACCGCTCCACGTCCGCCTCGTCCACGATCAGCGGCGGAATGAGCTTGATCACCTCCAGGTGGTCTCCGGACACCTGGGTGAGGATGCGGTGCTTCCGGAGCAGCGGGACCACGACCATCTGGGCGAAGAGCCCCTTGCGGGCCGCCTGGAGCACGGTCCACCGCGAGCGCAGTCCCAGCGACGACGGCCGGCCGAACTCGATGCCGATCATCAGCCCGCGCCCGCGCACCTCGTACAGCAGCTCGTAGTCGTCCACGAGGGCGGCGAGCCGGCCGCGCAGCAGGTCGCCCGTGGCCCGGGCGTTCGCCACGACCTCCTCGTCCTCCATGACGGACAGCACCGCCAGGCCGGCCGCCATCGCCTGCGCGTTGGAGCCGAAGCTCGCGGAGTGGACGAGCACCCGGTCCATGGACGAGTAGACCTTCTTGAAGATCCAGTCCTTGCCGAGGGTCGCGCCGACCGGCACGTACCCCCCGGACAGGGCCTTCGCCACGCACACCAGGTCCGGCTCCACGCCCGGCTCGTGCTGGTACGCGTAGAAGTCCCCGGTCCGGCCGAGGCCGGTCTGCACCTCGTCCGCGATCAGGAGCGCCTTGTGCCGGTGCAGCAGTTCCTGCGCCGCGGGCAGGAAACCGGGCGGGGCCGCCAGGACCCCCTTGCCCTGGATCGGCTCGACCACGAAGGCGGCCACGTCGCCCTTGCGCAGCTCCCGCTCCAGAGCGGCCAGATCCCCGAGGGCGATCCTCGTGTCGGGCAGCAGCGGGGCGAAGCCGTCCCGGAAGCCGCCCTCCCCGTTCACCGACAGCGAGCCCGTGGTGAGCCCGTGGAAGGCGTGGTCGCAGTAGAGGATCCTGGGCCTCCCGGTGGCGTACCGGGCGAACTTCAGGGCCGTCTCCACGGCCTCGGTGCCGCTGTTGCCGAAGAAGACCCGGTCCAGGTGCGGGCTGTACGAGAGCAGCTTCTCGGCCAGCAGCCCGGGCAGCGGCTGGCAGTCGAAGCGGGTCAGGTCGGCGAGCCCGGCGTCGAGGACGTCGTGCAGGGCTCGCCGGACCACCGGGTGGTGCCGGCCCAGGCCCATGACGCCGAAGCCGGCCAGCATGTCGAGGTAGTCGTTGCCCTCGGCGTCCCAGAAGTGGGCGCCCTCGGCCCGCTCGTAGACCTTGTCGAAGCCGATCGTGTGCAGCATCCGGGGCAGCTGGTGGTTGAGGTGGCGGGCGTGCAGCTCGTACCGCTCGCCGCCGCGCTCGGCCAGCAGGGCGCCGAGGTCGAAGCCCCGGCCCCGGCCGGCCCCCTCCCCCTGCGTCCTCCCCCGGCCCGACGGCGTGCTCATGCCGACTTTTCCCGGTTCCCGCCGATCGTCTCCCGGGCCGCGCGCAGGGACTCCTTGAGGGACCCCATGGTGGCGAGGACGGCGGTGGGCTCGTAGCCGCAGTGCGCCATGCAGTTCGCGCAGCGCGGGTCCTTCCCGCGGCCGTACTTGCTCCAGTCGGTGTCCTCGATCAGCTCGCGGTAGGTGGGCACGTACCCGTCGCTCATCAGGTAGCAGGGGCGCTGCCAGCCGAAGAGGGAGTAGTTCGGAATGGCCCAGGCGGTGCAGGGGAAGTCCGCCTTCCCTTCCAGGAAGTCCAGGAAGAGCGGTGAATGGTTGAGCCGCCAGCGACGCCGGTTCCCGCCGGAAAAGGCCTTCTTGAAGAGCTCCCGGGTCTGTTCGACGCCCAGGAAGTGCTCCTGGTCCGGTGCCTTTTCGTAGGCGTAGGCGGGCGAGATCATCATCTCGTCCACCTGGAGTTCGTCATTCAGGTAGTTGAGCACCTCGATGATCGTCTGCGGGGTGTCGGTGTTGAAGAAGGTGGAGTTCGTGGTGACCCGGAAGCCCCGCTTCTTCGCCTCCTTGATGGCCGCGACGGCCTCGTCGAACACGCCCTCCTTGGCCACGGATTCGTCGTGGCGCTCGCGCAGGCCGTCGATGTGCACGGCGAAGGCGAAATAGGGGGACGGGGTGAACTTCTCCATCTTCTTGCGCATCAGCATGGCGTTGGTGCAGAGGAAGACGTACTTCTTCTTCGCCACCAGCTGTCGGACGATTTCGTCGATCTGCGGGTGCATCAGGGGCTCTCCGCCCGCGATGGACACCATCGGCGCGCCCGATTCCAGCACGGCGCCGACGGCCTGGGCCACCGGCATGCGCTGCTTGAGCACTCCGGCCGGGTGCTGGATCTTTCCGCACCCTTCGCAGGCGAGGTTGCACGCGTACAGCGGTTCCAGCTCGACGATCAGCGGGAACTTCTCACGCTTGCGGAGCTTCTGTTCGAGAAGATAGGTCCCGACCCTGACGGTCTGGCGCAGCGGCATGGCCATCTGGCTCACCTCCTGGGGAGCAGCAAAGAACGGTGCCATTCGTAAAACGCGGGCAGTACGGCACGCAATACGCGGAAGGCCGATATTCCACCGCGCACGGTGCCGATCCGGACGAGCTCGTGCTCCGGAGCGTCCACGATCACCCGGACGGCCGCAACCGGGCGCGCTCCGCGCTCGTGGGCGCCCCCGGCCGCGGTCCACAGGGTGGCCGCGGATTCCATGTCGACCGCGACGGCGCCGGTGGCGCGCAGGTGGGCGCGCTCCTGGCCCCGGACCACGTGGTCGGCTCCGGTCAGTACGCCGGTGTGCACGGTCCGGCCGGGCGCGGCCCGGGCCAGTGCTTCGGCGAGCAGGGCCGTGCCGGTGCAGGCGACGGTCCCGCGGGGGTCCCGGGTCTCCTCGGCGACGACGAGGTCGCCCGGGTGCATGCCGGGGACGAGCCCGGCACAGAACCCGGTGGCCAGGACGGCCGCCCCGGCCAGGGCGGGCCGCTCCAGCGCCCGGGTGACGGCCCGCTCGGCCGCGCGCGGTCCCATGCCGGTACGGAGCACCGAGAACCGCTCGGGTGCGCCGCGGCCGGCGCTGCGCAGGGCGGCCTGTTCGATGCGCAGGGCGCAGGCGACGACCAGCGGGGGTCCCGCGCCCGCCACGTGCCGCCGGTCGGCGGGCATCAGGCCTCCCCGCCGCGGACGGACGGTTCGCCGTACAGGTAGCGGCCGAGCGCGGTGAGCGGGAAGACCTGCCGGTACAGGTGGTAGTTGATGGAGAAGTCCCAGGGAAAGCCGGTCCCGGTGAAGTACGGCTCGTCCCAGGAGCCGTCCTCGTGCTGGGTCCCCACCAGGTGGGCGATGCCCCGTGCCACGGCCTCGCCGTCCCGCTCCCCGGCCGACAGCAGGGCCATGAGGGCCCACGCGGTCTGCGAGGGGGTGGAGGCGCCCTTGCCGGCCAGCGTGGCGTCCTGGTAGGAGCGCTGGTCCTCGCCCCAGCCGCCGTCCTCGTTCTGTACGGACTCCAGCCAGCGCACGGCCCGCCGGACGGCCGGGTGTCCGGTGGGCACGCCGGCGGCGGTGAGGGCGGGGACCACCGAGCCGGTGCCGTAGACGTAGTTGGTGCCCCAGCGGCCGAACCAACCGCCCTCCGGCTCCTGTTCGGCGAGCAGCCACTCGATGCCGCGCCGGGTCCGCGGGTCGCCGGCCCTGCCCTCGAAGGCGAGCATCTCGACCACGTGGGCGGTGACGTCGGCCGAGGGCGGGTCGATGACCTCGCCGAAGTCGCAGAAGGGCAGCTTGTTGGGCAGCGGGCTGGTGTTGTCGGCGTCGAATGCCCCCCAGGCGCCGTTCTTCGACTGCATGCCGAGGTTCCAGGAGACCCCGCGGGCGATGGCGCCCTCGATGCGGGCCCGGTCGGGGTGGCGGACGCGGCGCAGCGCGAGGACGACCTCGGCGGTGTCGTCGATGTCGGGGTAGGTGTCGTTGTGGAACTCGAACGCCCAGCCCCCGGGGGCGAGCCCGGGCCTGCGGACCGCCCAGTCGCCGCTGCGCACGATCTCCTCGCCGAGCATCCAGTCGGCCGCCTTGACCAGCGCCGGGTGGTCGGGCGGCAGGCCCGCGTCGGCCAGGGCGATGGTGGCGAGGCAGGTGTCCCAGACGGGCGACTGGCAGGCCTCGACCATCCGGGCGCCGTCCTCGCGCCAGACGGCGAACCGGTCCAGGGACTCCAGACCGGCCCGCATCACCGGGTGCTTCAGGTCGTACCCGAGCAGGTGCAGGGCGATGACGGAGTAGACGGCGGGCGGTTGGATGCCGCCCCAGCAGCCGTCGTTCTCCTGGCGCTCCACGATCCAACGGCCGGCGGCGGTCATCGCGGCCTTGCGCAGCCGGCGCGGGGCGTGGCGCCGGTAGACGTGCAGCACCCTGTCCATCCGCTGGAAGGCGCCGTCCCAGCTGGTCAGCGGGGCGAGCCGGCGGGCCGGGTGGGGGTTGCGGGCGTCGGTGTGCAGTTCGTCGAGGGCGAAGAGGGCGGGGCGGACCGGGCGCAGCGCGGAGACCACGGTGAGCGGCACGATGGTCTGGCGGGCCCAGCAGCCGAAGTCGTAGATGTTCAGCGGCACCCAGGGGGGCAGGAAGAGCAGTTCGGGCGGGAGTTCGGGCAGGTGGTCCCAGCTCCACCAGCCGAACAGGGCCAGCCAGATCCGGGTGAAGACGCGGGCGGCGGCGATCCCGCCGTGGGCGCGGATCCAGGCGGAGGCACGGGCCATGTGCGGGGAGTCCGGCGCGTCTCCGGCGAGGCGGAGGGCGACGTACGCCTCGATGGTGGCGGAGAGGTCGGGGGGGCCGCCGTGGAAGGTGGACCAGGTGCCGTCGTCCTGTTGCTCGCCCCGGATGAAGAGGGCGGCGGCCCGGGTGGTGGCCTCGTCGCGGATGCCGAGGAACTGCCGGAGCAGCAGGTCCTCGGCGTCCATGGTGACGTTGGTCTCCAGGTCGCCCTTCCACCAGCCCGCCGCGTCCTGACGGGCCAGCAGGTGCCGGGTGGCGCGGGCGGCGGCCTCCTGGGCGCCCCGCTCCAGGGGCCGCGGGTCGGGTGTCGCCCCGCGGGGTTCCGGCGGGGCCGGCGGGGCGAGGTGGGCGTCGCGGCTGCCCGCGCGGGCGGCCGCCGCCGCCCGGGCCCGGCCGCCGCCGTCGTGCGGGCGCGGTTCGGCGGCGGGCCCGGCCGGGCCGCCCCCGTGCGGACCCGCGGGGGCTCCCGCGGGCGCTCCCGCGTCCGCGGGCGGCTCTGCCGCGGCCGGACCCGGCCGGAGACCGGCGTCCGTGTCGCTGCCAGCGGCAGCGCTCTCCGCGCTGCCGTCGGTCGTCGCTGTCATGGCTTCCCCTTAGAACAGTGGCCTGTGCTGTGCTGGGGTCTGCCGTCGGCCGGCGCCCGCCTTGTCGGGCGGGGGCGCCGGCCGGCGACTCGCGAGTCATATGTTCGATCGGGTGGCGATCACCGCTTGCGCACGACGACGAAGTCGGCGAGGGCGACGAGCTGTTCGCGCACCCGCTGGGGCATCTCCACGTCGTCCAGGGCCCGGATCGCGACGGCGTGCTGACGACGGGCCTCGTCGGCGGTCCACTGGCGGCCGCCGGCCGCCTCGATGAGCGCCGCGCGGGCCGCGAACTCCTCCTCCGAGAAGTTCTCGAAGTCGTTGCTCTTGGCATCGGCGGCGAGCAGTTCGGCGAGCTCCTCGCAGGCGGGTCCGCCCGCGGCGAGGGCGGCGACGACCGGCAGCGACTTCTTGCGCTGGCGCAGGTCGCTCCAGGTCTGCTTGCCGGTGGCCTCCGGGTCGCCCCAGATGCCGAGCAGGTCGTCGACGGCCTGGAAGGCGAGGCCGAGGTGGTAGCCGTACTCCTCCAGCTTGTCGGCCGTGCGGTCGTCCGCGCCGCCGAGCACCGCGCCGATCGAGACCGCGCAGGCGAGCAGGGCGCCCGTCTTGTTGCCCTCCATCTCCAGGCACTCCTCGACGCTGACGCGCTCGCGGTGCTCGTACGAGATGTCCTGGGCCTGGCCGTCGATGAGCTTGCGGCTGGCGACGGTGAGCCGTCGGGCGGCGCGGCCCGCCTCCACGGTGCCCAGTTCCAGCAGGACTTCGTTGGCGAGGGCGAAGAGCGCGTCGCCGACCAGGATGGCGAGGGCGGGGCCGTGCACCTTCCAGACGGTGTCGCGGTGGCGGCGCTGCTCGTCGCCGTCCATCAGGTCGTCGTGCAGCAGCGAGAAGTTGTGCACGAGCTCGACGGCGACGGCGCCCGGGACGCCGACCTCGGCCGCGGCGCCCGCGGCCTCGGCCGAGAGCAGGGCGAGGGCGGGGCGCACGGCCTTGCCGCCGTCGCCGTCCGCCGGGTTGCCCTGGGCGTCGATCCAGCCGAAGTGGTAGGCGGCGACGGTGTCCATGGGGGCCGCGAGCCGGTCGACGGCGGCGCGGAGCACGGGCGTGGACAGGGTGCGGCCGCGTTCCAGGAGGGCGAGCGTGTCGGCCTTCTCCGCTCCCCCGCCCGCTGTGCCCACTCCGGCACCCGTGTTCTCGACAGCGGGATTCCCCGGGTTCACTGGCTCTCCTCTGGTTCCTGTACGTGTTGTGCCGGTCGTGCTGCTCGTCATGCCGCCTCCTGCAGAGGGTGTTCGCGGTGGCGGCCGAGAGCGGCCAGCGCGGCGTGGGCCGCGTTCAGTCCGCTCCGGACGGCGCTCTCCATGGTCGCGGGCCAACCGGTGGCAGTCCACGCACCGGCCAGGTAGAGCCCCGGCGTGTCGGTCCGCGCGCCGGGGCGCAGCCGGCCGACGCCGGGTGCGGGGGCGAAGGTGGCGGTCCGCTCCCGGGTGACGAAGAAGTCCCGTACCTTGGCGCCGCGCGCGGCCGGGAGCAGTTTCTCCAGCTCGGGCAGGTACTTGGCCCGCAGGACGGAGACCGGCTCGTCGATGTCGTCCTGCGCCACGGACTGGGACAGGGCCAGGTACTGGCCGCCGTCGGGCAGTCCGGAGGCGTCGGTGCGGTCGAAGACCCACTGCACCGGGGAGCCGAGGGCGGCGAAGAAGGGCTGCCGCAGGACCTTGCGGTCGTAGACCACGTGGACGTTGAGGATCGGCGCGGTGCCGATGTCCAGGAGGGCGTCCGGGTCGGCGAGCGCCCCGGGGGGCAGCAGTCCGCGGGCCTCGCGCTGCGGTACGGCGAGGACCACGGTGTCCGCGTCCAGCGGTTCGCTCTCGGTGTCGACCCGCCAACTGCCCGAATCCAGACGGGAGATGCAGGTGACCCGGGTGCGCAGTTCGGTCCGTACGCCGGCCGCGTCGAGCGCCTTGCGGGCCAGGGTGTCGTGCAGGTCGCCGAGCGGGACCCGGGCCCAGCCGATGTCGGCGGCGCCGTTCTCGGAGAGCAGCCCGGTCTTGAACACCATGGCGGCCAGGCCGAGCGAGGACTGGGCGGCGGTGGCGTTGAGGGTCGCGATGCCGACGAGGTCCCACAGGGCCTCGACGGTACGGGCGGACTGGCCGTGGCGGCCGAGCCACGTCGCGAAGTCCAGGCCGTCCAGGGCCGGGTCGGCGGGGTCGAGCCGGCGCAGCGCGAGGGCGGCGCGCCCGACGCTCGCGCGCTCGGCGAGGGACAGGTGGGGGTAGCGGGCGAGGGAGCCCGCGAGGTGGAGGGGGACGGGCAGCGCGCTGCGGCGCAGCCGGCCCAGGCGCGGGCCGCCGGGGTGGCCGACGTCGAGGACGGGGACGTCGAGCCGGTCCTGGAGCGGGGCAAGAGCGGCGCCGTCGATCCGGTCGAGGAACCACCGGTAGCCGGTGCAGCAGCGCAGGTAGACGTGCTGGCCGTTGTCCACGGTGAGGTCGCCGCGCTGGAAGGAGAAGGCGAGGCCGCCCAGCCGCGGGCGCCCTTCGAGCAGGGTCACCCGCAGTCCGGCGTCGGCGAGTTCGAGGGCGGTGGTGACGCCGGCGAGTCCGCCGCCGACGACGACGGCGTGCCGTGCGCTGTCGCTCATGCGCCCTCCCCCGTGGTGCCGCCCGGTACGGGAAGCGGCCCGGCCTTCCCGGTCCGGCCCGTACGGACGGACGCGCCGGCCGGCGCACCGGTTGCCCGTGCGCCGGCGCGGGCCGGTGCGGTGCGGCCGGGCGCGGCGCCCGGGAGGTCCGGTCGGTGGTTCGTGGGCATCAGGCCCGCCTCCGGTTGCTCTGGCGGGAGATGGTCCGCGCGTCGAGCCCGGAGAGGCCGCGCACGGCGACGTACGCCTTCTCGTGGGTCGGCAGCGAGACGCGGCCGCGCAGCACGGCCTCGGGCTCGCGCTCGATGCGGTCGAGGAGCCGGCGGTAGATGCCGGCCATGGCGGCCACGCAGGCCCCGCTGCGCCGGTCGAGCATCGGCAGCAGCCGGTAGCCCTCGGCGAACAGGGCGCGGGCGCGCCGGACTTCGTGGTGGACGAGCCCGGCGAAGTCGGAGCCGGCGGGCATCCGGTCGCTGTGGAAGCCGTCGGCGCAGGCGAACTTGGCGAGGTCCTCGGCGGGCAGGTAGGTGCGGCCGTTGGCCGCGTCCTCGCGGACGTCGCGCAGGATGTTGGTGAGTTGGAGGGCGAGGCCGAGGGTGTCGGCGTACTCTCCGGCGCGTTCGGCGTCGGCCGCGCCGAGGCCTCCGGTGTGCACGGTGCCGAAGACGCCGAGCGAGAGCCGTCCGATGGCCCCGGCGACGCAGCGGCAGTAGGTCCGCAGGTCGTCCCAGGTCTCGTAGGTCTCGCCGCGCACGTCCATGAGGACGCCGTCGATGAGCTCGTCGAGGCCGCCCAGCGGGATCGGGAAGCGGCCCGCCGCGTGGGCGAGGGCCACGGCGACCGGGTCGGTGTCGTCCTCGTCGACCTGCCCGGCGCGCACGCGGCCGAGCAGCGCGCGGGTCTCCTCCAGCCGGGCCAGTTTCGCGGCCGGTTCCAGCGTGCCGTCGCCGATGTCGTCGACCCGCCGGGAGAAGGCGTACAGCGCGGACATCGCCTGCCGCTTGTCGGTGGGCAGCAGCCGGATGCCGTAGGCGAAGTTGCGCGCCTGCGATCCGGTGACCGCCTCGCAGTAGCTGTAGGCCGCCAGGACCGGCGGCGGGGGTACGGCCGTTGACGATGTGTGTGCGGGGCCCTCCACGGTCGGGCTCAC
Source organism: Streptomyces subrutilus (assembly GCF_008704535.1). Classification (NCBI taxonomy): domain Bacteria; kingdom Bacillati; phylum Actinomycetota; class Actinomycetes; order Kitasatosporales; family Streptomycetaceae; genus Streptomyces; species Streptomyces subrutilus. The sequence continues at coordinate 1,456,673 of NZ_CP023701.1, forward strand.
CCCTTTCTCGGCGCTGTGCGCAGGACGGCGGCCACCTCGCGGAGCAGGCCGGTCTTGGTGGGCTTGGGCGGGCCGGGGAGGACGTCGAAGCCGGCGTCGGTGACGGCCCGAAGGGCGGCGCGCCCCCCTCCCACGAAGCCCGCGAGCAGCAGCCGGAGTCTGCCGTGCACGCTACCCACGAGCGGGGTGCCTTCATTCAGGAGTTCACGGGCGCGCGCGCTTTCGAATGCGACGAGGGCGCGGACGGAGGCGCCGGCGGACGGGGCCTTGAGGTCGGTTTCGGCCACGTGGAAGCGGCGCATGTCCTCGGCCGGCAGGTAGATCCGGTCCCGGCCGAGGTCCTCGGCGACGTCCTGGAGGTGTTCGACGATCTGCAGGGCGGTGCAGACGGCGTCGGAGCGGCGGATCCGCTCGGGGGTGGCGGTGCCGGTGAGGGAGAGCACGAGCCGGCCCACCGGGTTGGCGGACAGTTCGCAGTAGGCGAGGAGGTCGCCGTAGGTCGCGTAGCGCGTCACGCGCTGGTCCTGGCGGTTGGCCTCGATCAGCCCGAGGAACGGCTCGGGGGTGAGGCCGTGGTCGCGCACGACGGGCCGCAGGGCCAGCAGCAGGGGGTGGCGCGGGGGGCCGTCGGCGGCGCCGAACACCCGCTTCAGGTCGGTCTCGAAGGCGTCGAGCATGAGGAGCCGGTCGTCCGCGGCGGCGGGGTCGAGGCCGAGGAGTTCGGCGTCGCGTCCGCCGGGGGCGAGGTCGCCGTCGCCGATGTCGTCGACGAGGCGGGCGTATCCGTAGACCGCCGTCAGGCCCTCGCGCCAGGCGCGCGGGAGGAACGCGGGGGCGACGGGGAAGTTCTCCGTCCGGGCCTTGCCGAGGGTGGCGCGCGCGTGGGCCGTGTCGGACCGGGGCCGGCTGTCGTGCCCCGGGGTCACCGCCCGCCGCCCGGGGCGGGGACGGCCGTCGTGCCTGGGGGCCGGAGAATTCCCGTAGCCATTGCCGTCACATCTCCCGTTCTACACTGCAGACTCAATACATCCTATTTCGGACACGCCGCCGGGCTTCGCCCGGGGTGCCCACGCCCGCCCACCTGCGGGGAATCGTCCCCTCTTGGCGCGATTCAGGACCGCTTCAGCTTACGCTGTACAACGCCGCCGGGGCCTCTGGGGTATTCGCTGCGCCGACGAAAGTCGCCCGTGTCCCGGCGCCGGCCGCCGTCGGAGTCCGGCCGGGCGCCGCGCGCGGCGCCCGCGGGCACGCGAAGGCCCCCGCCGCGCTGCGCGGTGGGGGCCCTTGCGTCCGTGCGCGGGGCGCGGGTCAGCTGTTGGTGGCCTTCTCGTACGCCGAGACGACTTCCTCCGTGGGCCCGTCCATGAGGAGCTCGCCCTTCTCCAGCCACAGCACCCGGTCGCAGGTGTCGCGGATGGACTTGTTGTTGTGGCTCACCAGGAAGACCGTGCCGGCCTTCTGCCGCAGCTCGCGGATGCGGTTCTCGGACCGTACCTGGAAGCTGCGGTCACCGGTGGCCAGGGCCTCGTCGATCATCAGGACGTCGTGGTCCTTGGCCGCCGCGATGGAGAAGCGCAGCCGGGCCGCCATGCCGGACGAGTAGGTGCGCATCGGCAGCGAGATGAAGTCGCCCTTCTCGTTGATGCCGGAGAAGTCGACGATGCTCTGGAAGCGTTCCTTGATCTGCTCGCGGCTCATGCCCATGGCGAGACCGCCGAGGACCACGTTCCGCTCGCCGGTCAGGTCGTTCATCAGCGCCGCGTTCACGCCGAGCAGCGAGGGCTGGCCGTCGGTGTAGACCTTGCCCTCCTCGCACGGCAGCAGGCCCGCGATGGCGCGCAGCAGGGTGGACTTGCCGGAGCCGTTGGAGCCGATGAGGCCGATGGCCTCGCCGCGGTACGCGGTGAAGGAGACCCCGCGCACGGCGTGCACCCGGCGGACGCCCGGGGCGTCGCCCTTGGTCTTGCGGCGCATGATCTTGCTGAGCGCCGCGGTGGCCGCTCCCTTGCCCGCTCCGCCGGTGTTGACCCGGTAGACGATGTGGACGCCGTCCGCGATGACGGTGGGGACGCGCCCCTGGGTTGTATCAGCCACGGCCGTAACGCTCCTCAGCCTTCCAGAAGTACACGAAGCCGCCCGCTCCGACGACCACGGCCCAGCCCACCGCGAAGAGCCAGACGTGCGGCGGCAGGTTGCTGCTGCCGTAGTTGTCGATCAGGGCGAACCGGATGAGGTCCATGTAGATGGCCACCGGGTTCCACAGCAGGATGTCGCTGATCCACTGCGGCTGGTCCTTGAGGTAGATCCCGATGGGGAACATGACGCCGGAGGCGTACATCCAGGTCCGCATGACGAACGGCATCAGCTGGGCCAGGTCGGGGGTCTTGGAGCCCAGCCGCGCGAAGATCATCGCGAGTCCGATGTTGAACACGAACTGCAGCGCCAGCGTCGGGACCACCAGCAGCCACGACAGCCGCGGATAGTTGCCGAAGCTGATCGCGATGATGAAGACCACGATCATCGAGTACAGCAGCTGCTGGAGCTGCTGGAGCGAGAACGAGATCGGCAGCGCGGCGCGCGGGAAGTGCAGGGCCCGGACCAGGCCGAGGTTGCCGGAGATCGCCCGGACACCGGCCATCAACGAGCTCTGGGTGAAGGTGAAGACGAAGATGCCCATCATCAGGAACGGAACGTAGACGCCCTTGGGCATCTGCTTTCCGGCGCCGAGGATCAGGCCGAAGATCAGGAAGTAGACGGCCGCGTTCAGCAGCGGGGTCGCCACCTGCCAGACCTGGCCGAGCTTCGCCTGGCTGTACTGGGCGACCAGCTTGGCCCGGGAGAACGCCATGATGAAGTGGCGGCGGCCCAGGAGCTGGCGGACGTACTCGCCCAGGCCGGGGCGGGCCCCGCTCACGGACAGGCCGTACTTCCTGGCGAGCTCCGCGGGGCTCAGCCCCGCGTCCTGGGACGGCGGCTTGCTCGTGGCGAGGGCGCCGTCGTGGGTTGTGTCACTCACAAGTTGAAACTTTCCGTCTTCAAGATGCGGCGGGAAGGAAGGGCATCGGGCTGGAACGCGGCCCCGTGATCGCGCCATGGTCCCAGACGCGTGCTCGTCAGATGACAGGTGGTCGGCCCAGTCGGGTCAACCGCCAGACCGTCCGCCAGCGCATCGGGCGGCGGGGGCCACAGGGAGTGGTCCATCCCTCACGGAAACCGCCGAACCACGCCTTCAGCGCGGGCGCCGAGGGCCTGCGGACCAGGGTCAGCAGGAGCCAGACGCCCAGGTAGACGGGGACCAGCGGGGCAGGCAGGTTGCGGCGGGCGAGCCACACCCGGTTACGGGCCACCATACGGTGGTAGACGGCGTGCCGGGAGGGGGCTGTGGTGGGGTGCAGCAGCACCATGTCCGCGCGGTAGTCGATCAGCCACCCCGCGTCGAGCGCCCGCCAGGCCAGGTCCGTCTCCTCGTGGGCGTAGAAGAACTCCCCGGGGAGGGCTCCGACCTGCTCGAACACCTTCGTGCGGACGGCGTTGGCGCCGCCCAGGAAGGTGGTCACGCGGGAGGAGCGCATCGGGTCCGAGGCGCGCAGCCGGGGCACGTGCCGGCGCTGGGTGGCACCGGTATCGGGGTCGGCGATCCGGAAGCTGACGATCCCGAGCTCCGGGTCCTCGGCGAAGGCCCGGCGGCACAGCTCGGCGGTGTCGGTGCGCTCCAGCAGCCCGTCGTCGTCGAGGAAGAGCAGGGCGTCCACGTCGCCGCCGCCGGGGCCGAAGGCCTCGATGCCGACGTTGCGTCCCCCCGGGATGCCCAGGTTCTCGGGCAGGTCGACCGTACGGACGCCCTCGGGCACCCCGGTGACCCGGACACCTTGGCCCACGACGACCACCTCGACGGGGTCGCCCTCCTGCCGGGCGACCGACTCGATGAGGGCCTTCAGGTCGTCGGGCCGGTTGCCCATGGTGATGATCACGGCGCCCAGCCGCATCGGCGCGCTCACTTCAGCCTGCTGGAGGCGAGGATCGAGACGAGGTGCAGCACCGTCTGCAGCAGCGCGATGCCGGCCAGCACGGCGACGCCGAGCCGCGAGAAGTACAGGTCGCCGCGCATCTGGTCGAGCACGGCCAGCACCAGGATGAGCAGCGAGGCCTCGATGCCGAGGACCAGGCGGTGGAACTTGAGCGCGGCGGCGGCCCGGCGGGCCAGCGCCATGCCGGAGGAGCGCGGCTCGGCGGCCGACTCCTGGACCGGCGCCCGGCCGGTCTGGTGGCGGGCGACGCCGACCAGGTCGGTCTCGGCCTTGATCAGGATGGCGCCGAGGGCGGCCAGGGTGCCCAGGAAGGCCCACAGCCAGTCGATGCGGCCGGTGCCCCACAGGTCGGCGGCGCGCAGGCCGAAGCCGACGAGGACCGCCGCGTCGCACAGGTAGGCGCCGACCCGGTCCAGGTACACGCCGGAGAGCGAGAACTGCTGCTTCCAGCGGGCCACCTCGCCGTCGACGCAGTCGAGCAGCAGGTACATCTGGACCGCGACCACGCCGAGGACGGCGCCCCAGACGCCCGGCACCAGCAGGGCCGGCAGGGCGAGGACGCCGGCCAGGGTCATCACGTAGGTCAGCTGGTTCGGCGTGACCTTGGTGGTGACCAGGAAGCGGGTGATGCGCAGGGAGATCTCGCGCATGTAGAGGCGTCCGCCCCAGTGCTCGCCGCTGCGCCGGTCCTTCACGCCCGCCGGATGGACGACGGGCCTCAGTTCAGCTACGGATGGTCTTGGCATAGTCGGCGTAAGCGTCCCTGATCTCGGCGGCGGACAGGTTGAGGTGCTCCAGGATGGTGAAGCGTCCCGGGCGGGTCTGGGGGGCGTACTCGACGGCGGCGACGAACTCGTCGACGCTGAAGCCGATCTCCTCGGGCAGGACGGGCAGGCCGTGGCGCCGCAGCACCTCGGTGAAGAGCCCGGACTGCGCCTCGGCCCCGCGCAGGTGCATGGCGAAGGCGGCTCCGATGCCGACCTGTTCGCCGTGGAGCGCGGAGCGGCCCGGGTAGAGCAGGTCGAAGGCGTGGCTGATCTCGTGGCAGGCGCCGGACGACGGGCGGGAGTCCCCGCTGATCGACATGGCGATGCCGGAGAGGACCAGGCCCTCCGAGAGCACGGTGAGGAACTCGTCGTCGCCGCAGCCCCCGGGGTGGCGCAGCACGGACTCGCCGGCGGTACGGGCCATGGCGGCGGCCAGGCCGTCGACGGGCTCGCCGGTGATCTTGTGGGAGAGCTCCCAGTCGGCGATGGCCGAGATGTTGGAGATCGCGTCGCCGATGCCGGCGCGGATGAACCGCACCGGTGCTTCCTTGATCACGTCGAGGTCGATCACCATGGCGATCGGCGTGGGCACGCCGTAGGAGCCGCGGCCGTTGTCGTTGTCCAGGATGGACACCGGCGAGCAGATCCCGTCGTGGGAGAGGTTGGTGGCGACGGCCACCATGGGCAGCCCGACCCGCGCCGCGGCGTACTTCGCCACGTCGATGATCTTTCCGCCGCCCAGGCCCACGACGGCGTCGTAGCGGTTGCCCTTGATGTCGTCGGCCAGCTGCACGGCGGAGTCGATGGTGCCGTCCGCGACCGGGTACCAGTCGGCGTGCGGCAGTACCGGCTCCAGCTTGGCGCGCAGCGTCACGCCGGAGCCGCCGCTGATCGCGATCGCCAGCTTGCCGGACGCGGAGATCCGCTGGTCGGCCAGGAGGCCGGCCAGGTCGTCCATGGCGCCGCGGCTGATGTCGACGACGACCGGCGAGGGGATCAGCCGGGTCAGTACTGGCATGCGATCGTCCGGCCCTTGGCGAGGTCGTCGTGGTTGTCGATCTCGACCCACGAGACGTCGCCGATGGGGGCCACGTCGACCGTGAAGCCGCGGTTGACGAGCTCCTGGTAGCCGTCCTCGTAGTAGAGGTCGGGGTCGCGCTCGAAGGTGGCCTTCAGGGCGTCCGCCAGCTCCTCGGCCGCCTCGGGCTCGATGAGGGTGACGCCGATGTACTCACCGGTCGCGGTGGCCGGATCCATCAGCTTGGTGATCTTCCGGACGCCCCGGCCCTCGGCGGTGATGACCTTCATCTCCTCGTCGGCCAGCTGCTTGACCGTGTCGAGGGCGAGGATGATCTTCCGTCCTTCGCCGCGGGCGTCGAGCAGGGTCCGCTCGACGGAGACCGGGTGCACGGTGTCGCCGTTGGCGAGGATCACGCCCTGCTTCAGGACGTCGCGCGCGCACCACAGGGAGTAGGCGTTGTTCCACTCCTCGGCCTTGTCGTTGTCGATCAGCGTGATCTTGACGCCGTACTTGGCCTCCAGCGCCTCGCGGCGCTCGTAGACGGCCTCCTTGCGGTAGCCGACGACGACGGCGACCTCGGTGAGACCGACCTCCGCGAAGTTGCCCAGGGTCAGGTCGAGGACCGTCAGGCTCTCCTCCCGGCCTTCGGGGCCGACGGGCACGAGGGCCTTGGGCAGGGTGTCGGTGTAGGGACGCAGACGGCGTCCGGCACCGGCAGCGAGGACAAGGCCGATCATGCTGGTTCTCCTTCGTCATGTACGGCGGGTGCTCCGGAGGAGACCCAGAATCGGATGCTCTCCACGAGCACCACGAGAGCCACGAACACGGCCGTGGCCGTGAGCGCGACGGGGAACGCCTCACGGGTGAGGACGGCGGCCAGGACCGCGGTCAACAGGACCCGGCCCTCGTGGCCGCCGATCGACCGCACCAGCCAGTGCGGGGGCGCGCCCGTGCCGCCCCGGATCCGGTACACCGTGTCGTAGTGATGGTAGGCGACCGCCGCGATCAGGCCGAATGCCGCCGGAAGGGCCCCCGGGACGTCCGCCTTGGCGGCGAGGACCAGCACCGTGGTGTATTCGGCGGCCCGGAAGACGGGCGGGACCAGCCAGTCGAGGGCTCCCTTGAGGGGGCGGGCGACGGCGGCTCCGGCGAGCAGCGCGTACACGACCGCGGCGATGACCACCTGGCGGCTGCCGAAGGGGTACGCCCAGGCCGTCCAGATCAGCGCGGCCGAGCCGATGACGGCCGCGGCGATCCCGGCGCCGGGTGCCACGCGGCCCAGGATCCGGCCCGCGAGCTCGGCCAGCGGGCCGGAGTCGGCCAGGTCGGCGAGGGCGCGGGCGGCCCGGTCGGTGCGCCGGGCGCGGCGGGTCAGGGAGCGCAGGACGCGGCCGGCGGTGGTGTAGAGGGCGCCGAAGGCGCAGCCGGCCAGGAGCGCGTAGAAGACGGTGCGGGGGGTGGTCAGCGCGGTCAGCACCGCGATCATCGCCCAGCGCTCGCCGATCGGGAGGATGATCATGCGCCGGAGCCAGACGGTCCAGCCGACGCTGTCGAGCCGGTCGGACAGGGCGGCGGTCGGGCTGGTGTTGGCGGTGGCGTCGTGGTTGGCCTCGTTGAAGGCGAAGTCGACGACGTGCCGGCAGGTCATGAGGATCATCGAGCCGAGGGCGAGCGCCCACACGTCGTCGCCGTCGCGGGCGGCGCCCAGGGCGAGGCCCGCGTAGAAGGAGTACTCCTTCGCCCGGTCGAAGGTGGCGTCGAGCCAGGCCCCCAGCGTCGAGTACTGGAGCGAGTAGCGGGCGAGCTGCCCGTCGGTGCAGTCCAGGACGAAGGAGACGAGGAGCAGGACGCCGGCGGCGACGTAGCCCCAGCGCTCCCCGGTCGCGGCGCAGCCGGCCGCGACGAGCGCGGTGATCAGCGAGGCGGTGGTGACCTGGTTGGGGGTCAGACCGCGGCGCGCGCACCAGCGGGCGATGTAGCGCGAGTACGGGCTGACGCAGAAGGTGGTGAAGAAGCCGTCGCGGGACTTCACGGCGGTCCGCAGCCGGACGGCCTCCTCGTCGACGGCGGCGACGGCGGCGCTCGCCCCGGCGCGCTCGGCGCCGGTGGCGGGGACGGCGGCCACCAGGGTGCCCAGGTCGGGCCGGTGGACGGCGGTGCCGGCCGCTTGCAGGGCGGCGGCGAGCCGGTCGGGCCGGGCCGCGTCGTGGGTGCCGTCGGCGGTGGGGGCGCCGGCCGGTGCGGCCACGGCGGCCGCGGCCCGCTCCAGGGCGGGCCGGGCGGCGGGCTGAACGGCGAGCGCGCCGGTGACGGCGCAGGCGTCGAAGCGCGGATCGGTCAGCGCGAGGCGCAGGGCGTGCCGGTGTCCGACGAAGGCGCTGTCGACGACGGCGACCCGCTCGCCGGCGGGCAGCGCGGCGAGGGCGTGGCGCACGTCCGGTGCGGCCGGTGCCCGGCGCACCTGGAATCCGAGTGAGCGCAGCTCGCCTTCGAGCGGTGATCCGGGGACCGGCTGACCGGTGAGGATGGCGGTCGGCAGACGAACTCACTCCTTGAAACGGGCGCCTCGGAGGGCGGCGGCACGTCGGCAGAGGCTATCGGATGAATGGAAGGCGGGGTTCACCGCCCGTTTACGCCCCGATCCGCACCCCGGCGCACGCCCGGGGAACGCCGGTGACCAGGGGGCACGGGGGCCGACGTTGATCATCATCGGTGATCGCGGCGGCCGATCACAAGCGGCCCGGATGCTACCGTGGACGGCGACGCGTGCGATCTCCGCACGAGCGTCCGAGCCCGATCCGGATGGATCCGATCCGAGGGGAAAGAGGTGTGTTGATGACCGTCGCAGCCGTCGTCGCCGCGTGCGCCGACCTCCGGTACGCCTCCTCTTCCTTCCGGGCATCCGGCCGGGGCTGATCGCAGACCGATCGCCCGTCGGCCGCGCCCCTTTCCCAAGGGTTCACGTTGACCGACACCTCCCGCTCTTCCGACCGCTCCGCCGGTCCTTCCACCCATCCGTCCGACGCCTCCGGTGTGTCCGACGTCTCCTCCGCCGCCGCCCGCGAGGCGTTCCCCTGGGCGATCGCGCCGGCGACGCCCGGGGCCGGGCCGCGCTGGCCCGCGCGGCCGGAGACGGCGGGCGACATCGGGGCCGTGCGGGCCGTCAACCTCGCGGCGTTCGACACCCCTCTGGAGGCGGACCTCGTGGACGCCCTCCGTACCGACGGCGCCTGGGTGCCCGGGCTGTCGTACGTGGCCGAGGCGCCGGACGGCTCGGTCGCGGCGCACGCCCTGCTCACCGTGTGCGAGGTCGGCGGGGCGCGTGCGCTGGCGCTCGCGCCGGTGGCCGTCGATCCCGCGCTCCAGCGTTCGGGCGCGGGCAGCTCCGTCGTACGGGCGCTGCTCGCGGCCGCCCGGACGCGCGGGGAATCGCTCGTGCTGGTGCTGGGGCACCCGGAGTACTACCCGCGCTTCGGGTTCGTGCCGGCGTCGCGCTTCGGCATCCGGGCTCCCTTCGAGGTGCCGGACGGGGCGATGATGGCACTGGTCCTGGACGATTCGGTTCCGGTTCCGTCGGGCACGATCGGCTATCCGGCCCCGTTCGGCGTCTGACGCACCGGTCGCCGTGTCCCTCCCTCCTCGCTTATCACGGAGGGAGGGGCACGGGTGCACGGATGTCCGAAGTGGGGACAAGCCGCTTTTGTACGGCAGACTGAAGGCCGGAGTCCGAAGCGAAGGATGGGTATGCCGACCACACCAGCCACCGCCGCGAACAGCGCGTCCAACGGCACCGGCACTCAAGAAGCGATCATGCTCGAACTGGTCGACGAGTCCGGCAACACCATCGGCACGGCGGAGAAACTCTCCGCCCACCAGGCCCCCGGACAGTTGCACCGGGCGTTCTCCGTGTTCCTCTTCGACGAGCAGGGCCGCCTGCTGCTCCAGCAGCGCGCCCTCGGGAAGTACCACTCCCCCGGCGTCTGGTCGAACACCTGCTGCGGCCACCCCTACCCCGGTGAGTCGCCGTTCGCCGCGGCCGCCCGGCGCACGTACGAGGAGCTGGGGCTCTCCCCCTCGCTGCTCGCGGAGGCGGGGACGGTGCGCTACAACCACCCCGATCCGGCGTCGGGTCTGGTGGAGCAGGAGTTCAACCACCTGTTCGTGGGACTGGCGCAGGCCGCCCTGCGGCCCGATCCGGAAGAGGTCGGGGACACGGCCTTCGTCACGGCCGAGGAGCTGGTGAAGCGGCACGCCGAAGCGCCGTTCTCCGCCTGGTTCATGACCGTGCTGGACGCGGCGCGGCCGGCCGTCCGCGAGCTGACCGGGGACGCCGCCGGCTGGTAGCGGGCCCGGGTCCGTCGTGTGCGGGGCTCAGCGGGCCGGGGCGGTGAGCGGCAGCGCCGCCCAGATGACCTTGCCGCCGGTCGAGGTGTGCTCCACGTCGCAGACCCCGCCGGCCTCCAGCGTGAGCTCACGCACCAGGAGCAGGCCCCGGCCGCCGGTCTGGCCGAAATCGGCCTCCAGCGCCTTGGGGCGGTACGGGTGGTCGTCCTCGACGGCCACCCGTACCCATGCCCGGCCGATCGCGACCTCGACCGCCACCTCCGGCGAGAGCAGGGCGGCGTGCCGGACGGTGTTCGTCACCAGTTCGGAGACGATCAGCAGCAGGGAGTAGACCAGGTCGCGGTCGGCCGGCACTCCCTGGCGACCGAGCAGGTCGCGAACGGCCCGCCGGGCCTGCGGAACGGATTCTTCTACGGCGGGGGCGGTGAACCGCCACACGCCCTCGTACGCGAGGGGGTCGGCCGGAGCACCCGGCGTCCCCTCCCTGGCTGGCGGGACGCTCCCGCTGACATCCATCTTCCGTCCCCCGTCTTCACGCTCGATCGTCTCCACCCGTCAAGAGTGGGACCACCCTGGTCCGGACCGGTGCGCTGACCATAAGTCAGCGGCAATCGGACACTTTCTGACCAGTGGCGCATGACGGAGTCAGTTGTTCGACTGTTCCTGATCTCCTGTCCGACGCTTATCGGCCGCCTCACGGACCCCGCCCGGCGCGCCCGCCCCCGCCGGCTCCCCGTCTTCCCTGACCAAGCCCAGGATGCGCCGCGCGCCGATGCCCAGCGCCACCAGGCTCAGGCCGTCGAACAGCAGGGCGAGGGAGAAGAAGGTTCCGATCACGTAGAGGCTGTTGCCCGGCCAGTTGGACAGGATCAGCACGCCCAGCAGCACCCCGAAGGCGCCCTGGACCAGAGCCAGCCCGAAATTGCTGCCGCGCACCACGAGCGAGCCGACCAGCCGGAACAGCCCGGCGGTGAGGAAGAGCAGCGCGGCGAACATGGTGAGCGCCTCGGCGCTCGCCTCGGGGCGCCGAAGGACGACGACCCCGGCCGCGATGTTGACCGCGGCGACGATGACGGCGAGCCAGAAGAAGTTGCTCCTGCGCGACTGCACGGCTTGCAGCAGGCCCACCACACCGCCGATGAGCAGCAGCCAGCCGAAGAGGAACATGGAGGTCAAGGTGGCCACGTTGGTGTAGACGAGACCGACCAGACCGGCCAGGACGAGGATCACCCCGAGCACGGCCAGCAGCCCGAAGCTGCGGCCCAGTTTCCCCTTCTCGCGCCGCGGCTCCCGGTCCTTCGCCTCGGTACGGCCTGTGCCCATGGGCGTGCCACCTCCTCGCACCCCCCTGGGACGGACTCCCCCGATCATAGGAGCGGCGGCCCGCGATAGCATCCGGCGCATGGACGCAGCCCGCCAGCCGGACCGGGGCCCGGCCCCGCGGCAGGCCCCCGACGCGGCCCTGCGGCACGCGGTCGCCGACGGGGTCGCCACCGTGGTCATCTCCCACCCCGCCAAGCGGAACGCGATGACGGCCGCCATGTGGCGGGCGCTGCCCGTCCTGCTCGCGGAGCTCGCGGCCGACCCCGCCGTACGGGTGCTCGTCCTGACCGGGGCCGGGCCGACCTTCTGCGCCGGGGCGGACATCTCCTCCCTGACCGGCCGCGAGGACCCGCAGGCGCTGGCCGTGGCCGCGGAGGAGGCCCTGGCCGCGTTCCCCAGGCCGACCCTCGCCGCGATCCGCGGTTTCTGCGTGGGCGGCGGCGGCCAGCTGGCCGCCGCGTGCGACCTGCGGTTCGCCGAGGAGGGCGCGTCGTTCGGCGTGACCCCGGCGAAGCTGGGCATCGTCTACCCGGCCTCCTCCACCCGGCGGCTGGCCTCCCTGGTCGGCCCCGCGTGGGCCAAGTACCTGCTGTTCTCGGCGGAGTTGATCGACGCGGAGCAGGCGCTGCACGCCGGTTTCCTGAACGAACTGCTGCCGGCGGGCGGCCTGGACGAGCGGATCGCCGCGTTCGCGCGCGTGCTGGTCTCGCGCTCGCCGCTGACCCAGGCCGCGGCCAAGGAGTTCGCGGACGGGCGCACCGACCGGGACGCCTACTGGGCGGACCAGGCGGCCGGGAGCGGCGACACCGCGGAAGGCGTCGCCGCGTTCCTCCAGCGGCGCGCTCCCGCCTTCACCTGGCGGCCGGACGCGGCCCCGGCCGGATCCGGGCCGGACCACGGGTCCGCCGTCCACGGGCCTACAGCGGGCTGACCGCGCGCAGCCGTGCGACGAGCTCGGCCGGGGCCTTGTCGGGGGAGCCGGCGTCGTAGGGCGGCTGCGGGTCGTACTCGGTCATCAGCTGGACCGTGCGGGCGACGTCGTCGCCGGCGATCCGGCCGAGCAGCGCCAGACCCATGTCGATCCCGGCGGACACTCCGGCGGCGGTGACGTACTTGCCGTCGAACACCACCCGCTCCCCCGTGGGCTCGGCGCCGTACCGCGGCAGCCGGTCCAGGAAGAGCCAGTGGCCGGCGGCCCGGCGACCGTCGAGCAGTCCGGCGGCGGCGAGCAGCAGCGAGCCGGTGCACACGGAGGTGGTCCAGGCGGTCGTCGCGTCGACGGCCCGCAGCCAGTCCAGGACCGCCGGGTTCTCCGTCTCCGCCTCGGGGAACGGACCGCCGGGCACGATCACGATGTCGGGCCGCAGCACCTCGCCGAGGCCCTTCTCGGCGACCAGCGACAGCTGCCCGCTGTCGTTGCGCACCGGGCCGGGGCGCTCGGCGACGAACACGGTCCGCGCGCCGGGGAGCCGGCCGAGGGTGTCGAAGGGGCCCACGGCGTCGAGGGCGGTGAAACGGTCGTAGAGCAGTACGGCGATCTGCATGGCTCCTCCGGAGCGTCGGGCGGTGTCCTCCCGCGCCCGGTGGGCGGGGGCCGTGCTGGTCATGCGGGGCGCTCGTGCTCGTACGGGGCCGGCGCGGGCCGGTCCGCGGCGCACGGGCGGACCGGGGAGCCGAAGCGCCGGCGGTACTCCGCCGGAGGCTGGCCCAGGGCCTTCACGAAGGCCCGGCGCAGCGCCTCCGGTGTTCCGTAGCCGCAGGTACGGGCGATCTGCGCGATGCCCTCGCCGGTGTCCTCCAGGAGCCGCCGCGCGTGTTCCACGCGCACCCGCTCCACGTACCGCCCCGGAGTCACCCCCGTCTCCGCGCGGAAGGCCCGGGCGAAGTGCCGCGGCGAGAGGCGGGCCCGCGCCGCGAGCGCCTCCACGCCCAGGTCGCCGCCCGGGTTCTCGGTGATCCACTGCTGCACGTCGCGCAGCGGCTCCCGCCGTGCGGTCTGCGCCGCGAGCTGCGCGCTGAACTGGGCCTGATTGCCGGGCCGGCGCAGGAACACCACCAGGTGCCGGGCGATGACCAGCGCCACGTCCCGTCCGTGGTCCTCCTCCACGAGGGCGAGGGCCAGGTCGATGCCGGCCGTGACCCCGGCCGAGGTCGCCACCGGGCCGTCCCGTACGTAGATGGGGTCCGGCTCCACCGACACCCGCGGGTAGTCCCGTGCCATGGCCTCGCAGGCGGACCAGTGCGTCGTCGCCCGGCGCCCGTCCAGCAGCCCGGCCTCCGCCAGCAGCAGCCCTCCCGTGCACACGGACACCAGCCGCTCCGCGCCGCTCCCGCGGGCGCGCAGCCAGTCGGTGATCCGCGGCTCGAAGTCGGCCGTGAAGCGGCCGCCCGGCACCAGCAGCGTGGTCCCGGGACCGGGCCTGGCGGCCTCCAGCGCGCCGTCCGGCAGCAGCGCGAGCCCGCTCGACGTGCGGACGGGCCCGCCGCCCGGCGACACGGTCCGGATCGCGTAGCCTGTCCGGCCGGGACAGCGGTCCACCGCGGCGAACACCTCGACCGGACCGGTGACGTCCAGGCTCTGCACCCCGTCGTAGAGGACGACGAGCACGTTTCGCACCGACATGGCCCCATGGTGTGACGGCGGGGCGCGCGGCCGCAATGACGCGCTTCCCACCGATCCGGCCATCGGGCGGGCCCCTGGGGCCCGTCGGCCGGCCCGTCCTCCCGTCCCTCCGTCCCCCGATCCGGAGCCCGCGCTGAACACCGTCGCCGCCGAGGTCCTGTCGGCCGTCCTCCTCCTCGGGGTACTGGCCTTCGCCGTGGTCCGCCCCCGCGGACTGCCCGAGGCCGCCGCCGCCGTCCCCGCGGCCGGGCTGCTCGTCGCGCTCGGCGTGGTGTCCCCGGCCGACGCCTGGGAGCAGGTGCGGGAGCTGCTGCCCGTGGTCGGCTTCCTCGCCGTCGTCCTGGCGCTCGCCCAGCTCTGCGCCGACGCCGGGCTCTTCCGGGCCGCCGGGGACGCCGTGGCCCGCCGGGCCGCCGCGCGCGGGCCGGGCGCGCTGCTCGCCGGGGTGTTCGCGGTGGCCTCGGTGGTCACGGCCGCCCTCAGCCTGGACGCGACGGTGGTGCTGCTCACCCCGGTGGTGCTGGCGGCCGCGGCGCGGCTGGGGGCCCGGCCGCGCCCGCACGTCTTCGCCATCGCGCACCTGTCGAACACGGCCTCGCTGCTGCTGCCGGTGTCCAACCTGACCAACCTGCTGGCCTTCGCCGCGAGCGGGCTCTCCTTCACCCGGTTCGCGGCGCTGATGGCCCTGCCGTGGCTGGTCGCGATCGGCGTCGAGTACGCCGTGTTCCGGCGCTGGTTCCGGGGCGACCTCCAGGCCCCGCCGGAGCACGTGCCGGACGCGGCGGAGCGGGTGCCCGTTCCGCGGTTCGCGCTCGCCGTCCTCGCCCTGACGCTGGCCGGGTTCGCCGCGGCCTCCTTCGCCGACGCCAGCCCGGCGTGGGCGGCGCTGGCCGGGACGGTCGCCTTGGCCGTCCGCGCGCTGCGGCGCCGGGAGACGACCCCGCGCCGCATCCTGGGGTCGGCGGCGCCCGCGTTCTGCCTGTTCGTCCTCGCCCTGGGCGTGGTGGTGCGGGCGGTGGTGGACCACGGTCTGGGCGCCGGGCTGGCCCGGGTGCTGCCGGAGGGGGACGCGCTGCCCGCGCTGCTGGCCGTCGCCGCCGTGGCCGCCGTCCTCGCCAACCTGATCAACAACCTGCCCGCGGTGCTCGCCCTGCTCCCGCTGGCCGCCCCTGCCGGTGCGGGCCCGGTGCTGGCGGTGCTCATCGGCGTGAACATCGGCCCGAACCTGACCTACGCCGGCTCCTTGGCCACCCTGCTGTGGCGGCGCGTCCTGCAGGCCCACGGCCTGCGCCCGGGCCTGGGCGAGTTCACCCGCCTCGGCCTGGTGACCACGCCGGCGGCGCTGCTGGCGGCGGTGGTCGCGCTGTGGGCCGGACTGCGGGTGATCGGCACCTAGGCCGTCGGTGCCGTCCGGGCCGTCTCGGGGCACGGATAGGATCGGCAGATCATGACTGCAACCCTCGTCGCCAAGAAGCTCACCGCCGCGCACGGCGAGCGCACCCTCTTCGCCGATCTCGACCTCGTCGTCGCGCCCGGCGACGTCATCGGTCTCGTCGGCGTCAACGGCGCCGGGAAGTCCACCCTGCTGAGGCTGCTCGCCGGGCTGGACGCGCCCGAGACCGGTGAGCTGCGCCTCTCCCCGCCCACCGCCGCCGTCGGCCACCTCCCGCAGGAGCCGGAGCGCCGGCCCGGCGAGTCGGTACGGGAGTTCCTGGCGCGGCGCACCGGCGTGGCCGCCGCGCAGGCGGAGCTGGACGAGGCGACGCAGGGCCTGGTGGACGGGACCCCGGGCGCGGACGACGCGTACGCGACCGCGCTCGACCGGTGGCTCGACCTGGGCGGGGCCGACCTCGAAGAGCGCGCCCAGGAGGTGGCGGACGACCTGGGGCTGGCGGTCGGGCTGGACCTGCCGATGACGGCGCTCTCGGGCGGGCAGGCGGCCCGCGCGGGCCTCGCCTCGCTCCTGCTGTCGCGCTACGACGTGTTCCTGCTGGACGAGCCCACCAACGACCTCGACCTGGACGGTCTGGAGCGGCTGGAGCGGTTCGTCAAGGGGCTGCGCGCGGGCACGGTCGTCATCAGCCACGACCGCGAGTTCCTCACCCGCACCGTCACCAAGGTCCTCGAACTCGACCTGGCCCAGCAGCAGATCAACCTCTACGGCGGCGGCTACGACGCCTACCTGGAGGAGCGCGAGCGCGCCCGCGACCACGCCCGCGAGGAGTTCGACGAGTACGCGGGCAGGAAGTCGGCCCTGGAGGGCCGGGCCCAGATGCAGCGCAACTGGATGGACAAGGGCGTGCGCAACGCCCGCCGCAAGGCGAGCGACAACGACAAGATCGGCAAGAACCTGCGCGGCGAGTCCAGCGAGAAGCAGGCGGCCAAGGCCCGGCAGACGCAGCGCGCCATCGAGCGGCTGGAGGTCGTCGAGGAGCCGCGCAAGGAGTGGGAGCTGCGCATGGAGATCGCGGCGGCGCCGCGCTCCGGCTCGGTGGTGGCCACCCTGCGCGAGGCGGCCGTGCGGCGCGGGGACTTCGCCTTCGGCCCGGCCAGCCTGCAGATCGACTGGGCGGACCGGGTGGCGATCACCGGGGCCAACGGTGCGGGCAAGTCGACCCTGCTGGCCGTCCTGCTGGGCCGGCTGGCTCCGGACAGCGGCTCGGCCGTCCTCGGCTCCGGCGTGCTGGTCGGCGAGGTCGACCAGGCCCGCGGCCTGTTCCTCGGTGACGAACCGCTGCTGGAGGCCTTCTGCGCGGCCGTCCCGGACACCGAGCCGGCCGAGGTGCGCACGCTGCTGGCCAAGTTCGGCCTCAAGGCGGCCCACGTGCTGCGGCCGGCCGCGACCCTCTCGCCGGGCGAGCGCACCCGGGCGGCGCTGGCGCTGCTCCAGGGCCGCGGGGTGAACCTGCTGGTCCTGGACGAGCCCACCAACCACCTGGACCTTCCGGCGATCGAGCAGTTGGAGGCCGCGCTGGAGTCCTACGAGGGCACCCTGCTGCTGGTCACCCACGACCGCCGCATGCTGGACGCCGTCCAGGTCACCCGGCGCCTTCGGGTGGCGGACGGCACGGTCACCGAGCTGTAGCCGCGTCCCCGCCCGCCGGGTGCGGGCGGGCCGCCGGGTCCGCCGGGGGCCGCCGTGCGCGGGCCATCCTGCGGGCCACGAACCCGCGCGGGAGGTGGCGGACGGCGAGCGCGTACGCCTGGTAGCGGCGGCCGGTGACACTGACCGGGCGGCGCCGGGCCAGGTCCTTCAGGGCCTTGGCCACCACGGCCTCCGGCTCCAGCCAGACCGCGTCGCGCAGCCCGCTGACGTCCATCCCGGCCCGCTCCTGGAACTCGGTGCGGGTGAAGCCGGGCACGACCGCCAGGACCCGTACCCCGTACGGCTCCATGTCGACCCGCAGGGACTCGCTGAACGCGGTGATCCAGGCCTTGGCGGCCCCGTACGTCCCGGTCGGCAGCAGTCCGGCCACCGAGGAGACGTTGAGGACCGCGCCGCGGCGCCGCTCGCGCAGCCCGGGCAGGGCGGCGTGGGTGAGCCGGAGCGGGACCTTGACCAGCAGGTCGAGCATCCGCTCCTCGTCCTCGACCGGGTTGTACGGGAAGGGCGCGGGCAACCCGAAGCCGGCGTTGTTGACCAGGACGTCCACGGGCCGGGCGCGGTCGGCGAGCCGCCGGGCGACCGCGGCGAGTCCGGTCGCGTCGAGCAGGTCGGCGGGGAGCACCTCGGCGGCCGCGCCGAACTCCCGGCCCAGCCGCTCGGCCAGCCGCGTGAGGCGGTCCTCGTCGCGGGCCACGAGCACCAGGTCGCAGCCCTTGGCGGCGAAGGCCCGGGCGAAGGCGGCGCCCAGCCCGGCGCTGGCCCCGGTGATCAGTACGGTGGTCACGGTCGGTTCACTTCCTCGCGGTCGAGCAGGCGGCCGGGCGGGGGGCCGGAGGTGCGGCCGGTCGCCGGGCCGGGTGGTTCACGGGGTGGCGGGTGCGGGGGCGGGCGCGGCGTAGGCCTGGGCCACGTCCACCAGGAAGCGGGCCTCCTCCGCCAGGTCGCCGCCCTCCTGCGAGGTCTGGATGGCGGCGGGCAGTTCCAGCGCGGTGGCCTCGCCGGGCTGTCCGGGCAGCCCGGCGAGCTTCGCCTCCCGGGCCTCCCTGAGCACGAGGGCCAGCGCGGCCGCGGTGCTCCGCTGTTCGGGGACCCCGCTGCCGACGACGCGGTCGCGGGCGCTCTCCAGGGCGCCGGGTGCGGCGTACTCCCCCAGGATCAGGATCGCGTCGCGCGTCTCGATGACCTTGCGGTACACCAGCAGGTTGCGCGGGACCGGCGGCCACAGGAGCTCCAGGACCCGGCCGGCCCGCGGTTTGTTGAGCGCGACGTGCGGCACGGCTTGGACCAGGTCGCGCCACAGCGGCCACAGCCGCCAGGCGGTGGCGGTGTCGGCGGCCGTGCGGCGGAAGGTGAACAGGGTCGGCACCAGGATCGCGGCGGCGCGCAGCAGGCCGTGCAGGTTCATCAGGAGCGGCAGGGCGGGCATCGCCCAGACGCTGCCGAAGAGGGCCTTGAGCAGGTACGCCAGCCAGAACAGCCCGGCCAGCGCCGTCCCGAGGCCGAACAGCCGCAGCCCGGCGGCCAGTCCGCGGCTCTCGGTGCGGCGGCTGTAGCGCCAGCAGATCAGCACGCAGACGGTGTTGGCGATGACGTGGGCCGAGATCAGGACCAGCCAGTACGCGAGGGAGGGCACCGGGTCGCCGACGGGCGGCATGGTGTGCGTGCCGTGTCCGGGCGCGGCGGCGTCCAGCGCGACGAGCGTGCCGAGCCAGGCGACGGTGGCGACGGCGGAGGCGAGTTGGAGGCGGCGGCCGCGGGTGGCGGCGGCGACGAAGTAGAGGACGGCGCCGGCCGACAGCACCCCGATGAGGTTGCGGACGAGGCCGATGGTGTGCGCGTACCCGGGGTCGCGGCCCGTCGCGTAGGTGACGACCGCCGGGAGGTTGAGGGTCATGGCGGCGGCGGCGGTCGCGACCGCGAGCCACAGGCCGCGCTGGTGCGGGGAGCGCAGGGCGCCGGGGGCGCGCAGCAGGACGGCGATCCACAGGCACAGCACGCTCGGGACGGCGAGCGAGTCGCCGAAGGCGGTCAGGTCAGCTCCCATCGTTCCCCCGCTCGTAGCCCATGGCGGACTCCAACCGGGCCAGGGTGCCGCCGCGGCGGGCGGCCGACGGGGGGCCCGCGTTGGCCGTGCGGATGCGGATCATGCTGGCGAGCATCTCCGCCTCCTGTTCCTGACGGGTGGTGTAGTTGGTGCGTCCGAGCACGGTGGGGGCACCGCCGCCGGCCTCCTCGCCTTCCAGCGAGTGGTGGCCGAAGAGGATGTGGCCGAGCTCGTGGAGCACGATGTGCTCCCGGTGCAGCGGGGTGGTCTGGGCCTCGTAGAAGACGTAGTCGACGCTGGCCGTGCCCACCCAGAGCCCGCAGACGCCGGATTCGGCGGCCTCCTTCGGCAGGGGGTGGAGCCGGATGGGGCGGCCGCGCCGTTCGGCGATGCGGTGGCACAACGCGTCGAGGGAGAACGGATGGGTGAGATCCAGTTGGCCGAGAATGTTCTCGCAGCTCTTGCGCAGGCTGAGTTGCCGGTGGGGCATGTGATCCCTCTTCGGACCCTTTCTCGGGCAGCGTCGGTAGGCGTGCGTGGGCATGGGCATGGCGTCCTGTGCCTTCGTGGCGGCCTCGGGGAATACGGTCCTGAGGGAGAAACGCGGAAGCCCGCTCGCCGGGTGACGAACGGGCGTTCCACCATGCCTACAGATCGTGCGGGGGGCTTGGCAAGGAATGTTCCCAGGTGGGGTGGCTATTCGGCCAACCTTGCCGACCGTGGCAGAGGCCCGCGTGGCCGCATCGGGCCGGTGCCGGCCTCCGTCTCCTCTAGCGCCTGCCGCCCTTCTCGGGGGCGGTGAGGCCGGCGCGGCGCAGGGCGTCGGCCATCGCGCTGTTGGCCGGGGCGGGGGCGCCGCCGCCGGAGCGCTGTCCCTGGCCCTGGCCGCGCTGGCCGCCCTGCCCCGGCGCGCGCCGGCCCTGGCCGCCGTCCTGTCCTTGACCGCCGCCCTGGCCGCGCTGCTGCGGCGGCCGGCCGCCGCCGCGGCGCTCCTGGCGGTCCTCGCGCTGCCGGGGCGCGCCCGCGGAGCGGTCCGTGCCGGCCTCGTCGTCGATGCGCAGGGTGAGCGAGATCCGCTTGCGCGGGATGTCCACGTCCATGACCTTCACGCGGACGATGTCGCCGGGCTTGACCACGTCCCGGGGGTCCTTGACGAACGTCTTGGACAGGGCCGAGACGTGGGCCAGGCCGTCCTGGTGCACGCCGATGTCGATGAAGGCCCCGAAGGCCGCCACGTTGGTGACGACCCCTTCCAGGATCATCCCCGGCGCCAGGTCGCCGATCTTCTCCACGCCCTCCTTGAAGGTGGCCGTCTTGAAGGCGGGCCGCGGGTCGCGGCCGGGCTTCTCCAGCTCGCGCAGGATGTCGGTGACCGTGGGCAGCCCGAAGGCCTCGGTGACGAACTGCTCCGGCCGCAGCGAGCGCAGCACGGCGGTGTTGCCGACCAGGGAGGCCACCTCCCCGCCCGCGGTCCTGCCCATGGCGCGGACCACCGGGTAGGCCTCCGGGTGCACGGCCGAGGAGTCCAGCGGGTCGTCCCCGCCGCGGATGCGCAGGAAGCCGGCGCACTGCTCGTACGCCTTCGGGCCGAGCCGGGCCACGTCCTTGAGCCCCTTGCGGCTGCGGAAGGGGCCGTTCGCGTCGCGGTGCGCCACGATGTTCTCGGCGAGTCCGCCGCTGATGCCCGACACGCGCGCGAGCAGGGGCGCGGAGGCGGTGTTGACGTCCACGCCGACGCCGTTCACGCAGTCCTCGACGACCGCGTCGAGGGAGCGGGAGAGCTTCACCTCGGCCAGGTCGTGCTGGTACTGGCCGACGCCGATCGACTTGGGGTCGATCTTGACGAGTTCGGCGAGCGGGTCCTGGAGGCGGCGGGCGATGGAGACGGCGCCGCGCAACGACACGTCCATGTCGGGGAGTTCCTGCGAGGCGAAGGCCGAGGCCGAGTACACCGAGGCACCGGCCTCCGAGACCATCACCTTGGTGAGGCCGAGTTCGGGGTGGCGGCCGATGAGGTCCGCGGCCAGCTTGTCGGTCTCGCGCGAGGCCGTGCCGTTGCCGATGGCGACCAGCTCGACCGCGTGCTCCTTCGCGAGGCGGGCGAGCTTGGCGACGGACTCGTCCCAGCGGTTGGCCGGAACGTGCGGGTGGATCACCTCGGTGGCCACGACCTTGCCGGTGGCGTCCACCACGGCGACCTTGACGCCGGTACGGAAGCCCGGGTCGAGGCCGAGGGTGGCCCGGGTCCCGGCCGGGGCCGCCAGCAGCAGGTCGCGCAGGTTGGCGGCGAAGACCCGCACGGCCTCGTCCTCGGCGGCCTGGCGCAGGCGGGTGCGCAGGTCGATGCCGAGGTGCACCTGGATCTTGGTGCGCCAGGACCAGCGGACGGTGTCGGCCAGCCACTTGTCGCCCGGGCGGCCGCGGTCGGCGACCCCGAAGCGGCGGGCGATCATGCCCTCGTACGTGGAGGGTCCCGGCGTGTCGGAGGGCTCCTCCGGCTCCAGGTCGAGGGCGAGGACGTCCTCCTTCTCGCCGCGCAGCATGGCGAGCACCCGGTGCGAGGGCAGGGCGGTGAACGGCTCGGTGAAGTCGAAGTAGTCGGCGAACTTGGCGCCCGCCTCCTCCTTGCCCTCGCGGACCTTCGCGGCGAGCCGGCCGCGGCCCCACATGCGTTCGCGCAGTTCGCCGATCAGGTCGGCGTCCTCGGCGAACTTCTCGGTGAGGATGGCGCGGGCGCCCTCCAGGGCGGCGGCCGCGTCGGCGACGCCCCGGTCGGCGTCGACGAACGCGGCGGCCGCGGCTGCCGGTTCCGCCGACGGGTCGGCCAGCAGGCCGTCGGCGAGCGGCTCCAGGCCGGCCTCGCGGGCGATCTGCGCCTTGGTGCGCCGCTTGGGCTTGAACGGGAGGTAGATGTCCTCCAGCCGGGCCTTGGTGTCGGCCGCGTTGATGCGCGCCTCCAGATCGGCGTCGAGCCTGCCCTGCTCGCGCACCGAGTCCAGGATCGCGGAGCGCCGGTCCTCCAGCTCGCGGAGGTAGCGCAGCCGCTCCTCCAGGGTGCGCAGCTGGGCGTCGTCGAGCATCTCGGTCGCCTCCTTGCGGTAGCGAGCGATGAACGGCACGGTGGAGCCGCCGTCGAGCAGCTCGACGGCGGACTTGACCTGCCGTTCCCGTACGCCGAGCTCCTCGGCGATCCTGCCTTCGATGGACGTCGTCACGATCGGTCCCGCCTGCCTTCGATTGCACTGGAAGGCTGCCAATTGTGGCAGGTGGCCGCGGCGGGGCGCGGTAAGCCCGACCCGGGGACGGCGCCGGGACGGCCCGGGTCAGCCGCGCAGGTCCCCCGGGAAGGCGCCGGCGGTGACGGCCTGGACGACGAACCGGCCGCCGAGCTCGGCCAGGCGGGCCAGGCCGGTCGCGCCGAGGTGCTCGTACGGGGCCGCGTCCAGCCGGTCGGTCTCCGTCTCCAGCCGCTCCCGCAGTGCGGCGCCCTCGGCGGTCAGGGCGCCGTCGGCGTCGAGGGCGCCGCGCTCGCGGAGCCGGGCCGCGGCGGCGTCCAGGTCGGACTGCTCCCAGCCGCGGATGGCCTTGAGCCACTTCGGGGCCATGCCCTTGCCGGTGGCGGTGTGGCTGACCAGGGCCTCCAGCGGGTCCAGGCCCGCGATGAGGAGGGCGGCGAGGTGGCCGTCGCCCCGGTGCTCGCGCAGCAGGGTGGCGGCGTGCCAGAGGCGCAGGTGCGGCTCCTCGGGCACGGGGAGGTCGGCGTGGGCGGAGTAGAGGGTGCGGCCGTGCCGCGTACAGCCCTCGGTGGCGCGCATCGCGAGGTCGGCCGCCTCGGCGAGCTCGGGCGAGCCGACGGTGTCGTCGCCGAGGAGCCTGCGCAGGGTGGCGTCGGCGGCGCGCAGCCGGGCGGCGAGGGCCCGGGCGGGCGTGACCGTCTCCCAGAGGGCCGGCAGGTGCCGGGCGACGAGGTCGTGGCGGTAGTTGTAGAACGCGGCGGTGACCGCGCCCGCGCCGACGGCGCCCAGCGCGGCGGAGCGGTGGGCGAGGTTGACGGCGACCCGGTCGGTGACCCCGAGGGCGGCGAACTCCTTGGTGATGTCCGGGGAGAAGTACACGGTGGAGTGCAGCGGGTTGATCGCGCCGTGCCAGGCGTGCCGGGCGGCGAGCGGGGGGAGCGTCGAAAGGGTCATGGCCGCCAGATTACCGACCGCTCAGTATGCGCGGTAGCCCGAGGGGCGACGGGGCTGCGGGGCGGGACGGCCGGGGGTGCGGTGCGGGCGCCGACCGGGGGCGGTGCGGGGTCCGTACCCGCACCGGCAGCGGTTTCCGGACGTTCTCCCGGGCGGCCGGAGCCGCTCCCGCGGCGGCCGGGCGGGCGGCCCGGGCAGGCGCCCCGACCGCCCGGGGGCGCACGTCCGGGGCGCACCGGGCGGGCGGCGGGCGGTCGGCGGGAGCCGTCGGCGTGACGGCCGAATGGCGATCGTGTGACAGCAGGGGCCATGGACATGACGTGGGACGCCGGGCGTGAATACGGTCGAACGACGGGACCCCGAACACCACCTCCTCCCCTACCACTTGGAGCCCTACGTGCACCGCAAAGTCATCGCCCCGAGCGTGCTCGCCGCTTCCCTCCTGCTGGTGATCCCGGCGTCGGCGGCGAGTTCCGGTCCGGGCGCCCCGGGTATCGGCGACCCCTACTACCCGGCCAGCGGCAACGGCGGATACGACGTGTCGCACTACGACCTGCGCCTGCAGTACCAGCCGAAGACGGACCTCCTGGAGGGCACGGCCACCCTGCTCGCCACCACGAAGCAGGACCTCTCGCGCTTCAACCTGGACTTCGGCCTCAAGGTCAGCGAGATCCTGGTCAACGGCGCCAAGGCCAGGTTCGCCACCTCGGGCACCCAGGAGCTGGAGGTCACCCCGGCCAAGCCGCTCGCCCGCAACACTCCGGTCACCGTCGTCGTCAAGTACGCGGGCAAGCCCTCCGAGTTCAAGGTCGACGGCTGGTCCGCCTGGCAGCGCACCCCGGACGGCGGCGTGGCCGCGCAGGAGCCCGACTCGGCCGTCTGGTGGTTCCCCAGCAACGACCACCCCACCGACAAGGCCACCTTCGACGTCTCGGTCAACGTCCCGGACGGCACCCAGGCGATCAGCAACGGCGTGCTCCAGTCGCAGACCTCCCGGCTCGGCTGGACCCGCTACAACTGGCGCTCCAACAAGCCGCAGGCCACCTACCTCGCCACGCTCGCCGTCGGCAAGTTCGACATCACCACCGACAGGACCGCGAGCGGCCTGCCGATCGTCAACGCGTACAGCAAGGACCTCGGCGACAACGCGGGCGCGGCGCGCGCCAGCGTGGAGCGCACCGGCGAGGTGGCCGAGTGGCTGGAGGGGGTCTTCGGCCCGTACCCGTTCAACGCGCTGGGCGGCTACGTGCCCAACGTGACCGCGGGCTTCGCGCTGGAGACGCAGACGCGGCCGTTCTACGGGCCGCGCCAGTTCCAGAACGGTGCGAACGTCTCGGTCGTCGTGCACGAGCTGGCCCACCAGTGGTACGGCGACAGCGTGTCCGTCGAGGGCTGGAAGGACATCTGGATCAACGAGGGCTTCGCCCGCTACAGCCAGTGGCTGTGGTCGGAGAAGGAGGGCGAGGGCACCGCGCAGGAGCTCGCCGACTGGACCTACGCCACCCGCCCGGCCGAGGACCCGTTCTGGCAGGTCAAGCCGGGTGACCCGGGCCCGGAGAACCAGTTCCACGGGGCCGTCTACGACCGGGGCGCGCTCGCCGTGCAGGCGCTGCGCAACGAGGTCGGCGACGAGAGGTTCTTCCAGATCCTCAAGGGCTGGCCGACCGAGCGGGCGTACGGCAACGCGAAGGTCGGCGACTTCGTGCGCTACGCCGAGAAGGTCTCCAGGAAGCCCCTGGCGCAGCTCTTCGAGACCTGGCTCTACACCCCGGGCAAGCCGGACGCCTCGGCGCTGAACCCGGCGGCCGCGAAGGCGGCCGGGCAGGCGGGCCCGTCGGCTTCGGCGCAGTCCCCCTCGGCCCGCTCGGCCGCGCCGGCCAAGCCGGTGGAGCCGAAGTCCTGGAAGAAGATCGCGGAGACGAACACGGTCCACGACCACGGCCACTGACCGGCTCAGCGGGCGGCGGCGCGCCATCGGGCCCGCGCCGCCCGCGCGATCGGCAGGTAGCGCAGCCGCTCCGGCAGCAGCGGTACGAGCAGGCGCAGGGCCGTGCTCAGCAGCCGGAGCCCGCGCTCCTGCGCGGGGGTCCACTCCAGACCGACGGCGGCGCGCGCCTCGGGCGGCAGGTAGCCGGCCGAGACGAACGCCCGCAGGCGCAGGAAGGCCGTGCGCAGCAGCGGCCAGGTGAGCCGCAGCAGCAGCCGCGCGGCCCGGGAGCCCGCCTCGGGGCGGGGCAGCGCGACGTCGGTGGCGACGAGCTCGCGGGCGACGGCGGTCGGCTCGATCTCCTCGGCCAGCATCCTGCGGTAGTAGACCCAGTACTCCTCGACGGTCCGGGGCATGTCCCGGTCGTGGAGCCCGAGGACCCGGCCCACCTGGAGCCACTCCCGGTAGAGCTGCCGCTCCTGGGCCGGGGTGAAGCGGCGCAGCAGGTACCGCCCGGCGTACAGGTAGACCGGGAAGCCGGTGGCGTGCACCCAGGCGTAGCAGGCCGGGTCGAGCGCGTGGTAGCGCCGTCCCCGGGTGTCGGTGCCCCGGATCTCCCTGTGCAGGCGGCGCACCCGGCGGCCCTCCTCGGCGGCGCCCTCGCCCCCGTACACCCACAGCTGGACCGAGCGCAGCGAGCGCTCGCCGCGGCCCCAGGGGTCGGTGCGGAAGACGGAGTGCTCGTCGACGCCGGCCCCGACGGCGGGGTGGGCCACCTGGAGGGTGAAGGCGGCGGGCAGCATCAGCAGGGCCCGTACGTCGCCGGCGATGGTCCACAGCACCCCGCCGGGCGGTGGCGGCTGCGGGTCGCCGCGCCGGCCGGCCGCCCGCCGGCCCGCCGGGCCGTCCGCGGGATCCACCGGGTCCTGCGTCGTGCTCATGCGTGCGCCCCCAGGGGTGTGGACCTGCCCTTCCTCCCAGTATGCCGGGGGCGGCCGGGCCGGCCCGGCGCCGGCCGCGCCCCCGCGTTGTCGTGGCCCGGACAGAAAGTCTTGTCGCGGGTGTTACCCCGAAGTAACCGCGGCTGCTTGGATGACGGAGCCGATCTTCCCCCGCAGGAATGATGGAGACCCCATGCTGCTCACCTCCCACCGCCGCCGTGCCGCCGCCACGGCCGTCGCGGCGCTGGCCGCCGGCACGCTGGCCCTCACCTCGGCGCCCGCGGCCACGGCCGCGCAGAGCGCCGCCGCCCCGCGGCTCAGCGTCCTGTCGTACAACACGTTCCTGATGAGCAAGAACCTGTACCCGAACTGGGGCCAGGACCACCGCGCGGCCGAGATCCCCAAGGCATCCTTCTTCCAGGGCCACGACGTGGTCGTGCTCCAGGAGGCCTTCGACAACGGCGCCTCCGACGCGCTCAAGGCCAACGCGGCCGCGCGCTACCCGTACCAGACCCCGGTCGTCGGCCGCTCCAAGAGCGGCTGGGACGCCACCGGCGGCGCGTACGCGGCCACCACCCCCGAGGACGGCGGCGTCGCGGTCCTCAGCAAGTGGCCGATCGTCCGCAAGGAACAGGTCGTCTACAAGGACGCCTGCGGCGCCGACTGGTGGTCCAACAAGGGCTTCGCCTACGTCGTGCTGAACGTGAACGGCGCCCGGGTCCACGTCGTCGGCACCCACGCCCAGTCCACCGACCCCGGCTGCGGTGCGGGCGAGGCGGCCCAGATGCGGGCCCGCCAGTTCCGCTCCATCGACGCGTTCCTGGACGCGAAGGACATTCCGGCGAACGAACAGGTCCTGGTCGCGGGCGACATGAACGTCGACTCGCGCAGCCCGGAGTACGCCTCCATGCTCGCCGACGCCGACCTGGCCGGCGCCGACACCCGCACGGGCCACCCGTACTCCTTCGACACCGCGCAGAACTCGATCGCGCGCTACCGCTACCCGACCGACCCGCGCGAGGACCTCGACTACGTCCTCTACCGCAAGGGCAACGCCCGCCCGGCGGCCTGGGAGAACACCGTGGTCAAGCAGGAGTCCGCGCCCTGGACCGTCTCCAGCTGGGGCACCTCCTACACCTACACCGACCTGAGCGACCACTACGCTGTAAGGGGGTATGTGGCCCAGTAGTTCACGCAGGCCACGTCACCTGGCAGTGGGTTCCGCGCCGGGCACCTCGTCCGCCGGAGCCCACACCGGCACCACCCGCACGACCTTCTGCACGCAGATCTCCACCCGCCGGACCACCGAGGACAGGATCGTGCGCTTCGCCGCCACGCTGACCGCACACACCGGGGCCACCACGACCGTGCACGGCACCACGGACACGAGCGCGCTGGAGACGGCAGCCGGGGCGGCGGGAAGGTCACCACGCACGCCGGCGCCGCCGACCCCCACGGAGACCGGGCCTTCGCGACGACCGCGGTGGCGGCCCTGTCCGCGCTGACCCAGACGGTTCCGAAGCAGCTCCTCACCGGCGCCGTGGGGAAGTCGGTGGACCTGGTGACGCCGTTCACGGCCAGTCCAGGCGAGTACTTCATCGCCATGCTGCTCGGCAGGACCTGGACCACGAACCTGCTGACGTTCAAGGCGACAGGCGCCGGGATTACGGTCAACTGCGGCCTGTCGGCGCCGCGGCTGCGGTACTCGAACACGCTCACCGGCCAGACGTCGCTCCCGTCCATGCTCGACCTCACCCAGCAGACCACCAGCATCATCGACACCGGCTGGGCCTCGCAGTGGTACGGGGTCTCCTGAGCAGCACGACGCCCCCTTCCGGCCCTTCGGGGTCGGGAGGGGGCGCTTTCGTGCGTCCCGGCCCTGTGACTACCCTGCGGCCATGACCATTCGGACTGTCGTGCTGGACATCGGCGAGACCCTGACCCGTGACGATCGGTACTGGGCGGCCTGGGCGGACTGGCTGAACGTCCCCCGGCACACCCTGTCGGCGCTCGTCGGCGCGGTCGTCGTGGACGGTCGTGACAACGCCAACGCGCTCCGCCTGGTCCGACCGAGCATCGACGTCCCGGCCGAGTACGCCGCCCGCGAGGCTGCCGGCCGCGGCGAGCAGCTCGACGACAGCGACCTGTACGACGACGTTCGCCCGGCCCTCACCGCCGTGCGGGCAGCCGGGGCCCGCGTCATCATCGCGGGCAACCAGTCGCCGAAGGCAGGCGCGATGCTGCGCGCCCTGGCTCTGCCTGCCGATCTCGTTGCCGTGTCCGGCGAGTGGGGTGTCGCGAAGCCGTCGCCGGAGTTCTTCGCGCGCGTCCTGACCGAGGCCGGAACGATTCCCGACGAGACGCTGTACGTCGGCGACCACCCGGCGAACGACGTCTTCCCGGCACGTGCGGCAGGCCTTCGTACGGCGCATCTCCGCCGTGGTCCGTGGGGCCACTGGTGGGCGGACGACCCGGCTGTGCGTGCGGCGGCCGACTGGTCGATCGATTCGCTCCGCGACCTCGTGGACATCGTCAACACGTAGCGGCAGAAGACTCCTTGCCTGCACGGTACGGTGCGTGCATGGCCGACCACATCGGGCAGCGCGTTGCCGCGCGGCGCCAGTCCCGACGCATGACCCAGCTCGACCTCGCCCGCGCCGCCCACGTCTCCTTGGGCATGGTCCGCAGCATCGAGCAGGGCACCCGCCAGCCGAGCCCCTCCACTCTGGAGGCCCTCGCGGCCGCGCTCACCGTGGATGCGGCCCGCCTGGACCCGGCCTACGTGGGCACCTCGCACCGCGTGCACGCGGCCCTGCCCGGGGTGTCGGCGGCGATCGCCGGCTACGACGTTCCGCTAGATCCGCCCGCCCGCCCGCTGGCGCGACTGCGCCAAGAGGTCGATACGGCGGTGTCGTGGCGGCTGGCCGCGCAGTATGGGCTGATCGCGGCCTCTGCACCGCAGCTCTTGGGGGAGGCTCTGACGCACCTGCATCACGCGGCCGGAGCGGCACGGTCGGACGCGGCACGGCTCGTCGTCGCGGCAGCGCGCTGCGCTGACGCCGTGGCGTACAAGTACGGCGCCCACGACCTGTCCGCCCGCCTGATCGACGTGATGCGGTGGGCGGCCGGGCAGGCTGACGACCCCAACGTCGATGTGGTCGTCTCGTACGTTCGCGCGGAGACGTTCCTCGCCGCGCGCGCCTACCGGGCGGGGCAGGCCGCGCTGGAGACAGCGCTCGGCGCTGCCCCGGCGCCGGAAACCGACAGCGCAGCGGCAGCCCGGGGCGCCCTGCACATGCGGACCGCGGTGGTTGCCGCCCGCGCTGGCGCCGGGGCGGAAGCGCGGGAACACCTGCGGCACGCAGCGGGGTTCGCGGCCCAGCTGGAGGAGCGCGTCTACGCGGGGACGGCGTTCGGCCCGTCGAGCGTACGAATCCACGAGGTCGCCGTCGGCGTGTCGCTGGGAAAGGACCACATCGGTGCCGCCCTCGATGTAGCGCGCGACTGGAAGCCGGGCGCAGAGATCCCGGCCGAGCGGCGCAGCGGGTTCTACGTTGAGCTGGGGCGGGCCCAGTTGTGGTCAGGGCGCCCGGACGATGCATTCGAGTCGCTGAGGGTTGCCCGTCGGCTGGCGCCACAGCACGTTCGCGAGCATCCGTGGGCCCGGGAGGACATCGAGACGATCCGCCGCCTGAAGCGCGCGGATGCCGAGTCCCTCACCGCGTTCGCCGAGTGGATTGGCGCCGTGTAGTCAAGGACGTGGGGTACCACAAGGTGTAGTACTTGTGGCCCTTGCTCCGGCCCATCATGTGTCTGTCCGCACGAAACGGCAGATGGGATGGGCTGTGAGCACCCAAGAGGTATCCGCTGGCGACGTGATTATCGCCCGCCTGCACGGAGAGGCATGCTGGGACTGCGGGGCCGTCGGCAGTCCGCTCGTCCCGGCCGGGGACGTCACCGTCCGCGGCTCCGAGGCGACCTGGCCCATCAAACGGTGCGTCACCGGCCACTCAGATACGAGCGGCGCCCAGTTGTGATGGCCACCACGACCCACTGCCAGGACGTTCCGGTCCCGCCCACCGGCCGCCTGTCCACGGAACAGCTCCAGGGCCGGGCGTGCGTCGCGTGTGGGGAGTCGCTACCCGCGGCCCGCGTGCACCGCGGCGTCGCCCTGGTCCACGACGGCGGGTACCCCCTCGACTTCGACGTCTACTCCTGCCCGCCCACGACCGGGGATACGGCATGAGCGGGCCCTTCGACGACGAGGACGACGAGCCCGACCCGTCGCGGTGCCCCGTCTGCCGCGCCTCGCCGCTGCCGATCGGGGGCCCGGAGGGCGGAGCCGTGCTCCACGAGAGTGGCTGCCGGCGGCGTCGGCCCGGTGACCCCGCCAACGAGTCGGTGGCCGTCCGCTCGGGCCGTTGCTGGTGAGAGAGCTGACCAAGCACCTGCTGATCATCGTGGCCGTGCTGGCCGCGGTCGCCGCCGTCGTCATCGGCACCTGAACCCCCGCCCCGGCCGCGCATCTGCCAGGACCACGGCCGGAGCGGGTTCACCTCCCCAACCACCGAGGAGGCACCACATGAGTACCACCACCGAGAACACCGCCGCCACGCTGCGGTTCGCGTGGCTGGAGGTCACCGGCTTCTGCAACGAGCGCTGTGACCACTGCTACGCCGACTCCGGCCCCGACCAGGGCCACGGGACGATGACCGTGGCGGACTGGGTGTCCGTCATCGACCAGCTCGCCGAGATGGGCGGGGCCGACGTGCAGCTCATCGGCGGCGAACCCACCCTGTACCCGCACCTGCCCGAGCTGATCGGCCACGCCGCCGGCCGCGGGCTCGGCGTCGAGATCTTCTCGAACATGACGCACATCCGGCCCGAGGTCCGGGAAGCCATCACCGTGCACGGCGCGAAGCTGGCCACGAGCTACTACAGCGACGATGCCGCCGAGCACGACTCGATCACCCAGCTCCGGGGCGCCCACCGCAAGACCCGCGCGAACATCGAGCGCGCCGTCGACCTCGGGATCCCGATCCGCGGCGGCGTCGTCTCCCTCCGCGAGGGCCAACGCGCGCTGCAGGCGGTGACCGACCTCCAGGGGATCGGCGTCCGGCAGGTCGGCGGCGACCGCATCCGGGCATTCGGCCGGGCCAGCGCCGGAGCCCACCCGCAGATCAAGGACCTGTGCGGGCACTGCGCACACGAAAAGTGCGCGATCGGCCCGAACGGCGCGGTCTGGCCCTGCGTCCTCGGCCGGTTCATCGAGGTCGGCAACGTCAAGGCCGAGCCCCTCACGGACATCTGGACCGGCGAACGCCTGGCCCAGGCCCGCGCCGACATCGCCGCCGTCCACGGCCCCGGCGCCGCCGCCTGCACGCCGCCGCAGTTCCTCCCGATGTGCGGGCCCTGCGGCCCGTGCGTCCCCTCCGTGGGGCACTGCGACCCGCAGGAAGCCCCGCTCGCCACCGCTACGATCACCGCCAGCCAACCCCACCTGGAGGACACGACATGGACCCGCACGGCGAAGCCATCCTCAGCTGGCCGGCACCACCCGGCCTGGAACGCACCGAGGAGCAGTGGGCGGCCATCGCCGGGCAGGTCCGGCACGCCGTCAACAAGCTCGGTCGGCCGTTGCCGCTGTGTCTGCCGGGCGAGCCGCAGCAGTGCGGCCGGTCCGCGCAGCAGCACGCGCTGGCGTGGGCGGCCGAGCTGAAGGCGCGCTCGCACCACCTGATCGAGGTGTACGCGCCGTCTGAGGAGGCTGCGACGTACGCCGCTGGGGTCCTCTTCAAGGACCGGCTCGGAGCCCTGCGGGGATGAGACTGCCCCGGTCGGCAATCCCCCCGCCGGGGCGGGGCAAGGCGGTGTCACGACGCCGACGTGGGCAGCACGCGGGCAGACCGAGTGAGCCCGCGGGGACCCCCGGCCAGGCCGCCGTGCCGCCGTCGATCGGTGGTTCCGAGGGCTGACGGAGTGCACTCGTATGGGCCATCCAGGGCAACGCGCGCACCCGGCCGTGGGGGAACGGGCTACCCTGCGCCGGAGATGACCACCGAATTCGCCGACGAGGCCCGCTCCCGAGTAGCCCGTCTCCTCCGCATGGCGGCCACCCACGACGACCGGCTGCGCGCCCGGATCGTCGAGTACGCCGCCACCACGCCCGACCCGCCCCCGTACGGCCCGCACGGCATCCACACCAAGGGCTGCGGGCTCTGCCGGCAGACCATGTGGAGGCAGCGGGACCTGTGGATCTGCTCCCGCTGCGGGCACGTGGAGGAGGCCCGGTGACGGCCGCCGTCCGCCGGGCGCCGCTGGACGGGGGCACGGGCGGGGCCGTTCAGCCCGCGGACTTCGCGCGCTCCCATTCGGCCGCGTAGTCCTGGAAGATCGCCCGCAGGTGGTGTCCGATCTGCAGGTAGTCCAGGTCGTCGAGGTTGGCCAGGGAGACCCGCACCGACCACTCGGGGCCGTCGAACCCGCCGCCGTTGAGCAGCACCACCGAGGTCTGTTCGGCGAGCCGGAAGAGCGGGTCGACCGGCTCGTAGTTCTTCGCCAGGTACGTCGCGAACTCCTTGCCGTGCACCCGCTCGGCCTCGGCCAGCAGGTCGAGTTCGATGTAGTAGCCGGCCCGCTGGTCGTCATGCGAGATCTTCATCCGGGCGCCCTCCAGCAGGAGGTCGAGGCGCCGGTGGACGATCTGCCGGATGCGCTCCTTGTACGCCTGGCCCTCGTCGAGCAGGTCGAACAGCGAGAACAGGCTCATCATGACCTGCTGCGGCAGGGAGAGTCCGGCGGTGTGGTTGAGGGCCACCGAGCGGGAGTCGGCGACCATCCGGTCGATGAAGCGGATCTTCTCCGGCTCCAGGCTGAGCGTGCCGTACCGTTTGGCCAGCCGGTCCTTCTGCTCCTGCGGGAAGGCGGCGATCATCTCGTCGATGACGTTGTCCTCGTTCAGGCCGATGACGCCGAGGCGCCAGCCGGTGCACCCGTAGTGCTTGGAGTACGAGTACACGAGCAGGGTGTTGCGGGGCAGGTCGGCGGCGATCGAGCGGAAGCCGGGGACGAAGGTGCCGTACACGTCGTCCGTGACGATCAGCAGGTTGGGGTTGGCGGTGGCCACGATGTCCCTGATCTGGTCCGCGACCCGCCGGCTGAGCGCGAGCGACGGCGGGTTGCTGGGGTTGACCAGGCAGACCAGCTTCACGGAGGGGTCGGCGAGTTTGGCGACCTCCTCCTCCGGATAGCGCCACTGCCGTACGCCGGTCTCGGCGAAGAGGCTCGCCTGGACGTTGACCACCTCGAACTCGAAGGTGTCCAGCTCGGGGATCTCGATGTACGGGGTGAACACCGGCGTCATCAGGGCGATCTTGTCGCCCTTGTGCAGGAGGCCGTTCTTCATCAGGGAGTCGAAGATGTAGCACATGGCGGCGGTGCCGCCCTCGGTGGCGAACAGCGAGAGGGTGCCGGCCGGGGGCCGCTTGTCGAACATCTCGTCGGCGACGTAGCCGCGGACGACCTGTTCCGCGTGGACGAGCATCCGGTCGGGCACCGGGTAGTTGTCACCGGTGATCGCGTCGGTGAGCTCGTGGACGTAGGCGTCCTTGTCGAAGCCGAAGCGGTCGAGGGCGTGCGCCACGCAGCGTTCGAGCAGTTCGACGCCGGGCAGGTCGGGGTGGCGGCGGACCCACGAGTCGAACCGGCCCCCGATGCCCCGCTTCTCCGGCATCCCGCCGAGGTTGTCGGCGGTCCACACCCGGCGGGACTCGTCGAGCGCGAAGTAGCCGAGCGCGTAGAACGCCTCGCGCGGGCCGGTGGCGATCCAGTTGGGGTTGCCGCGGCCCGCGTTGAGCATGGCGCGGGCGGTGGTCTCCTTCTGTCCGGGCTTGTCGGCCTGGGCGGCGGTGGCCAGCTGGATGAACTTGTCCTTCAGCTCGAACGGGCTGAGCTGCGCGAAGGACTGGATCTCCTCGCGGCTGAAGCTGGTCTCGGGCACGGTGCTGGTCCTTTGTCGTCGCGGGGGCGGGAGCCGACCCCGGTGCGGTGGTGCGGCGGGTCAGTGGTTGAGGAGGACGATGACGGCGCCCCAGATCGTCAGCAGCACGTTGCTGATGGCGTACGGGATCGTGTAGCCGAGCACCGGGACCTGGGACTTGGACTGCTCGTTGACGGCGCCGATCGCGGCCGTGGTGGTCTGTCCGCCGGCCAGGACGCCCATCAGGATCGGGAAGCGGATCTTCTGCAGGTGGTGTCCGACGAGGAAGCCGACGATCAGCGGGATCAGGGTGGCGATCGCGCCGAAGAGCAGCAGCCCCCAGCCGGCCGAGGCGAGGCCGCTGGTGAAGCTGGGGCCGGCGTTGAGGCCGACGACCGCGACGAACAGGCAGAGCCCGAGGGTGTCCATGAACCACTGGGCGCCGGGCGGTACGTTGCCGTACGTCGGGTACCGGCCGCGGATCCAGCCGAAGACCAGGCCCATGATCAGCGCGCCGCCCGAGGTGGACAGCGAGATCGGGACCCCGCCGGCCGTGAGCGCGGGGATGCCGAGGCAGCCGCCGAGGAAGATGCCGAGGCCGACCCAGATCATGTCGGTGGCGAAGCTGGTGGGGACGGGCTTGCCGATGGCCGTCCCGGCGGGCCGCACCAGCCTGCGCGGCCCGGACAGCACCAGCGTGTCCCCGCGCTCGACCTGCGTGGACAGCCGGTAGGGGAACTCCGCGCCGGACCGGTACAGCTTGTCGACGTACACGCCGACCATGAACGGCTCCTGGCGGAGCTCGGCGACGGTCTTGCCGAGCTGGGCCTTCTCCGAGGCGACGACGTGCAGCGTCTCGGTCTGGTAGCCCAGCAGTTCGACGTCGTCGGTCTCCATGCCGATGTGGGTGCGGGCGTCGAACGCGACGAGCGAGCCGCGCAGGGCGCTGACGGCGACCACGTCGCCCTCGCGCAGCACGGTCTGCTGGGTGTGGTCGAGGATCGCGCCGTCGCGGCGGACCCGCGTGAGGTAGACGCGGCGGCCGAGCGACGTCTGCTGCTGCTCGAAGTCCTCGATGGTGCGGCCGACGAGGTCGGGGCGCTGGATGGTGTACGCGCGCAGCACCACCTCGTAGTAGCCCTCGTGGAGGTCGGGGTCGTCGCTGGGCGCGTCGAGCTCGCGGGCGAGCTGGGCGCTCTCGGCGGCGAGGTCGCGGCGGTAGAGCCGGGGCAGCACGTTGGCCAGGAGCATGGCGCACAGGATGGTGCCGAGGGGGTAGGTGACGGCGTACCCGACGGCGACGAGGTTCTCCTGCTCCTTGACCTGGTCGGCGGAGAGGCCCGGCAGGTTGCCGATGGCGTCCTGGGCGACGCCGATGACGGCGGACTGGGTGAGCGCGCCGCCGAGCAGTCCGGCGCCGAGGCCGGGGCCGTAGCCGAGGAAGACGGCGAAGCCCCAGCAGACCAGCAGGCCGGTGACGCAGACGATGACGGCGTTGAGGACCTGCGGCAGGCCGTCCTTCTTCAGGCCGCGGAAGAACTGCGGGCCGACCTTGTAGCCGAGCGCGAACAGGAACATCGTGAAGAAGAGGTTCTTCAGGGTGGCGTCGATGGTCACCTTGAACTGGGCGCCGAGCAGCAGCCCGGCCACCAGGCAGCCGGTGACGGCGCCCAGGGCGATCGCCTTCCAGCGGAGCTTCCCGAAGAGGAAGCCGATGGCGACGGTGATGAAGACGAGCAGTTCGGGGTGGGGTTGGAAGATGTTCCGGTTGAGGAAGTCGATCATGTGTGACCGTCCCTGGGTCCGGGGTCCGGGTCAGGCGCCGAGGATGCCGACGAGGATCGGACCGGTCAGCGGGAGCAGGAAGTTGGAGAGGGCGTACGTGATCGTGTAGCCGAGCATCGGTACGGAGCTCTGGGCGACCTGGGTGACGGAGGTGATGGCCGGGGTGGAGCACTGCTGGCCGGCGATGGCCCCGATGAGCAGGGGTTGTTCGATCTTCAGCAGTTTGCGGCCGACGAACAGCGAGAGCGTGGCCGGTACGAGGACCATGGCGATCCCCGCGAAGGGCAGCAGGGCCCCGTACTCCTTGAGCAGCGGCCACGCCTGCGGGCCCGAGGTCAGCCCGGTGCAGGCGATGAACACCGCGAGGCCCATGTCCTTGATGGTCGCGGCGGCCTGCGGGGGGAAGGCCCCGAAGGTCTGGCGGCGGGAGCGGAACCAGCCGAAGAGCAGTCCGGAGATCAGGCAGCCGCCGCCGGTGCCCAGGGAGAGCGGGACCCCGCCGAAGCGGACCACGATCTGGCCGAGGAGCGAGCCGAACGCGATGCCGAAGCCGAGGTAGATGAAGTCGGTGGCGTCGTTCTTGGCGACGGTGCCGATCTTCTCGACGATCCGGTTCAGGCCCGAGCGGGCGCCGACCAGGGTGAGGACGTCGCCGCGTTGGACCACGGTGTCGGGGGTGGCGGGAAGGTGCTGGTCGTTGCGCAGCACGTCGGTGACGTACACCCCGTCGCGGGCGAACTCGGGGTGCTCGCGCTGGATGCCGTCCAGGGACTTGCCGGACACGGAGCGGTCGGTGACGGCGATCTGGCTGGTGGCCAGGGCCGTGTCGAGGCCGGGAATGCCGGAGGTCTCGGGCCCGATCTGGCGGCCGGCCTCGATGGCGTTGGCCCGGCGGCCGACGATGAGCACCAGGTCGGAGAGGGTGAGCTCCAGCCGGGGCGCGGGGGTGAGGTTCTTCGATCCGCGCCGTACGGCCTCGACGGTGACCCGGCCGCCGAGGCTCGATTCCAGGTCGCCGACGGTGCGGCCGTCGGCGTGGGTGACCAGGTAGGTGCGCCCGACGAGCCCGGGCAGGGCCTCGCGCTCGTCGCTCTCCAGGCTGCCGCCGCCCCCGCGCATCTTCTCCCACAGCTCGCGGGAGGCGTCGCGCAGGTTGATGCGCATCAGCATCGGCATGATCTGGCTGGTGTAGATCACGATGGTGACGAGGCCGAAGAGGTAGCAGACCGTGTAGGCGGTGGCCACGTGGCCCTGGTAGGTGCTGATCTGCTCCGCGGTCAGGCCGGGCAGTTTGCCGATGGCCTCGGTGGCGGTGCCGACGACGGCGGATTCGGTGGCCGCGCCGGCGAGGATGCCCGAGGCGGTGCCCACGTCCAGGTCGAAGGCCTTGGCGAGCAGGTACGCGAGGGCCAGGACGGAGACCAGCTCGATGCCGCAGAGAGCGAAGAAGCGCAGGCTCTTGCGGTTGAGGTTGGCGAAGAACTGGGGTCCGGCCATGTAGCCGAGGGCGAAGATGAACAGCGCGAAGAAGATGGTCTTGACGTCCGCGTCGATCTGGATCGTCGCCCAGGCGCCGAGCAGCAGCGAGACGATCAGGGTGCCGCAGATGCCGCCGAGGGTGATCGGGCCCACGCGGATCTTGCCGACGAGGTAGCCGACGGCCAGACAGAGGAAGAGGGCGAACTCCGGATTGTCACGCAGCACGCCCATCGGCGATCACCTGGCCTCGCTCGGCCCGGCGGCAGGGATCGGTACGTGTCGACATCCCCCCACCCTGGTCCGGCGGGCGGCCCCCCGCCCACCGGACCGGGGCCGTACGGGTTACCCGCCCCGGTGCGGGTCCCCGTACGGCTCTGCGTGCGGCTGATCCACCCGCTCGTCGTACGGCTCCTCGTACGGCTCCTCGTACAGCCCCTCGATCAGCGCCCCGTACTTCGCGCGGACCACCCTGCGGCGCAGCTTGAGCGAGGGGGTCAGTTCGCCGCTCTCGGGGCCCCACTCCTCGGTCAGGACGCGGTACCGCTTGATCTGCTCGGTGCGGTTGAGCCGGGCGTTGGCCGACGCGACGGCGCGGGCTATCTCCTCCCGGACCGCGGGGTGTCCGGCCAGCTCGGCGGGGGCGGTGGTCCCGATGCCGCGGGCGGCGGCCCAGGCCGGGGCCAGTTCCGGGTCCAGGACGAGCAGGGCGACGAGGTAGGAGCGGCCGTCGCCGTGGACCAGGGC
Organism: Streptomyces subrutilus; assembly: GCF_008704535.1. Taxonomy (NCBI): domain Bacteria; kingdom Bacillati; phylum Actinomycetota; class Actinomycetes; order Kitasatosporales; family Streptomycetaceae; genus Streptomyces; species Streptomyces subrutilus. The sequence goes on from NZ_CP023701.1 coordinate 1,494,973, forward strand.
CTGTCCGATCAGCGGGTGTTCCTTGACCGTGTTCTCCACCAGCGCCGGCGAGACGTTCTTGCCGTTCGAGGTGATGATCAGCTCCTTCTTGCGGTCGGTCAGCCAGAGGAACCCGTCCTCGTCGATGCGGCCGACGTCCCCGGTCGGGAACCAGCCCTCCGCGTCGGAGGCGTCCTCCAGCGAGCCGTCGGGCCGCAGGTAGCCGCCGAAGACGGTCGCGCCCCGGGTGAGGACCTCGCCGTCCGGCGCGACCTTCAGCTCCAGCCCCTCGATCGGCCGGCCCACCGAGCCGAGCCGGAAGCCGTCCGGGCTGTTGACCGTGCACACGCCGGAGGTCTCGGTGAGTCCCCAGGCGTCCATGATGGTGATGCCCCAGCCGGCCCAGAAGCGCACCACGTCGATCGGCATCGGGGCCGTCGCGCTGGCCGTCCACACCAGCCGGTCCATGCCCGCCCGCGCGAGCAGCGGGTCCAGCACCCGTTCCTTCGCCGTCGCGTACGCGGCCGCGACCTCGGCCGGGACCTCCTCGCCGCGCTCCAGGTGGCCGGCGCGGGTGCGGGCCAGGTCGTTGGCGGCCTCGATGGCGGACCGCTGTTCCTCGGGCAGCAGGGCGAGGACGGCCCGGACGGAGGCGGCGAGCTTCTCCCAGACCCGCGGCACCCCGAAAAACTGCACCGGGCGCAGCTCGCGGACGACGCCGGCCACGGCGGTCGGGTCGGCGCACAGCCGTACGTGCGCGGCGCGCAGCAGGGGCAGGTAGATGCCCAGGACGCGTTCGGCGATGTGCGCGAACGGCAGGTAGCAGATGTGCTCGGCGTGTTCGGGCAGGTCCACCCGGCGGTCGGTCCGGACGGCCTGGAGCAGCAGGTTGCGGTGGGTGAGCGGGACGCCCTTGGGGTCGCCGGTGGTGCCGGAGGTGTACACGACGGTCAGCGGGTCCTCGGGGCGCACCTCCCGCCAGGCCTTCTCGAAGGCGTCGGCGGCGTGCACCCGGGCGCCGCCCGCGTAGAGGGAGGCGTAGCTGCCGTGCGGGCCGGCCTGGGCGGCGTCGGCCACGACCAGCCGCTCCAGCGGGACACCGGCGTCGGCGAGCAGCGGTTCCCAGCGGGCGACCTCGCGGGCACCCTCGACGACCGCGATCCGGGCCCCGCTGTGGCGGGCGATGTGGGCGATCTGCTCGGGCGCGGAGGTCCCGTACACGGTGACGGGCACGGCGCCGAGGTGGACGAGGGCCAGGTCGCTCAGCCAGTGCTCGGGGCGGTTGCCCATCATCAGCAGCACGCGCTCGCCCCGGCCGACGCCGAGGGCGGCGTACCCGGAGGCGAGGACGGCGACCTGGCGGCGGACCTCGGTCCAGCTCAGGGTGGTCCACTCGCCGGGGGCGCGGCCGGCGCGCCACGAGAGGGCCGGCAGTTCTCCGTGCTCGGCGGCGTTGCGGGCGAGCAGGGCGGGCAGGGTGGTCTCTTCGGGTCGTCCGGGCAGTCGCAGGTTCGTGGGCATGGGCAGCTCCTGGCCGTTTCACATCGTTGGTGCGACAGCAATACTGTTGAACCCAAGCTGTGGAGCAGAGAGCGAGGCGCAGACGATGGCCGACCAGGCACCCGAGCCGATGCTCACCGTGGACGAGCTGGCGGCCCGGGCGGGCGTCACCGTCCGCACCGTACGGTTCTACAGCACGCGCGGCCTTTTGCCCCCTCCCGTGATCGGCCCTCGTCGCGTGGGCCACTACGGGCCCGAGCACCTCTCCCGGCTGGCCCTGATCGAGGAGTTGCAGCACCAGGGCATGACGCTGTCCGCCATCGAGCGGTACCTGGACGCGCTGCCCGACGACCTGAGCGCACACGACCTGGCCATCCACCGTGCCATGGTGGCCAGTTGGGCACCGGACGCGGCGCGGGAGGCCTCGCGGGCGGAGCTGGAGAAGCGGGCCGGGCGGAGCCTGTCGGACACCGATCTGCGGCGGCTGACGGCGATGAACGTGCTCGCCGCCTCCGGGGACGGGTTCCGGGTGGACGTGGGGCTGCTGCGGCTGGGGGTGGCGCTGCTGGACGTGCCGATCGCGCACGAGACGATCCTGGCGGCGCGGCGGGTGCTGGTGGATCACACGCGGTCGGCGGCGCACGAGCTGACGGCGCTGTTCCGGGACGAGGTGTGGGGGCCGTTCACCCGGGACGAGAGCGACCCGGAGCGGGTGGAGTCGATGAAGGCGCTGTCGGCGCACATGCAGCCGATGGTGGTGCAGGCCCTGGTGACGGCCTTCCAGCGGTCGCTGCGCGAGGAGTTGCGGGCGGCCTTCGTCTCCGGCGACGAGGACGGGCGCGGAGACGGGGACGGGCGCGGGGACGGCGTTCACGGGTGAACCGGCCGGGCGGTGCGGCGGGGGCACCCGGCGGCGGCCGGGCCGGTGCGGGTGGCGCTCCCCGCACCGGGCCGGCCGATGCCCGTCAGTCCCGGTAGGTCTCGCCCCGTTCGGCCTTCTCCACGAGCGAGGCGGGCGGGGCGAAGCGCTCGCCGTACGTCTCGGCCAGCTCGCGCGCCCTGGCCACGAAGCCGGGCAGGCCGCCCGCGTAGCCGTTGACGTACTGGAGCACGCCGCCCGTCCAGGCCGGGAAGCCGATGCCCATGATGGAGCCGATGTTGGCGTCGGCCACCGAGGTGAGGACGCCCTCGTCGAGGCAGCGGATGCTGTCCAGCGCCTCGGAGAAGAGCATCCGCTCCTTCATGTCCTCGAAGGGGATCTCGTGGCCGGGCTTGGTGAAGTGCTCGCGCAGGCCGGGCCAGAGGCCGTCGCGCCGGCCGGCCTCGTCGTACGCGTAGAAGCCCGCTCCGCCGCTGCGACCGGGGCGGCCGAACTCGTCGACCATGCGGTCGATGACGGAGTCCGCGGGGTGTTCGGCCCAGCTGCGGCCCTCGGCCTCGAAGGCCTTGCGGGTCTCGACCCGGATCTTGCGCGGGAGGGTGAGGGTGAGCTCGTCCATCAGGGAGAGGACCTTGGCCGGGTAGCCGGCCTGGGCCGCGGCCTGTTCGACGGAGGCGGGCTCGATGCCCTCGCCGACCATCGCCACGCCCTCGTTGATGAACTGGCCGATGACGCGCGAGGTGAAGAAGCCGCGTGAGTCGTTGACCACGATCGGGGTCTTGTTGATCTGGCGCACCAGGTCGAAGGCGCGGGCGACGGCCTCGTCGCCGGTCCGCTCCCCCTTGATGATCTCGACCAGGGGCATCTTGTCCACGGGCGAGAAGAAGTGCAGGCCGATGAAGTCGGCGGGGCGCCCGACGCCGTCCGCGAGCCCGGAGATCGGCAGGGTGGAGGTGTTGGAGCAGAGCAGCGCGTCGGGGGCGACGACGTCCTGGATCTCCTGGAACACCGTGTGCTTGAGCGCGGTGTCCTCGAAGACCGCCTCGATGACCGCGTCGCAGCCCGCGAGGTCGGCGGGGTCGGCGGTCGGGGTGATGCGGCCCAGCAGCTCGGCGCGCCGGGCCTCGGTCGTACGGCCGCGGGCGACGGCCTTGTCGAGCAGCTTCTCGGAGTACGCCCGGCCCTTGGCGGCGGCCTCGGCGGTGACGTCCTTGAGGACGACCTCGATGCCCGCGCGGGCACAGGAGTAGGCGATGCCGGCGCCCATCATGCCGGCGCCGAGGACGGCCACCTTGCGGACGGTGCGCGGGGACGCGCCCCCGGGGCGGCTGCGGCCGGCGTTGACGGCCTGGAGGTCGAAGAAGAAGGCCTGGATCATGTTCTTCGCGGTCTGGCCGGTGACCAGCTCGGTGAAGTAGCGGGCCTCGATGGTCAGCGCGGTCTCGAAGTCCACCTGGGAGCCCTCGACGGCGCAGGCCAGGATGTTGCGCGGGGCCGGGTAGGGGGCTCCGTTCAGCTGCTTCTTCAGGTTGGCCGGGAAGGCCGGGAGGTTGGCGGCGAAGCGCGGGTTCGACGGGGTGCCGCCGGGAATCCGGTAACCGGGCACGTCCCAGGGCTGCCGCGACTCGGGGTTCGCGTCGATGAAGGCGCGGGCCTTGGCGAGCATCTCCTCGGGAGTGGAGGCCAGTTCGTGGACCAGGCCGTTCTCCAGGGCCCGCTTCGGGTTGTACTGGGTCCCCTGGAGCAGCACCTTGAGCAGCGCGTCGGCGATGCCCATGAGCCGTACGGTCCGGGTCACGCCGCCGCCGGCCGGCAGCAGACCGAGGGTGACCTCGGGCAGGCCGATCTTCGAGCCGGGCGCGTCGAGGGCGATCCGGTGGTGGGAGGCGAGGGCGATCTCGTAACCGCCTCCCAGGGCGGCCCCGTTGATGGCCGCGACGACGGGCTTGCCGAGGGTCTCGATGCGGCGCAGCGAGGCCTTGATCTCGGTACCGGTGTCGAAGGCGAGCCGAGCGTCCTCGGGGCGGAGCCGGATCATGTCCTTGAGGTCGCCGCCCGCGAAGAAGGTCTTCTTGGCGGAGGTGAAGACGATGCCGCGGATGGAGTCCTTCTCGGCCTCGGCGCGGTCGGCGATCGCGGCGATGGAGTCCTTGAAGGCCTGGTTCATCGTGTTGGCGGACTGGTCGGGGTCGTCGAGGACCAGGGTGACGACGCCGGTCTCGTCCTGTTCCCAGCGGATGGTGCGGGTCTCGGTCATGGGTGGGTCTCTCCGTGGAGGTCTCGTTCGGCGGGGCCGGGCGGAAGGGGCCGGGGGCCGGCCCGGGCGTTACGCGGGGGTCGGGCGGGCGCTGCGCCGCACGACTAGGTCGTCTCTTTCGGATCTTGTCGGCCGAGCCCGCGGCGTCTGGTGCCGTGCCTGGGCGTGCTGCCGGGGCGCTCGCGTACGGGACGTACGTGGTCGCCTCGGCAGTGCGGCCAGGCACGGTGCCAGGCGTCGCGGGCCCGGCACGATCCGAAAGAGACGGCCTAGCTCCGTTCGACGATGGTGGCGACGCCCATGCCGCCGCCGACGCACAGGGTGACGAGCCCGTAGCGCTTGTCCTGGCGCTCCAGTTCGTCGACGAGGGTGCCGAGGATCATCGCGCCGGTGGCGCCGAGCGGGTGGCCCAGTGCGATGGCGCCGCCGTTGACGTTGACCTTGTCGAGGGAGACGCCCATGTCCTTGACGAAGCGGAGCACGACGCCGGCGAAGGCCTCGTTGATCTCGATCAGGTCGATGTCGTCGATGGTCAGCCCGGCCTTGGCGAGGGCCTTGCGGGTGGCCGGTGCGGGGCCGGTGAGCATGATGGTGGGTTCGGAGCCGGACACGGCCGCCGAGACGATCCGGGCGCGGGGGGTGAGGCCGCCCCGCTCGCCCGCCTCGCGGGAGCCGATCGCGACGAGCGAGGCGCCGTCGACGATGCCGGAGGAGTTGCCGGCGTGGTGGACGTGGTCGATCTTCTCGACCCAGTGGTACTTCTGCAGGGCGACGGCGTCGAAGCCGCCGAGGTCGCCGATGTCCGCGAAGGACGGCTTCAGCCTGGCGAGGGTGTCCGCGGTGGTGCCGGGGCGGACGAACTCGTCGTGGTCCAGGACGACCAGGCCGTTGCGGTCGGTGACGGGGACGACGGAGCGGGTGAAGCGGCCGTCCTTGATGGCGGCGGCGGCCCGCTCCTGGGAGAGGGCCGCGTACTCGTCCACGTCGCGCCGGGAGAAGCCCTCGATGGTGGCGATCAGGTCGGCGCCGATGCCCTGCGGGACGAAGCCGGTGTCCCAGTTGGTCATCGGGTCGGCGAACCAGGCGCCGCCGTCGGAGGCCATCGGCACGCGGGACATGGACTCCACGCCGCCCGCGAGGACCAGGTCCTCCCAGCCGGACCGGACCTTGGCGGCGGCCAGGTTGACGGCTTCCAGGCCGGAGGCGCAGAAGCGGTTCTCCTGGACGCCCGCGACGGTGTCCGGGAGTCCGGCGGCGATGGCCGCGATGCGGGCGATGTCGGAGCCCTGGTCGCCGACCGGGCCGACGACGCCGAGCACGATGTCGTCGATGGCGGCCGGGTCCAGGCCGGGGTTGCGCTCGCGCAGGGCGTGGATGAGGCCGACGACCAGGTCGATCGGCTTGGTGCCGTGCAGGGCGCCGTTGGCCTTGCCGCGGCCGCGCGGGGTGCGGATCGCGTCGTATACGTAAGCTTCGGTGCTCACTGGTCAAGCCTTTCGAAGGGGTCCGGGGCGTGCGGGGAAGGGTGCGAGGGGCGTGCCGGCGGGGCCGGGAACCGGAGGCGTCGGGGCGACCGGGACGGCCGGGACGGCCGGGACGGCTCAGCCGAGGAGGGAGCGGCCGATGATCTCCTTCATGATCTCGGTCGTACCGCCGTAGATGGTCTGGATGCGGCCGTCGGTGAAGGCCCGGGCCACCCGGTATTCGGTCATGTATCCGTATCCGCCGTGGAGTTGCAGGCAGCGGTCGGCCACCCGCTTCTGGAGCTCGGTCGCCCACCACTTCGCCATCGAGGCGTGGACGTGGTCGAGCTCCCCGGCGGCGTGGTCGGCGATGCACCGGTCGAGGAAGGAACGGGTGACGGCGCACTCGGTGGCCATCTCGGCGATCTCGAAGCGGATGTGCTGGAGCCTGGCGAGCGGCCGGCCGAAGGCCTCGCGCTCCTTGACGTACGCCGTGGTGATCTCCAGCAGGTGCTCGGCCGCCGCGATGCCGGCCATGGCGATGCCCATCCGCTCCTGGGCGAGGTTGGTCATCAGGTGGACGAAGGCGCCGTCGCGCTCGCCCAGCAGGTTCTCCTTGGGCACGCGCACGTCGCGGAAGAACAACTCGGCCGTGTCCTGGGCCTTCTGGCCGATCTTGTCCAGGTTGCGGCCGCGCTCGAAGCCCTCCGCGCCGCGCTCGACGACCAGCAGCGACAGGCCGCGCGCCCCGCCCTCGGGGGTGGTCTTCGCGACCACGACGACCAGGTCGGCGAGGATGCCGTTGGAGATGAACGTCTTGGACCCGTTGAGCACCCAGTGGTCGCCGCGGTCCTCGGCCGTCGTCCGGATGCCCTGGAGGTCGGAGCCGGCGCCCGGCTCGGTCATGGCGATGGCCGTGATGGTCTCGCCCGAGCAGAAGCCCGGCAGCCAGCGCCGCTTCTGCTCCTCGGTGGCCAGCGAGGTCAGGTAGGGCCCGATGATGTCGTTGTGCAGGCCGATGGCGAGCCCGGGCGCGCCCGCCCGGGTGAACTCCTCGGCGATCACGGCCGCGTAGCGGAAGTCGGGGTTCCCGCCGCCGCCGTACTCCTCGGGGACGGCCAGGCCCAGCAGCCCCTGCCGGCCGGCGGCGAGCCAGGCCTCGCGACTGACGATGCCGTCCTTCTCCCACTGTTCGTAGTGGGGCAGCACCTCCTTGGCGAGGAAGGTGCGGACGGTCCCGCGGAACGCCTCGTGGTCGGCGTCGAAGATCTGGCGCTTCATGGACGGCTCCTCACAGCCAGTTCCTGACGGTTTCGGTCGTGCGGGCCGGCTCGGGGCCGACGGTGGTGACGGTGGTGACGGCGAGCATCGTGGACGGTTCCATCAGGACTCCTCCCCGAGCAGCGACGGGACGTCCCAGTCGGCGGCCACGGAGCGGGTGTGCGCGCCCGGCAGCGCGGGGCTTCCCGGCGCTGCGGCGGGGGTCGCCGAGAAGCGCGGCGCGGGGGCGGGCTGGACGAATCCGCCGGCGTCGGTGAAGGTGCCGCGGGCGGCGAGGTGCGGATGGTGCGGGGCCTCGCGCAGCGAGAGCACGGGCGCCACGCAGGCGTCGGTGCCCTCGAAGACCTCCGTCCACTGCGCGCGCGTACGGGACTTGAAGCGGGCGGCGACGACCTCGCGCAGCTCCCCCCAGCGCGCCGGGTCCTTGCGCGCGGGCGCCCGGTCCGCGATGCCGAGCAGGTCGGTGAAGGTGTCGTAGAACTGCTGCTCCAGGGCGCCGACCGCCATGTACTGCCCGTCGGAGGTCTCGTAGGTGCCGTAGAACGGGCAGCCGCCGTCGAGCAGGTTCGCCCCGCGCCGGTCCTGCCACCCGCCCGCGGCCATCATGCCGTGGATCATCGCGGTCAGATGGGCGGTGCCGTCCACGATGGCCGCGTCGACGACCTGGCCGGAGCCGCCGGTGCGGGCGTGCTGGAGGGCGGCGAGGACGCCGATCACCAGGTAGAGCGAACCGCCCGCGTAGTCGCCGACCAGGTTGGCGGGGACGGCCGGGGCCTGCCCCGCCGCGCCGATCATGCCGAGGGCGCCGGTGACGGCGATGTACGCGATGTCGTGCCCGGCGGTGTGGGCGAGCGGGCCGTCCTGGCCCCAGCCGGTCATCCGGCCGTAGACCAGGGCGGGGTTGCGGGCGTGGCACTCGGCGGGCCCGACGCCGAGCCGCTCGGCGACCCCGGGACGGAAGCCCTCCACGAGCACGTCGGCCCGGTCGGCCAGGTCCAGGACGCGGGCGGGGCCGTCGGCGGACTTGAGGTCGACGAGGACGGAACGCTTGGTGCGGTTGGTGAGGTCGTAGGCGGGGTCGACCGCGAGCCCTCCCCCGCCCGGGCGGTCCACCCGGACGACGTCGGCCCCCAGGTCGGCGAGGAGCATGGCGGCGAACGGCGCGGGCCCGATGCCCGCGAGTTCGACGACACGCACCCCGGCGAGCGGACCGTTCCCTGTCACTGCCATCGAGCCCCCAGCATCCGGTGTACGACTGCGTACGACTGTGTGACACAACTGATGTAACACCAGTGATGCTAGGAATCTGCCGCACTCCGCACAAGCCCTTGGGCCGGCTCCCGCTCGCCGGTCCGGCCCGAGCGGGGCGAGCGGACGCCCCGGCCCGGCCCTCGCGGCCGGCCCGGGGCGCCGGCGCGTGCGGGCCCGCCCGCGCGGACGGGCCGGGCGCGCGTTAGCCTCGGCCGACGGACGCGGCCGGGCCGCGCGGGGACGGACGAAGGGGTTCGCCGGATGGATCGGGAACGTGCTTACGACGTGGTGCTCTTCGGCGCCACCGGCTTCGTGGGAGCGCTGACGGCCGAGTACCTCGCCGCGCACGCCCCCGCGGGCTGCCGGTGGGCGCTGGCGGGCCGGGACCCGGCGAAGTTGGAGCGGCTGCGCGAACGGCTGGCCGCGATCGACCCGGCCCACGCCGATCTGCCGCTGCTGCGCGCGGACGCGGGCGACGCCGCCGCCCTGCGCGAACTGGCCTCCTCCACCCGGGTGCTGGCCACCACCGTGGGGCCGTACGTCTGGTACGGGGCCGAGCTCGTCGCGGCCTGCGCGGAAGCGGGCACCGACTACGTGGACCTCACCGGCGAGCCGGAATTCGTGGACCGGACGTACGTCGAACACGACGCGCGGGCCCGCGAGACCGGCGCCCGGATCGTGCACGCCTGCGGCTTCGACTCCGTCCCGGCCGACCTCGGCGCCTACTTCACGGTCCGTCAGCTCCCCGAGGGCGTACCGCTGGCGGTCGACGGCTTCATGCGCTCCAACGCCCTCCTCTCCGGCGGCACCCTGGCCTCCGCGCTCACCGCGCTGAGCCGCGGCCCGCAGAATCTCGCGGCCGCCCGCGCCCGCCGGCTGTACGAGCCCCGGCTGCCCGGGCGGCGGGTGCGCGGACCGGTGGGCGCTCCCCGGTTCAGCCGCGAGACCGGCACCTGGGCGCTGCCGCTGACCTCGCTGGACCCGCGGATCGTGACCCGCTCGGCGGCGGCCCTGGACCGGTACGGCCCGGACTTCCGCTACCGGCACTACGCCTCGGTCAAGCACCTGGCCGTCGCCGTGGGCGGGACGGCCGCGCTGGGGGCGACGGTGGCCCTGGCCCAGGTTCCGGCGGCCCGGCGGTGGCTGATGGGCCGCTGGGAGCCGGGCCGCGGGCCGGACGCGGAGCGGCGGGCGCGCAGCTGGTTCACCGTGCGGTTCGTCGGGGAGGGCGGCGGGCGGCGGGTGTTCACGGAGGTGTCCGGCGGCGATCCCGGCTACGGCGAGACGGCCAAGATGCTGGCCGAGTCGGCGCTCTGCCTGGCCTACGACACCCTGCCGGAGACGGCCGGCCAGGTGACGACGGCGGTGGCGATGGGCGACGCGCTCACCGGCCGCCTCCAGAAGGCCGGCATCACCTTCCGGGTGGCGCACGCCCGCTGACCGGCGGCCCCGCCCCGCACCCGCCGACGGACCTGCGGTTCGCCGGGACGGAGCCGGCGGACGCGGCGGCTCCGGCTCCCGCGCCGCCGGCTCAGGAGGCTTCCCCGAGGGCCCGGCGGCACAGGGAGTCGGCGTGCCGGGTGGTCTCGGGGATCCGGAAGCGGGGGCTCAGGGCGAGGGTGTGGGCGCAGGCGTTCTCCAGCGACACCCGGTGGCCCACGGAGACGTAGACGGGCTTGATCCCGTCCTGCGTGCGCAGCGCCCGGCCGACCTCCGTGCCGTCGGCCGACCGCAGCGCGGTCGCGTCGCCCCGGCGCGGGCCCGGCTCGTCGGCGGTGAAGGTGAAGGGGTTCTTCGCGACCCCGATGGCCGGCAGCCCGGTGACCACCCCGAGGTGGCAGGCGAGGCCGAAACCGCGCGGGTGGGCGAGGCCGTAGCCGTCGCAGACCACGAGGCCGGGCGCGGCCGTGAGGGCGCCGAGGGCCTCCAGTACGGTCGGCAGCTCGCGGAAGGCGAGCAGGCCGGGCACGTAGGGGAAGCTGACGCGCCCGACGGCGGTGGCCTCCTCGACCACCTCCAGGGTGGCGGCGTCGAGGACCACGGCCGCGGCGGCCACGAGGTCGCGGGCGTCGTCGTAGGCCACGTCCACCCCCGCGACGAGCCCCCTGCCGGGCGGCGGTCCGGGCTCGGCGAGCACGACCCGGTGGCGCAGTACGTCCTGTATCGCCCGGGCCTCGGCCTCGTCGGCGGGGGTCTTCGCTGTCGTCATGATGGTGCGAGAGTAGCCTGGCGATCATGTTCGTCATGGAGCTCACCTACACCGCGCCCGTCGAAGCCGTCGAGGACGAGATGGACGCCCACGTCGCCTGGCTGGACGGCTACTACGCCGCCGGCGTCTTCCTCGCCTCGGGCCGCAAGGTCCCGCGCGAGGGGGGCGTGATCCTGGCGGGCGGGGTGTCCCGCGCGGAGGTCGAGAGGATCGCGGCCGAGGACCCCTTCACGGTGGCGGGCGTGTGCGCCTACCGCATCACGGAGTTCATCGCCACGAAGACGTCGGCGGACCTGTCGACGGTGCGCGAGACACCGGCGCCGTGACGGGCCCCGCGGGCGCGTGACGGCCGCACGGCACCGGACGGCCGCTGCGGCCGGACCGCAGCGCACCCCGTCGGCCGCGGCGCTCGGCCCGTGGTCCCGGGTCGAGCGCCGCGGCCCGGCCGGTCAGCGGCGTTCCAGCCGGGCGACCCGGCCCTTCTCCCCCGCCGCCCAGCAGCCGCCGTCCGGCGCGCAGTCGACCGTGTCGTACGAGCCGGTGTCCAGCGCCCGCCAGCTGCGGCCCCCGTCCGTGGTCACGTCCGTACCGGTGGGCCCCACCGCGAACGCCGTGGCCGCGCCGTACGGGTACCAGGCCGCGCCCGACCGGTACGCCGGGGGCGTGGCCGCGGCCTGGCGCCAGGTGCGCCCGCCGTCCGAGGTGACCGCCGCGGCCTGCGGCGAGGGCTGCCCGGCGCGGTAGTCGCCGCCGACCGCGAGTCCCCTCGTGCGGTCCCGGAAGGCGAGGGCGAAGACTCCGCGGGCCGGGTCGCCGGCCGGGAGGGTGGACTGCGCGACCCGCCAGGTCCGGCCGCGGTCGGCGGAGTGCAGGACGCGGGCGCTCGCCCCGCCGCCGGTGGCCAGCCACACGTCCCGCGGGCCGGCGGCGGCCAGGCACTGGCCGCTCGCGGCGAAGCCGGCCTCGCCCGGCAGGGCGGCGGGCATGCCCGCGTCCGGCAGCACCTGCCAGCTGCGCCCGCCGTCGCCGGTGGACAGGATGCGGAACTTCCCGTCCACCGGGTCGCTCATCGCCAGCCCGTTGCGCGCGTCGAAGAAGGTCAGGCAGTCGTAGAAGGCGCGCGGGTCCGGGTTGCGGAAGGCCTCCGCCCAGGTGGCTCCGCCGTCTTCGGTCCGCAGCACCCGGGAGGCCTCGCCCTCCCCGATGGCCAGGGCCACCGCCCGCCGCGCGTCGAAGGCCTCGATGTCGCGCAGCTCCAGCCGCTCCGCGACCGCGCCGGGCGGCGAGACGTTCCGCCAGCTGCGGCCGCCGTCGACCGTGCGCAGCACGGTCCCCCCGGAACCCGCCACCCAGGCGGTGGTCCGGCTCACCGCCGCCAGCCCGCGGAACCGGGAGTCCGTCGCGGTGTCCTTCACCGCCCAGCCGGCACCGTGCGGACCGGACAGGGCGGGCGCGTCCCCGCCGGCGGGCGGCGCGCCCGCCTGGGCCGGGGCCGCGAGGACCCCGAGCACCAGAGCCGCCGTGCACACGCCCACGCCCACGCCCGTTCGCAGAAGTCTCATGGCGCCGGAAGCTAACGCACGCCGGTGGCACCGTCCAGGGCGCGTCCCCGGCTCCGCGGCGGCGGTGCGGGAGGGGCCCGGGTGGGCGTTGAGCCTGCGGGGTGAGCGCTTACCGGCCCTTCTGGCAGCGGCGCCGACTCCGCGGACCCGGGCCCCTCCCGTCGCTCATCTCCGAGCACGCGGTCACTCTGTGCGATCACACGGTGGGTTTCCGGCCAATCGGTGACGCAGGTCACGTCACCCCCCATGCACGGATCCGCCGATTCCCGCGTCTACCGGTTTGCCGGACCCCACCCCACGGCCCGGCAGCAGATCCGCCGCAAGGGAGTGAGCCGTGATCACTGTCATCGAGCAGGCCGTGCAGGCCCGTCTGGTCGCCACCGCGCCGAAGGTCGAGACCGTTCCCGTCACCCTCTGCTACGACCGGTCCGATCCGTTCGCCGTCCGGATGGCCTTCCCCGCGCCGGCCACGCTGGAGGGCGTCGAGGTGTCGTGGACCTTCGCGCGCGAACTGCTGGAGTCCGGGCTGGACCGCCCGTCGGGCCGCGGCGACGTGCGCGTGCGCCCGTACGACGCCGACCGGACGACCGTGGAGTTCCACGCGCCCGAGGGCGTGGCGATCGTCCTGATGGCCACCGCGGAACTGCACCGCTTCCTGGAGCGGGTCTCGGCCGTGGTGCCGCCCGGCCTGGAGCACCTCTACCTCGACATGGACCACAGCCTGGCCGAGCTGATGCGGGGCGGCCGCTGAGCGCCGCGCCGTTAAAGCGTTTGCGGGCGGCCGCGGCTGCCCGTAGTTTCGTGGCTGCCCCATTGCCGCCGAAACGGAGCAGGACATTGCTCGTCTGAGGTTCGAGACACCGACCCGCCGTGGCCCTCGCCGCCACCGTCCGTCCGTCGGCTGTCTCCCCGCGTTGCACGCACCACTCACGCAACCTGGAGGCCTCCATGAGCCATGCCCCTACCTTCGTCACCTGTTCCGCCCTGTCCTTCGACTGGCCCGACGGGACGCCCGTCTTCGACGGGTTCCAGCTCGCCGTCGGCCCCGGCCGGACCGGCCTGATCGGACTCAACGGCTGCGGGAAGTCCACCCTGCTGAAACTGATCGCCGGTGAACTGACGCCTTCCGAAGGCCAGTTGTCCGTGTCCGGCACCATCGGGTACCTGCCGCAGAACGTCACCCTCGACACCGCGCTGCGCGTGGACGAGGCGCTCGGCATCCACACCGCCCGCGCGGCCCTGCACGCCATCGAGGCGGGCGAGGCCACCGAGGCGAACTTCACCGCGGTCGGCGACGACTGGGACGTGGAGGAGCGGGCCGTGGCCGCGCTCGACCAGCTCGGACTGGGCCGGATCGGCCTGGACCGCACGGTGGGCGAGCTGTCGGGCGGGGAGGGCGTCCTGCTGCGGCTGGCCGCACTGCTGCTCGCCCGCCCCGACGTCCTGCTGCTGGACGAGCCGACCAACAACCTGGACCTGCGCGCCCGCGGCCGTCTCCACGCGGCGGTCGAGTCGTGGAACGGGGTGATGGTCCTGGTGAGCCACGACCGGGAGCTGCTGGAGCGGGTCGACCAGATCGCCGACCTGCGGGACGGCGAAGTCCGCTGGTACGGCGGCAACTTCTCGGACTACGAGGAGATGCTGGCCGCCGAGCAGGAGTCGGCCGAGCGGATGGTCCGGGTCGCCGAGGCGGACGTCCAGCGCCAGAAGCGGGACCTGGCCGACGCCCAGGCCAAACTGGCCCGCCGCAAGCGGTACGGGCAGAAGATGTCCGACAACAAGCGCGAGCCGAAGATCGTCATGGGTGCCCGCAAGCGGGCCGCACAGGAGTCGGCCGGCAAGCACCGCATCATGCACGCCGAGAAGCTGGCGGAGGCCAGGGAGCGGCTGGACCAGGCGGTCGAGGCGGTGCGCGACGATGCCGAGATCCGGATCGAGCTGCCCGCGACGCAGGTCCCGCCGGGCCGGCGGGTGCTGACCCTGAGCGACCTGCGGCCGGCCCACGGGGCCTGCGTGCCGGGCGAGTGGGAACTGCGCGGTCCGGAGCGGATCGCGCTCGTGGGCCGCAACGGCTCGGGCAAGACGACGCTGCTGCGCACGATCGCGGGGCTGCTGGAGCCCGGGTCCGGGGAGGCGGTGACCCACGTGCCGACCCGGTTCCTGCCGCAGCGCCTCGACGTGCTGGACGACGACCGCTCGGTGGTGGAGAACGTGGCCCGCTTCGCCCCGCAGGCCACGAACAACCTGATCCGGGCCCGGCTCGCGCACTTCCTCTTCCGCGGGGCCCGCGCGGACCGGCCGGCCGGCACCCTGTCGGGCGGCGAGCGGTTCCGCGCGGCGCTGGCCGCACTGCTGTTGGCCGAGCCGGCTCCCCAGCTGCTGATGCTGGACGAGCCGACGAACAACCTGGACCTGGCCAGTGTGGGCCAGCTGACCGACGCGCTGGAGTCGTACGAGGGCGCGCTCGTGGTGGCCAGCCACGACGTGCCGTTCCTGGAGTCGATCGGCGTCACGCGCTGGCTGCTGCTGGACGGCGAGCTGCGCGCGACGACGGCCGAGGAGGTCCGCGAGACGCTCTGGCTCGGCTAGACGGCCCGGCGGGACGGCCGGCGGCGGGTGCGGATCGGGGCGGCCGTCGACGCGATCGGGCGGCTTCCGACCGTTTCGGGCGGCTCTTGAGGGGATGACTTTGGGCCTCGGATTCCCCCTCCGGAGCCGTTCAAACTGCTCAGATAACGGGAGGTAGCCAGACATATCGATGAGTGGGACTTGGCTCGCCTTGATGCCGCGCTTAACCTACGACTCCGTAGGCTACGGAACCGTAGGTAATTCGCTTTGTCCCCAAGCTGTCCCCCAGGAGTACCCGTGACGATCGCCTCTCCCCACCTCGGCAGCTCGGAGTCGTGGACCGACGCCAAGCTGCTGTTCGCGCTGGAAGAGGTGGTGGAGAAGGAACTCAACCGCCATCTGAAGGTCACCAAGGACTGGATGCCCCACGAGTACGTCCCGTGGAGCGACGGCCGGAACTTCCCGGGCCTCTTCGAGGACGGGGAGGCCTGGGACCCGCAGCAGTCCAAGGTCACCGAGATCGGCAAGATCGCGCTCGTCGTGAACCTGCTGACCGAGGACAACCTGCCCAGCTACCACCACGAGATCGCCTCGCTCTTCGGGCGCGACGGCGCGTGGGGCACCTGGGTGCACCGCTGGACGGCCGAGGAGGGGCGCCACGGCATCGTGATGCGCGACTACCTGCTGGCCTCGCGCGCCGTGGACCCGGACAAGCTCGAAGCGTTCCGCATGCAGCACATGTCGGAGGGGTTCGAGTCCGACAACCGCCACTCGATGCTGCACTCGGTGGCGTACGTGGCCTTCCAGGAGCTCGCGACCCGCATCTCGCACCGCAACACCGGCCACCAGTCCGGTGACCCGGTCTGCGACCGGATGCTGTCCCGCATCGCGCAGGACGAGAACCTGCACATGGTCTTCTACCGCAACCTGCTGGGCGCGGCCTTCGAGATCGCCCCGGACCTCACCATGCAGGCCGTGCGCGACGTCGTCGTCGGCTTCCGGATGCCGGGGCACGGCATGCCCGGCTTCGAGCGGATGGCCGCGCAGATGGCGATCGGCGGGGTCTACAACCTGCGGATCCACCACGACGACGTGCTGAGCCCCGTGATCCGCTTCCTGAAGATCATGAGCATCGACGGCCTGGGCCCCGAGGGCCGGCAGGCGCAGGAGGAGCTCGGCCTGTTCATGGACGGGCTGGACTCCGAAGCCCGCAAGTTCGACGAGCGCCTGGCCGCCCGCGCGGCGCGCATCGCGGCCCGCAAGGCCTGACCCGAATCACCGGCGCCCGCCCTCGCGGGTGCCCCGGCAGCCCCCCGTGGAGCAGCACTCCCCCGGGGGCTGCCGCGCGTCTCAGCGGCGGCCGGCGCGCAGGGCGAGGCGTTCGGACTCGGAGAGACCGCCCCACACCCCGAAGCGTTCGTCGTTGGCCAGGGCGTACTCCAGGCACGCCGCACGCCCCTCGCACGCCCCGCACAGCCGCTTCGCGTCCCGCAGCGACGAACCGGGCTCGGGGAAGAAGAACCCCGGACCGGTCTGGGCGCACAGCGCGAGCTCGTACCAGGCGGTGGTGGTGGTTGCGGCAGTGGTGTTCATCGACATGCCGGACATCCTGACCCGCGCCGATGGACGTCCGATCAACGCCTGATCAACACCGCGTCGCACCCGCCGCCCGCGCCCCGTCCGGGCTCCCGGCCGACGGCGGCGTTCAGGAACCCTGCGGGGGGTCGGGCACGGAGTCGGGCACGGAGTCGTCGTGCCTGGCCCGGCTCGGCTGGACCCGCTTGGGCTCGCCCGGCATCTTCGGATAGTCCGGCGGGTAGGGCATGTCGCCCAGGCCGTGGTGCCGCTCGTGCCGCTCGGCCAGTTCCAGTACGGCGTCCAGGGTGAAGGCGTGGTCGTCCATGTCCGCGTGCACGTCGCCCAGTTCGGCGAAGCGGGCCGGCATCGTCAGGATGTCGAAGTCCCGGGGCTCCGCGTCGTCCACCTCGTCCCAGCGCAGCGGGGCGGAGACGGGGGCGTGCGGGCGGGGGCGGACGGAGTAGGCGGAGGCGATCGTGCGGTCGCGGGCGGTCTGGTTGTAGTCGACGAAGATCCGCTCGCCCCGCTCCTCCTTCCACCAGGCCGTCGTGACCCGGCCCGGCATCCGGTGCTCCAGCTCGCGGCCGAGCGCGATGGCGCACCGCCGGACTTCGGTGAAGGTCCAGCGCGGCGCGATCGGCACGAACACGTGCAGCCCCCGGCCGCCGGAGGTCTTGGGCCAGCCGCGCAGACCCAGTTCCTCCAGCAGGGCCCGCAGCTCGTGGGCCGCCGCCACCGCGTCGTGGTAGTCGGTGCCCGGCTGCGGGTCCAGGTCGATGCGCAGTTCGTCGGGCCGGTCGGTGTCCGCGCGCCGCACCGGCCACGGATGGAAGGTGAGGCATCCCAGGTTGGCGGCCCACAGCACGGCGGCCGGCTCGGTGGGGCAGATCTCGTCGGCCGTGCGGCCGCTGGGGAAGGCGATGTGTGCGGTCGGAATCCAGTCGGGGAGGTTCTTCGGCGCCCGCTTCTGGAAGAAGGACTCGCCCTCCACACCGTCCGGGTACCGCTCCAGCGTCGTCGGCCGGTCGCGCAGGGCGCGCGTGATGCCGTCCGCGACCGCGAGGTAGTACGCGGCCACGTCACGCTTGGTGAGGCCGCGCTCCGGAAAGTACACCTTGTCCGGGCTGGACAGCCGCACCGTGCGGCCGCCCGCCTCCAGCTCGATCGCGTTCCCGGCAGCACCCATGTGCGCCACGGTAGGCGCGCCCGGCCGGGTGCGCACACCGGGCGGCTCCCGGGGTGCCCCCGCACAATCGGAGACATGGATCTGCCGGTGATGCCGCCCGTGAAGCCGATGCTCGCCAAATCCGTGGCCTCGATCCCGCCCGGGATGCAGTACGAGGCCAAGTGGGACGGCTTCCGGGCCGTCGTCCACCGCGACGGTCCCGAGATCGAGCTCGGCAGCCGCACCGGCAAGAGCCTGACCAGGTACTTTCCCGAGCTGGTGGCGGCCCTGAAGCAGAACCTGCCGGACCGCTGCGTCGTGGACGGCGAGATCGTGATCGTCCACGACGGCCGTCTCGACTTCGACCGGCTGACCGAGCGCATCCACCCCGCCGCCTCACGCGTCACCATGCTGTCGGAGACGACACCGGCCAGCTTCGTCGCCTTCGACCTGCTCGCGCTGGGCGACGAGGCGCTCCTCGACACCCCGCTCGCCACGCGCCGCACCGCCCTGTCCCAGGCGCTGTCCACCTCTCGTCCCCCCGTTCACCTCGCGCCCGCGACCACCGACCCCGCGCTCGCACGGGAGTGGTTCGAGCGGTTCGAAGGCGCCGGACTCGACGGGGTCGTCGCGAAACCCCTCGATCTCCCCTACCGGCCCGACGCCCGGCTCATGTTCAAGATCAAGCACGAACGTACCGCCGACGCCGTCGTCGCGGGTTTCCGTTTCCACAAGAGCGGTCCGATTGTCGGATCGCTGCTCCTCGGCCTCTACGACGACGCCGGCGCCCTCCAGCACGTGGGGGTGTGCGCGGCCTTCCCGATGAAGCGGCGCGCCGAGCTGGTCGAGGAGCTCGAACCGCTGCGCATGCCCGACCCGGCCGCCCATCCGTGGGCCGCCTGGGCCGAGGAGTCGGCGCACGAGAGTGCCCGGCTGCCCGGCGCCACGAGCCGCTGGACCGGCAAGAAGGACCTGTCCTGGGTGCCGTTGCGGCCCGAGCGGGTGATCGAGGTGAAGTACGACCACATGGAGGGGGACCGCTTCCGGCACACCGCGCAGTTCCGGCGCTGGCGGCCCGACCGCACCCCGGAGAGCTGCACCTACGCCCAACTGGAGGAGGTCGTCCGCTACGACCTCGCCGAGGTCCTGGGCCCGCCCCCGCCGCCCCCCGAGTGACCCCCGCACCCGCGCCGCGCGCTCCCGCCCACCCCGGCCCGCCCCCACCGCCCCGCCCCGGATCAGCCGTCGGTGAGCTTCTCCCACTCCGCCCGGTCCGGTCCCACCGCGTTCGGCGCGTAGTCCGGCCGCTCCGCCAGCCGGCGCGCCACCCGCTCCCGGACCGCCGGGTCGGCGTGGGCCCGGTCCGGCGGATCGGCCAGGTGCCGCACCCTGGCCCGCGCCCGCATCACCTCGGGGTCCTCCAGGGCGCGGTCGAAGAGGGCGGCCACCTCCCGCGCCGTCCCCGTCCGCCCGGCCCGCGTCGCGAACCGCTCGCCGATGGCGGTGTCGGCGGTCACCTGGTAGGCGAACCCCGGCTTGAGGGTGCGCACCGCCCAGTCGTGGTGCGCGACGGCGAACCGCACCGATCCGGGGTCCCGGTGCGCCGTACGGGCCACCCTGCGCGCCGCCCACAGCACGAGGGAGCTGCCCTGCCCGAAGGTCGGGTTGGTGTGCGTGATCGCGTCCCCGACCGGCACCAGCCCGGTGACGACCGGGCCGCGCCCGTCGACGAGCGCGCTCCACCGGTTGTCCAGTCCGGCGACGGCCAGCACCTCCGACGACGGCTCCGCGCCCAGCTCCAGCCAGGCCGCACCCGGCGGGAAGGCGCGCGCGGCCGCCTCGAAGACGGCTGGGTCGCGCAGCGCCGCGCGCGAGGGGTCGCCGGTGTGCACGAACAGGGTCACGGCGAACACCCGGTTGTCCGCCGGGAAGAACCGCGCACCCGGCGAACGGCCCGCCGGTCACCGCCCAGGGCCGGCGCGGGCCCTCGTCCATGCCCTCCGGCAGCCGGTACCAGCGGCAGATGTACGCGAGCCCCGTGCGGTACCGCTCCACGACGGGCGGGCGGCAGCCGGCCGCCGTCAGCCAGCGCTCGGTGCCCGCGCCGGCCGGCCGCGTCCACCACCAGGTCACCCTCGTAGGCCCCTCCCTCGGTGGTCACACCCGTCACCCGAACCCCGGGATCCGCCCCCGCCCCCGCGGCAGCGTTCCCCACCCCCACCCCCGCCCCCGTGCCCGGCCCGGCCCGGCC
Source organism: Streptomyces subrutilus (assembly GCF_008704535.1). Lineage (NCBI taxonomy): Bacteria > Bacillati > Actinomycetota > Actinomycetes > Kitasatosporales > Streptomycetaceae > Streptomyces > Streptomyces subrutilus. The sequence continues at coordinate 1,514,917 of NZ_CP023701.1, forward strand.
CGGCCTGTGTGATCAGCCCCGTGACCGGCCCGCCGTACCCCTTGGCCACCCCGCCCGCTTGACACATCCTCTTGCCGAAGCGGCAAATGGACCCATGGCCACCGAAGAGCAGGACGAGGAACTCGCGGGCGTGCTGACCGGCGTCGGACCGCGGCTGCGGGCCCTGCGGCACCAGCGCGGCACCACCCTGGCGCAGCTCAGCGAGACCACCGGGATCTCCCTGTCCACCCTCTCCCGGCTGGAGTCCGGCCGGCGCCGGCCCACCCTGGAGCTGCTGCTCCCGCTGGCCCGCGCCCACCGCGTACCGCTCGACGAGCTGGTCGGCGCCCCGGAGACCGGCGATCCCCGGGTGCGGCCGCGTCCGTTCGTCCGGCACGGGACCACGTACGTACCGCTGACCCGCAACCTCGGCGGGCTCCACGCCTTCAAGCAGATCCTGCCGGCCGTCGACGGCCCGCCGCCCGTCCCCGAGATGGGCGTGCACGAGGGCTACGAGTGGCTGTACGTCCTCTCCGGCCGGCTCCGCCTGCTGCTCGGCGCACACGACCTGGTCCTCGGCCCGGGCGAGGCGGCCGAGTTCGACACGCGCACCCCGCACGCCTTCGTCAACGCCGGTCCGCAGCCGGCCGAGTTCCTGAGCCTCTTCGGCCCGCAGGGCGAGCGGATCCACGTCCGTGCCAGACCCACCGCCGCCACCCCCACCGCCTCCTCGGAAGGACGCCCATGAGCACCACCCCCGCCCCGGACCCCGACCGCTCCCCCGTGTCCCGTCCGCGCGCCGTCCCGCAGCCCAATGCCGTCGTCGGCGTGGGCCTGGTCGTGGTCGACGCGGAGGGCCTGGTGCTGCTGGGGCAGGCCCACGACGGACACTGGGAGCTGCCGGGCGGCAAGGTCGATCCCGGCGAGGGGTTCGAGCAGGCCGCGGCCCGCGAACTCGCCGAGGAGACCGACCTGCGCGCCGACCCCGCCGACGTCCGGGTCCTCGCCGTGCAGATCGGCACCGACCCGGGCCTGACCCGGCTGACGGCCGCCGCCGTGACCACGGCCGCGCGGGGCGTCCCGCTCGTCACCGAGCCCGACAAGATCACCCGCTGGCAGTGGTTCGCCCCGGACCTGATCCCGCGGGCCCTCTACGCTCCGTCGGCGGCCGTCCTGCGCGTCTGGCGCCCGGAGCTCACCGCCCTGCCGGACGTGCCCTCCCACGACTACGCCACGACCCGCCCGGCCGCGCCCCCGACCGGGTGACCCGAGAGGCCGGGCCCGGGGGCACGCCCCCGGCCCGCACCGGCCCGCACCGGCCCGCACGCCCCTCATGCCCCGTCCGATCCGGCGCGATCCGGCCCGCGCCGCCGACGCGCCCACCACGGCCGCGAAGACCGCCGCCCCCACCACGACCGCTACGACCGCTACGACCGCGCCGCCACCCGCGGGGCGAAGTTGCCCTCGCCCAGGTCCTCCGCGAGCAGCCGCTTGGCGATCGCGTCCGCCGCGGCCCGCAGCTCCGCGCTCCGCGGCCGGCCCCGGTCCTTCTCCAGCCGGTCACCCAGCCAGGCCGCCCAGGCCGCCGAGATCACGTCGGCCTCGCGCTGCCCGGCCGGGGTCAGCGTGAAGAAACTGCCCTGGCGGCTCAGGAAGCCCTCCTCCGTCATCCGGTCGAAGACCGGGAGCAGCACCTCCGGCGGCAGCGAGCGCCGTCCGGCGATCAGTCCGAGGCTGGCGTAGCCGACGGTCCGGGTCATGAGGTCGACCTGCATCACGGTCCACGCCCCGGCCATGTCCAGCCGGGTGTCGGAGTCCTCGACGATGCCGCGCGCCGTGTCCGGGCCCATGCCGCGTACGAGCTTGCCGACCGCCAGCTCCAGCAGCTTGGCCGAGTCGCCGGAGGCGGTGGCCGGGGAGCCGAAGCCGTCGCCCATGTCGGTGGACCCGGCGCGGGCGCTGTCGCGCAGGTGCACCTGCTTGAGGAAGAGCGCCACGACGAAGCCGAACCCCGCCACCGGCACGGTCCACAGGAACACCGTCTGCAAGGCGTGCGCGTAGGCGTCGATGATCGGGGCCGCGGCCGCCGGGTCCAGCCCGTGCACGCCCTTCGGGCTCTGCGCGGCGGCGGCCAGCGCCACCGGGTCCGCGCCGGTGGCCCGCGCCGCCCGCAGGACGCCCTTCTTCAGCTCGGGTTCCAGGCTGTTGGCGTAGATGGTGCCGAAGACCGCGGTGCCGAAGGAGCTGCCGAGCGTACGGAAGAAGGTGACGCCGGAGGTGGCGGTGCCGAGGTCGGCGTAGTCGACGGTGTTCTGCACGGCGATGGTGAGCACCTGCATGGACAGGCCGATGCCGACGCCGAGGACGAACATGTAGAGGGATTCCAGCCAGGCGCCGGTGTGCGGCCCCATCAGGGACAGCAGGTAGAGGCCGACGCCCATGACCAGGCTTCCTACGATGGGGAAGATCCGGTACTGCCCGGTCCTGCTCACCACGGTGCCGCTGAAGACCGAGGCGATCAGCAGGCCGATGACGAGCGGCAGCGTCCGCACGCCGGACACGGTGGCCGAGTCCCCGTCCACGTACTGGAGGTAGGTGGGCAGGAAGGTCATCGCGCCGAGCATGGCGAAGCCGACGACGAAGCTGAGCACCGAGCAGACCGTGAAGACGGGGTTGCGGAACAGCCGCATGGGCAGCATCGGTTCCTTGGCCCTGGTCTCCACGAGGCAGAAGAGGGCGAGGGCCACGAGGCCGCCGACGAACAGGCCGATGATCGTCGGGGAGCCCCAGGCGTACTCGTTGCCGCCCCAGCTGGTGGCCAGGATCAGGGCGCTGGCGCCGACGGCCACCAGCGCGATGCCCAGGTAGTCGATCACCGGGCGGCCGGCGACGCGGACGGAGGGGATCGTCCTGGCCGCGGCGATCACGACCAGGACCGCGATCGGGACGTTCACGTAGAAGGCCCAGCGCCAGCTGAGGTGGTCGGTGAACAGACCGCCCAGCAGTGGGCCGATCACCGTCGCGACGCCGAACACGGCGCCGATGGCGCCCTGGTACTTGCCGCGTTCGCGCAGCGGGACCACATCGGCGATCAGGGCCATGGAGGTGACCATCAGACCGCCCGCGCCGATGCCCTGCACGCCCCGCCAGAGGATGAGCAGGGTCATGTTCCCGGCGAGGCCGCACAGGAAGGAGCCGGTGATGAAGACGATCGCGGAGAGCTGGAAGATCACCTTCCGGCCGAAGAGGTCACCGAACTTGCCCACCAGCACCGTCGCGACGGTCTCCGCGAGCAGGTAGGACGTCACCACCCACGACATGTGGGCGGCGCCGCCCAGGTCCGCCACGATCGTGGGCAGCGCGGTGCCCACGATCGTCTGGTCGAGGGCGGCCAGCAGCACGCCGAGCATGATGGTGCCGAAGATGACGTTGCGCCGCCGCCGGTCGAGGAGGGGTGGCGCCGCGGCTACGACGGAGGCAGTGGTCACACCCCGCACTCTCACAGCACCGGCCCCGTGCCGCATGCGGCACGGGGCCGTACGGGGGACACGACCGCACGGGCGACACGGCCGTACGGGCGACACGGCCGTACGGGCGACACGGCCGTACGGGCGAAGCGGCGCGCGACCGCAGCGGGACCCGGACCACCCCCGGCCCACCCCCGGCCCCGGGCCGCCCGGCCAGAGGACGCCGACCCCCGGGCCCCGCCCCCGCGACCGCCGCCGTCAGCGCAGGTACGCCAGGCCCGGGTGGACAGCCGCGTACCCGTCCAGGAGGCGCCGGGCCACGCCGACCGAGTCCACCAGCGGATGCAGGGCGAAGGCCTTCACCGCGGTGGCCCGCGACCCGCTCGCCGCGGCCCCCAGCACCTCCCGCTCGACCGCCTTGACCGAGGTCACCAGGCCGACCGCGTGCAGGGGCAGCGGGGCGACGCCCACCGGGTGGGCTCCGTTCGCGTCGACCAGGCAGGGCACCTCGATGACGGCCTCGGCGTCCAGCACGGAGAGGGTGGAGCCGTTGCGGACGTTGAGGATCAGCGTGGCCCGTTCGTCGCGGGCGATGGCCCGCATGAGGGCGAGGGCGACCTTCTCGTAGCCGCCGGACTCCAGGTCGCTGTCGTCGCGCTCCCCGACCCCCGCCACCTCCCGGTTCTCGGCCATGTACGTGGCCTCCCGCTCGGCCCGGGTCCGGTCCCAGGCGGCGAGCGCCGCCCCGGCCGGCTGCCCGGGCCGGCCGGCCTGCGCGTAGAAGCCGCGCTGCTGGTCGCGCAGGAACGCCCCGCGGGTCCGCGCGGCCTCCCGGTACGCCCGGACGGTGTCCCGGTTGAAGTAGTAGTAGTGCAGGTACTCGTTGGGGACCGCACCGAGCGAGCGCAGCCACTGCGCGCCGAAGAGCCGGCCCTCCTCGAAGGACTCCAGCGCACCGTCGTCGGCCAGCAGCCGGGGCAGCTCGTCGCGGCCGCCGACGTGCAGCCCGCGCACCCAGCCGAGGTGGTTGAGGCCCACGTAGTCGATCCACGCGTCCTGGGGCCTGGCTCCCACCAGCCGGGCGATGCGCCGGCCGAGGCCCACGGGCGAGTCGCAGATGCCGATCACGCGCCCGCCGAGCTCCTCGGCCATGGCCTCGGTGACGATCCCGGCCGGGTTGGTGAAGTTGATGACCCACGCCTCGGGGGCCGTACGCGCGATGCGCCGGGCGATCTCCCGCGCCACCGGCACGGTGCGCAGGCCGTACGCGATCCCGCCCGCGCCCACCGTCTCCTGGCCCAGCACTCCCTCGGCCAGGGCGACGCGCTCGTCGGCGGCGCGGCCCTCCAGCCCGCCGACGCGGATGGCCGAGAAGACGAAGTCGGCGCCGCGCAGGGCCTCGTCGAGGTCGGTGGTGGCCGTGACGGCCGGGGCGTCCGGCACACCGGCCGCCGCGGCCTGGTCGGCGAGGACCCGGGCCATGGCGCCGAGCCGGGCGGCGTCCTCGTCGTAGAGCACCACCCGGGTGACCCGGCCTTCGGCGTGGTCGCCGAGCAGGGCGCCGTAGACGAGCGGTACCCGGAACCCGCCTCCTCCGAGGATCGTCAGCCGCACGTCCCAACCGCCCTTCGCCCGTGGTCCACCGCGTCGGTGCCACGATCCGTGACACTCCCGCGGCACGCGCCGCGGGGAGACCCAGTCTCCCCCGGCGGGCGCCGTGCGCGGGCTACTCCCCCAGCGACGGCACGGCGCGCAGCCGGCTGTTGCGCTGCTGGGGGAAGCCGCCGACCGGGGCCGGCCCGGTGGGCGCGCCCTGCGGGGCGGAGAGGATCAGGGTGATCCGGGTCAGACCCATCCCGTCCAGCATCCGGCTGGTTTCGGCCACCATCCGGCAGCGGACCAGACCCCACCGCGGGTCGGGGTGGCGCACGGTGCGCACCGCTCCGTCCTGCTCGGCGGCCTGCGCGCCGTGGGTGCTCAGCCAGTGCGGCACCCCGTACCGGTAGGCCGCCTCCATGAACGGGTCGCGGGCCACCTCCTGGCGGATGCTGCGCAGCCCCTCGTCCTCGGGGGCGGCGGCCAGCGCGGTCGCGAAGCGGGCCAGCAGCGGTACGCACCAGGCCGGTTCGTGGTCCTCCAGCACCGCGGCCGCGTCCGGATGGAACAGCACGAAGCGCAGGAAGTTGTCGTCCGGCAGGGCCGTCGGATGCGGCCGTACGGACTGGAACAGCCGGTCGAAGGCCGAGTTGGTGAGCGCGACGTCCCACCGGTGGTCCACGAGGAAGCTGGGGTAGGGCACGGCCTCCATGAGGGCCGCGTAGTCGCACAGGTAGTCGCGCTGCGCGGGGTCCTCCGGCAGCCGGTTCTCCTCTGCGGCCCGCCACGTGGGCGGCGGGTCGCGGTCGACCATGACGCGGAAGAGCCAGAAGCACTGGCGCTCGCTCATCTCCAACGCCTCTGCCAGGGCCAGCAGTTTGCGGTCCGTCCACTCCTTGACCAGTCCGCGCTCCCAATTCCCGTAGGCGCGGACACTGATGCGCAGACGCGCGGCGAGGTCCTCCTGGCTCAGGCCCAGTTCCTCGCGGCGCTGGCGCAATATCTCCTTGCGTCGCTCCGACCGCACGGCGCCGCGTGCGGACTCTTCGCCCGCCAGGCGCTCCTCACCGGCTCGGGCGAGGTCATCGGACGGGCCCACCGCTGCGAGATGTGGCACCGAGAGCTCCCCCTCCTCACGGTCTGGATCTTCATTTCCGTGTGGCGATCCTGCTACCGACTTCATTCGAGTGTCAACTATTGTGGCAATTCCAGCCTCTTGACAGCTCATTCCCGCCACAGCTGTGGCACGTTCTAGCCCTTCGCATCAGGACCGGATAGATTCCAGAAGCCGACCGTGCCCGAACCGACCTCGCGCGATCTAGGAGAACCACTGGTGACAGACGGCTTCCCGGCTCCCGTCGCGGTGGCCCACGCACCCCTGGCAGCCACCGTCACGCGCGTCGCCGAACTCGCGGGCAAGATGGGCCGCGACCTCAACCAGGTCTTCGACCTGCGGCGCCTCTCCGAGGCCTCCGGCGTGCCCACGGACGTGGTGAGAACCCTGCTCGACGGCAGACCCGCGGGCGAACCCGACCTGCAGACCCGCTTCCTCCAGCGGCTGGACCTGCTGCGGCGCACCCGGGTCAAGTCCAACGGCCGCCGCTACACGCAGCAGGAGATCGCCGACGGCGCCGGGATGTCCCGACAGCAGGCCGGCGCCCTGATCAACGGGGACCGCCGCCCCACCATGGAGCACTGCGACGCGATCCAGCGCTTCTTCGGGGTGCACGCCGGGTTCCTCACCGCACACGACGCCGACGCCCTCACGGACGCGCTCCAGCGGACCGAGCAGCAGCTGCTCCAGGACTTCGCGGGGCGCGCCCGGGAAACCGCACAGGCCGCGGCCGCTTCGGCGGGTGATCCGCTGGCAAGACTCCTGCAGAACCACGGCGTCCGGGGCATCGCCTGGCGCGCCGCCCAACTGCCCAGCGACAAGCACCGGGACAAGGTGACCGAATGGCTGGACATGCTTCTCGAAAGCGTCAAACCGAACGAATCCTGACCCAGTCGAAAGTCTGGGTCTGATCCTTGAGTCCTGATCCGGATCCGCGCCGACGGGGAGAACGGTGAGCATAGGCAGAGAGCAGCGGCGGCTGTGCGGGGAACTGGTGGCCGGCATCCGGCTCACCGCCCCCGTGGAACCCGTGGACCTCTACGCCGCCCTCTGCGAGGGCATGAGCAGACACCGTGGCCGCCGGGTGGACTTCCGGATGGCAGCCTTCCCGCCAGGGACGGCCAGCGGCCTGTGGCTCGACATGGCGGACCGCGATCTCGTGGTCATCGAGGAACGCACCGCACCCGACCACCAGCTGGTCATCCTGGGCCACGAGCTGTGGCACATGAAGGCCGGCCACTGCAGCCACCACGTCGACGGCGCCGCCGTCGCCGCCCGGCTGCTGTCCGACCAGGCCGACATCGGCGAGACCGTTCGCCGTGTCGCCGCGCGCACGCGCGCCGACGTCCGGGAGGAGACGGAGGCGGAAACGTTCGGCCTGCTGCTGGGCAGCAGGTGCCGGACCTGGCTGGCCGGCTCGTCGAGCCACCGGGCCCCGGCACAGCGTGACCAGTTGGCGGGCCGCATCGAGGCCTCGCTCGGATACCGGGGGCACAGGAACGACCGTTGAACGGCCAGGACTACTACATTCCCGCAGCCGCGATGGCGGTCGCCCTCGCCTTCAAGCTGCCCGCCCTGCGGCACAGCTGGCGCGACCCGCTGCTGCGGTCGGTCTGTGCGCTCGTCCTGCTGGCCGGAGCCGTCTTCACCTTCGCCGCCCCGCCCACCATCGGGGCGGTCAACCGCTGGTCCGGGATCGCCAACTTCTCGGCCCCGCTGGTGTACTGCCTGATCACCGCCTTCAGCGCCTCCTGCCTGGTCCTGGTCGTGAACTGGCGGGGCGGACCGCCCGAGAAGACCCGCCGGGTCTCGCGCATGTGGATCACGGTGTACGCCGTCGTGGTGGTCTGCCTGGTCGTGCTCTTCGCGCTGGGCGACGCCTCGGTCGAGCGGCTGCGCGACCTGGACACGTACTACGCCAACACCCCCTACATCCGGGAGATGATCGCCCTCTACCTGGCGGCCCACTGCGTGGCGGCGGTGGTGATGGTGTCGCTCTGCTGGCGCTGGTCGCTCCAGGTCCGCGGCTGGCTGCGGGTGGGGCTGATGATCATCGTCGCCGGCTACGTCTTCAACCTCGGCTACGACGCCACCAAGATCACGTCGGTGGTCGCCCGGTGGACCGGCCACGACCTCGACTTCCTGAGCACCTTCGTCGCCCCGCCGCTCGCCTCCCTGGGCGCCCTGGTCAGCGCGATCGGCTTCGTCGTGCCGCTGGTCTGCCAGCGCCTGTCGGACAACTGGCAGTCCTGGACCACCTACCGCAGGCTCGGCGCGCTCTGGCAGGAGGTGCAGATCTCCGCTCCCGAGGGCACCCCCTCCGTGCAGATGTCCTGGTGGTCCGCGGCCGAGCTGCGGGTGATCCAGCGCGAGTCGGACATCCACGACGGCTTCCTGCACCTCGGCCCGTACTTCGACCGGGCCCTGCGCGACGGCGTCCACGCACGCGCCACCGCGGACGGCGCCGACGAGGACACCGCACGCGCGGTCGCCGACGCCGCCATGGTGACGGCCGCCGTACGGGCCCGCTCCGAGGACCCGGAGGGCGCGGTCATCGGGTCCGGCGAGGAGACCGTGCTCGACACCGCCGACGGGCCGCGCGACCTGCTGCGGATCTCGCACGCGCTGCGGCACGCGCCCATGGTGCAGGCGGTGCGGCAGCAGACGGCCCTGCCGGCGGCCGGCCCGGCCTGACCCGCCCGGGCGGCCCGGTGACCGGCCGGGTCGGGCCGGGTGCCCGCCGGATCAGCGGGCGGCCGCCGCCACCGACAGCGTCGGGAAGAGGTCCTGGAAGGGCCCGGCGGAGTCGATCCCGTCCCGTCCGTACGGCGCGTCGAAGCTCCACACCATGAACAGCAGGAAGACGATCAGCGCGCTGAACAGCCCGGCCAGCAGCAGCTCCCGGCCCGAGCGGCGGATCTGCAGGGTGAAGATCAGCCCCACCGTGACCACCCCGCCGACCAGCAGCCCGAACCACACCACGCCCGGCAGCGTGGACTCGTCGCTCTGGGTCCGCGAGTGCCGGGCGTCGTCGGCGGCCGCGATGTGGTCCAGCAGCGGCTGGTAGGCCTGTGCCTGGAGTTCGTTGGAGGGGCTCTGGTGGGTGACGTCGCTGCGCAGCTTGCCGAGCAGTTGTGCGCCCTCGGGCGAGGCGCCCTCCCCCGAGACCAGCAGCGGCCAGTCCACCGCGACGGTGTGGGACACGTACGCGTCCACCTCGCCGCGGATGCGGTCGCGCACGGGCGCCGGGTAGACGTCGGCGCGCTGGGTCACCTCGTACAGCGACTGGGCCTCGCGGCGCACGCTGTCCTCGGCGGACCCGCGCGCCTCCCAGACGCCCGCGATGGCGAGGCCCAGCACGATCGCGTAGACCACCCCCACCATCATCACCATGTACTCGATGACGTCGGGGGTTTCGCTGGTGTCCTCGTCAGCGGCGACCCGGCGGTGCCGGATCGTGGTGATGGCGAGGACGAGGGCGCAGACGAGCGCCATGGCGATGGCCAGGACCAGCCATTCGGACACGTGGATTCTCCCGTGGTGGATCGGTGGGGTGGGTGGAGCGGTGGGGTCGGCGGTGCGCGGACCGGGTGCCCGGGGGCGGGACGGTCAGCCGCGCCGCCTGGAGCCCGGGCGCAGGGCGGCGGCCGCGAGCACGGCCGGGGTGGTGACGACGGTCATGAGCATCACGGTGGACAGGCCGCCCGGGGTGCGCCGCTGCAGGGCCACCGCGCGGTACGGACGCATGTGGAAGGCGCTCACCCGCGCCGCGACCGGCGCCGCCCGGGGCGGAGCCGGGGACGGCGCGGGCGTCGGTCCGACGGCGGCCGCGACGTCCGGCCCGGCCTCCGGCGGCTTCGCGTCCCCGGCGTCCGGCGCCGGCGCCGGCGCCGGCCGGGCGGCCGGTGCGGACGACGGGGGCGGGGCGGCGGGCAGCGGGGTCCGCCCCGGATGGTGCACGGTCGGCCGTCCCGGGCCGGGCGCGGTCGGCCGCACCGTGGGCCGGCCGGAGGGGTCGGCCGCGGGCGGCCGTACGACGAGGTGCCCGTGCGGGCCACCGGGCACGCAGAGGTCGACCCGGGCGCCGCGGCCGTGGCCGTCGCCCGCGACCGCCACGTGGCCGTACAGCGGGCACAGCGCCGCCACCAGACCCGCCCCGGCGAGGTACTGCCAAGCGGTCACCGCGCGTCCTCCCGTTCCGCAGCCGATGTAGGGGTACGGCTGAAGAAACGATCACGGGCGCGCTTCGACACGCCGCGCGCGGCACCGGATCCGGCACGGCCCTGCGCGGTTCGAGGCGATGGGCCGCGGCGCGGCCCGGCGCGCGCCGGGACCGGGCTACGCCGGAGGCGTCCGCACCGGTCCGGCGGCCGGACCGAGGCCCTCGCCCGGACGCGACGCCGACGACGCAGACGCGGCCGCCGACGCCGACGCCTCCGAGAGGATGCGCAGGGCGGCTTCCGAGGGCGAGCCGGCCTCCGCGGTGTAGGTGATCAGCGTCTGGTCCGGGTCGTCCGGCAGGTTGAGGCTCTCGTAGGCGAGGGTGAACTCGCCGACCAGCGGGTGGCGCAGGTGGTAGCCGCCGTGCGTCTTCCCCCGTACCTCCTGCTCCGCCCACAATCCGTTGAACTCGGGGCTCCGCTCGCCCAGTTCGGCGATCAGCGCCGCGAACCGCGGATCGTGCGGGTGGCGTCCGAGGTCGAAGCGGAGGAAGGCGACGAGATCGCGCGCCTTGCGCTCCCAGTTGACGAACCGGCCGCGCACCTCGGGGTCGAGGAAGACCAGCCAGGCCTTGTTGCGGTGCTCGGGCGGCAGGGCGCCGAAGTCCGTGACCAGGGTGGCGAAGAGCGGGTTCCAGGCGAGGATGTCGGTGCGCCGGCCCACCACGAAGGCAGGGGTCTCCGGCATCGACTCCAGCAGCCTGCGCAGCCCGGCCCGCACCTCCTGCGGCTCCCGCGCCCCGTCGAGGGCCGCCGCGGCCCGTACGGACCCGGCGCCGCGACCCGCCGTGCGGACCAGCCGGGTGAGGTGGGCGGTCTCGGCGTCGTCCAGGCGCAGCGCGACGGCGACGGCGCCGAGGACGGCGTCCGAGACGTTCCCGGCGCGGCCCTGCTCGAAGCGCGTGTAGTAGTCCACGCTGACGCCGGCCAGCCGGGCGAGCTCCTCGCGGCGCAGCCCCGGCACCCGGCGGCGGCCCCCGAGGGAGCGCAGCCCGGCGTCCTCGGGCCGGATGCGCCCGCGGCGGGAGCGAAGGAAGTCTCCGAGTTCTGCCTTGGGGCCGCTCTGGTTCATACCTGGATTCTAGGCGCGGATGCGGGTTCGGCCGCGCCCGAGCACCGTCCCCACCTCGCCTTATGTGCCGTTCACCCCCTTCACCCGCCCGGCCCACCCCTCACGGCGGGCGCCCCTGCCGCGGCCCATGATCGGAGGGAGCACTCTGCGCGCAGCGCGGGGCACCAGAGGGACGGTGGCGATGGAACGGGACGGTCTCGGCAGCCCGGCGGACCGGACGGTGCGCCGCACGGCCGGACGCGGACCCGCGCCGCGGGCCCCGTACCCGGACCGGACGGTGCGCCGCACGGCCGGACCGCGGTCCGCGCCGCGGGCCCCGTACGCCGTCGCGGGGTCCGGTCCGCGCGGGGGCCTGCGGTGACCACCGCCCCTCCGCTGCCGCCCACCCCTCCCGTACCGCCCGCCGAGCCCGGCGCGGACCCTGCCGGTGCGCCCGCACCCGGCGGCCGGTTCCGCCTCCCCTCCGCGCTGACCGTCCTGGCCCTCGTCACGGTGGCCGTCTGGCTGCTGGCCTTCCTCGTCCCGGCCGGGCAGTACGACCGCGATGCCGACGGCTCGCCCGTCTCCGGCACCTACCACCGGGTCCACGCCCCCCAGAGCCTCACCGAGCGCCTGCGGGACCTGTTCCTCTCGCCCGTCAACGGCCTCTACGGGCTTCGCGACCCGGTGACCGGCGAGGTCGGCCCCACCTTCGCCGGCGAGCTGTACGGGAGCGCGGGGGTCTTCCTGTTCGTCCTGGCCATCGGCGCGTTCATCACGGTCGTCTTCGCCACCGGCGCCCTCGACCGCGGCATCGCCCGGCTCGCCCACCGGCTGCGCGACCGCGGCGCGCTGCTGATCACCGCCGTCATGCTGGTGTTCTCCGTGCTCGGCACGGTGGAGGGGTTCGCGGAGGAGACGCTCGGGTTCTACGGGCTCCTGGTGCCGATGATGCTGGCCCTCGGCTACGACCGGCTCGTCGCCGTCGGCTCGGCGATCCTGGGCGCGGGCGTCGGCGTCCTGTGCTCGACGGTGAACCCGTTCGCCACCGGCGTGGCCTCCTCGGCCGCCGGCATCTCGCTGGGCGACGGCATCGTGCTGCGGTTCGCGATGTGGGTGGTGCTGACCGCCGTGACGATCCTCTACGTCGTCCGGTACGCGCGGCGCGTCCAGCGGGACCCGGCCGCCTCCCTGTGCGGATTCCTGCCCGGCGACCGCGCCCAGCGCGCCACCGGCGCCGAGGTGGCGGCACCGGAGCTGACCGGCCTGCACCGCACGGTGCTGGCGCTGCTCGCCCTGGTCTTCGGGTTCATGGTCTTCTCGGTGGTGCCCTGGCGCGGCGCGCTGACCGGCCGGGCGGACGCGGCCCCGTACGCCTGGGAGCTGGGCTGGTCCTTCGCCGAGCTCTCGGCGCTGTTCCTGTGCGCGGCGGTGCTGGTGGGACTGGTGGCGCGGCTGGGCGAGGCGAAGCTCAGCAGCACGATCGTCCGGGGCGCGGCGGACTTCACCTCCCCCGCGCTGGTCATCATGCTGGCCCGCGGGGTCACCGTCATCATGAACAATGCGAAGATCACCGACACGGTCCTGCACGCCGTCGAGGGCGTGGTCCGGGGCACCTCGTCCGGTGTCTTCGCCGTGATCGTCTTCGTGGTCAACCTGCCGCTGGCCTTCCTGATCCCCTCGACCTCCGGCCACGCCACCCTCGCCATGCCGATCCTGGCCCCGCTCGCCGACTTCGCTGGCGTCTCCCGGGCGCTGGTGGTCACGGCCTGGCAGTCGGCGAGCGGCTGGATGAACCTCTGGGTGCCGACCACGGCCGTGACCATCGGCGGCGTCGCCCTGGCCAAGGTCGGCTACGACACGTACCTGCGCTTCGTCTGGCCCCTGTTGGCGATCCTGGCCGTGCTGATCTGCGGGTTCCTGGTCCTGGGCGCGACGGTCTGACCCGTCCGCGGTGCGGGCGGGGCCGGGCCGCGGGCGGGCACGCGTGAGGGGCGCGACCCCGACGGGTCGCGCCCCTCACGCGTGGCGGCCGGGAGCCTCAGGCGTCCGGCGATCCGCCGAAGCGCTCGCGGTAGGACTCCAGGTCGTCTTCGGTGATCTTCGCGAAGAGCACCGGCGGCACGGTGAACGGAGTCCCCGCCGGGACCGCGTCCAGGGACCTGGCCTGCTCCGGGGTGACCCACGACGCGGTGTCGTCGGCCAGCGCGAACGCGGAGCGCATGGCGGCCGCCGAGGCCGGGATGAAGGGCTCGGAGACCACCGAGTAGAGGTGGATGAGGTTCATCGCGGTGCGCAGGGTCAGCGCCGCGCCCTCCGGGTCCGTCTTGATCTCCAGCCAGGGGGCCTTCTCCTCCAGGTAGGAGTTTCCGGCCGACCACAGCGCGCGCAGGGCCGCCGCGGCCTTGCGGTACTGGAGGGTCTCCATGTGGTTCTCGTACTCGGCGAGGAGCTCGGCGATCTGGCCGCCCAGCTTCGCCTCGGCCTCGCCGGCCGCGTTGCCCGCCGGGACCTCGTCGCCGAAGCGCTTGCGGGAGAAGGACAGCACCCGGTTGACGAAGTTGCCCAGGGTGTCGGCGAGGTCCTTGTTGACTGTGGCGGTGAAGTGCTCCCACGTGAACGAGGAGTCGTCGGACTCGGGCGCGTTGGCGATGAGGAAGTAGCGCCAGTAGTCGGCCGGGAGGATGTCGAGGGCCTGGTCGGTGAAGACGCCGCGCTTCTGCGAGGTGGAGAACTTGCCGCCGTAGTACGTCAGCCAGTTGAACGCCTTGACGTAGTCGACCTTCTTCCACGGCTCGCGGGTGCCCAGCTCGGTTGCCGGGAACATGACGGTGTGGAAGGGGACGTTGTCCTTGGCCATGAACTGGGTGTAGCGGACGTCCGCGGCCTCGTACCACCACGCCTTGTGGTCGCGGCCGGCCGGGTCGGCGTCCGCCCACTCCTTGGTGGCGGCGATGTACTCGATCGGCGCGTCGAACCAGACGTAGAAGACCTTGCCCGCGGCGGCCAGCTCGGGCCACGTGTCGGCCGGCACCGGGACGCCCCAGTCCAGGTCGCGGGTGATGGCGCGGTCGTGCAGGCCCTCGGTCAGCCACTTGCGGGCGATGGAGGAGGCCAGCTGCGGCCACTCCTCCTCGTGCTCCGCCACCCAGGCCTCGACCTCGACCTGGAGCTTGGACTGGAGGAGGAAGAGGTGCGTGGTCTCCCGTACCTCCAGGTCGGTGGAGCCGGAGATGGCCGAGCGGGGCTCGATCAGGTCCGTCGGGTCCAGGACGCGGGTGCAGTTCTCGCACTGGTCGCCGCGGGCCTTGTCGTAGCCGCAGTGCGGACAGGTGCCCTCGACGTAGCGGTCGGGCAGGAAGCGGCCGTCGGCCGGCGAGTACACCTGCCGGATCGCGCGCTCCTCGATGAAGCCGTTCCGCTGGAGCTGCCGGGCGAAGTGCTGGGTGATCTCGGCGTTCTGCGCGGAGGAGCTGCGGCCGAAGTGGTCGAAGGACAGCCGGAAGCCGTCGTAGACCGCCTTCTGGGCGTCGTGTGCCTGCGCGCAGAATTCGGCGACGGAGACGCCGGCTTCCTTCGCGGCGAGTTCGGCGGGGGTGCCGTGCTCGTCGGTGGCGCAGATGTACAGGACGTCGTGGCCGCGCTGGCGGAGGTACCGGGAGTACACGTCCGCCGGAAGCATCGACCCGACCATGTTGCCCAGGTGCTTGATCCCGTTGATGTACGGAAGCGCGCTGGTGATCAGGTGTCGAGCCATCCTCGGATGCTCCATTTCCTCTGTGCGGTGCAGCGTGACGTGACGGAATGTGAACGCGGTTCATCGTATCGAACCGCCGAAAGGCCCCGCGCCGCATTTGTTCTGGTGGACTAAACGCAAAAGCGAGGGCAGTGACCTCTCCGTCACGGCCCTCGCGATCGCGCCCATGCTACAGCCGGTCGGCCGGCCCCCGGACCGCCGGGAGCCCGTGCGCCACCGGCCCCGCCCGACGGTCCGTCCGACAGTCCGTCCGACAGTCCGTCCGACAGTCCCGCCTCTAGTCCCGTCCCCCCGACGCCCCGTCGAGCGCGGTGATCCGGGCCCCGCTCGCGAGCCGGGCGGTGAGGGTCACCGGGGCGCCCGCCTCCGCGGCGGGCGCGGCCAGGCTGCGGCCGGCGGCCTCCGCGCGGACCGCGCCGGCCGCGCTGATGGCGGCGACCTCCCGGCTCCCGGCGGCCAGCAGGTACCAGCGGCCGGCGGGCGAGCGCCACCGGGTGCCCGCCAGCAGGTGCTGCCCGAAGCGTCCGCAGGCCGCCGTGGACCGGGCCCGCGCGACGTCCAGCGACGGGCCGGCCGGTGGCCGCAGCTGCACCAGTACGTCGCCGGGACCGGCCCAGCCGGAGGCCCGGGTGCAGGACCACACGGCGCGGCCGGCGCCCTCGGGGAGCTGGGAGTCGGCGAAGTCCCATACGTTGACGGCGCGTACGGCGCCCCCGCCCAGCTCGCGCAGCCGGCACGCGGCCGGCACCCAGGCGGCGCGCGCGGCCGGCCCGGTGACCTCGCGCGGCTGCCGCGCGGGGACGGCGCCCGGTCCGTCGGGCAGCGGGGTGTAGGTCAGGTGGACGGGGGACAGCGCGCCCAGGTCGGCGAGGACGAAGGCGTGCTTCTCGACGATCCGGGCCGAGGAGGTGAGTTCGAGGACCGGCCAGGAGCCGCAGGCCCCGTCGGAGGGGGGCACCGCGACCGGCGCCGTGACCCCGTCGGCCGCCACGGCCAGCGGTGCGGCGCCGTCCCCGGCCCGGAGCAGGTCGCGGGTACCGGCCCGGTCGACCCACGGGGCGAGCAGGTAGCGGGCGGCTCCCCCCGCGGTGTTGCGGACGACGGTGAGCGCGGCGGCGGTGGTCACCCCGGCGTCGTCGGTACGGGCGAAGGCGAGCTCCCGTGCGCGCGGCCCGTCGGCGGCTTCGGCGTAGCGGACCACGCGGTCCCCGTCGAGCAGCAGCACGACGGCCCGGCCCTCGCTGTCCCCGGCGTACAGCAGGTGCGGCGGCCGGGCCGGCGGGTCGGTCGCGGTGCCGGGCGCGGCGACGACGGGGACCCCGCCCGGCCGGGCCGCCCAGGTGCCCAGCGCCCGCGCCAGCAGGGCCCGGTCGGCGGTGCGCGCGCCGCGGGCCGGCCAGGCGGTGAAGTCCACGCGGGCGGTGTCGGCCCAGGCCTCGGCCGGGACCCGGACCAGCCGTGCGGGGTCGAGGGCCCCGGCGGCCACGGGTCCGGCGGCGGGGGTGACCTCGGGCCGGGGCGGCGGGGCATCGGCGAGCACCACCCCGGTGACGAGCGCGACGACGGCCGCCGCGCCCCACCCGGCCCGGACCCGGCGGCGGCGCCGGAGCAGGTCGGTGGGGCGGGTGCTGACCACGCTGGCGTCGAACTCCGGGTGGCGCAGGGCGGCCGGCAGGGCTTCGTCGACGGGCAGGGCGAGGGCTTCGCGGACCCCGTCGGCCGGGTCGGCGACGCCGGCCGCGCCGAGGAGTCGGACCACCGCCTCCTCGGGCAGCCCGTCCATGCGGTGGAGGACGAAGGCGGCCCGGACCGGCCCCGGCGCCCCGGTCAGGACCCGGGCGGCCTCGTCGATGCCGCCGGCCGGGGGCCACAGCCGCAGCCCCCAGACGAACGGCGGGACCGGCGGCCAGCCGGCCCGCGCCAGGGCCGCGCGCACCCGTCCGGCCGGGGCGAGGGCGGCGCGCAGCACCCGGACGCGCACCTCGGAGAGCGGGCCGGGGCCGTCGGGCCCCCCGACGGCACCGGGTGCGGGCCCGCCGGGGCCGGGCCCGCCTATGCTGCGCCCTATGCCCCGGGGCAGGGCCCGCTGCACCGCCCGGTGGGCCAGCAGTACGCGTGCGTGACGCCCGAAGGAGTCGGGGAGGGTGACGTACGCCAGCCGTACCAGTTGGGGGTACTGCTCGACGAGGACCGCCTCGGCCTGTTCGACTGCCGTGGAGCCGAATCGCTGCGATGTGCTCACGCTCAGACAAACGAGTGAATCTTGGGATGGTCACATCCAGTGCACCGCGCGTCGGCTCCCCACGGGGTCCGTTCCGGCTCCGGCATATGCATCCGCGCTGGTTGAGCGAGTGGCCGATCGACATCGATCATCTACTGATCATCACCGAACGTAATATTTCCATGTTTCTTCTCTGCGCCCTGCTCGTGCGCCCGCGCTGGTTCTCTGGGAGCGGCACAGGGAGGGGGCGGAGCGGTGAGCGAAGGCGGACCGGAGGAATCCGGCGGGGCGGTGGGGCTGCCCAGCAGGCACCGGCGACCGACTCCCATGAGCCAGTGGGGTCCGACGGCGCGCCTGTCGTACTGGGCCTTCCACGCCGACCGGCGGCCCGCGTACATGCGCTTCGCCTACCTGCACCTGGGCTCCGACCGGGGCGCGGAACAGGCGGTGGACGCCGCCTTCGACACCATCATGGGCGAATGGCTCCGGATGCTGCACATGGACCGGCTGGACGCCTACGCCTGGACCGTGCTCAAGCGCTGCATAGTCGACCGCCAGCACCCCCGCGACCCCTGGCGGCACCGCCCCGAGCCGATGGACACCAGCGCCTTCGAGGCCGCCCTCCGGGAGGCCCGGGCCGACCGGTACGAGGTGCTGACCGACACCATCCGCTTCTACTCCGCCGTCTCCCGACTGGTGGAGCGGCAGCGCGACGCCGTCCTCCTGCGCTACGGCCTGCGGTGCACCCCCGGCGAGGCCGCCGCCGTGATGGGCGTCGACGAGGCCACGGTCCGCTCCCACCTCGGCCAGGCCCACCGCCGGCTCGCCCGGCTGCTCGACACGTCCGCCGGGTCATGAGGCCCTTCGAACGGCGCGAGCGGCCGGAGGACGCCCCCCTCCCCCGCTCCCTGGCCGAACTCCTCGCCCGCGCGGGCGTCCGCGACCGCTACCCGCACTACGACCTCGGCGCGGCCGAGGCCCGGCTGCTGCGCGCCACCCCCCGCCCGCCCGCCGGGCACCGCGCCCGGCGCCGTCCGGACCACGGCTGGAGCGACCCGGCCCGGGACTGCCCGCTCGACGCCGAGCAGGCCCGCCGCGACCTCAAGGCCGCCTGCCTGGCCGCCGTGTGCGCGCCGGGAGCCGGGGCCCGGCTCGACTCCTTCGCCGACGGCGGGCGCACCGACCTGCCCGGCGCCGTCGTCTTCGGCTGCGTGCTCCACCTCTCGGGACTGCGCGAAGGGGCCCGCTTCTGGTGGCAGTTCGCCGCCGGCTCCGGCAGCGCGCGGACCTCGACCGCCGCGTACTGCCTCTTCCTCGACCACTCCCGGCGCGGCGAGCACCACGACGCCCGGTTCTGGGCCCGCGAGCTGGGCCGCCGCGGCTTCCGGCCGGGCGGCCGCCGGGACCTGCGCGAGGTACGGCTGTGCGCGCAGGCCGCCGTCCTGCGGTACGTCGACCAGCACGACGACCCCGACCTGGGGCCGGTGCCGCTGCCCCGGCCCGGGCTGTCGGCGGTGCTGGGCGGCTTCCGGCCGCCCGGGCCCGCCGTCGTACGGGTGGCCGCGCCGCGCCCGGCCCCCGGCGCGCTGCGCCACCCGGCGCTGACGGCCGCGGCCCGCGGGACGGTCGTCCAGGCCGGGACCGGAGCGGCCCTGGCGGAGGCCCGCCGCGCGCTGACCGTCGTCACGCTCCTGGACCGGTACCCGCTCGGGGTCCGAACGGCCCGGCTCGCCCGGCGGTCGGGGCTGTCCGAGGCGGAGCTCGACCGGGTGCTGTCGATGCTGTGCGAGGAGGGGTACGCGTGCCGGCCCGGCGCCGGGGTGTACGCCCGCGGCCCCGCCCTGGACCGGCTCGCCGCCCCGGGCGGCCTGGCGGCCCAACTGCAGGGCACCCTGGCCCTGGCCCGCGACGGCGCGGGGGCCGCGGTCTACCTGGGCAGGTACGCCGAGGGCGAGGTCCGGATCACCCAGACGGCGGCCGGACCCGGGGCCCCGGCCGTCCGGGAGTGGGTCGACTTCCGCGACGCCGCCCACGCCAGCGCGGTCGGCAAGTGCCTGCTGGCCCAGCTCGACCACGACCGGCGCGCCGACCACGTGGCCCGGCACCGCCCGGCCCGGCTCACCGCGCGGACCATCACCGACAGCCGGACCCTGTTCACGTCCCTGGACGCGGTGGCTCCGGGCGCGCCCGTCTTCGACCTGCGGGAGTACTCGTCCCGCGTCGTCTGCGCGGCGGTCCCGATCACTGCGGGCGGCGCGGCCGGAACCCTCGCGCTGTCCCTGCCCGCACCCCGCGCCCACCGGCTGCGGGCCGCCACGGAGGCACTGCGCCGCACGGCGGTCCCGGTCCTCCTCGCCCTGCTCCTGTCGGGCGCGATCCCGCCCGACGCCCAGGCCGCCCCGGACGCCCCCCACGCACGGCGCCCCGTCACCGCGCCGCCCCCGGCCGGCCCGCCTCCGACGCGCACCCCGGCCACCGCGGAGACCCTCCGCCACCTCCGGCGCCTCTTCCGCACCCAGCTGACCGGCACGACGGCCGCACCCACCGGCCCCCACCTGGTCACCGACACCACGGCGGCGGCCGCGTACCTCTTCGCCGCCGCCCCGCCGACGGACGAGCCCCGCCTGTGCCTCCCCCAGACCTACACCCCGCTCACCCAGGGCGCCCTCACCACCCCGAACGGCCTGGTGGTCCTGCACCCCTGAGGGACCCCAGGGCATCCGAACCGCCCCGGAACGCAAAAGAACCCCACCGAAGTGGGGTTCCTGCTGGTGTCCGAGGGGGGACTTGAACCCTCCACTCGGGCACCAGCCTTCTTACGTCCTGACCTGGGGAAACATGCCCTGTGAGGCCACTTCTTGACGGCTGGGGTTGGTCATGCGTCCCATGCGTTTCGGACCGTTCCGGACCGCTGTTGGTCATGCGTTGGTCACGTGGCCAACCCCAATATCCTGGCCGACGCGATCCGGCCTACCCGCACAGTTTCCTGTTCCCTCAACTGTGATCACTTGACCCTCCTGCCGCGGGGCCGGGAGCATCGAACGGGACACCACCGAAGACCTCACAACAGCAGGGGGACGGCATGGCAGTCACACGGCTGGTAGGAGAGTGCGAGAAGGGCACGTGCGCAACGCTGTACCGCGTCGACGGCACGGTGGACCTCCTGGTGCAGGGCTACGACACGACGGACGCTGAGACGGCTGGTCTGGACGTTCCGGCCGGTGAGACCGTGGTCCGCATCCCCGCAGAGATCATCGAGAGGTACGCGCGTGAATATCTCGCCCGCTGAGTTCGAGAAACTGTTCTCCACCTTCCGCCGAGAAGCCTTCCGGCTGGAAACCCTGGACGACTACAGCGGATCATCAGACGCGGAGATGATCCGCGCATTTCTGGCCGGTGAGCCTCAGCCGGACAACTACAACCAGGAATGGTCCGACGAAGTACGCGAGAACATTGACGCGGGAAAGCGCATGTACCGCGTCCACATTATTTCGCGGCCCATGACGGACTATCTTCGGTTCGAACTTGGATGGGGATACCAGAAGAACGCCAAGGCTGGTGAGGAGTTCTTCATCCTGGACACCACGAACCAGCCGAACCCGCTCGAAGGTGTTCCGGACTTCTGGATGTTCGATGAATCATCCGTCGTCTCCATGAACTATGCCGAGGGCGGCAAATTCCTCGGCGCGGAATCCCACATCAGTCCTGCTGAATGGTTGGAACGGCGAGACGTGGCCCTGAGCCGGGCTGTGCCTTTTGCTGACTGGTGGGAGCAGTACGGGGAAGTGTGAACGGAACAGACCTGGGCAGAGCGCTGCGGGAATTGCGAGTAGCCAGCGGAAAGCAGGCGAAAGTGGTGGCCCGCAGCGCTGCCATGTCCCCAAGCAAACTGAGCAAGATTGAGAACGGGGCGCTAGCTCCGAGCGTCCTCGATGTAGAGCGTGTTCTGACAGCCTTGGAAATTTCCAAGGAGATGAAGGAGCAGCTAACCGAGGTGGCCCGGCAGGTGGCCACCGAGGCCACAGCGTGGCGCATCTATCGGCGCATCGGCCTGTACAAGCATCAGGAAGAGATCCAGGCAATAGAGGCTCAGACAACCCTACTCAGGGTGTTTCAGCCCTCCTGCATCCCCGGGCTGCTTCAGACTCCCGAATATGTGCGGGGAGTTCAGCAAGGCTCGGAACTTACTGACGATGCCCTTGAGAAGATGATCGGGGCGCGTCTGCGCCGTCAGGAAGTCCTGTACGACCGATCCCGCACATTCGAATTCCTGATCACGGAATCGGCCATCAGGTGGAAGCTGATCCCGGCCCCGATGATGGCTGCGCAAATGGACAAGCTCATCACCATGTCTCGGATGTCAAACATTCGGATTGGGATTGTTCCCCTCTCTGCCGCCATGCCTGGACTTCCCACATCCTCGTTCGTCCTATTCGACTGCCGGCTCGTGATTGTGGAAATCCCGCACGCTGAAATCACCACCAGTGAGATGCGGGATATCGAGCTATACGTGGAAAAGTTCCAGATGTTCGACCGTGTCGCCCTTTCAGGTGAAGACATGTGGGACCTCGTCGCAGGCATCCGAGACGACTTCTTGAGGGAACAAGAAACCGCCTAGTATCAAGCCTTTCGCTCGTACACCATTAGCGCCGATACACGGGAGCGGCAGCGAAGGGGTGCGGCATGGCGAGGGCGGAGAAGGAAGAGATTCCAGAGTTCGACCGGGACGTGTGGGAGTACCTGACCTATGCCCCGGGACGGACGTGCTCCGCGTGCTCGCGCAAGGTCAAGCCTTTGGAGCCTGTACGCCGACGCGTCGAGGACCGCACGTCCGGCGCACCCGTCATCGTCTACCGGCACAACAAGTGCCCCAGCGCTCGGGCTGTGGCCGCCTGATGCAAGCACGGCGGGATGGCCTCTATGACCTCGGGCCGTGACGCCTGGACCCGACCCGGCAGGCACAGGCACGCACCTGGTCCCGGGCGTGACCTACTGCGGCACCTGCGTCGGGCACCGAACGGTCTGGTGTGACTACTGCCGCGGGTTCGACTACGAGGCGTGCCACATGTGCAAGCTCGGCCGCCGAAGGTGCCCTGACTGCGCCGGAGGGGACGCCCAGCGAATCCGCTGGTGACGTCGACCGCAAGCGAGAGGAGGTGCAGCGATGACCGACCCCGGAGAGAAGACCGGAGGTTCCGGCGGGGACCCGTTCCCGCCCCCGCCCGCTGCTTGAACCGAGAGGAGCACCACCTATGACGACGATGCTCGAAGGCCCGGTCGCCTTACGGCACGGACGGGACCTCGTCAGTCCCGAGCTGTTCGAGAAGGTGCCCGCGTTCTGCGCGGAGGAGTACGGACACGAGCTGTCCACCGCCCGCCGGATCGTGGACCAGGCCCTTGCCTTCCTGAAGGTCATGGGGGATACCCGCGCGTTCGACATGACCCCGTCGGACGCCGTTGACCCCGGCTGGCACTCGTTCGTGCTCCACACGCAGGCCTACGCCGCGTGGTGCCAGGAGCAGTTCGGGTTCTTCCTGGGACACGAGCCCAAGGCCACGGTCCGCACGCGGCCCCTGATCGGCTCTGTGGTGGACCGGGTCCGGGCCGCCGGGTTCCACGTGGATGACCGGCTGTGGGGAGCGGCGAAGGAAGGCAACCCGCCCGCCTGCTGCGGCGACGGCGACGGCTGCTGATCCATCCGAGAGATGAGCCCCGGCCGCGGCCAATGCGTCCGGGGCTCACCCACGAACAGAGGTATACCGCATGCCAGTTGATGACACTCTCTCAGGACAGAGCAGGGTCACGGTGTTCCGCATGTTCGGCACGGTCTTCGGCTACGCCACGCACTCCCTCGATGATCGGGGCATTGGCGAAGTGGCCGTGGTGGGCCCCCTGACTCCGGGAGTCGAGTGGGGGCGGCTGTGGCAGATGGCCCGGACGATGTGCCGTCCGAACACGGGCGACGACGAACACGCCCACTGGATCATGGCGCAGGCGAACCGTGCGCTCACCTGCGGCAGCGACGTGGTTGTGAAGTTCGCTGCGGCTACGTGGAAGCTTCAGCGCGGCAAGCGCGCCAACCTGGGCGGGTACTGCCACCGCGACCACCTGTGGACGGGAGCCATGACCGTGGAGGAGGTCACCCCGGAGCAGGTAGCCGCGTACACGCCGATCTACACGGCATAGAGCCGCGGTAGGACTTTGGTCCTGCGGCCGGCAGGCCGAAAGGCCTGGTTGATGGCAGGGATTGGCGTGCCAGAGAGTGATTCGATGATGGGGCGATGTGTGTGGACCCGTAGCCAACCTGAGCCGGGCTGCACGATTGCCCGGTACGGCCACAGCAGGAGGAACGGGGCGCGGCGACTGGCCGCGTCCAGCGCGGGCCGACTCGGCCTCGCCCACCCTGGTCTGAGACAGGGTCTCCGGGCTGTTGGTCACGTGGTTGGTCACGCCACAGCCCTGTAAGGCAAAAAACCCCACATGAAGTGGGGTTCCTGCTGGTGTCCGAGGGGGGACTTGAACCCCCACGCCCGATAAAGGGCACTAGCACCTCAAGCTAGCGCGTCTGCCATTCCGCCACCCGGACCAGGTGGTCGGCCCCGGTTTCCCGCGGCGACATGGACAACCATAGCAAAGGATCGACGGGGTTCCGACCACTTATCCGGGGGCGGTGATCGTCCGCCACGCCGTGCTGACCTGCGAGCATGTGCCGACCGGTCGGCCGGGCGGCGGGCGGTGCCGGGTCAGTTCGCTCCGTCCCTGATCCAGTCCGCGTTGTCCTGCCAGGCGTACAGGGTGTCGCCGTCCGTGTAGGCGTAGTACGCCCCGCAGCGCACGGCCGCCCTGTCCCGGGCGTCGGCGGGGAACCAGTCCGTCCCGATCGCCGGGGCCTTCGCGGCCGTCCCGGGGGCCGCCGTGCAGGGGGCGGGCGGGGCGCCGTCCGGCAGGGTGGCCTTCAGGAGCCGCTCGCCCCCGGTGGTCCTCATGGCGTACCGCACCGACCGGGCGTCGTCCGGGAGCCAGCGCGGGACCGAGGCGCGGGACGCCTTCGCGGCGGCGCCCGTGTCGAAGGCCGACGTCTGCTGGTGGCGGCTGTCGAGCCAGGTCCCGGCCGCGGGGACCGCCACGAGGGCGGCGAGGGCCGTGGCGGCGAGGAGGGCGGCGGTCACGGTGAGGGCGAGGGTGGTGCGGCGCATGTGGCGGTGCTCCCGGTCGCGGTTTTTCGGTCCCTCCCATCCTCCGGACGGAACCGGCCGCCGCCGTCGGCCCGGAGGAGCGTTCGCGGTACGCCCGAGGTCGCACCGGAACCCTCGGACGTCCCCCGGGCCGGGCAGGGCCGTGCCTCAGGGGCAGCGGATGACCTGGCCCGCGTACGAGAGGTTGCCGCCGAAGCCGAAGAGCAGGACGGGGGCGCCGGAGACGATCTCGCCGCGCTGGACCAGCTTGGACAGGGCCATCGGGATGCTGGCGGCCGAGGTGTTGCCGGAGTCGACGACGTCCCGGGCGACGACGGCGTTGACGGCGCCGATCTTCGCGGCGAGGGGCTCGATGATCCTCAGGTTGGCCTGGTGGAGGACGACCGCGGCCAGGTCCGCCGGGGTGATGCCGGCCTTCTCGCACACCTTGCGGGCGAGCGGAGGGAGCTGGCTGGTGGTCCAGCGGTAGACGGACTGGCCCTCCTGGGCGAAGACCGGCGGGGTGCCCTCGATCCGGACCGCGTTGCCCATCTCCGGGACGGAGCCCCACAGCACGGGGCCGATGCCGGGTTCCTCGGACGCCTCGACGACGGCCGCGCCCGCGCCGTCGCCGGTGAGCACGCAGGTGGTGCGGTCGGTCCAGTCGGTGATCTCGGTCATCTTGTCGGCGCCGATGACCAGCGCGCGGGTGGCCGAGCCGGCCCGGATCGCGTGGTCCGCGGTGGCCAGCGCGTGCGTGAAGCCGGAACAGACGACGTTGATGTCCATGACGGCCGGGCCGCCGCCCATGCCCAGCTTGGCGGCGACGCGCGCGGCCATGTTCGGCGAGCGGTCGATCGCCGTGGAGGTGGCGACCAGGACCAGGTCGATGTCGTCCGGGGTCAGCCCGGCGCCGGCCAGCGCCTTGCCGGCGGCCTGGAAGGCCAGCTCGTCGACCGGTTCCTCCGGACCCGCGATGTGCCGGGTCTTGATCCCCACCCGGGACAGGATCCACTCGTCGGTGGTGTCGACCATGGCCGCGAGGTCCTCGTTGGTGAGCACTCTCGCGGGCTGGTAGTGCCCTAGCGCCACCACTCGTGAACCGGTCATGGGCGGGGTCCCCCCTCGTACGGACGTCAGGATCCCCCAGCTTGACCTGCTACCCATGGGTACGAGTGCGCGTGATCCGACAGGATTCCGGCACCGGAATTTGGAGATTCCCGAGGATCTACCTGCCGGGAGCGCCGGGCGAAGCGGAACCGCGACAATGAGTCCGTCGGGATTCTGGCGGAAACAGAAGGGGTGGGCTGATCACATGGGACGGGTCACCGAGCGTCGTCGTGTCGTCCGGATACGGAACGGCACGACAGGGGTGCGCCCGGACACGCTGGTGGCCGAGGAGCCGCTGGAGATACGGCTGAACGGCAAGCCGCTGGCGATCACCATGCGTACGCCGGGTGACGATTTCGCGCTGGCGGTGGGCTTCCTCGTGAGCGAGGGCGTGCTGGCGCGGCCCGGCGAGGTGCGGGCCGTGACCTACTGCGAGGGGGCGGCGGAGGACGGGTCCAACACCTACAACGTCGTCAACGTGCAGTTGGCGTCCGGGGTCCCGGTCCCGGACATCACGCTGGAGCGCAACGTCTACACCACCTCCTCCTGCGGCCTGTGCGGCAAGGCCAGCCTGGACGCGGTCCGTACGGCGACCCGCTTCCCGGGTGCCACGGCCGCCGACGCGGTACGGGTCCCCGCCGGGCTCCTGGCCCTGCTCCCGGACCGGCTGCGCGCGGCCCAGAAGGTCTTCGACCGTACGGGCGGGCTGCACGCGGCCGGGCTGTTCACGGCGGAGGGCGAGCTGCTGGACGTACGGGAGGACGTGGGGCGGCACAACGCGGTGGACAAGATCGTCGGCCGCGCGCTGCAGGCCGGGCGGCTGCCGCTGGCGGGGGCGGTGCTGCTGGTGTCGGGCCGGGCCTCCTTCGAGCTCGCGCAGAAGGCCGTGATGGCGGGCATCCCGGTGCTCGCGGCCGTCTCGGCGCCGTCCTCGCTGGCCGTGGACCTGGCGCTGGAGTCGGGGATGACGCTGGTCGGCTTCCTGCGCGGCCCGGACATGAACATCTACGCGGGCGAGCAACGGATCCTTCTGGAGCCGTGAGCCGTGAGCCGTGCACCGTGAACCCCGTCGTGAGCCG
This sequence comes from Streptomyces subrutilus, assembly GCF_008704535.1. Taxonomy (NCBI): domain Bacteria; kingdom Bacillati; phylum Actinomycetota; class Actinomycetes; order Kitasatosporales; family Streptomycetaceae; genus Streptomyces; species Streptomyces subrutilus. Next base: position 1,541,686 of record NZ_CP023701.1, read on the forward strand.
CGAACCGCGAACCCGGTCGCGGGGCCGGGCCTGTGGGCCCGAGCCGCGCGTTGCCGGGCCGGCGGGCGGCGGCGGGCCGGCCCGGCTCAGCGGGAACGGCGGGAGCGGCGGCCCGGGTCGGCGGGCGGTTTCGGGGCCGGCGGGTCGATGCGGTGCAGGTCCAGGGTGGGCGGGACCGGGGTGGCGCCCGGGCCGCCGGCCCGGGCCCAGGCGATGATCTCGTCGGTCGCGGTGTCGTCCAGCGCCCAGCCGAACCACGCGGCGCGGGCGCCGCGGCGGCGGGCCTCGGTGGTGGGCTGGACCACGATGACGTTCGCCTGCGCGCAGGGTCCGAGGCAGTCGCTCGTCCGGACGGCGAGCCGGCCCCCGGAGGCGGCCGCGGCCTCGCGCAGCCGGGCGAGCTGTCCGGCGTGGTCGGAGCCGGGGTTCTTGCGCGGGTCGCCGCAACAGCAGCCGCGGCAGACGACGAGGGTGCAGGGGCGTTCGGCGCGGGCGGCGATCGGGCGTATCCAGGTCACCGACGCACGTTACCGGGCGCGGGAGACGGGGTGTTGGGAGGGCTGCGAGACCTCTGCCACACGGTCGCCCGCGAGTTCGGGGTGCTCGGGGTGCTCGGGGTCGGCGGCGCGGCGGCGGGCCAGGACGGCGCAGACCATGAGCTGCATCTGGTGGAAGAGCATGAGCGGGAGCACGGCGAGGCTCGCCTGGGCCCCGAACAGCACGCTGGCCATGGGCAGTCCGGCGGCGAGGCTCTTCTTCGAGCCGGCGAACTGGATGGCGATGCGGTCGGCGCGGGCGAAGCCCAGCCGCCGGGCCCCGTACCAGGTGGTCAGGAGCATGAGCGCGAGGAGTACGGCCTCCACGAGCAGCAGGGCGCCCAGCCGTCGGATCCCGACCTGGTGCCAGATGCCCGCGACCATGCCCGCGCTGAAGGCGGTGTAGACGACGAGCAGGATCGAGCCGCGGTCGACGAGGCCGAGCACGGCCCGGTGGCGGGTGAGGAATCCGCCGGTCCAGCGGCGCAGGGCCTGGCCCAGCAGGAAGGGCAGCAGCAGCTGGAGCACGATCTTGAGCAGGGAGTCCGGGGAGAAGCCGCCGGCCCGGCCGCCGAGCAGTCCGGCGGCGAGGAGCGGGGTCAGGAAGATGCCGGCGAGGCTGGAGAAGGAGCCGGCGCAGATGGCGGCGGGCACGTTGCCCCGGGCCATGGAGGTGAAGGCGATGGACGACTGGATGGTGGAGGGGACCAGGCAGAGGAAGAGCAGGCCGCTGTAGAGCGGCGGGGTCAGCACGGTGGGGACGAGGAGGCGGGCGGCGAGGCCGAGGAGGGGGAAGAGGACGAAGGTGCAGGTGAGGACGGTGAGGTGGAGCCGCCAGTGCCGTACGCCGTCGAGGGCCTCGCGGGTCGACAGGCGGCTGCCGTAGAGGAAGAACAGCAGGGCCACCGCCCCGGTGGCGGCCCAGCCCGCGACGGTGGCGGCCGGGCCGCGCGCGGGGAGCAGCGCGGCGAGGCCGACGGTGCCGAGCAGGGCCAGGACGTACGGGTCCAGGGGCAGCCGGGCGGGCAGGTGCGGGCGGCGCATGGCGGGGCTCACTTGCTGTCGGGGCGGCGGGGCTCCGCCCCGGGGGCCGTTCGGTTCCCGCGTCCATGGTCCGGGGCGGACGGTCATCGGGAAACCTGCACACCGCACTCACTGTCATCGCGGCACGCGATGACAGTGAGTGCACGACGGCCGTGGACTAGCCTGGCCGGATGTACGACCCGGTGCAGTTGCGGACTTTCCTCACGGTGGCCCAGACGCTCAGCTTCACGCAGGCCGCGGGGCGGCTCGGGGTGGGGCAGTCCACCGTCAGCCAGCACGTGCGGCGGCTGGAGGAGGCGACGGGGCGGCCGTTGTTCGTACGGGACACGCACAGCGTGGAGCTGACGGAGGACGGGGAGGTCCTGCTGGGGTTCGCGCGGACGATCCTGGAGGCGCACGAGCGGGCGGCTGCCTTCTTCACCGGGACGCGGCTGCGGGGGCGGCTGCGGTTCGGGGCGTCGGAGGACTTCGTGCTGACGCGGCTGCCGGAGATCCTGGAGGGGTTCCGCCACCAGCACCCGGAAGTGGATCTGGAGCTGTCGGTCCAGCTCTCGGGGACGCTGCACGAACGGCTGGACGCGGGGCGCCTGGATCTGGTGCTGGCCAAGCGGCGCGGGCCGGACGACGGGCGGGGACGGCTGGTGTGGCGGGACCGGATGGTGTGGATCGGGCGGGAGGGGCTGCGGGTGGACCCGGAGCGGCCGGTCCCGCTCATCGTCTTCCCACCGCCGGGGATCACCCGCGCGCGGGCCCTGGAGGCCCTGGAGAGGGAGGGCCGGACGTGGCGGATCGCGTGCACCAGCGGCAGCCTGAGCGGACTGGTCGCGGCGGCCCGGGCGGGGCTGGGCGTGATGGCGCACACCCGGGGGCTGATTCCGCCGGGCCTGGTGCGGGTGGGCGGGCTGCCGGAGCTGGGGCCGGTGGAGTTCGCGTTGCTCCAGGGCCGCCGGCCGACCCCCGCCTCGGACGCCCTCGCGGCGGCCGTCCTGGCGGGCGCCGACCGCCTGAGCCGTACGGCCTGAGGCACGCCGGGGGGTCGGGCGCGGGGCGCCCGGGCGCCACCCCTCGGGCGGGCGGCCGCGGGGGGCCTCCCGGTCACCGCGCGCCACGGCCCCGCGGAGGTCTTGTGGAGGTGTTCCCGGGCTGATCGACTGAGGTCGGGCGTGGGGTGGCGTCGCCGCGCCGTGCGGGAGAGGAGCGGGGCATTGCGCGAGATCACCGTCCCACCGGTCGTCACGGGCACGCCCGTGGGCGGCCTCGCCGACGTCGTCTTCCGGTACGCGCGCCAGGACCCGGACCGGGTGGTGCTCGGGCGGAAGGCGGACGGGGTCTGGCGGGACGTGACCTCCGCGGAGCTGGCGGCCGAGGTGCTGGCCCTCGCCAAGGGGCTGCTGGCCCAGGGGGTGCGCTTCGGGGACCGGGTCGCGCTCATGTCCCGTACCCGGTACGAGTGGACGCTGTTCGACTTCGCACTGTGGGCGATCGGGGCCCAGCCGGTGCCCGTCTATCCCACGTCGGCCGCCGAACAGGTGGGGTGGATCCTCCGGGACGCCGACTGCGTGGCCTGCGTGGTCGAGAACGAGGACCAGGCGATGACGGTGGGTTCGGTCGTGGACCGGCTCCCGCGGCTCGGGCGGCTGTGGCAGTTGGACGCGGGGGCGGTGGCGGAGCTCGTCGCGGACGGGGCGGCGGTCGCGGAGGACGTGGTGCACCGGCACCGGGGCGCCGTGACGCCCGACGCGGTGGCCACCGTCATCTACACCTCCGGGACGACCGGGCGGCCCAAGGGGTGCGTGCTCACCCACGCCAACTTCATGTACGAGGCCGACACGATGGTCGAGCGCTGGGAGTCCGTCTTCCGGGCCGGGCCGGGCGAGCCGCCGTCCACGCTGCTGTTCCTGCCGCTGGCCCACGTGTTCGGGCGGATGGTGGAGGTGGCCGCCGTCCGGGCCCGGGTCAAGCTGGGGCACCAGCCGGTGCTGGCCGCCGCCGAACTGCTGCCGGACCTGGCCGCGTTCCGGCCGACCTTCGTGCTCGGGGTGCCGTACGTCTTCGAGAAGGTGTTCGCGGCGGCCCGCCGCACGGCGGAGAGCGAGGGGCGTACGGGGCCCTTCGACCGGGGGGTGGAGACGGCCGTGCGGTACGCGCAGGCGCGCGAGGCGAAGGCGTTCGGCACCGGGCCCGGGCCGTCGGCGGCGCTGCGGATGGAGCACCGGCTCTTCGAGAAGCTGGTGTACGGGAAGGTCCGGGAGGCCTTGGGCGGCCGGGTGCGGCACGCCATGTCGGGCGGGTCGGCGATGTCGCGTCGACTCGGGCTGTTCTTCGACGGCGCCGGGATCACCGTGTTCGAGGGGTACGGCCTGACGGAGTCCTGCGCGGCGGCCACCGCGAACCCGCCGGGGGCCACGAGGTACGGCACGGTGGGGCCGCCGATCCCGGGGACGGCGGTGCACATCGCGGACGACGGGGAGGTGTGGCTGCGCGGCGGGCACGTCTTCTCCGGGTACCTCAACGATCCGCGCGCCACGGAGGCGGTGCTGCGCGACGGGTGGCTGGCGACGGGGGACCTGGGGCGGCTGGACGGGGCCGGCTACCTCACGATCACCGGGCGCAAGAAGGAGATCCTGGTGACGTCCAACGGCAAGAGCGTCTCGCCCACCGCGCTGGAGGAGCGGGTCCGCTCGCACCCGCTGGTGGCGCAGTGCGTGCTGGTGGGCAACGACCGGCCGTACATCGCGGCGCTGGTCACCCTGGACACGGACGGGATCGCCCACTGGCTGGCGATGCGCGGGATGGCGCAGCGGCCGGCGGCGGGCCTGGTGCACGACCCGGAGCTGACGGCGGAGGTGCGGCGGGCCGTGGTGGCCGCGAACACCCTGGTCTCGCGGGCGGAGGCGATCCGTACCTTCCGGGTGCTGGCCGAGCAGTTCACGGAGGAGCGGGGCCTGCTGACGCCGTCGCTGAAGCTGAAGCGGCGGGCGATCGAGAAGGCGTACGCGCAGGAGGTCGCGGCCCTCTACCCGCGGTGAGGTCGCCGGGGACCGGGCGGGCGCCCCCTGCTCGGCGCGGGTCCAGCCGGGCGATCGCCCCGCTCTCCAGGGCGATCCGGACGGCTCCGCCGGGGCCCATGGCGAGACCGTGCGGCTCGCCGCCCGCGGGCAGCGCGTGCTCCTCGACGACCCCGCGGGGGGTGACGGACCCGACCCGCGAGGTGCCCCGCGCGGTGAACCGGCACAGGCCGCGGGCCGGATCGGCGGCGATGGCGTACGGGCCGGCGGCGTCGCTACGGGGAACAGGGCGAGGCCGGGCGCGGGGCGGGCCAAGGCGGTCTCCTCGGCCGGTGGACGGCGCTGCCGTGCGGACACGGCCTAGGGGGCGAGGGCCTCGATGTCGGCCGGGGTGCCGGACATGAGGGTGCGCACGTGTTCGGTGATGTGCTCGACCGGCCAGTTCCACCAGGCCGCGCGCAGCAGCCGGGCGACGTCGGCCTCGTCGTAGCGGCGGCGGATCTCGCGTGCCGGGTTGCCGCCGACGATCGTGTAGGGCGGCACGTCCGCGGTGACGACGGCGCCGGTGGCGACGATGGCCCCGTCGCCGATCGTGACGCCCGGCATGACGGTGGCGCCGCGTCCGAACCAGACGTCGTTGCCGACGACGGTGTCGCCCCGGGTGGGCATGCCGGCCAGGAGGTCGGCGGTGCGCTCGGCCCAGGCTCCGCCGAAGATGGTGAAGGGGAAGGTGGAGACGCCGAGGGTGGGGTGGTTGGCGCCGGCCATGATGAAGCGGGTGCCGGTGGCGAGGGCGCAGTACTTGCCGATCACCAGCCGTTCCGGGCCGTACGCGTAGAGCACGTTGCGCTGCTCGAACTCCAGCGCGGTCTCGGGGTCGTCGTAGTAGGTGAAGTCCCCGATCTCGATCCGCGGATCGGTGACCAGAGGCTTCAGCAGGACGACCCGCTCGTGCTCGGGCAGCGGGTGCAGCACGGTCGGGTCGGGGATGGCGGAGGTCATGCGGGGCGTCCTTCCGTACGGGGCACGCGGGCGGCGCGGTCGCGGGGCACGGCCGACGCGGGACCGCGCCTCGCGCGGCCGCGCCTCGCGATCATAGGAACGGCGCGAGGGCCCTGTCGAACGTGATTCGCCCCGGCCGGGGCGGTGCGCGGCCCACCGGCGACCAAAACTGACGGTCCGTCATTTCACTTGGTGATTGATATTGACGGTGTGTCAGGCCGCACACAGAATGCGGGGATTCCGACCGGAGGGGATCTCATGTTGCGACCGATCCGCACCCTGGCCGTCGCGGCGGCGGCCCTCGCGCTCGTCTCCGCCTGCAACTCCGCCTCCGGCCCGGCCCCCGGCGCGGCGCCGGCCGCCCCCGGCCGTGCGGGCGACGCGCCCGGCAACCGCCGCGGGGTGAGCGACGACTCGATCAAGGTCGGCGGCATCGTGTCGATGACCAGCGCCAGCGGCTACAGCAAGAAGGACACCGACCTCGGCGCCAGGGCCCGCTATCTGAGGGCCAATGCCGAGGGCGGGGTCAACGGCCGCACGATCGACTACCTGGGCGCGCAGGACGACGGGCAGGACCCGGCGAAGAACATGGCGGCCGCCCGCAGGCTCGTCCAGCAGGACGAGGTGTTCGCGGTGGCCCCGATGAGTTCGGTGACCTTCTCCGGCGCCGACTTCCTGGAGCAGGAGAAGGTCCCCACCTTCGGCTGGGGCACGCTCCCCTCCTTCTGCGGGCCGCAGTACGCCTACGGGTTCAACGGCTGCCTGGTCCCCTCCCCCGGCGGCACCCTCAACCAGACCTGGCCCGAGGGCATCGCACAGCTCCTCGGCGGAGCCGCGGGCAGGTCCGTGGCGGTCATCGCCAACGACAGCGACGCCGGCACGTTCGGCATCCGCACCTTCCGGCAGGGCTTCGCCGCCGCCGGATTCACGGTCTCCTACGCCAAGTCCTCCGTCCCGGCCACGGCGGTCCCCAGCGACTGGTCCGCGTACGTGAAGGAGATCATGGCCAGCAACGGCGGCAAGGCGCCCGACGCCGTGGTCTCCGTGATGCAGACGCCCAACAACATCGGGCTCTTCACCGCGCTCAAGCGCGCCGGCTACCGGGGGCTGCTCTCCGACCCCACCGACTACGACCCCGGGCTGCTCACCAAGGACGCCACGCGGCAGGCGCTCGACGGGGTGCACGTCCTGCTCCAGTTCGAGCCCTTCGAGTCGGACAGTCCGCGGATGGCGCGGTTCAAGGCCGACGTCAAGGCCGCGGCGGGCGGCCGGGACGTGCCCCTGAGCATGCACACGATGACCGGGTACATGGCGGCCGACCTGTTCCTGTCGATCGCGGCCAAGGCGGGCCGGGACCTGACCGTCGAGTCCTTCCAGGCCGCGGCGCGGGGCTTCTCCGACACGGGCACGCTCGTCGGCGACCGGGCGCTGCCCAAGGGGCAGAAGGACAGCTTCGGCTGCGGGGCGCTGGTCCGGCTGACGGGCGGCACGTACGAGGTGTCCGTCCCGTTCCGGTGCCACGAGCCCGTCCCCTTCGCGTAGCGGCCGGGGACCGCCATGGGAGACCTGCTCGTCTTCGTGCTCAGCGGTCTGGTCTCCGGCGCCCTGTACGCGCTGCTGGCCACCGGGCTGGTGCTGTCGTACTCGGCGTCCGGACTGTTCAACTTCGCCCACGGGGCCACCGCCTACCTGTGCGCGCTCACCTTCTACGAACTCCACTCCGGGCTGGGCTGGCCGGCCGTCCCGGCGGCCCTGCTGGTGGTGCTCGTGCTCGCTCCCGGACTCGGCTGGGGGCTGGACCGGCTGATGTTCCGGCGGCTCGCCCGGGTCGGCGAGACGGCGCAGATCGTCGCCACCATCGGGCTCCTGGTGGCCCTGCCGGCCGCCGGGCTGTGGGCGGTGGAACTGCTGACGGAGGCGGGCGCACCGCTGAAGCCCGCCGAGAACCAGTTCGGGCTGCCGGGGGTGGGCCCCAGCCCCGCGCGGTCCTGGCAGCTCGCGGACGGCATCGGCATCGACTCCGACCAGTTGATCACCTGGGTGGTGACCGCGGTGGTCGCGGTGGGGCTGTGGGTGCTGATGCGGCACACGCGGCTCGGGCTGCGGTTGCGGGCGGCCGTCGACAACAGGTCGCTGACCGAGCTGCGCGGGATCAGCGCCGACCGGCTGTCCTCGGTGGCGTGGATGATCGCGTCGGGTCTGGCGGGGCTGGCCGGCGTCCTGGCGACCCCGCTGCTGGGGCTGTCGGCGCACGACTTCACGCTCTTCCTGTTCGTGTCGGCGACGGCGGCGGTGATCGGGCGGTTCGCGTCCGTGCCGCTGGCCTTCGCGGGCGGGCTGGGGCTGGGGGTGCTGCAGAACCTCGTCGCCGGGTACGCCTCCTTCGCCGAGGACGTCACCGGCCTGCGGACGGCGGTGCCCTTCCTGATCCTGTTCGGCGGGCTGCTGGTGCTGACCCGACGGGCCCGTACGGCGGGAACGGCGGCCGTGGACGCGCCGCCGCTGGACCATCTCGCCGGGGCCTCCGGGCTCCGGCGGTGGGGGGTGTGGGCGGCGGGGGCGGCGCTGCTGGCCGCCGCGTTCTACACCGTCACCACCCCTTTCTGGACCGGGCTGCTGGCCCAGGGCCTGGCGATCGCCCTGGTGTTCATGTCCTTCACGCTGGTGACCGGGCTCGGCGCGATGGTCTCCCTGGCCCAGGCCACCTTCGTGACCGGGGCCGCGCTGGTGGCCGGGCTGCTGATGAGCCGGGGCTGGCCCTTCGCGGCCGCGCTCGCGGCGGGCACGTGCGCGGCCGCGGCGCTGGGCGCGCTGGTCGCGCTGCCGGCGCTGCGGCTGGGGGGCCGGTCGCTGGCCCTGGCCACGCTGGCCCTGGCGTTCCTGGCCGACCAGGTGCTGTTCCAGCTGCGGTGGCTGCGCAACGGGGACGCGGGATGGTCCGTCCCGAGGCCGGTGTTCGGGCCGGTGGACCTCTCCGACGACCGCGCGTTCGGGGTCGCCCTGGTGGTCCTGGTCGCGCTGGCCGGCGCGGGGCTGGGCGCGCTGCGCGGCTCCCCGGCGGGGCGGGCGATGCTGGCCGTCCGCTCGGCGCCGGCCGCGGCCATGGCCTCGGGGGTGTCGGTGCTGCGCACGAAGCTGCTGTTGTTCACCCTGTCGGCGGGGCTGGCCGGGTTCGGCGGCGTGCTGTACGCCTCGTACAACACCCGGATCACGGCCACCGACTTCACGGCCCTGACGGGGCTGGTGTGGTTGGCGGTGGTGGTGGCGGCCGGGGTGCGCAGGCCGCAGTACGCGGTGGTGGCGGGGCTGGTGTTCGCCGTCGCCCCGCACGTCCTGGCCGGGTACGTGACGGAGTCGGCGCACCTGCCGGTGATCCTGTTCGGGCTCGCCGGCCTGGCCTTGGCCAACGATCCCGACGGCTACTGCGCGGCGGTCCCGGTGCGGTGGGCGAGGCGCCGGGCCGCGCGCGGCCCCGGCGACGGCCCGCACGCCGCTCCCGCCGCCGCTCCCCCGCCCCCGCCCGCGCCGGGCCGGGCCGACGCGGTGCGGGACCGGGAGCCGGAGCCGGGGCCCCGGGGACGGCCGGGCCGGGGCACCCCGCGCGAGCGCACCACGGCCGCGCCCGTGTCCGTACCCGTGTCCGCGCCCGCGCCCGTCGCCCTCGAACTGCGCGGTGTGGCGGCCGGGTACGACGGCGCGCCGGTGCTGCGCGGGCTGGACCTCGCCGTCCGGCGGGGCGAGGTCCTGGCCGTGCTCGGGCCGAACGGGGCGGGGAAGAGCACCGCCTGCCTGGTCGCCGCCGGACTGCTGCCCGCCACGGCCGGGACCGTCCTCGTGGCCGGACGGGACGCGACCCGCGACGGGGCCGTGCGCCGCGCGCGGGCGGGGGTGCTGCTCGCTCCCGAGGGCCGGGGGATCTTCCCCGCGCTGACCATCGAGGAGAACCTGGCGCTGGTCCTGCGGGAGCCCGGCGCCCGGGCCGCCGTCTACGACCGCTTCCCCCGGCTCGCGGAGCGGCGCGCCGTGGCCGCGGGGTCCCTCTCCGGCGGCGAGCAGCAGATGCTGGCCCTGGCCCCGCTGCTGGAGCGCCCGCCCGAGGTGCTGATCGCCGACGAGCCGTCGCTCGGGCTCGCCCCGCGCGTGGTGGAGGAGGTGTACGGGCTGCTCGCGGAGCTCCGTACGGCCGGTACGGCGCTGCTGCTGGTGGAGGAGAAGGCGGCCGGGCTGCTCGGACTGGCGGACACGGTCGCGTACCTCTCCCGCGGCCGGGTCTCCTGGTGCGGCCCCCGCGCCGAGGTGGAGGCGGACCGGCTCACCGAGGCCTACCTCGGCATCGGAGCCGGAGCCGGAAGCGGGACGGGGGCGGGCGTGCCGACCGCATCGGCCACCGGGACGGAACCCACGGGGGCGGCCTCATGAGCGGGTACGTGCTCCGGGCGAGCGGTGTCGGCGTACGGTTCGGCGGGGTCCGGGCGCTGACCGATGTGGACCTCGACATCCGGGCCGGGGAGGTCTGCGGGCTGATCGGCCCCAACGGGGCCGGGAAGACCACGCTGTTCGACGTGCTGTCCGGCATCCGGCGCCCCGACCGCGGCCGGCTGCTGCTGGACGGCGCCGACATCACCCGCCGATCCCCCGTGTGGCGGGCCCGGCACGGGATGCGCCGGACCTTCCAGCGCCGGCAGTTGTTCGGCCAGCTCAGCGTCGCCGACAACGTGCTGGTGGCCCAGGAGTGGCGGGGCGGCGGGGGCGGTCTCGGCGCCGACCTGCTGGCCCTGCCCGCGCGGCGGGCCCGGGAGCGGGAGCGGCGGACCCGGGGCGAGCGGGTGCTGGCGGACTGCGGGCTCGCCGGGCTCGGGGACGCGTACGCGGGCGGCCTGCCGGTCGGGCGGGCCCGGATGGTGGAGCTGGCGCGGGCCGTGGCCGACCGGCCGCGCGTGCTGCTGCTGGACGAACCGGCCTCGGGCCTGTCGGCGCCCGAGCGGGAGCGGCTGGCCGCGGTGGTCCGGCACCTGGCGCGGGAGGAGGGCTGCGCGGTGCTGCTGGTCGAGCACGACGTGGCGTTCGTGATGGACGTGTGCGCACGGGTGGTGGTCCTGGACCTCGGGACGGTGCTGGCCGAGGGGACCCCGGCGGAGGTACGGGCGAACGCGTCGGTCAGGGAGGCGTACCTGGGTACGACCGGCTGACCGGCCGGCCGCACGTGCCGCGCCGTGCCGCAGGGCAAGGAGCTGCTGACGCTTCGGGCGTGGCCGAGATCGCCGCCCGCCACGGTCGCAGCCCCGCGCAGGTGGCCTTGCGCCGACACCTGCGGCACGGCCCCGTCGTGATCCCCAAGTCCGTCACCGCGGCCCGGGTGCCGCGGCCCGGGTGCCGCGGCCCCGGGGCGGCCGGGGCCGGGCCGTCAGCGCGCGCCGTGCGCCGGGGCGAGGGCCTCGACCCGCTCGGCGAGGGCGAAGTCGGCGTCCGTCACCACGTCGCCCGCGTCGTGGCTGTTCACGGACAGGCGGACGGTGTCGTAGCCCAGCGTCAGGTCGGAGTGGTGGTTCGACTCGTCCTGGACGGCCGCGATGTGGGCGACGAACGCGGCGGCCGCGACGTGCGTGCCCAGCCGGTAGGTGCGGACGATCCGGTCGTCCTCGACGGCCCAGCCGGGGAGCTCCCGCAACCGGTCCTCGATCTCCTTCTGCGACAACGGCTCACTCGGCATCGGCAGGCTCCTTCTCTCCCGTGACGTGGGGTCAAGGTTCCCACAGCGGGCGCAGCCGCGCGCCGTCCGCGCCGTGCGCGCCGCCCGCGATCCGCGGCGGCCCCGGTGGCCCGCCGGTGCCCGCCCGGGGCCTACCGTGGGGGCATGACGACGACCGGTGTGGGCCCGCTGCTGCGGATGTGGCGGGAGCGGCGCGGCATCAGCCAGCTGGAGCTGGCGGGCCGCGCCGACTCCTCCTCACGGCACATCAGCTTCGTGGAGACGGGCCGGTCGCGGCCGAGCGAGGAGATGGTGCTGCGGCTGGCGGACCACCTCGACGTACCGGTGCGCGACCGCAACGCGCTGCTCGTGGCGGCCGGTTACGCCCCCCGGTACGCGCACACCCCGCTCGACGCCCCGGAGCTGGACGCGCTGCGCGAGGGGCTGGAGCGGCTGCTGACCGGCTACGAGCCGTACCCGGCGCTGGTGGTGGACGGGACGTACACGGTGGTGGCCGCCAACCGGGGCATCACGATGCTGCTGGACGGCCTGCCCGGGCACCTGCTGGTCCCGCCGCTGAACGCGATGCGGATCACCCTGCACCCGGAGGGGCTCGCCCCCCGCATCCACAACCTCGGGGCGTGGCGCGGGCACCTGCTGGCCCAGATGGAGCGGCAGATCGCCCTGGCCCGCTCGGAGGAGCTGCGGGCGCTGTACGAGGAGGTGTCGGCGTACCCGGTCGCGGAGCGCCCGGGTGACGCGCAGCCGGACGAGGCCGTCCCGTACGTCGCCCTGCCCCTGCGGATCGAGCACGACGGACGGCTGTTGTCCTTCGTGTCGTCGATCTCCACCTTCAACACGCCGATGGACGTGACCGTCGCCGAACTGGCCATCGAGACCCTGCTCCCGGCCGATCCGGCGACGGTGAAGTACCTGCGCTCACTCGGCTGACGCGCCCGACCGCACCGCGAGCCACTGGAGTCCGCCGAGCGCGGCGACCACGCCGGACTGCGCCGCGGTCCACACCGCTCCGGCGGGGGTGGGCGACAGCCACAGCACCGGCGCCGCCAGGCTCAGGGCCGTCCAGGCCGCGTTCGCCCCGACGACGAGGCGCACCGGCAGGACGGGCGGGCGCCCGCGGGTGGCCAGCCAGCCGACTCCGGCGCCGAACAGGGCCAGGAACACGCCCAGTTCCAGCAGCAGTGCGGGCCCGATGCCGAGCAGCCGGCCCAGCGGGACGGGGAAGGCCGCGTACGCCAGGCCGCACAGGCCGGTGACGAGGGCGTCGAGGCCGAGCACGCGGCGCAGCGCGACCTCCGGCTCGGACGTCCGGGCGATGTTGCCGAGGAGCGTTGCGGACACGGGATCAGCCTCCGTCGAGGTCGGGGGTGTGGTGGGCGCGGGTTGCGGAACCGAGTGCGCGGTCCCGCAATCCGCTGCCCCCACGGTGTCGCGGGCCGGGCGCGGGGTCGATTACCGCGGAGGTCATGCCGTCCGCCCCCGCGCGGGACCCCCCACCTTTCTTGAGCCGGACATCAGGAAAGGTGGGGGTTTCCCTGGTCCGGCGCGTGGCCTGCGGCTAGGCTTCACGCAGCCCAGGCGGCTCGAACGCCCTGTCGACCTACGGAGAACCAGCCGTGCGAGCAGCCAAGCGCCCCGACCTCGCGGGCCTGTGGCACGGTGTCGAGGAGCTGTGCCGCGCGCGCGGCCGGTGCCCCGGCCAACTCCTGGACCCGCAGCGGCTGGGCCACCTCTGCGGTGTCGAACCCGCCCTGATTCCGGCGGTGGTGGCGGGCACGTCCTCGGAGGAGCCGCTGGAGCGGCGCGTGCACCGGCGGTTCCTGCGGCTGCGCGCCACCCGCCGCGACAAGCACGGCCGGGAGTGGCCGCTGGCCGCCATCGCGGACGACTTCGACGCCCCCGGCGCGTCCCTCGGCCCGCTCAACGCGGGCACCGGGCTGCCCCGGCTGGGCCACGCGGCGGGCGTGCAGCGGTTCTTCGGGGTGCACGCCGGCTTCCTGCTGGCCGACGCCAAGAGCGCGGTGGAGCGGGCCCTCGCCCTGGCCGGCCCCGGCGCGCCGGACGGACCGGCGGGGCTGGAGCGGCTGTCGTACCTCACCGGTATCGCCCCGCCGGACATCCGGCTCACCCTCGACGGCAGGCCGCCCCGGGTCCCGTTGAAGGAGCAGGTGCACCAGCGGTTCGAGCACCTGCGCCGCACCCGGCCGCGGGCGGACGGGCATCCGTACTCCCTGTCGGCCATCGCCCGCTCCTTCGACGCCTCGGGGCAGTCGCTGACGCGGGTGGCCCAGGGGGAAGGGCTGCCGAACCTGGCGGCGGCCGCCGGCATCCAGCGGTTCTACGGGGTCGAGGGCGGCTTCCTGCTCGCCGAGGACACCGAGGCGCTGGCCGGCGCCCTCACCGCGGTCCGGTGCGAGCTGGAGGCGGCGGAGCGGGAGGAGGAGAACCCGATGCTGGCCGTGCTGCGGGCGCACGACGTGCGCAGCATCGTCACGCGGGCCGGCCGGCTGTCCCCCCGGGGCTGGAAGTCCCTCGCCGACCACCTCGACGACCTGCTCGCCCGCGAGGGCCAGCTCGGCCCGCCGACCGGACCCGGCACACCGCTCGCCGGGGACGCCGCCGAGGGGGAGAGCGCATGAGGGCCGCCCGGCCACCCCGGTGAGCCGCCCGGCGCGCCGTCCGGCCGCGCCGCGCCCCGCCCCGCTCCCCGCCTCCCCCGCCGCCGCACCTCCCCCGCCGCTGCCCCGGCACGGCCCCGACAGAGAGCACGACACGATGACCCAGTCTTCCCCGCCCCGCCACGCCGTCGTCATCGGCGGCAGCCTGGCCGGACTCCTCGCGGCCGCCGTCCTCGCCGAGCACGCCTCGGTCACCGTCATCGAGGCCGACCCGCTGCCGCAGGGCCCGGCCCCGCGCCGCGGCCTCCCCCAGGGCCGGCACACCCACCTGTTGTGGTCGGGCGGCGCACGGGCCATCGAGGGGATACTCCCGGGCATCACCGCGGACTGGACGGCCGCGGGCGCGATCCGCCGCAGCCTGCCCACCGACCTGGTCACCAAGACCGCCAAGGGCTGGCTGCCGCGCTACGCGGAGAAGCAGTTCAACATCTCCTGCAGCCGCGACCTCCTGGACTCGGTGGTCCGTACCCGGGTGGCCGCGCTGGAGGCGGTCACCGTGCTCCAGCGCAGCCGCGTACGGGCCCTGGAGGGCACGGCGGACCGGGTGACCGGGGTCCTGGTGGACACCCCCGAGGAGGCGGGCGTGCGCGTCGCCGCCGACCTCGTCGTGGACGCGAGCGGGCGCGGCTCGCGGGCCCGGACCTGGCTCCAGGAGCTGGGCGTGGACGGCATCCGGCAGGCCGAGGTCGACTCGGGCCTGGTGTACGCCACCCGGATCTTCGAGGCGCCGGCCGGAGCCCACGAGGCGGGCTTCCCGATCGTCAACGTGCAGTCCGACCCCCGCGACCCGGTGCCCGGCCAGACGGCCACCATCGTGCCCATCGAGAACGGGCGGTGGCAGGTCACCCTGTCCGGGACCCGCGGCGGCCAGCCGACCGGCGATCCCGAGGCGTTCATCCCGTTCGCCAAGGGCGTCCGGGACCCGATCGTCGGGGAGCTCCTCGAAGGCAAGAAGCCCCTCACCGACGTGGCCGTCACCCAGGGCACCGCCAACCGGCGGGTCTACTTCGAGAAGGCCGAGCTCCCCGACGGCTTCTTCGCGATCGGCGACTCCGTCGCCACCTTCAACCCGCTGTACGGGCAGGGGATGACGGTCGCCGCCCGGGGCGCGCTGGCCGTCCGCTCGCTGCTGGCCTCCAAGGACCCGGCCGGCCCCGGTTTCGGCCGTGCGGCGCAGCGCGCGCTGGCCCCGCAGGTGGCCATGGCCTGGGACCTGGCCACCTCCCAGGACATCCTCTACCCGGGGGCCACCGGGGCGCGGCCCCGGGCGGGGGCCGGGCTGCTCGACGCGTACGTCAACCGGCTGACGACGGGCGCCACCACCCACGAACCGCTCACCGCCGCCCTGTTCGACGTCCTGACCATGAACGCCTCGCCCACCCACTGGCTGCGCCCGTCGGTGGTCTGGCACGTCCTGCGCGCCTCGGACCGGGGCGCGCTGACCGGACCGCCGCTGACGGGCGCCGAGCGGACGGTGGCCGGGCTCGACCAGGGCACCGGTCCGGTGGGGGCCGCCGACCTGACCCGCTGAGGCCGGGTCCGGGGCGGCCGTCCGGCCGGTCGACGCCGGGATGCGCGTACGCCCCGGGCCGAGGGTCCGGAGCGTACGGGTCGCGGCCGCCGGGGCGGCGCGGGGGTCAGCGGCGCGCGAGGGCCGCGCCGGCCTGCTCGGCGGCCGCGCGGACGGTCTGCTCCAGCAGGACGGCGATGGTCATCGGGCCGACGCCGCCGGGGACCGGGGTGATCAGGGAGGCGCGGGCGGCGGCCGACGCGAAGTGGACGTCGCCGACGTTGCCCTCGTTGTAGCCGGCGTCCAGGACCACGGCACCCGGCTTGATGTCCTCGCCCCGGATGAACTCCGCCTTGCCGACGGCGGCGACCAGCACGTCCGCCTGGCGCACGATCGAGGGCAGGTCCCGGGTGCGGGAGTGGCAGTAGGTGACGGTGGCGTTCTGCTCCAGGAGCAGCAGGCCGGCCGGCTTGCCCAGGATCGCGCTGCGGCCGACGACGACCGCGTGCTTCCCGGTCAGGTCCACGTCGTAGGCGGCGAGCAGCCGCATGATCCCGCCGGGGGTGCAGGAGACGAAGCCGGGCAGGCCGAAGCCCATGGCGGCGAAGGAGTGCATGGTGACCCCGTCGACGTCCTTGCCCGGGGCGATGGCCTCGAAGGCCGCGCGCTCGTCGATGTGGTGCGGGACGGGGTGCTGGAGCAGGATGCCGCTGACCTCCGGGTCGGCGGAGAGCGCGGTGAGCGTCGCGACGAGCTCCTCGGTGGTGGTCGAGGCGGGCAGCTCGACGTGCCGGGAGGTGATGCCGGCCTTGGCGCAGCGGTTCTGCTTCATGCGGACGTAGGTGACGGAGGCGGGGTCCTCGCCGACCAGTACGGTCGCCAGGCAGGGTGCGGTGCCGGTGCGCGCGGTGAGCTCCGCCGCGTCCTTCGCGGTCTGCTCCGCGATGCGGCGGGCCAGTGCGGTGCCGTCCATGAGGCGGGCGGTGCGGCCGTCGGCGGGGGCGTCGGCGGCGCTCTGGGCGGAAAGGGGGGAAGTGGTCACGGGGGCTCCTGGACGTCGCTGCGGATAGCGGTTCGCCCAGGCGCGCGGCTGTCGGCGCACGCGGGGTGCGCCGGGCCGCTCCCCGGTGGTGATCCACCCGAACGCCAGTCACGGCCCGCGTCCACTGTAGTCGACCCGCCCGGGGGTCCGGGGGCGGCTATCGGGTGGAGCGGCAGCGCCCGACCTGCGACGATCGGTGCATGACGCGCACTTTCGACCATCTTGTCGCCGAGGCCGACTCCGTCTCCGTGGACGGCTGGGACTTCTCCTGGCTCGACGGCCGGGCCACCGAGCAGCGCCCCTCCTGGGGCTACCAGCGGCTGCTGGCGGAGCGGCTGACCGGGGTCCGGTCGGTGCTGGACGTCCAGACCGGCGGCGGCGAGGTCCTCGCCGGCTGCGCCCCGCTGCCCGCGCTGACGGTGGCCACCGAGTCCTGGCCGCCCAACATCGACCGGGCGACCCGGCTGCTGCACCCGCTGGGGGCAGCGGTGGTCGCCGACGCCGACGAGCCGCCGCTGCCGTTCGGGGACGGGGCCTTCGAGCTGGTGGTCAGCCGGCACCCGGTGACCGTCTGGTGGGAGGAGATCGCGCGGGTGCTGGCGCCGGGCGGGCGGTACTTCTCCCAGCAGGTCGGCCCGGCCAGCGTCTTCGAACTCGTCGAGTACTTCCTCGGCCCGCAGCCCGAGGAGGTCCGGCGGGGCCGGCACCCGGACGACGCGGTCGCCGCGGCCGGCGCGGCGGGCCTTGAGGTGGTCGACCTGCGCTCGGAGCGCCTGCGGACGGAGTTCCACGACATCGGAGCCGTGGTCTACTTCCTCCGGAAGGTGATCTGGATGGTGCCCGGCTTCACGGTCGGGCAGTACCGGAACCGGCTGCGGGAACTGCACGAACAGATCGAAAACGACGGTCCCTTCGTCGCACATACCGCCCGATTCCTCATCGAAGCCCGCAAAACGGACTGACGGCGGGGGCGGACGGTTCGACCCCGGAAGGGGTTGCGCGGCCACAGCGTGGCGCAGGTCACTCAATTCAGCGCGTAACGAATCGACTCGGGCATGCGATGAACCGACAGGTGTCCTCGCGCGGCCCCGGAATACAGACCCCCCTCGGGTCTGTTTCCCGAGTTCGCGCGATGATGTCCCGCTCACCCCTTATCTGTTCGCAACGAGAGGCTCCTTGTGTCGCTCAGCCCGTCCCGTACGTTCCCTCCGGAGATCGCCGAATCGGAGGCCCTCGTCGCGCTCGTCGAGCGCGGCCGCGAGCAGGGTCACATCAACGGTGACGACGTGCGCCAGGCCTTCGAGGCCGGCCGCATCCCGGTGGACCAGTGGAAGCGGGTCCTGCGCAGCCTGAACCAGGTCCTGGACGAGGAGGGTGTCGCCCTCCACGTCAGCGCGGCACCCGCCACCAAGGCTGCCGCCAAGAAGCCCCGCAAGGCTGCCGCCGCCCCGGCCCGCGCCGTGACCAAGAAGGCCGCGGCCCCGCCGCGCCCGATCGGCGCGCGCAAGACCGCGGCTCCCGCCACCGCCGCGGCGATATCCGCTTCGCCGGCCGGCGCGGAGGACGAGGTGGCGGCCGAGGCCGGCGCCGAGCCGAAGAAGCGCACGGTCAAGAAGACCGCGGTGAAGAAGACCGCCGTGAAGAAGACCGCCGCGGCGAAGAAGACCAGCGCCAAGGACGCCGACGAGGGCGAGACCCCCGCCGTCGGCGAGGACTGGGCGGCGGAGGACCTCGCCGACGAGGCCGAGGAGGAGGCCCCCAAGGCCGGCGGCACCCAGGGCTTCGTGCTCTCCGACGACGACGAGGACGACGCCCCGGCGCAGACGGTCATGGTCGCCGGCGCCACCGCCGACCCGGTCAAGGACTACCTGAAGCTCATCGGCAAGGTGCCGCTGCTCAACGCCGAGCAGGAGGTCGAGCTCGCCAAGCGCATCGAGGCGGGCCTCTTCTCCGAGTACAAGCTCGAAGAGGAGGAGGACCACAAGCCCGCGTTCAAGCGCGAGCTGGAGATCCTCGTCGAGGACGGGCGCCGCGCGAAGAACCACCTGCTGGAGGCCAACCTCCGCCTCGTGGTCTCGCTCGCCAAGCGCTACACCGGCCGCGGCATGCTCTTCCTGGACCTGATCCAGGAGGGCAACGTCGGCCTGATCCGCGCCGTGGAGAAGTTCGACTACACCAAGGGCTTCAAGTTCTCGACGTACGCGACCTGGTGGATCCGGCAGGCGATCACGCGTGCCATGGCCGACCAGTCGCGCACGATCCGCATCCCGGTGCACATGGTCGAGATCATCAACAAGCTCGCCCGCGTGCAGCGCCAGATGCTCCAGGACCTGGGCCGCGAGCCCACCCCGGAGGAGCTGGGCAAGGAACTCGACATGACCCCCGAGAAGGTCATCGAGGTCCAGAAGTACGGCCGCGAGCCGATCTCCCTGCACACCCCGCTCGGCGAGGAGGGCGACAGCGAGTTCGGCGACCTCATCGAGGACTCCGAGGCCGTCGTGCCCGCGGACGCGGTCTCCTTCACCTTCCTCCAGGAGCAGCTCCAGTCCATCCTGGGCACGCTCTCCGAGCGCGAGGCGGGCGTGGTCTCCATGCGCTACGGCCTCAACGACGGGCAGCCGAAGACCCTGGACGAGATCGGCCGCGTGTACGGGGTCACCCGTGAGCGCATCCGCCAGATCGAGTCCAAGACCATGTCGAAGCTGCGCCACCCGTCGCGTTCGCAGGTGCTGCGCGACTACCTCGACTAGGGCGGCCCGCGGGCCTGCGGGCCCGCGGCCCGGGCCGGTCGCGAGACCGGGCTCCCGGGCCGGAGCGGCAGGCCGGAACCCCGCGGAGCCGGACGGGCGTGCGCCCGTCCGGCTCCGCGGGGTTCCGTGCGCTCAGGCGGCCGCGCGCTGCCGCCGTGCGGACATCACGGCGTAGCAGAGGACTCCGGCGAAGAGGAACAGCACGCCCTGGTAGACGGCGGCGTAACCGGAGCCCGCCACCAGCCACATCGAGAAGCCGAAGGCCAGGCAGGCGAGGGCGGCGTCGCGGGCCAGCCGGCCGCGGTGGACCTGCTCGGCGCGGCCGGTGAGCAGGAAGTGGATCTGCGCGGCGGTGGACAGGAGGTAGGGCACCGTCGCGGTGAAGGTGGTGACCAGCACCAGGACCTCGAACACGCCCCGGGATCCGGCGGTGTAGTTGTACACGGTCAGCCCCGAGGCGAGGACCACGGTGACCAGGACGCCGACCACCGGTACCCCGCGCCGCCTGCGCGCGAAGGGCTTCGGGAAGAGTCCGTCCCTGGCCGCCGCGTACGGGGTCTGCGCGCTGAGCAGGGTCCAGCCGTTGAGGGCGCCCACCATCGAGACCACGGCGGCGCAGGCGACCGCGGTGCCGCCCCAGGTGCCGCCGAACATCGCGTCGACGGCGTCGGTGAAGGGGGCCCGGGAGGAGACCAGGGTGTCGTGGGCGACGAGGCCGAAGACGGACAGCGTGCCCAGCAGGTAGACGGTGGCGGCGCCGACCGTGCCGAGGATCGTCGCGCGGCCGACGTTGCGGGCCGGGTCGCGGACCTCGCCGGCGCTGACCGCGGCCGACTCCACGCCGAGGTAGCTGAAGAGCAGGATCGCGGCCGAGGCGGAGACGGCGCCGACCGCGCTCTGGTCGGTGGCCCGGAAGGGGCCGAGGTTGGCCGGGTCGAAGAAGAAGAGCCCGCCCACGGCGACGAGCAGCAGCGGGGCGAACTTCAGTACGGTCGCGACGAGTTGGACGGCGCCCACGTACCGGGTGCCGGCCAGGTTGGCCAGCGCCGGGAGCCACTGCACGGCGAGCGCGGCCAGGCACATGGACCACCGGTGCGCGCCGACGGCGGGGAAGAGCACGGAGAGGTAGCCGACGGAGGCCACCGCCAGGGCCGCGTTGGAGACCCAGGTGGTGATCCAGTAGCTCCAGGCGGCGAGGAAGCCCGCGAAGTCGCCGAAGGCGGCGCGGGCGTAGACGTACGGGCCGCCGGTCTGCGGGAGGCGGGCGGCGAGGCGGCCGAAGACGAGGGCGAGGGCGACGGCGCCGAGGGTGAGCACGGCGAAGGCGACGAGGCTGATGGTGCCGAAGGGGGCGACGGAGGCGGGGAGCAGGAAGATCCCGCCGCCGACGATGTTCCCCATGACCAGGCAGGTGGCGACGGGCAGACCGAACCGCCGGGCGTGCCGGTCCCGGGGCCCGGCGGCGCCGGGGTCCGCGGGGGCGGGGGCCGGTGGGCCGGCGGGGGCTCCCGGGGTGGGAACGTCGGGGGCGGCGGCCCCGGCGGGTCGGGCTGCGGTGCTGGTCATCGGGGGCGCGCCTCGGAACGTCTCACATGGTGGGCAGGACGCCCCATGGTCGGCCACCGTCCGAGCCGCACCAAATCAGCGGTTTTCGTCCCGTACGGGACCCTCTACGGAAGGAAAGGTTCCGCCTGATTCGCCCTCCGGCCGCCGATCCTCCACGGCCCCGGCGACGCCCCCGGCGGGCACCGCCCCGGTCGCTGGCGCGGACGCCGCTCCGGTCGCCGTCCCGGTCGCGGTCGCCCCCGTCTCCCCCGGCCGCGGGCCGAGGGGCACCTGCGGGCCGTCCGCCTCCCGTACCCACCGGCGCAGCACGCCGTGCACCGCCTCCGCGCCCACCAGGTCAGCGTCCGGCTCCGACAGCTCGGCCGGCCACATCAGGAACGGTTCGCCCTGCTCGCCGCCGAGGCCGCCGTGGGAGCCGATCTGCTCCTCGAAGGCGTGCACGGTGCCCGTGTCCGGGTCGTACGCCGAGTTCACCATGACGTCGGCCACGTGCGGGAAGGAGTCGGTGCGCCGGACGGCGTCGGCCGCGCCCGGCCCGAAGACGGCCAGCAGCTCCTCCGCCGCCCCCGGGACGTCGAGCCGGGCCGTCGCCCCGCCCGGGCCCAGCACCACCCCGTCCACCAGCAGGAAGCCCACGCCCGGGTGGTTCGCCAGCGTCGCCAGCAGCGCCGGGTGCGCCCGCTCGATCTCCTCCCGGGTCGCCCGGCCGGGAACGTCGGGGAACGAGATCAGCCCGAGGTTCCCCGACGCGAGCACCACCGGGTCCGAGCCCGGCCTCGGCCGGGCCTCCTCGTCCTCCTCCGCCGGCCGGTGCAGCGCCGCCAGGAAGCCGGCCCGGGCCTCGGCGCCGCTGCGGGTCCGCACGGCCCGGCGCGGGACCGGCAGTCCGCAGCCCGCCCGGACCAGGTCCCTGAGCGTGAGCCCGTACCGCCCGAGGAAGGTCTCCCCGGGGCTCTGGCCGTGGTCGGAGAGCAGCACGATCCGGTAGGTGCGCGGGGCGTGCTCGGCGACCCGGCAGACCAGCGCGATGCTGCGGTCCAGTCGGGCCAGCACCTGCTCGGTGTCGCGGCCGCGCGGGCCGGAGTGGTGGGCGACCTCGTCGTAGGCGACCAGGTCGGCGTAGACCGACGCGCGGCCGGCCAGCATGTCGCCCACCACGGCCGCCACCACCACGTCCCGCTCGACCACCGTCGCGAAGGCCCGGATCAGCGGGTACAGCCCGCCGCGGCCCACCCGCGGAACCTGTCCGCGCAGCCGGGCGCGGACCGACTGGCGGATCTCGCGGCCCACCTCGGCGACGAAGGAGAGCGCGGTGCGGACGGCGTTGGCAGGGTCGGAGAAGTACGCGAAGTAGCCGGCGCGGGAGCGGTTGGCCGGGCCCCGGCGGGCGGAGACCGACAGGACGAGCGCGAGCTGGTCGGCGCCGCCGCTGAAGAGGTTGCCGCGGCTGGCCCCGTCCATCGTGAGCAGGCCCCCGTCCCCGGTGCGCAGCACCGCGCGGCGCTGGAGCTCGGCGGCGCTGGTGGGGCGGTTGCAGACCACGACCTCGCCGGTGTCCTTCTCGTACCAGCGGAAGGCCGGCACGTCGAAGGTGGAGCCGTGCAGGATGCCGAGCTGGCTGGCGCCGGTCTGGCTGGACCAGTCGGTGCGCCACGGCGCCAGCCGGTGGCCGGCCGCCAGCAGGCCGGCGGTGGCCGGCATCAGTCCGCGGGCCGCGGCGTCGCGCAGCACCGCGTGGCCGACCCCGTCGAGCTGGAGGAAGACCAGCCCGGGCGCGGCCCCGGGGGCCCCGGGCGCGCCCGCCCTGCGCTGGCGGCGCCGGCGGCGGTCGGCGAGCCGGTAGAGCCGGCGCTGGTAGGCGCCGTCGTCGCGCACCGCGAGCGCGGTGGAGGTCGCGGACGCCACGGCCGACATCACCGCGGCCACCACCACGGCGGTCTCGGGGGCCACCTCGCCGCCGCCGTCGGGGACCAGGTGGAGCGCGAGCAGCAGCAGCGAGCCGTTCAGGAAGAAGACCAGCAGCCCGAGCACCAGGGCGGGCACGAGCAGCAGCGCCCGGACGACCAGGGGCCACACGAGGGCGCCGAGCAGGCCGAAGGCGCCGGCGCCCCAGGCGGCCGTGACGGTGATCCGCGTGATGCTGTCGCTGTCGCCGGACCGCAGCCGGAAGTCCGGCAGGATCCCGGCCAGGGCGAGCATCGTCAGCGTGGACACCGCCCACACGAGGACCACCCGCACCAGTGCGGCGCCCGCGGCCCGCCACCGTCCTGCCACCACGCCGCACCCGCCTCACCGTTCCGGCCCGCCCGCTCGGGGGGCCGCACGGCCAGGCTCGCACAGCGCGCTCCGCGCGGGCGGGCCGACCCGGCGACCGGGGCGGCGGGCCGGGCGGGGCGTGCTCCGGCAGCGGTTTGCGGCGCGTGCGGCGGCGGGACCTCAGGTGCCGTCGTACCCGGCCGTCGGCATCGACAGCCGCCGGTGCACCTCCGCCTTCATCCCGGAGGTGTACCGGGGCTCTTCGTACCCGGCGAGCTCCAGCCGTACGCCGCGCCGCGCGCACGCGTCGGCGAACTCCCCGGCCGAGCGGAGCGCCCGGGCCAGCACCCGCTCGTTGGCGGCGACGAACAGGTCGACCGTCCCGGCGTCGACGTCGCACCAGAGCCCGCAGTGGTCCGGCCGCAGCCCGTAGACGAACAGCTGCCTCGTCACCCGGTAGCCGCGGTCCGCGGCCCAGCGGGCGCACATGGCCTGCTGGCTCCGGGTGTCGACGGCGAAGGGGTCGGCGTCCAGGTCTTCGAGCGGGGCCAGGCTGGCGATCGCGGCCACGCGCAGCTCTTCCATGGCGCCCGACCCTACTCCGATCCGGCGCCGGGGAGGAGGGGCGGGTGGACTTCCGGTTCCGTCCGGATCGCCGGGGCAGGATGCAAGCGGCGCCGGACGGCCCCGGGCGGTGGCGCCCGGGGCCGCCGGCTCCCGTTTAGGCTCGTGGACGACGTTCGAGGGAGGGAGGGCCGGTGCCGGCGGAGATCACCTGGTGGGGACATGCCACGTGCACGGTCGAGGACTCCGGTGTCCGGGTGCTGACGGACCCGTTGTTCGGGCGTCGCCTGGCGCACCTGCGGCGGCGGCGCGGAGCGGTGCCCCCGGACGCGGCCGCGGTGGCCGACGTGGTGCTGGTGTCGCACCTGCACGCCGACCACCTCCACCTGCCGTCGCTGGCCCGGCTCGCGCCCGGCACCCGGCTGCTGGTGCCGCGCGGCGCGCGCGGCGCGGTGCCGGGACTGGCCCGGGTCGCCGGGTCGCGCGGGCTGGCGGTGACCGAGGTGGGTCCGGGCGACGAGGTCGCGGTGCGCGCCGGGGTGCGGGTGCGGGCGGTGTCCGCCCGGCACGACGGGCGGCGGCTGCCCTACGGCCCGCAGCGGGTGCCGGCCCTCGGGTACGTGGTCGAGGGCGCCTCACGCACGTACTTCGCCGGGGACACCGGCCTGTTCGACACGATGGCCGAGGAGGTGGGGCCGGTGGATGTGGCCCTGCTGCCGGTGGGCGGCTGGGGGCCGTACCTCGGGCCGGGGCACCTGGACGCGGGGCGGGCGGCGCGGGCCCTGGCCGAGCTGGCTCCGGCGGCCGCGGTCCCGGTCCACTACGGGACGTTCTGGCCGATCGGCATGGACGCGGTGCGGCCGCACGAGTTCCACGCCCCGGGCGCGGAGTTCGAGCGCTGGGCGCGCCGGCTGGCGCCGAAGGTGACCGTACGGGTGCCCGGGCACGGCGAACGGGTGCGGCTGCCGTGACCTGGCAGGAGCTCGTGACGGCGGCGACCACCGGCCAGGTGGCGCCGGGCTCCGCCGGGCAGGCGTTGGGCTACCCGGCGCTGTTCGTCCTGGTGGCCCTGGGCGCGCTGGTGCCGGTCATCCCCACGGGGGCGCTGGTGAGCACGGCGGCGGTGGTCGCCTTCCACCAGCAGTCGCTGCCGTTCGGGGTGGCCCTGGTCGTCGGCGCGGCCGCGGTCGCGGCGTTCGTCGGGGACATCGCCCTGTACTGGCTGGGACGGCGCGGGGTGCACTCGCGGGGCGGCTCGCGCTGGCTGGAGGCCCTGCGCCGCCGGGCCTCGCCGGAGCGGCTGGAGCAGGCCCGCACCAAGCTCGACGAGCACGGGGTGCTGGTCCTCGTGGTCTCCCGGCTGGTCCCGGCGGGCCGCGTCCCGGTGATGCTGGCCTGCCTGCTGGCGGAGCTGCCGCTGCGCCGCTTCGCCCGCGGCGACGGCCCGGCCTGCCTCGCGTGGGCGGTCACCTACGGCCTGATCGGCATCCTGGGCGGCTCGCTCTTCTCGGAGCCGTGGAAGGGCGTGGCGCTGGCCGTCGCCCTGACCCTGCTGATGAGCGCGGGACCGGCGGCCTGGCGGTGGGCCGCGAAGACGGCCCGGACCAGGCGGGCGCGGACGAAGACGGCCGGGTAGGGCCGGACCGGTGGGCGGGGCTCGGACCGGAGTGCGGCGGACCGCTGGCGGGGGCCGCTGCGGCGGCCCTACCCTGCTGTGGACCGCAGTTCGCTTTCAACGGGGGGAAGTCCCATGCGCGTTC
This sequence comes from Streptomyces subrutilus, assembly GCF_008704535.1. Lineage (NCBI taxonomy): Bacteria > Bacillati > Actinomycetota > Actinomycetes > Kitasatosporales > Streptomycetaceae > Streptomyces > Streptomyces subrutilus. Next base: position 1,567,112 of record NZ_CP023701.1, read on the forward strand.
GTCGTATCACCGCCGGTCTGTTCGCACTGCTCGCCGCCGCCGTGCTGGTGGGGGCCGGGATCCAGGGCGCGGCGGCGTCGCACGGTTCCGTCGTGGCCATGAACAAGGCCGAGCTCGTCGGCTGAGGTCCGCGGCCGGCCGTCGTCAACGGGCGAGATCCGGCAGGCGGCCGGCCCACGGCCGCACGGCTTCGAGCTGTGCGGCCACCTGGACCACGGTGGTCTCGTCGTGCTCCCGGCCCACCAGTTGCACGGCCAGCGGCAGTCCGTCGCTCCCGAACCCGGCCGGGACGGACGCGGCCGGATTGCCGGTGACGTTCCACAGCGCCGTGTACGCGATCATCGGCAGCGAGCGGACCGCCGCGCGCAGCATTCCCGCCCCGTCCAGCGCGCCGACCGGGCCCGGCCGTGCGGCGACGGTCGGGGTGAGCAGCAGGTCGATCCGCTGGAAGACCTGGTTGGCGCGCACGGCCATCCGCTCCCCGGCCCGCACCGCGCGGGCCACGACCGGTTCGGGCGTCAGCCGGGCGAGCAGCAGGGTCTGGCGGGTGCGCCGCTCGACGAGGTCGGGCCGCTCGGTGCCGGCCGCCTCGAACCGGACCCCGCCGCCGAACTGCGGGACGAACGCCGCCGTGGTGTCGGGGTAGCGGGGGTCGACGGGCCGTACGTCGTGACCCAGTTCGCGCAGGGCCCGTACGGTCGCGTGCAGGGCCCGTACGTGCTCGGGGTGCGGGCGCACGCCGGGGGCCGCGGGCTTGGCCGAGTACCCGATGCGGAGCCGGCCGGGCTCGGTGCGCGCCGCCTCGGCGAATCCCGTCCGGGTGGGCCGCGCGGTCCAGCGGTCGCCGGCGGCGGGGCCGGCGAGCACGTCGTACAGGAGGGCGCTGTCCAGCACCGTCCGGGTGAGCGGTCCCACGGTCCCGAGGGCGTGCCACAGGTGCGGGTGCGGGGCGGTGGAGACGCGGCCCCGCTGCGGTTTGAGGGCGAACAGGCCGCAGCAGGCGGCCGGGATGCGCAGGGAGCCGCCGCCGTCGCCGCCGAGCGCGGCCGTGGCCAGGCCGGCCGCGACGGCCGCGGCGCTGCCGCCGCTCGATCCGCCGGGGGTGCGGGCGGTGTCCCAGGGATTGCGGGTGTATCCGTAGGCCGCGGACTCGGTGAACGGCCATTGCCCGAACTCCGGCATGGTCGTCTTCCCGACGACCACCGCTCCGGCCGCCCGCAGTCTGCGCACGGCCTCGGAGTCCCGGGCGGCGGGGGTGCGGTTGGCGGCGCCGCCGAAGGTGGTGACCTCCCCGGTGACGTCCAGCTCGTCCTTGACGGCGACCGGCACGCCCTCCAGCGGGCCGGCCGGGGCTCCGGCGGCGCGGGCGGCGTCCCGGGCGTCCGCTTCGGCCAGGGCCTGCGCGGCGCGGACGACGCGGAACGCGCCCAGGTGCCGGTCGAGCCGCTCGATGCGGGCGAGCGAGGCCTCGACCAGCCGCCGGGCCGACACCGCGCCCGTGCGCACGAGTTCGGCCTGCCGTGCCACGCCCGCGAGGATCAGCTCGGTGTCGTCCATGGCGCCCCCCGGATGCACCGGCCGCCGACCGCGGTCCGGCGCCTGTGGTGTCGGTCATAGGAATGATCTTGAACAGCCAACGGAGCGTATCCGCGGCGCGGGGCGCGCACAACGGTGCCGAACCGGTCGTCCCGTCGGGACGGACCGTCGGGACGCAGGACCGGACCGCAGGACCGGACCGCACGCGGTGCGCGCGTCGGCCGTGCTGACGCTCAGACGTAGGCGGTCGCGAAGAGCTCCAGGTGGCCGCAGCGCGGGCAGCGGTAGGCGTCGATCTGCCGGCGGGGCTTGCCCATGCGCTTCGCACCCCCGAACAGGCCGCGCTCCAGCGGCCCGGGGATCCAGCGGGCGTAACCGCGTGCGTGCTCGCCGGTGTCCTCGACGAAGCCCGGTTCCAGGTCGGTCGCGCCGCAGTGGGTGCACTTCACGCCGCTCGCATCGGTCACGTCGCTCGCATCGGTCACGCCGCGAGTCTACGAAACGGCGTCAAGGCCCCAGGGTCCGCGAGCCGCCGACGGGCAGGTCCCAGAGGTCCTCGCGGGCCAGTCCGGCCCGGCCCCAGGCCGCCCTGACCCGGTGCAGGGGTTCGGTCACGGGCTCGGCGGAGAGCACGAAGGCGGCCCAGTGCATGGGGGCCATCCGCCGGGCGCCGAGGTCGAGGCAGGCCCGTACGGCTTCTTCGGGGTCGGCGTGGACGTCGCGCAGCCACCAGCGCGGCGCGTAGGCGCCGATGGGCAGCAGGGCGAGGTCCAGGCCGGGGTGGCGGCGGCCGATCTCGCGGAACCAGTGGCCGTATCCGGTGTCCCCGGCGAAGTAGACGCTGCGCGGGGCCGGTCCGGGGGCCTCGGTGAGGACCCAGCCACCCCACAGGGACCGGCAGGTGTCGAGCAGGGACCGCTTGGACCAGTGGTGGGCGGGGACGAAGTCGAAGCGCACGCCGCCGAGTTCGGCCGACTCCCACCAGTCCAGCTCGGTCACCAGGGTGAAGCCGCGGCGGCGGAACCAGCCGGCGAGGCCGGCCGGGACGAAGAGGGGGGTGTGCCGGGGCAGCCGCTTGAGGGTGGGTGCGTCGAGGTGGTCGTAGTGGTTGTGGCTGATCACCACCGCGTCCACCGGCGGCAGTTGCGCCCACGGCACCCCGACGGGCGTCATCCGGGCCGGGGTGCCGAGGATGCGCCGGGACCAGACCGGGTCGGTCAGGACCGTCAGGCCGCCGACCCGCAGCACCCAGCTGGCGTGCCCGGCCCAGGTGGCGCAGAGCGCGCCGGGGCCGGTGACGGGCAGCGGGGCGGGCGCGTACGGCAGGTCGGGGATGCCGCGCAGCCCGTCGGGGCCGGGCCGCAGGGCCCCCTCGCGGGCGAGGCGGGCGAAGGCGCGGAGGCCGGGGAGCGGGGTGGTGAGCCGGTCGGCGAAGGACCGCGGCCACCGGCGGTGCTCGCCGAGCGGGCGCGGGGCGGAGCGGGCCGGGGCGAGCGGGTCCGGGCCGGTGCCGGGGGCCGTCGAGGGGGTCGCCGACGGGGTCGCGGACACGGGGGCGTCGGGGGCGTCGGGCTGGTCCCTCATCGAGAAGTCTCCGTTCTCCGCGCGTCGGGTCGGGCTGCGGCCGGGGCCCGGTCCTCAGGCCAGGCCGCCCAGGGTGGATCCGAGGAGGTCCAGGGCGCGCCGCACGTGCGGGAGGCCGAGGGGGTCGCGGGCGTGCAGCGCGGCCAGCCGCTCCTGCGGGGTCGCGCCCAGCAGCGGCCCGGTCGACAGCCGCACCCGCAGCGCGCCGAGCTCGTCGGCGAACCGCTGCCCGCCGGGCGTCGGCACGCCGAGCCGGGCCCCGAGCCAGTCCTCCAGCTCCATCGCGTCGCCGACCCCCTGCCGGGCCAGCCCGGCCCGCAGCGGGCCGAGGTCGGCGTAGAGGTGCCGGCCGGCCTGCGGGGGCCGGGCGAGCGCACCCGCGGCGAGCAGCTCGCGGTGGGCGGCGGCGGCGACGGCGCCGTGCAGGGCGGCTTCCGCCCAGGCGCGCCCGGCGACGGCGTCCGGTTCGTCGAGCGCGTGCGCGGCGGCCGCCGCCACCGGTCCGGCGACCAGGGCTCCGGTGGCGGTGAGCACGTCGAGGGTCCGGGCCCGCAGCCAGGTTCCGCGCGGGGTGTCGGGGAAGCGGAGCACGGCGGCCGGCCAGGAGGCCGGGAGCAGCGCGCCGGCCAGGTCGACGAGGACGGCGGCCCCGTCGGGGAGCATCTCGGCGGGGCTGAGGACCAGGGTTTCGCGGGGCCGGTGGACGGTGTCGCGCCAGCTCTCGTCGCTGACGACGAACAGCCCGGCGGACTCGGCCGCCTCGCAGGCCTCGCGCAGCATGTCCGGCGGCGGGACGGTGGCGGTCGGGTCGTCGGCGGCCGACAGGAGCAGTACCCGCGGGTCGCCGCCCTCGGCGCGCACCCGCCGTACGGTCTCCAGCAGCGCGTACGGGTCCGGTACGCCCCCGCACTCGGCCGGGGTCGGCACGTGGTAGGCCCGTCGGCCCAGCATCCGGACCTGCGGCGTCCACCAGGCGGGACAGGGCCGGGGCAGCAGCACGTCCCCGCCGTGGGCGGCGAGCAGGGCCAGCAGCAGGGCCGGGGCGCCGGGGCCCGCGGCGACGTCCTGCGGGGCGGTCGGGAGCCCGCGCCGGCCCCAGTGGCGGCAGGCCGCCTCGCGCACCGCAGGCCCTCCGCCCGCCGGTTCGGCGGCGGTGCGTCCGGCGGCGGCGGTCAGGACGGAGAGCAGCTCGGGCAGTACGGGCAGGCCCGGCTGGGGCGCGGGCGGGCCGTACCGGACCGGGCCGCGGCCTTCCGCCGTCGTGCGCTGCATCCCCGCCACCGCTCGCCCGCCTTCCGCCGTCGCTCCACCCGGCTCACCCGACCCTGACCTTTATACGATTATTTGTCCCCCGCTGCACCATCACGACGGTCGGCCCGGTCCTGCCCGCCCTCGGGGCACACGACACCCTTGGCACGCACACCCCGTGTCCACATGTCAAAACGCATATCTCATATGCCGAACGGAACGTCTACCGTGGGCACCTCGCTTCGACGAAGAGGAGTCGCCCCATGAACACCGCCGGGAACGCCGGGAGCCGAGCCGGGCGCGTGGCCGAGGACGGCCGGAACACGGCCGGGGGGAGCGCCGTCTACACCCACGGCCACCACGAGTCGGTGCTGCGCTCGCACCGGTGGCGCACCGCCGAGAACTCGGCCGCGTACCTGCTCGGCGAGCTGCGCCCCGGCCTGTCCGTGCTGGACGTGGGCTGCGGCCCGGGCACGATCACGGCCGACCTGGCGCAGCGGGTGGCGCCGGGCGGCCGGGTCACCGCCGTGGACGCCTCGGCGGAGGTCGTGGAGCAGGCCCGGCGGCACGCGGCGGAACGCGGGCTGACCGGGATCGCGTTCGCCACCGCCGACGTGCACGCGCTGGACTTCCCCGACGACTCCTTCGACGTGGTCCACGCCCACCAGGTCCTGCAGCACGTCGGCGATCCGGTACGGGCCCTGCGCGAGATGCGGCGGGTGTGCCGGCCCGGCGGGGTCGTGGCGGCCCGGGACGCCGACTACGCGGCCATGACCTGGTACCCCGCCGCGCCCGGTCTGGACGCGTGGCTGGCCCTCTACCGGCGGGTGGCCCGCGCCAACGGCGGCGAGCCGGACGCGGGCCGGCGGCTGCACGCCTGGGCGCGCGGGGCGGGCTTCACCGAGGTGGCGGCCTCGGCGACCTCCTGGTGCTTCGCGACCGGGGAGGAGACCGCCTGGTGGTCATCCCTGTGGGCGGACCGCACGACGGCCTCCGCGTACGCGGAGGCCGCCACCCGCGGCGGCCACGCCACCCCGGCCGAGCTCGCGTCCCTGAGCGCGGCCTGGCGGGCCTGGGGCGCCCACCCGGACGCCTGGTTCTCGGTCCTGAACGGCGAGATCCTGGCCCGGGTCCACTGACCCGGCTCGACCGGATCCGCCGCCACGGAGCGACGACGGCCCCGCCCGCCTCCGGGTCGCCCCGTACGAGAACGGTGCCCGCCCCGCGGAGCGGCCCTCCCCTGACCCGTGCCGCGGGGCCCGCGGTCCCGGCGTCCGGGCCCTCAGCCGTTGAAGCGGTCCGGGTCCGGGCCGGTGCGCTCGTCGCGGTTCAGCGCGGAGATCTCGCCCATGTCGCCCGCGCCGAGCTCGAAGTCGAAGAGGTCGAAGTTCTCCTCCATGCGCTCGCGCGTCGAGGACTTCGGGAAGACGATGTCGCCGCGCTGGAGGTGCCAGCGCAGGGTCACCTGGGCCGGCGACTTGCCGACCCGCTCCGCGATGCGCACGATGGCCGGGTCGTCGAGCACCTTGCCCTGGGCGATGGGAGACCAGGCCTCGGTGGCGATGCCCTGTTCGGCGCCGAAGGCCCTGACCTCGTCCTGCGTGAGGTAGGGGTGCACCTCGATCTGGTTGACCGCGGGCACCACCGTGCTGCCGTCGAGCAGCCGGCGCAGGTGGTGGGGCTGGAAGTTGGACACCCCGATGGCCTTGGCGCGCCCCGAGCGGTAGATCTCCTCCATCGCCCGCCAGGTCTCCACGAAGTCGCCCCTGCCGGGCAGCGGCCAGTGGACGAGGAAGAGGTCCAGGTGGTCGAGGCCCAGTGCGGCCAGGGTGCCGTCGAAGGCCCGCAGGGCGTCGTCGTGCGCGTGGGCGCCGTTGTCGAGCTTGCTGGTCACGAAGACCTCGTCGCGGTCGAGGCCGGAGTCCCGGACCGCCTGGCCGACGCCCTTCTCGTTGCCGTACATCTCCGCGGTGTCGATGTGCCGGTAGCCGGCCGCCAGCGCGGCCAGGGTCGTCTCCCGGGTGTCCTCCGGGGGGATCTGGAAGGTGCCGAAGCCGAGCTGCGGGATCCGGACGGCGTTGTTGAGGGTGACGGTCGGTACTGCGGTCACGGTGGCTCCTGGGGTCGCCGGTTTCGAGGCCGGTGAAGAACGGGGGGTGGAGAGGGGAACGGGAGGGTCAGCCGGCGATGCCGCGCAGTCGCGCGTCGGGCGGCAGGATGCGGACCAGCTTGCGGTTCACGAACTCCTGCGTGCCGAGCTTCGACAGCTCGCGCCCGTAGCCCGAGCGCTTGATGCCGCCGAACGGCAGGTCGGGCTGGGTGGAGGTCGGGTGGTTGACCCAGACCATGCCGGTCTCGATGCGCTCCGCGACCCGACGCCCGCGCTCCACGTCCGCGCAGAAGACGGAGCCGCCGAGGCCGTACCGGCTGTCGTTGGCCAGGGCGACGGCCTCGTCCTCGTCGGCCACCCGGTAGACCACGGCGGCGGGGCCGAAGAGTTCCTCGGCGTAGGCGCGCATGCCCGGCTTGACGCCGGTGAGGACCGTCGGTTCGACGAAGGCGCCGGGGCGGTCGATCCGGTGGCCGCCGGTGACGAGCTCCGCCCCCTGCTCCACGGTCTCGCGGATCTGGTCGGCCAGGTCGGCGGCCGCCCGTTCCGAGGAGAGCGGGCCGAGGGTGGTCGCCTCGTCCGCCGGGTCGCCCGGCCGCAGCTCCTCGAAGGCGCGGCGCAGTCCGTCCACGAAGTCGTCGTGGATCTCGTCCAGCACGATGAACCGCTTCGAGGCGACGCAGCTCTGGCCGGTGTTCGCCATCCGGCCCGCCACCGCGGCGCCGATGGTGCGCTCCAGCCCCTCGCGGTCGAGGACGACGAAGACGTCGCTGCCGCCGAGCTCCAGCAGGCTGGGCTTCATGTTCCGCCCCGCCCGTTCGGCGACCTCGGCGCCCGCCTTCTCGCTGCCGGTCAGGGAGGCTCCGCGGACCACCGGGCTGTCGATGACGCGCGCGATCTCGTCGTGGCTCACGAAGAGGTTGGTGTAGACCCCCTCGGGGGCCTCGGCGTCACGGAACAGGGACTCCAGGGCCAGTGCCGACTGCGGGCAGATGCCGGCGTGCTTGACCAGGACGGTGTTGCCCAGGACCAGGTTGGGGCCGGCGAACCGGACCACCTGGTAGAGCGGGAAGTTCCACGGCATGACCCCCAGCAGGACTCCGAGGGGCTCGCTGACCAGGTACGCTTCCCCCTCCTCGACGTCGAGCGGCTCGGCGGCGGCGAACTCCGGGCCGTGCTCGGCGTAGTAGTCCAGGATCGACGCGGCGAGGTCCACCTCTCCGCGCGCCTCCGCGATGAGCTTGCCCATCTCCAGGGTGATCGTCCGGGCCAGCTCCTCCTTGCGCTCGCGCATCAGTCCGGCCGCGCGGGCGACGACGGCGGCCCGCTCGGCGATCGGCCGGGCCCGCCAGGCCTCGAAGGCCCGGCCCGCCGTTTCGACCGCGTCGTCCACCGCATCGCCCTCGATGGCGTCGAATTCCGCGAGGGTCTCACCGGTGTACGGGTTGACGGTCGCGAACGGGCTCTTGCGCTGGTCGGACATGAACATCTCCAGGACGACGCGTAGGGGCGCAGGCCGGAACGATCTGTTCCGCCTCTCCTCCGGCTACCCGGCACCCCAGGGCGCAAACCGCTCGTACGTCCGGATTGGGTACATGTGTCCGACGGTGCGGGCCCGGACCCGGGCCCCGGCCTCAGCGCGCCTCCCCCTCCCCCGGCGGCCGCATCCGGAAGTCGTAGCGGGCCGGCAGCGGGTGGTCGGTCAGGTCCGCCCAGGCCTCGGACAGGGTCTCCTCGCCCTCCCGCAGGTCCGGGATCTCGAAGCCGTCCTCGAAGACCCGCCGGGCCGCGGCCACGTGCCCCTCCGCCGCCAGCAGCCGGGCCGCCAGCAGCCGGAAGCGGCCCCGCTCGCGCAGCGCGGGCCGCAGCCGGTCCCACACGCCGCGGGCCTCGGGCAGCCGCCCGGCCGCCAGCAGCGCGGCCATCGCCTCCAGGCCCAGCGCGTACTCGGCCGCCGCCCAGCCCTCGCCGCCCCGGGTCTCCCCGGCCAGGTCCGCGAAGGCCGCCGCGTACCCGTCCGCCGCCCGCGCCGGATCGCCGGCCAGTGCGTCCGCCACCGCCAGGCAGCGCAGCAGCGGCCACCGCGAGGGGGCGAGCGGCAGCCCGCGCTCCCAGCTCCGCACCGCCTGGGCCACGTCGCCCGCGTGCCACTGCGCCACCCCGAGGTGGTACTCGGTCAGCGGGTCCGCCGGGGCCGTTTCCAGCATGTCCCGCCAGTGCGTGGCGACCAGGCTCGGCCCGGGCGGCGCCACCCGGCCTGGCGCGGGGAGGACGCCCGTGCGCCACAGCTCCAGCCACGGCGCCTGCTCCTCCCCGAGCGTGGCCTCCTCGAACGGGGTGCCCGGCAGCTCCAGCCCCGCGCGCAGCACCTCCAGCGCCCCCCAGCCCGAACCGGCCGCCAGCCGCTCCCCCGGCTCGGTGTCGGCGCGGCCGCGCCACGCCTCGTACGCCGCGTCCACCCGCTCCCGGGGCAGTACGGCCTCCAGCGCGGCCCCGGCCGCTCCGCGCGCCGCCGCCCAGTCGGGCCCGTGCACCGCCTCCGGGTCCGCGGCCAGCGGGCCGTACGCCTCCAGCCAGCTGAACTCCGCCCCGCCCTCCAGCCGTACGTGCTCCAGCTGCGTGCGGGCCAGCCCGGCCTGGATCTCCGCGTAGCCGCCCGTGCCCGGCTCGGTCAGCCACTCCTGCCAGCGCCGGCCCCCCGCGCCGGCCCCCCAGACGAACAGCTTGCGCCCGCGCAGCAGCCCGGTGGAGGTCTGGACGAGGCCCTGCCCGGCGCCGTCCAGCGAGGCGATCCAGGGCCGGTCCCCCTCCCGGAGGTCGTAGAAGTAGTCGGCGGGGTACGCGCCGGCGAGCGGGTACGTGCGGTCGGCGCCCTCCCATTCCGGTACCGGGACGCGGCGCAGCGCGCGCTCGTAGCCGAAGTGCCAGGCCTCGTCGGCGGGGGCGAGGATCCGCGTCCCCGGTTCCTCGGGAACGGCGATGTTGGACCACCAGTACACGGGGGCGGGGCGCTCGTGCGGGTTGCGCAGCCGGACGCCGACGTAGAGGAACTCCGCGTCCTGCGGCAGCCACAGGTCCACCTGGAACGGCAGGTCGCGCAGCCGCTCCCACTCCCACAGCCGGACCATCGCACCGCCGTCGGGGGCCGGGACGAGTGCGGCGTGCACGGGGGCGCACGAGAGGGTGGTGTGGCCGGTGGCCCCGGTGTTCCACTCGATGCCGCCGGAGAACCAGGCGCCGTTCAGGGCGAAGTTGGCGGGCTGGAACACCGGGTTGCGGTAGAGGAGTTCACGTCCGGTGGCCAGGTGGACGAGCGAGTGGACGCGGCCGCCGAGACCGGGCAGGACGGTGACCCGCAGGTGTTCGTTCTCGATGACGATCGAGTCGAACTCCCGCTCCGCGCGCTCCCGTCCGTAGCCGTCGCGGAGCCGGACGGGCAGCAGGGAGCGCAGCGGCTCGTACCCGATCTGCCGGGCCATGTCGCGCGGCAGCCCGCCCCGCGCGCGCTCGTCGAGGGTGTGGACCTCGGCGGGCGGGCGCAGGGAGGGCAGGGGGTTCTCGGGGCCCAACGGGGCTGCGGGGAGGGTCAGTACGGCGCGTCGGACGGTGGTGGCCATGAGGGGAATGGAACACGCCGGGGCGGCCGGTGCACAGGGGTTCCGCGGAGGACCACCGGTCAGGATTACGCAAAGGCGCCCGCGACCAGGTCCGCGAGGAGCGCGCCCGCACGCGCGTCCGGGTCGAGGTCCGGGTCGTAGATGGTGACGTTGAGGCCGACGCAGCGCGGCGAGCGCACCAGCACCCCGAGCAGTTCGGACAGTTCGTCGGGGAGGAGGCCGCCGGGGTCCGGGCTGTCCACCGCCGGCATCACGGCCGGGTCCAGCACGTCGGCGTCCAGGTGCACCCAGAAGCCCGCGGTGGCCGGCGGGTTCAGGCCCTCCAGGGCGGCCCGCGCCACCGGTCCCGCACCGAGCTCGCGGATCTCGCCGACCGTGGCCGCGCCCATCCCGGCCGCCCGCAGCTCGGGCAGGTCGGCGTCGCCGTCGCGCAGTCCGAAGAGCCGTACGTCCTCGTCGCGCAGGTACGGGCCGAGGCCCTCCAGGTCCGCGAGGCCGGCCTGCCCGCGCCCGGTGGCCAGGGCCAGCTCCTCCCCGCCCGCCGCGCCGACCGGCCCGTTCACGGCCTCGTTGCCGGTGTGGCGGAAGTCGGCGGAGCCGTCGATCGCGGCCAGGCCGTACCGGCCGAGCCGCCGCATCGCCAGCGAGGCACCGAGCTGGATCGAGCAGTCGCCGCCGAGCACGACGGGGAACTCCCCGGCCCGCAGGTGGCGTTCGATGCGGTCGGCGAGGGTGACGGTGTACGCGGCGAGGGCGTCGGCGTGGAACACCCCGTCGCCCTCGCGCCAGTCGCCGCGGTCGTAGCGGGGCGGGACGACCACCCCGCCCTCGCGGGCGCCGAGCCGGGCGAGGAGGCCCTGTTCGCGCAGGGCCCCGGCCAGTTTGTAGACACCGGGGACGGTGCCGGGCGCGGGCGGCCGCAGGCCGAGGTTGGACGGGGCGTCGAGGAGCACCAGGGATCGCATGCCCTCATCCTGCGCGATGCGGGGCGCGATGCGGGGCGCGGGGCGCCCGCATGTGGCCGGTGGGCACGGGGCGGAGGTGGACGCGGACCGTGGACTGCGCGGGTGAACTCGGGCCCGGCGGAGGCCCGGTGGGCGCGCGGGCCGCATCGCGCGCCCGGGCCGCGGGGCCCGTTGGGGTCCAACGCCCCAGGTCGGAACGTGTGACACCATCCCCGGTGTGATCATCACCCACGACACTCAGGCCCTCCTGCTGGCGGCCGCGCGCAACAACGCCGTCTGGTGCGACGCCGTCTGCCGCGCCCACGGCGCGGTGGGCGCCTTCGGCCCGGACGCGTGGACCAGCGCCCGGCGGACCCCGCCGCTCTACCCCGACGCGGTGACGCTGACCCGGGCCGCCTCGCCGGCCGCGCTCGTCGCCGGGATCGACACCCGCTCCCCCGGCTGTTCGGTGAAGGACAGCTTCGCCGCCCTCGACCTGGGCCCCGAGGGGTTCCGGGTGCTGTTCGAGGCCCAGTGGATCCACCGCCCCGCGGGCCCGGCCGGCGTGGTCGCCGGGCCGTCGCTCGCCTGGTCCGCGGTGGCCGGCGCGGCCGAGCTCGCCGAGTGGGAGGCCGCCTGGGACGGTGCGGCCCCCGGCCTGTTCGGCCCGGCCCTGGCGACCGGCGCGGCGGCCGGGGACCTGGTCTTCCTGGCGGGCCGCAGCGGCGGCCGGATCGTCGCCGGCGCGGTCGCGAACCGCACCGGCCCGGTCGTGGGCGTCTCCAACCTGTTCGCCCACCCGGACACCACCGCGGGCGCCGCCTGGGCGGGCACCCTGACCGCGGTCGCGGCCCGCTGGCCGGGGCTGTCCGTGGTGGGCTACGAGTCGGGGGACGATCTGGACGCCGCCCTGCGCGCGGGCTTCACCACGCTCGGCCCGCTCCGCGTCTGGATCCCGTCCGCCTGACGGCGGCACGGCGGCCCGACCGCGACCGCGTCCCCGCCGGGGCCGGGCGCGCGGTCCGCGCCGCTCACGGCTCCAGCCGCAGCAGCGGCACGTCCGTCCGCTCGATCCCGAAGACCTGCGCGTACAGCGACAGTTCCGCCTCCAAGGCCCGGACCATGGTCTCCGCGCGCCGGAAGCCGTGCCCCTCGCCCGCGAAGGCCACGTACGCGTGCGGGACCGGCCGGCCGCGCAGCGCGGCCAGGAACCGCTCGGCCTGGGCGGGCGGGCAGACCGGGTCCTCCAACCCCTGGAGCAGCACGAAGGGGGCGGTGATCCGGTCGGCCAGGGCCAGTGGCGAGCGCTCGCGGCAGCGTACGGCGAGGGTCTGCGGCGGTCCGACGAGCCCGTCGATGTACCGGGACTCCAGATCGTGGGTCTCGTCGGCGAAGCCGACCAGGTCCAGCACCGGGTAGATGACCGCGGCGCAGGCGTAGAGGCCGGTGGCGGCGAGCGAGGCCGCCGCCGTCCACCCGCCGGCGCTGCCGCCGCGGATGGCCAGCCGGTCCGGGTCGGCGGTGCCCTCGGCGGCCAGGGCCCGGGCGACGGCCGCGCAGTCCTCGACGTCGACGACGCCCCACTGCCCGCGCAGCCGCTCCCGGTAGGCGCGCCCGTAGCCGGTGGAGCCGCCGTAGTTCACCTCGACGACCCCGATGCCGCGGGAGGTGAAGTACGCGATGTGCAGGTCGAGCACGGGCGGCACGTGGTCGGTGGGCCCGCCGTGCGCCCACACCACGTACGGGGGCGCTTCCTCCGGGGCGGCCCGGCAGGCCGGGTGGTGCGGCGGGTAGACGTGGGCGTGGATCTCCCGGTCGTCCGGTCCGGGGAAGGTGCGGGTCTGCGGCTCGGGGTAGTAGGCGGGGTCGACCGGGTCGATGCCCTCGGCGCCGACCACCCGGGTGTGCCCGGTGGTCGTGTCCAGCTCGACCACCTCGTACGCGCTGCGCGGGCTGGCGGCGACCCCGTAGACGCGGGTGCCGCTGACGGCGAGGGTCGGCTGCCAGGCCGTCCAGGGCCCGGCGGCGTCGACCAGGTCCCCGCTGTCGGGGTCCAGGACGCCGAGCACCGGGGCGCCCCGGCCGTGCAGCACGGCCACCAGGCCGTCGGGCAGCGGGGCGATCCAGCGCAGCCCCGGCTTCCACAGCGGACCGCCGAACTCCTCTTCGCGGGGGCAGAGGTTGACGGCGCCGCCTCCCTCGGGGTCGACCCGGTACGGGTTCCACCAGCCGCCCCGGTCGCTCACCGCGAGCAGGGCCCCGCCGGGCGTCCAGTCGACCTGGGCCACGGACTCCTCGGGGCCGCCGAGCACGGTCCGGGTCCCCTCCAGCCGCCCGTCCGGGGTGATCTCGGCCAGCTTGAGCTCGGTGCCGTCCCACGGCATCCGGGGGTGGTCCCAGGCGATCCAGGCGGCGCGCCGGCCGTCCGGCGAGAGCCGGGGCCCGGTGCTGAAGCGGTGCCGGCCGTCGGTGAGCTCCCGTACCCGGGTGCGGTCGCGCGCGGCCGATCCGTCGAGCGGTACGGCGGCGAGCACGCGGCGCACGTCGGTGGGCGCGGGCCCGGTGGACTCCTCCAGCACGCACCACACCTCGGCGCCGCGCAGCACCGGATCGGCCCACCGCAGGCCGCCGCCGGGGGACGGCGGGGTGAGGGGGCGCGGGTCGGGGCCGCCCGGGGCGTCCGGCTCGAACGCGTACAGCCGCTGGTCGTCGAAGTGGGCGAAGACCACCAGGGGCCCGTCCGAGGGCCGTGCGGTACCGGCCCAGGGGCGGCCGCCGTACTCGGTGACCCGGCTGCGGACGTTCCACGGCGCGGGCAGCGCCGTGACCTCCGGCGCGTCCCCGTCGGGCCGGCGGCGCACGAGGGTGCGCCGGCCGGCCTCCTCGGGGCGGGGCTCGGTCCACCAGACCTCGGCGCCGACCGTGCCGACGTACTCGGGCCGCCCGTCGAGCGAGGCGGCGAGCGCGGCGTCGATCGGGGAGGGCCAGCTGCCGTAGGGCAGGGTCACCGCCGCCATCACAAGGTCTCCCTCACAGGGTCCGCAGTGCGTGGTCGAGGACGCGGACGCCGAAGTGCAGGGCCTCGACGGGCACCCGCTCGTCCACGCCGTGGAACAGGGACCAGTAGTCGAATCCGGGCGGCAGCTTCAGCGGGGAGAAGCCGTACCCGGTGATCCCGAGCCGGGAGAACTGCTTGGCGTCGGTGCCGCCCGCCATGCAGAAGGGGACCACGTGCCCGTCCGGGTCGAACCGCTCGACGGACTCGCGCAGGACCGCGTACGTGCGCCCGTCCACGGGGGCCTCCAGCGCGACCTCGCGGTGCTGGAACTCCCACTGCACGTCCGGCCCGGTGAGGGCGTCGAGGGTGGCGATGAACTCGGCCTCGCCACCGGGCAGCATCCGCCCGTCCACGTATCCGACGGCCTGTCCGGGGATGACGTTCAGCTTGTAGCCGGCGCTGAGCATGGTGGGGTTGGCGCTGTTGCGCACGGTCGCCTCCACCAGGGTGGCGGCCGGACCCAGGCCGGCGAGGACCTCGTCGAGGCGGAAGCCGGGCGAGCCGGGAGCCGCCGACAGGCCCTGGAGGGCGGCGAGTTCGGTGATGCAGGCGGTGACGGTACGGGTGAGCCGGACGGGCCAGCGGTGTTCGCCGATCCGGGCCACCGCGGCCGCGAGCCGGCTGACGGCGTTGGCCCGGTTGGGCTTCGAGCCGTGGCCGGCGGTGCCGGTCGCGGTCAGCTTGAGCCAGGCGGTGCCGCGTTCGCCCGCGGCGATGGGGTAGAGGGTGCGGCCGGGGCCGGCGTGCACGGTGAAGGCACCGGACTCGCTGAGCCCCTCCGTACAGCCCTCGAAGAGCCGCGCGTGCCGGTCGGCGAGGAAGCCGGCCCCGTCGACGGCGCTGTCCTCCTCGTCGGCGGTGTAGGCGAGGACGACGTCCCGGCGCGGTCGGACCCCGGCGCGCGCCCAGGCCCGTACGACGGCCAGGACCATCGCGTCCATGTTCTTCATGTCGACCGCGCCGCGGCCCCAGACCACACCGTCGCGGACCTCGCCGGAGAAGGGGTCCACCGTCCAGTCGGCGGCCTCGGCCGGCACCACGTCGAGGTGGCCGTGGACGAGGAGGGCCTCGGCGGAGGGGTCGGTGCCCTCGATCCGGGCGACCACGTTGGTGCGGCCCCGGGTCCGCTCCAGCAGGACCGGTTCCAGGCCGGCGGCCGCGAGGCGCTCGGCGACGTACTCGGCCGCCGGGCGCTCGCGGCAGTCGCCGCCGCCCCGGTTGCTGGTGTCGATGCGGATGAGGCCGGAGGTGAACTCGACGACCTCGTCGAGCGCGACCCGGTCCACGGCGGCGGCCGGGGCCTCGGCGGTTACTGCGGGCATGTCAGCCATAGTGCTCCTCCACGGCCGAGGAGACGACGGTCGTGACCGCCTTGAAGGTGCGAATCCCCTCGTACATCGTCTCGCTGGTGTAGTCGACCCTGCGTTCGCCGCACCGCTCGACGCCCGGGACCACGGTCGCGGCCATCGCCAGGTGCTCGGCGTCGAACTCCAGCTCCACGCCGAAGGGGCCGCCGCGGACCGGTTCGTGGCGCACCGCGAGGGCCGCGGCCTCCTTGGCGGCGGCGCGGATGTCGGCGGCGGTGCGGGCCGGGGTCCGGCAGACGGCGGCGTAGCGCGACACGTGGTCCTTGACCGCGACGGTCACCGCGTCCGGGGCGTAGCCGGCGGCGTCGACACAGGTCAGGTCGTCGCCGGTGACGAGCACCACGGGCACCCCGAACTCGGCGACGACGTGCGCGTTGAGGAGGCCCTCGCTGGCGCGGACGCCGTTGACCCAGACCCCGGTGATGGAGTTGGCGAGGTAGGTGTGGGCGAGGACGCCTTCCGCGCCGGCGCCCGTGTGGTAGCCGACGAAGGCGACGCCGTCGACGTCGCCGTACTGGACGCCTTCGACCATGGAGAGCGCCTTGTGGCGGCCGGTCAGCATCTCGGTGCGGGCGTCGAGCTTCTCCAGCAGCAGGTTGCGCATGGTCCAGTGGGCCTCGTTGACGAGGACCCGGTCGGCGCCGCCGTCGTGGAAGCCGAGGACGGCGGCGTTCACGTCCGAGGTGAACAGGGACCGGCAGCGCTCCCACTGCGGGGTGCCGGGCAGCACGTCGGAGGGCCAGGTGACGCCGGTGGCGCCTTCCATGTCGGCGGAGATGAGGATCTTCATCGGGCCCCCGGGCGGTCGGTCGTGCGGCGGTGCGGCGCGCGCCCGTGGTACGGCGCGGACGCAGGGCCTCACCCTAGCCGCCCGGTCCCCGGGCGGCCGGGGGGCACGCCCGGGCGGTAGGACCACCCGATCCGGTGAGCCCCGGCGACCCGGCGCCGGGGGGCGCCCGGCGCGGCCGAGGGCGCGCCCGCCGGGCGCGGCCGGGCTCCGGGTCGGCGGGCTCCGGGCTCCGGCGCTCCGGGCGGGAGCGTCAGCCCTCGACCTCGGCGGCGAGGTTGGCCAGCAGGGTGTCGTAGATGCGGCCGAGGCCCTTGGGGGCGAAGGTGCGCTCGAAGAAGCCGCCGATCCCGCCGGCGCCGTTCCACACGGTGGCGGCGACGACCCGGGACCGGCCCTCGCCGGCCGGGGTCACGGTCCAGGTGGTGACCATGGAGGAGTTGCGGTCCTTCTCGACCAGCTGCCCGTCGGTGGGCTCGGAGACCTCCAGCAGGCAGTCGCGCACGCGCTTGCTGGTGGCCTGGAGCTTCCAGTGCACGAGGGTGCCCTCGCCGTCGCCGCCCTCGCGCACCTCGTACTCGCTGAAGTGCTCGGGAAGCAGCTTGCCCCGGGTCCCGGCGTAGTCCGCCAGCGCGTCGAACACCGTCTCCGCGTCGGCCGCGATGATCCGCTCCGTGGTGGCCTCGACCTGCGCCATGGCTGTTCCTCCAGCAGTTGTGATCGCTCGTCACGGCGAAGCCAACCACCTCCGGCCCGACGGCCCAAATCCGGGGTCGCCGGGAAGGCCCGGCGGCGGCCGGGCGCCCTCGGCCGCCCGGCCGGGCCGCACGATCATGGGAACGTTTGTTCTATTGTCGGGAGGAAGAACCACCAAGGGAGGCACCCATGCGCTGGGACCATCTGACCGACGGGTCCGCGGACGGGCAGCGGGCGACCGGACCGGCCGCGCTCTTCGGGGTGGACGGCGTCGTCACCCGCACCGTCGACACCCCCGAATTCCGCGGGATCACCTTCCACGAGGTGCGGGCCCGCTCGATCGTGAACCGGGTGCCCGGGGCCTCGCGGATGCCGTTCGAGTGGACGGTCAACCCCTACCGGGGCTGCAGCCACGCCTGCGTGTACTGCTTCGCCCGCAAGACCCACGGCTACCTCGACCTCGACACCGGCATCGGCTTCGACTCGCAGATCGTCGTCAAGACGAACGCCCCCGACCTGCTGCGCCGCGAGCTCGCCGCACCCCGCTGGACGGGCGCGCACATCGCCATGGGGACCAACGTGGACTGCTACCAGCGCGCCGAGGGCCGCTACCGGCTGATGCCCGGGATCATCGGCGCGCTGCGCGACCGCGCCAACCCCTTCTCCGTCCTCACCAAGGGCACGCTGATCCTGCGCGACCTCCCCCTGCTGCGCGAGGCCGCCGAGGTCGCCGACGTCGGCGTCAGCGTCTCGGTGGGCTTCACCGACACCGCCCTGTGGCGCACCGTCGAGCCCGGCACCCCCTCGCCCGCCGCCCGGCTGAACGCCGTACGGACCCTCACCGACGCCGGCATCGAGTGCGGGGTGCTGATGGCCCCCGTCATCCCCTTCCTCGGGGACGCCCCCGGGCAGCTGCGCGAGACCGTCCGGGCCGTCGCCGCGTCCGGCGCCACCTCCGTGACACCCCTGGTACTCCATCTGCGGCCGGGCGCGCGCGAGTGGTTCACCGCCTGGCTGCGCGCGCACCACCCGCACCTGGTCGAGCGGTACGCACGGATGTACGCGGGCGGGGCGTACGCGCCGACCTGGTACCAGCGGCAGATCACCCGCCAAGTCCACGAACTGGCGGCCGAATTCGGCATCGGCCCCGCCGGGCCGGGCGCGGCCCGGCGCGTGGTGACCCCCGAGCGGCCCGCCGACGGGCCGGCCGGGGCGGCGCCCGCCGGGGCCACCCAGCTGACCCTGCTGTGAACCCTCCCTGACACCGGCCGCCCCGCCGAGGGGTCATCACATCGGGCCAATCGGGGTCCCAATCCCGGCTTCCCGCCGCGGTTTCCGGGACGATTCCGCCCAGAACCCTCGGCTGGGAGGCCCCATGCTCCACCCCGTGACCGCGCGCACCCCCGTGAAGAAGCGCGCCGCCGTCCTGCTGTCGATCTCCACCGTCGTCGCCGCCCTCGCGAGCCCGGTCACCGCCGCCCCGGTCCCCGCCCCGGCGCCGGCGGCCCTGCGCTGGGCCGACTGCGCGACCCCCCGCTACCCCACCCTGCAGTGCGCCTCCCTCACGGTCCCCCTCGACCACGACGACCCCGCCGGGCGGCGGATCGCCCTCGCGCTGACCCGCGTCCCGCACACCGCGGCCGCCTCCCAGGGCCCGCTGCTGGTGAACCCCGGCGGTCCGGGCGGCAGCGGCCGGACCCTGGCCGGGTACGTCGCGTCGGCCCTGCCCAAGGACGTGGCCGCGCAGTACGACGTGATCGGCTTCGACCCCCGCGGGGTGGGCCGCAGCGAGCCGGTCCTGGACTGCGGGCCGGGCCACTTCAACCCCGTCCGCCCCGACTCCGTACCGCGCGACGCCCGCACCGAGCGCGCCAACCTGGAACGGGTCCGCTCCTTCGCCGAGTCCTGCCAGGCCCGGCACGCCGACGTCCTGCCGTACATCGGGACGGTCGCGGCCGCCCGCGACATCGAGGCCGTGCGGACCGCCCTCGGGGCAGCGCGGATCAGCTACTTCGGCTACTCGTACGGGACGTACCTCGGCGCGGTGTACGCCAAGCTGCACCCGGACCGCGTCCACCGGCTGGTCCTCGACTCCGTGGTGGACCCGAACGGGGTCTGGTACGAGGACAACCTGGCCCAGGACCGGGCCTTCGACGCCCGCCACAAGGCGTTCCTGGCCTGGGTGGCGAAGCACGACGCCACCTACCGCCTCGGCACCGGCGCGGCGGAGGTCGAGGAGCGCTGGTACGCGATGCGCGAGGCGGTGCGGGCGACCCCGGCGGGCGGCAAGGTGGGCCCGGCCGAGCTGGAGGACACCTACATGCCGGGCGGCTACTACGACGGCTACTGGCCCGCCCTGGCCGAGGCCTTCGCGGCGTACGCGGTGGCCGGGGACCCCAAGCCGCTGGTGTCGGCGTACGAGCGGTTCGGGGCGGTGGAGCCCTCGGCGGGCAACAGCTACAGCGTGTACACGGCGGTGCAGTGCCGGGACTCGGCGTGGCCCCGGGACTGGAACCGGTGGCGCGCGGACACCTGGCGCACGCACGCCGTCGCACCGTTCATGACGTGGAACAACGCCTGGTACAACGCCCCGTGCGCCTTCTGGCCGACGGAGTCGCTGCGGGCCCCCGACGTGACCAACACCGGGCTGCCGCCCGCCCTGCTCCTCGCGGCCACGGAGGACGCCGCGACCCCGTTCTCGGGCGCGCTGAGCATGCGGGACAAGCTGAAGGGCTCCGCCCTGGTGGTGGAGGAGGGCGGCGGCAACCACGGCGTCGCCCTGAGCGGCAACACCTGCCTGGACGAGAAGGTGGCGGCGTACCTGCGGACGGGGAAGGCCGCGGACGCCGCCTGCCCCGCGCAGCCCGCCCCGAAGCCGGCCGCCGCGACCCGGGCCGCCGCACCCTCCGCGGGCGGCGCGGCCCTGCACGGCATGCTCGGCTTCCGCGGCTGACCGGCGGGCGGGCACCCACCGGCCGGCCCGCCGGGGCCGGCCGGCAGCGGCCCGTCGGCTCAGGACGGCAGGACCGCGAACGCCTCGACCTCCAGCAGCAGTTCGGGGCGGAACAGGGCCGCGACCTGGACGGCCGTGGACGCCGGCAGCCGGTCGGCGGGGATGACGGCGTCGCGTGCCTCCCGTACCGCGGGGAGGTGGGCGACGTCGGTGACGAAGTAGGTCAGCTTGACCACGTCGTCGAAGGTCGCCCCGGCCGCGGCCAGGCAGCGGCGCAGGTTCTCGAAGACCTGGCGGGCCTGCGCCGCCGGGTCGCCCTCGCCGACGACGGCGCCCTTCTCGTCGAAGGCGCACTGCCCGGACACGGCGACGAAGCGGCCGGTGCCCCAGACGACGTGGTGGTAGCCGGTGCCGGGGCTGACGCCCTCCGGTGCTGAAATGCGGGTGAGGTGGCCCTCGTTGTGATCGCTCATGGCCCCGATCCTGTCAGCCGAGCCCGCGCAGCGCAGCCGTTGCCGCCACCGCGAGACGGGGGTGGGACTGCGCCCGCGTCAGCACGTCCCGGGCGCGCGGGTCGCCGAGGGTGCCGAGGCCCTCGACGCAGGCCAGCGCCACCCGCCAGTACGGGTCGTGCGGCGCGAGCAGCCGGGACAGCGTGGCCGTCAGCGCCGGTACGGACTCCGGGGCGCGCAGGGCGGTGAGCAGCCGGACCGGGTGCAGGGCGTAGGCGGTGCGCAGCCCGTTCGTGGCGAGGGCGGCCGCGGCGCGGGCGGTGCGCGGGTCGGCGAGCACGGCCAGGGCGGTGGCGGCCGCCGCGCAGCGGGGCGGGTCGCGGTGGTTCAGCAGCAGGACCAGCGGTTCGAAGGCGCGCCGGTCGCCCGCCAGTCCCAGCCGGTACGCGGCGAGTTCGCGGGCCCACAGGGGCAGTCCCGCCGAGGTGAGGGAGGCGGCCAGCTCCTCCGGTCCGGCGGCGAGCAGCGCCTCGTAGCGGGCGGGTCCGGCGGAGCCGGTGGATGGCGCTTCCGCTTCCGCTTCCGCGCGCAGGCGGTCCAGCACGTCGTTCACCCGGCCACCCTAGGGGTGCGGGGCGGCCGGCACGCGGGGTTCGGCCCATCCCGGTGATCGATGATCGATGATCGGTACATTTCGGCGGTACAGGTCACATCTGCGCACTCTGGCGGAGCAGTTGGCGACGGGCTACTGTCCTGGGAACACGTACGGGGACGGCCTGGTGACGCAGCCGCCCCGTGCCAGTCGGTTCTGCACGACCTCACGGCGCGGCCCCGGGACAGGGCGTCGCCGGTCCTCCCCCCGGGGCTCCACGCCTCCGGACCCATCGGCTCCGGGGCCGGCCCCGCGGGCCCCTCGCGCACGGCACCCCGGACGCCCTTACGGCTCGCAGCAGTACGGCCGTCTCCGCGACCGCGCACCGCACCGCGTGCCGCCGTCCGCACACGGCAGCCGCGGGCCCCGCGCGCGTCCCCCTCAGTCGTCACCCTCTTCCACTGGAGTCCCTCGATGGACCGTCCGTCCAGTCAGTCCTCCCTCCAGACCATCGCCGTCGTCGGCCTCGGCACGATGGGCTCGGGCATCGCCGAGCTCCTCGCGCGGGCCGGCCACGAGGTCGTCGGCATCGACGTCAGCGAGTCCGCCGCCCGGCGGGCGTCGGACTCCCTCGGCGCGGCCACCGCCCGCTCCGTGACCCGCGGCCTGCTCACCGAGCAGGAGCGGGCGGGCGTCCTGGCCCGCCTGCGCACCTTCGGCGACCTGGCCGCCGCGGCCGACGCCGACCTCGTCATCGAGGTGGTGCCGGAGTCCTACGAGCTCAAGCAGCGGGTCCTGCGCGAACTCGACGCGGTCGTGCGGCCCGACGCCATCCTGGCCACCGGCACCAACGCCCTGTCCGTGACCCGGCTCGCCGCCGAGTCCCGGCACCCCGAGCGCGTGCTGGGCCTGCACTTCTTCAACCCGGCCCCGGCGATGAGGCTGGTCGAGGTCGTCTCCTCGGTGCTGACCGCCCCGCCGGCCGTCGAGGCGGTCACCGCGCTGGCCCGCGCGCTGGGCAAGGAGCCGGTCGCGGTCGGCGACCGCCCCGGTTTCGTCGCCGACGGGCTGCTCTTCGGCTACCTCAACCAGGCCGCCGCCATGTACGAGTCGAAGTACGCCTCCCGCGAGGACATCGACGCGGCGATGCGGCTCGGCTGCGGGCTGCCCATGGGCCCGCTGGCACTGCTGGACCTGATCGGCGTGGACACGGCCCGCACGGTCCTGGAGGCCATGTACGCCTCCTCCGGCGACCGGCTGCACGCCCCCGCCCCGGTCCTGGGCCACCTCGCCGAGGCCGGCCTGACCGGCCAGAAGGCAGGGCGCGGCTTCTACACGTACGAGGCGCCGGGGAGCTCCGCGGTCGTCCGCGACGCGCAGACCCCGGCGGACGGGGACGCGGCGGGTGCGGGCCGTCCCGTGGCCTCGGTCGGCGTGGCCGGCTCGGGCACGATGGCGAGCGGGATCGCGCAGGTCTTCGCCCAGTCCGGCTTCGACGTGGTGCTGGCCGCCCGCAGCCGGGAGAAGGCCGACGCCGCCAAGGCCGCGATCGCCACGTCCCTGGGGCGGGCCGTGGCCAAGGGCCGGCTGACGCAGGAGGCGGCCGGGCAGACCCTGGAGCGGATCACCCCGGCCGGCTCGCTGGACGCCTTCGCCGGCGTGGACCTGGCCGTGGAGGCGGTCGCCGAGGACCTGGCGGTCAAGCAGGAGCTGTTCGCGGCCCTGGACAAGGCCTGCAAGCCGGGGGCGGTGCTGGCCACGACCACCTCCTCGCTGCCGGTGATCGCGGTGGCCCGGGCGACCTCGCGCCCCCAGGACGTGGTCGGGATGCACTTCTTCAACCCGGCCCCGGCGATGAAGCTGGTCGAGGTGGTGCGCACGGTGCTGACCGCCGACGACGTGCACGCGACGGTGCGCGGGATCTGCGGCCGGGTGCGCAAGCACCCGGTGGACTGCGGGGACCGGGCCGGGTTCATCGTGAACGCGCTGCTGTTCCCGTACCTGAACAACGCCGTCAAGATGGTCGAGCAGCACTACGCCACCCTCGATCAGATCGACGCCGCGATGAAGCTGGGCGGCGGCTACCCGATGGGGCCCTTCGAGCTCCTCGACGTGGTCGGCTTGGACGTCTCGCTGGCCATCGAGAAGGTCCTCCACCAGGAGTTCCGCGATCCGGGGCTGGCCCCGTCCCCGCTGCTGGAGCACCTGGTGGCGGCGGGCTGCCTGGGCCGGAAGACCGGCCGCGGTTTCCGTGAGCACGCCCGCCGGTAACCCCCGGCCGGGCCCTGAGCCGGATGCGTGGGGAGGGCTGCTCGGGTCCGCCGGACCCTCACGGCGGACACACCCTCCCGAGCCCGCTGCGGGCTCTCCCCCGCATCCCTCCCCGTCCCGCCCCCCGCAGGCGCGCTCTCCTGCGCGGATGAAGTACGTTCGCTCTATGTCCCAGCCCGCCAAGACCTCTCCCCGCGCCTCCTCGGCCTCCGACGCCCCCGAAGGCGCGGCCGGCGGCAAGGCGGCCGCCCAGCGCCTGAAGATGCGCCGCGAGCTCGCCGCGGCGGCGATGGAGCTGTTCGCGACCAAGGGGTACGAGGCGACGACGGTCGACGAGATCGCCGCGACCGCGGGGGTGGCGCGGCGGACCTTCTTCCGCCACTTCCGGTCCAAGGAGGAGGCGATCTTCCCGGACCACGACGACACCCTGACCCGCGCCGAGGCCGTCCTCGACGTGGCCCCGGCGCACGAGCACCCGCTCGACACGGTGTGCCGGGGGATCAAGGAGGTCATGAAGATGTACGCCGCCTCCCCCGCGGTGTCGGTGGAGCGCTACCGGCTGACCCGGGAGGTGCCGGCGCTGCGGGAGCGGGAGATCGCCTCGGTCGCGCGGTACGAGCGGCTGTTCACCCGCTACCTGCTGGCCCACTTCGACGAGCACGAGCAGCACGACGGGAACGACGACCCGCTGCTGGCCGAGGTGGCGGCCTCGGCGGTGGTGACCGCCCACAACCACGTGCTGCGGCGCTGGCTGCGGGCCGGCGGCCAGGGGGACGTGGAGGGCCAGCTCGACCACGCCTTCTCGATCGTCCGCAAGACCTTCGGGTCGGGCATCGGCGCGGGCCGCACCCAGGCCCCGGCCGCCGCTCCGGCGGCGGTCCGCACGCGGGGCGAGGTGCTCGTGGCGGTGGCCCGGACGGACGCGCCGCTGGACGAGGTCATGCGGACCATCGAAGAGGCCCTCAGAAGCAGGTCCTGACCCGGCGCGCGTCCGCGCGCCCGTCGCTCGCGCCACCGTGGCCGCTCCCGTTCCGGGGGCGGCCACGCGCGTTTGTCCGGCTTGCCCCTACTCGCGGGTAACTCTGATCGATCATCGCTCATCTACGCAGGTCAAATGACAAATGAGGGAAACTTTTGGCACGCGGTGCCTTGTCGAGTGACACCGCGTGCCATACGTTGAATCTCGTCCGGACGTCCCCGCGGTCCTCGCCCACTCGGCACGTACCGCGCCCCGGATGCCTGCGTCACCAGGCCCCGGCACGCCTCACCACGGGCACCGCCGCACCACCGCACCGCCGGACCGACGGCACACACCACACCCGTTCCACGCACCCGCGTATCCCTCAGCGCACCCTCATTCAGCGCTCGCCGGAGGCAATACCGTGAAGGACATCCTGGACGCGATCCAGTCGCAGGCCGCAACGGCCGCCGACTTCGCGGCCCTGCCGCTCCCCGACTCGTACCGCGCGGTCACCGTGCACAAGGACGAGGCGGAGATGTTCGCCGGGCTCACCACACGCGAGAAGGACCCCCGCAAGTCCCTGCACCTGGACCGGGTCCCGGTGCCGGAACTCGGCCCGGGCGAGGCCCTGGTGGCCGTCATGGCCTCCTCCGTGAACTACAACTCCGTGTGGACCTCGATCTTCGAGCCGGTGTCCACCTTCAGCTTCCTGGAGCGCTACGGGCGCCTGTCGGAGCTCACCCGGCGCCACGACCTCCCGTACCACGTCATCGGCTCCGACCTGGCCGGCGTCGTCCTGCGCACCGGCCCCGGCGTGAACGCCTGGCGGCCCGGCGACGAGGTCGTCGCGCACTGCCTGTCGGTCGAGCTGGAGTCCTCCGACGGCCACAACGACACGATGCTCGACCCCGAGCAGCGCATCTGGGGCTTCGAGACCAACTTCGGCGGGCTCGCCGAGATCGCCCTCGTCAAGTCCAACCAGCTGATGCCCAAGCCCGACCACCTCAGCTGGGAGGAGGCCGCCTCGCCCGGCCTGGTCAACTCCACCGCCTACCGCCAGCTCGTCTCCCGCAACGGCGCCGGCATGAAGCAGGGCGACAACGTCCTGATCTGGGGCGCGAGCGGCGGCCTGGGCTCGTACGCGACCCAGTTCGCGCTGGCCGGCGGCGCCAACCCGATCTGCGTCGTCTCCAGCGCCCAGAAGGCGGACATCTGCCGTGCGATGGGCGCGACCGCGATCATCGACCGCAGTGCCGAGGGCTACCGCTTCTGGAAGGACGAGCACACCCAGGACCCGAAGGAGTGGAAGCGCTTCGGCAAGCGCATCCGCGAGCTGACCGGCGGCGAGGACATCGACATCGTCTTCGAGCACCCGGGCCGCGAGACCTTCGGCGCCTCCGTGTACGTCACCCGCAAGGGCGGCACCATCACCACCTGCGCCTCGACCTCGGGCTACATGCACGAGTACGACAACCGGTACCTGTGGATGTCGCTCAAGCGGATCATCGGCTCGCACTTCGCCAACTACCGCGAGGCGTGGGAGGCCAACCGGCTGGTCTCGAAGGGCAGGATCCACCCCACCCTGTCGAAGGTCTACTCCCTGGAGGAGACCGGCCAGGCCGCCTACGACGTCCACCGCAACCTCCACCAGGGCAAGGTCGGCGTCCTCGCGCTGGCCCCCGAGGAGGGCCTGGGCGTGCGCGACCACGAACTGCGCGCGACGCACCTCGAAGCCATCAACCGCTTCCGAAACGTCTGAGACAGCCTCAAAGGCCAAAGGGACAGCCTGAGATGACAGAGCGCCAGAAGGACCGTCCATGGCTCATGCGGACGTACGCCGGCCACTCCACGGCCGAGGCGTCCAACGAGCTGTACCGCCGCAACCTCGCCAAGGGCCAGACCGGCCTGTCGGTCGCGTTCGACCTGCCGACGCAGACCGGCTACGACCCCGACCACGTCCTCGCCCGCGGCGAGGTGGGCCGGGTCGGCGTCCCGGTCTCCCACCTGGGCGACATGCGGCGGCTGTTCCAGGACATCCCCCTGGAGCAGATGAACACCTCGATGACGATCAACGCCACCGCCATGTGGCTGCTGGCGCTCTACCAGGTGGCCGCCGAGGAGCAGGGGGCGGACGTCTCCCTGCTCCAGGGCACCACCCAGAACGACATCGTCAAGGAGTACCTCTCGCGCGGGACGCACGTCTTCCCGCCCGGGCCGTCCCTCCGCCTGACGACCGACATGATCGCGTACACGGTCAACCACATGCCGAAGTGGAACCCGATCAACATCTGCAGCTACCACCTGCAGGAGGCGGGCGCCACCCCGGTCCAGGAGATCTCGTACGCCATGTCCACGGCCATCGCCGTACTGGACTCGGTCCGCGACTCGGGCCAGGTCCCCGAGGAGCGGTTCGGCGAGGTCGTCGCCCGGATCTCGTTCTTCGTGAACGCGGGCGTGCGCTTCATCGAGGAGATGTGCAAGATGCGCGCCTTCGGCCGCATCTGGGACCGGGTCACCCGCGAGCGCTACGGCATCGAGAACGAGAAGCAGCGCCGCTTCCGGTACGGCGTCCAGGTCAACTCCCTCGGCCTGACCGAGGCCCAGCCGGAGAACAACGTCCAGCGCATCGTCCTGGAGATGCTGGCCGTCACCCTCTCCAAGGACGCCCGCGCCCGCGCCGTGCAGCTGCCCGCCTGGAACGAGGCGCTGGGCCTGCCCCGGCCCTGGGACCAGCAGTGGTCGCTGCGCATCCAGCAGGTCCTGGCGCACGAGAGCGACCTGCTGGAGTACGAGGACATCTTCGCGGGCTCGCACGTCGTCGAGGCCAAGGTGGACTCGCTGGTCGCGGAGTGCCTGGCCGAGATCGACCGGATCGAGGAGATGGGCGGCGCGATGGCGGCCGTCGAGTCCGGCTACCTCAAGTCCCGGCTGGTCTCCTCGCACGCCGAGCGGCGCGCCCGGATCGAGGCCGGCGAGGACAAGATCGTCGGGGTCAACTGCTTCGAGCAGACGGAGGACAACCCGCTCACCGCCGACCTCGACGGGGCGATCATGACGGTGGACGGGGCGGTGGAGGCGCGGATCGTCGAGCGCATCACCGCCTGGCGGGCCGAACGGCAGGAGTCCTCGGACCGGCAGGGCGGCGGCGACCCCTTCGTCTTCCCCACCGTCGGGCAGGCGCTGGACCGCCTCAAGGAGGCCGCCGCCGGCACCGAGAACCTGATGGAGGCCACCCTGGAGTGCGCCCGGGCCGGCGTCACCACCGGCGAGTGGTCGACGGCGCTGCGCGAGGTGTTCGGCGAGTTCCGCGCCCCGACCGGGGTCTCCTCGGCCCCGGTCGCGGTGACCGCCGAGGCGGGCACCCCGATGGCCCTGGTCCGCGCCAAGGTCTCCCGTACGGCCGAGGACCTCGGCGCGGGCCGGCTGCGGCTGCTGGTCGGCAAGCCCGGCCTGGACGGGCACTCCAACGGCGCCGAACAGATCGCCGTCCGGGCCCGTGACGCGGGCTTCGAGGTGGTCTACCAGGGCATCCGGCTGACCCCCGAGGAGATCTCGTCGGCGGCGCTGGCCGAGGACGTGCACTGCGTGGGACTGTCCATCCTGTCCGGCTCGCACAGCGCGCTCGTGCCCGACGTGCTGGAGCGCCTGCGCGCGGCGGGGGCGGGCGACGTCCCCGTCATCGTCGGCGGCATCATTCCGAACGCGGACGCCGTGACGCTCAAGGCGGCCGGAGTCGCCGCCGTCTTCACCCCGAAGGACTTCGGCATCACGGAGATCATCGGCCGTATCGTCGACGAGATCCGGAAAGCGAACAAGCTCGACCCTCTGGAGGTCCCCGCATGACCACGCCCGCCCACCCGTCGCCCGCCGCCGCCCTGCCGGACCTCCGTTCCGCGTCGGGCGCCCCCGCTCCCGCCGTGAACCGGCTGCGCCCGCGCCGCTCCTGCCTCGCCGTCCCGGGCTCGAACCCGCGCTTCCTGGAGAAGGCCCAGGGCCTGCCGGCCGACCAGGTCTTCCTGGACCTGGAGGACGCCTGCGCGCCGCTCGCCAAGGAGGGCGCCCGCCACACGATCGTGGACGCGCTGAACAAGGGCGACTGGACGGGCAAGACCCGGGTCGTGCGCGTCAACGACTGGACCACCCACTGGACCTACCGCGACGTGATCACGGTCGTGGAGGGCGCCGGCCAGAACCTCGACTGCATCATGCTGCCGAAGGTCCAGGACGCCCGGCAGGTCGTGGCGCTCGACCTGCTGCTGACCCAGATCGAGAAGACCATGGGCTTCGAGGTCGGCAGGATCGGCATCGAGGCGCAGATCGAGAACGCCAAGGGCCTGGTGAACGTCGACGAGATCGCCGGCGCGTCGCCCCGGCTGGAGACGATCATCTTCGGGCCGGCCGACTTCATGGCCTCGATCAACATGAAGACGCTGGTCGTGGGCATGCAGCCGCCCGGCTACGGCGCGGACGCCTACCACTACATCCTGATGCGCATCCTGATGGCGGCCCGCACCCACGACCTCCAGGCCATCGACGGCCCCTTCCTGCAGATCCGCGACGTGGACGCCTACCGCGAGGTCGCGGGCCGCGCGGCGGCGCTGGGCTTCGACGGCAAGTGGGTGCTGCACCCCGGCCAGGTCGACGCGGCGAACGAGGTCTTCTCCCCGTCCCAGGAGGACTACGACCACGCCGAGCTGATCCTCGACGCGTACGACTGGTGCACGTCCGAGGCCGGCGGCAAGAAGGGCTCGGCGATGCTCGGCGACGAGATGATCGACGAGGCCAGCCGCAAGATGGCCCTGGTCATCGCCGGCAAGGGACGCGCCGCGGGCATGCGGCGCACCACCACGTTCGAGATCCCGGAGGCGTAGGACCATGCAGTTCGGACGTACGTACGAGGAATTCGAGGTCGGTGCGGTCTACAAGCACTGGCCCGGGAAGACGGTCACGGAGTACGACGACCACCTCTTCTGCCTGCTGACCATGAACCACCACCCGCTGCACCTGGACGGCAACTACGCCGAGAACACCACCGACTTCGGCAGGAACGTCGTCGTGGGCAACTACGTCTACTCGCTGCTGCTGGGCATGTCCGTCCCGGACGTCTCCGGCAAGGCGATCGCCAACCTGGAGATCGAGTCGCTGCGGCACGTGGCACCGACCTTCCACGGCGACACGCTGTACGGCGAGACCACCGTCCTCGACAAGACCCCGTCGAAGTCGAAGAACGACCGCGGGATCGTGTACGTGGAGACCAGGGGCCACAAGCAGGACGGCACCCTCGTCTGCGTCTTCCGGCGCAAGGTGATGGTCCCGACCGAGACGTACGTCAAGGAGCGCGGCGGCGAGCAGCCCGGCCGGCCCACGCCGAAGGAACAGGGGAAGTAGCCATGGCCCGACTCGCCCAGACCGCCGGGCTCGACGACGTCCAGCGGGAGATCCTCAAGACCGTCCGGGAGTTCGTCGACAAGGAGATCATCCCGGTCGCCACCCGGCTGGAGCACCTCGACGAGTACCCGCAGGACATCGTCGACGGGCTCAAGGAGCTCGGCCTCTTCGGCCTGATGATCCCGGAGGAGTACGGCGGCCTGGGCCAGTCGCTCCTCACGTACGCGCTGTGCGTCGAGGAGATAGCGCGCGGCTGGATGTCCGTCTCCGGCATCATCAACACCCACTTCATCGTGGCGTACATGCTCAAGCAGCACGGCACGCAGGAGCAGAAGGACCACTTCCTGCCGCGCATGGCGCTCGGCGAGGTGCGCGGCGCGTTCTCGATGTCGGAGCCGGGGCTGGGCTCGGACGTGTCGGCCATCAC
Organism: Streptomyces subrutilus; assembly: GCF_008704535.1. Lineage (NCBI taxonomy): Bacteria > Bacillati > Actinomycetota > Actinomycetes > Kitasatosporales > Streptomycetaceae > Streptomyces > Streptomyces subrutilus. The sequence goes on from NZ_CP023701.1 coordinate 1,597,103, forward strand.
GTCGAAGGCGGTGCGGGACGGCGACGAGTACGTCCTGAACGGCCAGAAGATGTGGCTGACGAACGGCGGCACGTCGACCCTGGTGGCCGTCCTGGTCCGCAGTGACGAAGGCCACCCGGAGGGCACCGCCCCGCACAAGTCGATGACGACCTTCCTGGTCGAGAAGGAGCCCGGCTTCGGCGAGGTCCGGCCGGGCCTCACCATCCCGGGCAAGATCGACAAAATGGGCTACAAGGGCGTCGACACGACCGAGCTCATCATGGACGGACTGCGCATTCCGGCCAATCGCGTGCTGGGCGGACGGACGGGCCGAGGGTTTTACCAAATGATGGACGGGGTCGAGGTCGGCCGGGTCAACGTGGCGGCCCGTGGCTGCGGCGTCGCTCAGCGTGCCTTCGAGCTGGGCGTCTCGTATGCCCAGCAACGTCACACTTTCGGCAAGGCCATCGCGGAACACCAGGCCATCCAGTTCAAGCTCGCCGAGATGGCTACCAAGGTCGAAGCCGCCCATGCGATGATGGTCAATGCGGCACGCAAAAAGGACTCCGGGGAACGAAACGACCTCGAAGCGGGGATGGCGAAGTACCTCGCCTCCGAGTACTGCAAGGAGGTGGTGGAGGACGCCTTCCGCATCCACGGTGGATACGGGTTCTCGAAGGAGTACGAGATCGAGCGCCTCTACCGGGAGGCGCCGATGCTGCTGATCGGTGAAGGTACCGCCGAGATCCAGAAAATGATCATCGGGCGACGCCTGCTTGAGGAGTACCGACTCCAGGGCTGAAAGTACCTTTTGCGACGAATCGTCCATGGGTTCTTCGCGGAAGAGTCACTACCAGTGACTGGCCGACGGCCATCGACTCGGCTTCTGGCTTGCCCAGTTGTTGCGTGCAACCGATAGCATTCCAGTAAAGCCGCCGTCCCGTCCCCCTGTTTGCGGCGCGGCAATCACCCGCTACGAAGGTCATCCATGCCCCACAGCCAAACCTCTGCACCTCGCGTCGGCATCCTCGGTGGACGTCTCGCACGCGGAGCATCGCCGTGGCTCCTGCCGACCGTCGCCACCGCGGCGCTCAGCCTCACCCGGGCGCGCAAGTCCGGGCGCTGGGCCGCGGCGGCCGTGCCCGCCACCGCGCTCGCCGCGGGCATGCTGTGGTTCTTCCGGGACCCCGAGCGCGAGATCGCCCAGGGCCGGGTCATCTCCCCCGCCGACGGCGTGGTGCAGAGCATCATGCCGTGGAAGGACGGACGGACCCGGGTCGCGATCTTCATGAGCCCGCTGAACGTCCACGTCAACCGCGCTCCCCTCGCGGGAACGGTCACGTCGGTGGAGCACGTGCCCGGCGGGTTCGTGCCGGCGTTCAACAAGGAGAGCGAGAACAACGAGCGCGTCGTCTGGCACTTCGACACCGAGCTCGGCGACATCGAGATGGTGCAGATCGCCGGCGCCGTCGCCCGTCGCATCGTCCCGTACCTGCCGGCCGGCACCAAGGTGGAGCAGGGCGAACGCATCGGTCTGATCCGTTTCGGCTCCCGTGTCGACATCTACCTCCCCGAGGGCGTCGAGGTCGCGGTCGAGGTCGGTCAGGCCACTACCGCGGGGGTGACACGAATTGACCGTGACTGACCCTGAGACTCCTGCCACGGGCTGGGTGCCCGAGCAGGCCGACGAGGATTCCGCCGAAGACGACATGCCGCTCTCGCTGCGGCTGTCGATAGCGGACACCCTCACCCTCGGCAACGCCACGTGCGGGTTCATGGCGGTGTACTTCACCACCACCGGGATCCTCATCCCGCACCTCACCGGCAGCGGCGAGACGGGCATGGCCCGCAACAGCGCGGCGACGGCGGTGATACTGATGCTGCTCGCGGCGGTCTTCGACCTCTTCGACGGGATCGTGGCCCGCAAGCTGCGCAGCTCGCCCATGGGCGCGGAGCTGGACAACCTGTCGGACCTGATCAGCTTCGGGCTGGCTCCGGCCTACTTCGTGCTCGTCTACGGCATGGTCGCCGTGGACGCGGACCAGAAGATGTCGGCGCTGGCGGCGATCGTGGTGCTGCTCGCGGTGGTGCTCCGCCTCGCGAGATTCAGCTGCGTGACGATGAAGGACGGCGTGTTCCAGGGCATGCCGAGCCCCTTCGGCGCGCTGACGGTCGTCTCGATCGTGCTGCTGGAGCTGCCGTTCATCCCGACGCTGCTGGCGATCATCGGTGTCGCCTGGCTGATGGTGAGCCGGGTCGAGTACCCCAAGCCGCGGGGTGTCCTCGCGGTGGCGATGCTGAGCTGGATCGTCGGGGCGATGGGCCTGCTGGCGGCCTGGGCCTTCGACGCGCCCGGCGGTCAGCTGCTGCTCCAGACGGGCTGCGCGCTGCAGATCGCCCTGGCGGCGACCATCCCGCTGTTCGCCACGACCCGCAAGGCCAACACCTTCCGGCACAACCGCCGCGAGGCGCGGGCCTCGCTCCGCTAGACCCGGCACGTCGTACGAGAGGGCCCCGGCCGCCGCAAGGCGGCCGGGGCCCTCCGTGCGTTGCCCGAGGCCCTGCCGGCCGTGCCCGGGTGGCCGCGTGCGGGAGCGGGGGCACGCACGCGGCCACCCGGACCCGCCGGGGCCGGCGGGGGCCCGTACGGCCCGCGCGGACGGCGCGAGGGCGCTTCGTCGTGGTCCGACGCGCCCGGGGGCGCGACGGGCCACCCGATCGGGTGCGGAGCGGGCGGGGCGTAGCCTTGATGTCGGAAAACCGCCAGCCGTCGACCGGCCCGGACCGGATCCTGGAGCCATGCACACCGACACCGAGCGTTGCGTCAGAGCCGTGCGGTCGAAGGACGCCCGCTTCGACGGCTGGTTCTTCACCGCCGTCCTGACCACCCGGATCTACTGTCGTCCGAGCTGCCCCGCCGTGCCGCCGAAGGTCGAGAACATGACCTTCCTGCCCAGCGCGGCCGCCTGTCAGCAGGCCGGCTTCCGCGCCTGCAAGCGCTGCCGGCCCGACTCCAGCCCCGGCTCTCCCGAGTGGAACGCCCGTGCCGACGCCGTGGCCCGCGCGATGCGGCTCATCCAGGACGGCGTGGTCGACCGCGAGGGCGTGCCCGGACTCGCCACCCGGCTGGGCTACTCCGCCCGCCAGGTGGAGCGGCAGCTGAACGCCGAGCTCGGCGCCGGGCCGCTGGCCCTGGCCCGGGCGCAGCGGGCCCAGACCGCCCGGCTGCTCATCGAGACCTCCGAACTCCCCATGGGCGACGTGGCCTTCGCGGCCGGCTTCTCCTCGATCCGCACCTTCAACGACACCGTCCGCGAGGTCTTCGCCCTCTCCCCCAGCGAGCTGCGGGAGCGTTCGGCCAAGGCCGGCCGGCGCCCGCACACCCCGCCCCGGGTGCCCGGGACGATCAGCCTGCGGCTGCCCTTCCGGACCCCCCTCAACCCGACCAACCTCTTCGGCCACCTCGCCGCCACCGCCGTCCCGGGGGTCGAGGAGTGGCGCGACGGCGCCTACCGCCGCACCCTGCGGCTGCCCTACGGCACCGGTGTGGTGGCCCTGACCCCGCAGCCCGACCACATCGGCTGCCGGCTGGCCCTGACGGACCTGCGCGACCTCACCCTCGCGATCAGCCGCTGCCGCTGGATGCTCGACCTCGACGCCGACCCGGAGGCCGTCGACGGCCAGCTGCGCGCCGACCCCCTGCTGGCCCCGCTCGTCGACAAGGCCCCCGGCCGCCGGGTTCCCCGTACGGTCGACGCGGCCGAGTTCGCCGTGCGGGCGGTCCTCGGCCAGCAGGTGTCCACCGCCGCGGCGCGGACCCACGCGGCCCGGCTGGTGGCGGCGCACGGCGAGCCGGTCGAGGACCCGCACGGCGGGCTGACCCACCTGTTCCCGTCCCCGCGGGCCCTGGCCGGGCTGGACCCGCAGACGCTGGCCCTGCCGCGCAGCCGCCGCGCCACGCTCACCACGCTGGTCGCGGCGCTGGCCGACGGTTCGCTGCCGCTCGGCATCGACAGCGACTGGGAGGCGGCCCGCGCACAGCTCTGCGCCCTGCCCGGTTTCGGCCCGTGGACCACCGAGGTGATCGCGATGCGGGCGCTGGGCGACCCGGACGCCTTCCTCCCCTCGGACCTCGGCATCCGGCGCGCGGCCCGGAGCCTGGGACTGCCGTCCACCCCGTCGGCGCTGACCGCCAGGGCGGCCGGCTGGCGGCCCTGGCGCGCCTACGCGGTGCAGTACCTGTGGGCCACCGACGACCACGCCATCAACCACCTGCCCGTCTGAAAGGCACGTACGACCATGAATGCCAGCAGCAAGCAGCACACCGTCGTCGACAGCCCCTGCGGGCCGCTGACCCTGGTGGCCACCGACGGCACCCTGAGCGGCCTGTACATGGTCGGGCAGCGCCACCGCCCCGCCGAGGAGGCCTTCGGGGAGCGCGTGGACGCCGCCGAGGAGCCGTTCCCCGAGGTGGTGCGCCAGCTCGCCGCGTACTTCGACGGGGAGCTCACCGCCTTCGACCTGCCGCTGCGGCTGGAGGGCACCGAATTCCAGCGCAGCGTGTGGGACCAGCTCGTCCGCATCCCCTACGGCGAGACCTGGTCGTACGGGAAGCTCGCCGACCGGCTCGGCAAGCCGAACGCCTCGCGGGCCGTGGGCCTGGCGAACGGGAAGAACCCGATCGGGATCATCGTGCCGTGCCACCGGGTGATCGGCGCCTCGGGCGGCATGACCGGCTACGGCGGCGGCCTGGACCGCAAGGTGCGGCTGCTGGCGCTGGAGTCGGGGGTGGAACAGCTCGTCTAGGGCGGTTCAGACGACCATGAGCGGGACGAGCAGGGCGAAGGCCGCGCCCGCCTCCACGGCGTACGCGTAGAGCGAGGGGTGCTGGACGGGCGCGGCGAGCAGGACCACGCCCTGCTGGGCGGCGGCGGCCTCCACCCAGGCGGGGTCGGCGCCGAGGTTCCCCTGGTACCAGCCCTCGCAGGAGCCGGGGCCGGTGACGGCGAGGAGGTCGTCCTCGCGGCGGTAGAGGGCCTGCCAGCCGGAGGCGGGGACGGACCAGCCCTCGAAGTCGGTGAACTGGGCCCAGCCGCCGTCGCGTATCGCGGTGTCGAACATCCAGACCGCGGTGCCGTCCGGGGCCACCTCGTCACCGGCCTGCTCGTCGGTGGTGAAGTGGACCATGGGGAGCGCGTCGGGCCCGTCGGCCGTGCTGGGCCAGGCGTACATGGTGATCATCTGCTGAATCGTGTCCTGGTCGGGGTAGGGGCGGTGTTACGGCGTCGGAACCGGGCCGGCCGCCGGGCGGCCGTTCTCCAGCTCCGCGGTGCCCTCGCCCGACTGGAGCACCCGGTAGGCCTCCTGGGTGCGCAGGCCGAGCGATCCGGGGAGGTACGCGGTCAGTTCGGCGGGCTCCACCAGCCGCCAGGAGAGCAGTTCCTCCTCCTGGAGCGTGAGGGAGGCGAGTTGGGCGGCGTCCAGCACGCCGCCGTCGTAGAGGTAGGCGACGAGCGGCGGACGGCCGGCGCCCAGGGTCCAGTCGACGGCGAGCAGCCGGCCGAGCGGGACGTCGACGCCGATCTCCTCGGCGCTCTCCCGTCGGGCGGCGGTGCGCGGCGACTCGCCCCGGTCGGACTCGATGGTGCCGCCCGGGAGGGCCCATCCCTCACGGTAGTTGGGCTCGACGAGCAGCACCCGGCCCTCGACGTCACGGTAGAGGGCGGCGGCGCCGGCCAGCACCCGGGGCAGGCTCGCGATGTACGTGGCGTAGTCATCCGTGGTGGTCACCGGGCCACCCTACCCACGCCCCGGGCGGGAGCTAAGCCGGTCCGCGGCCCCCGGCGTCCGGGTTCCCGTCCCCGCCGCCGTCCTCGCGGTCGCGGCCCCGGGACTCCGCGACGCGGCGCAGCCGGGGGTGGCGGGCGGCGCCCTGTTCGGTGAGGGCGTCGCCGACCACCGCCCGGACCGCGTCGCGCATGCCGTGCAGCGCGTGGTGCCGGGCGGGGCCGGCGCCGGGGTCCTCGCGGAGCTCCTTCACCAGGGCCCAGCACAGCACCAGCATGACGACGACGAACGGCAGCGCGACCAGGATGGTCGCGGTCTGCAGGGACTTCAGTCCGCCGGCGACGAGCAGCACGGCGGCGACGGCGGCCATCAGGATGCCCCAGGTGACGACGAGCCAGGTGGGCGGGTTGAGCGCTCCCCGGCTGGTGAGCGAGCCCATGACCAGCGAGGCGGAGTCGGCGCTGGTCACGAAGTAGGTCATGACCAGGATCATCGCGACCCAGGAGGTGACCGTGCCCAGCGGCAGCGCGTCCAGCATGGCGAACAGCGAGGCTTCCGTGCCGTCCTTGAGCGCGGCGGCGAAGTCGACGGCGCCGGTGGAGTCGAGGCGGATGGCGGTGCCGCCCATGACGCAGAACCAGATGACGGTGGCGCCGCTGGGGACGAGCAGGACGCCGACGAGGAACTCGCGGATGGTGCGGCCGCGCGAGATGCGGGCGATGAAGGTGCCGACGAACGGCGCCCAGGAGAGCCACCAGGCCCAGTAGAAGATCGTCCACGCGCCGAGCCACTTGGCGTCGGTGAAGGCGCCGGTGCGGCTGGCCATGGGGAGCAGTTCGTGGAGGTAGCCGCCGAGGCTGGACGGGATCACGTCCAGGATGTAGACGGTGGGGCCCAGGACGAAGACGAAGAGCATCAGGGTGGCGGCGAGCACGATGTTGGCGGTGCTCAGCCACTTCACGCCCTTGTGCAGGCCGGAGAAGGCGGAGAGCACGAAGGCGGCCGACAGGGAGCCGATGATGATCAGCTCGACGGTGGTGGAGTCCTCGACGCCGGCGGTGAGGTTGAGCCCCTTGGACACCTGGAGGGCGCCCAGTCCCAGGCTGGTCGCGGTGCCGAAGACGGTGGCGAAGACGGCCAGCAGGTCGATGGCGCGGCCGGGCCAGCCGTCGGCCCGTTCGCGGCCCATCAGCGGGACGAAGGCTGAGCTGAGGCGGTTGCCGCGGCCCTTGCGGAAGGTGGCGTAGGCGAGGGCGAGGCCGGCGATGCCGTAGATCGCCCACGGGGTGAGGGTCCAGTGGAAGAAGGAGTACTCCATGGCGGCGAGGGCCGCGCCGCCGGTGCCGGGCGCGGTTCCGGAGGCCGGGGGCGGGTCGAGGTAGTGGGTGAGCGGCTCCCCGACCCCGTAGAACATCAGGCCGATGCCCATGCCCGCGCTGAACATCATGGCGATCCACGCCAGGTTGGTGAACTCCGGCTCGGAGTCGTCGGCGCCGAGCCGGATGCGGCCGAAGCGGCTGACGGCCAGCACGACGCACATGACCAGGAAGACGTCGGCGGCGATCACGAAGAGCCAGGCGAAGTTCTCCAGCACCCAGGCGAGGGCGGTGGTGGAGGCCCGGTCGAAGGAGTCCTTGCCCAGGGCGGCCCAGGCGACGGCGGCCAGGACGGCGAGGACGCCGATGGTGACGAGGGCGCGGTCGGGTGCTCCGCCCCCGGGGGCGCCCGGGCTCCCGTCGGGTGCGTCCGGACGGGGCCGTTCCTGCGATTCCGCGCTCATGCGGCCACCCTATGCAGCCGTATATCCGTATTTAGTGACACGGCGCGCCGGGTGTGTCCCAGGCCACCCATGGGCATAGGAGGATCCTCCGGATAGGCTCATGGGGGCGCGACTGCACTGTTCGATAGCAAGGGATTAGCAAGGTGACGGACGGAGCAGTAACTGAGACCGCGCGCGTGCTCATCGCCGCGGACAAATTCAAGGGCTCGCTCACGGCCGTTCAGGTCGCGGAGCGGGTGACGGCCGGCCTCCGCCGGGCCGTGCCGGACGTGGAGGTCGAGACCCTCCCCGTCGCGGACGGCGGCGACGGTACGGTCGCGGCCGCCGTGGCGGCCGGTTTCGAGCGCCGGGAGGTACGGGTCACCGGACCCCTCGGCGACCAGGTCACGGCCGCCTTCGCGCTGCGCGACGGCACCGCAGTGGTCGAGATGGCGGAGGCCTCCGGGCTCCAGCTGCTGCCGGCGGGCACCTTCGCCCCGCTGACGGCCACCACGTACGGCTCGGGCGAGCTGCTGAAGGCCGCGCTGGACGCGGGCGCGCGCACCCTGGTGTTCGGCGTCGGCGGCAGCGCCACCACCGACGGCGGCGCCGGCATGCTGGCGGCGCTGGGCGCGGTGTTCCTGGACGCGGACGGCGCACCGGTCGGTCCGGGCGGCGGCGCGCTGGCCGAGCTGGCCTCCGCGGACCTGTCGGGGATCGACCCGCGCTTCGCGGACGTGGAGTTCGTCCTCGCCAGCGACGTGGACAACCCGCTGACGGGGCCGAAGGGCGCGCCGGCGGTCTACGGCCCGCAGAAGGGCGCCTCCCCCGAGGACGTGGCGGCCCTGGACGCCGCCCTCGCGCACTTCGCGGTGGTGCTGGAGAAGGCGATCGGCGCCAAGGCCGCCACGTGTGCGGCGCTGCCGGGTGCGGGCGGCGCGGGCGGCATCGGCTACGGCGCGCTGCTGCTCGGCGCGACGTTCCGGCCGGGCATCGAGCTGATGCTGGAGGTGCTGGGCTTCGCCCCGGCGCTGGAGCGCGCCACCGTGGTCATCACGGGCGAGGGTTCGCTGGACGAGCAGACCCTGCACGGCAAGGCCCCGGCGGGCGTGGCGGCCGCCGCGCGCGCGGCGGGCAAGCCGGTGGTGGCGGTCTGCGGCCGGCTGCTGCTGTCCCAGGAGGCCCTGGAGGCGGCCGGCATCCGCCGGGCGTACCCCCTGACGGACCTGGAGCCCGACCCGGCGAAGTCCATCCCGAACGCCGGCCCCCTGCTGGAGCGGGTCGCGGCGAACATCGCCGCCGACATCCTCTGACCGGCGCCGTCACGGTCCGCGAGGCCCGGCTCCCCCGAGGGGGCCGGGCCTCCGTGCGTCCCCCGCCGCATCCGGTGTCCCCTCGGCCACTCCCAAACCACCGGGACAGTGTTAGAAAGGGCTCATGACCGGACGTAAGGGTCGCCAGCCGACCGGGTGGGCCGCGCGGCTGTCCGCGCGCCCGTCCCTGGGGTCGCGCAGCGTCGCCGGTCAGGTCTTCGCCCTCCAGGCGGTGATCGTGCTGCTGCTGATCACGGCCGCGGCGGCGGCCCTGGTGGCGCAGGCCCGGTACGACAGCCAGCGCGACGCACGCCACCGCTCGCTGGCCGCCGCCGAGGCCTTCGCGCACGCGCCGGGACTGCCGGCCGCGCTCGCCCGGCCCGATCCGACCACCGAGCTCCAGCCGCTGGCCGACGCCGCCCGGCGCGGCTCCGGCGTGGACTTCGTGTCCGTACTGAGCCCCGGCGGGGTGCGGTACACCGACTCGCGGCCCGACCTGATCGGCAAGCGGGCCCCGGGCGACCTGTCGCGCGCGCTGGCCGGGCAGGCGTTCACCGAGTCCTTCGAGGGCGCGCCCAGCGACGCCGTCCGGGCCGTGGTCCCGGTCCGGGACGCGCGCGGGGCGGTCGTGGGCCTGGTCGCCACCGGCATCGAGGTGGAGAACGTCTCGGGGGCCGTCAGCGACCAGCTCCCGCTGCTGCTCGGCGCGGCCGCCGGCGCCCTGCTGCTCGGCACGGGCGGGGCCGCGCTCGTCAGCCGCCGGCTGCGCCGCCAGACCCACGGCCTGGGCGCGGCGGACATGGACCGGATGAACGAGCACCACGAGGCCGTCCTGCACGCCGTCCGCGAAGGCGTCCTGATCATCGGCGCCGACGGCCGGCTGGCCCTCGCCAACGACGAGGCCCGCCGCCTCCTCGGCCTGCCCCTCGACGCCGAGCACCGGCACGTCACCGACCTCGGCCTCGACCCGGGCACGACGGAGCTGCTGCTCTCCGGCCGGGTCGTCACGGACGAGGTCCACCTGGCGGGCGACCGGCTGCTGGCCGTCAACGTACGGCCGACCAAGCCGTACGCGGGCCAGCCCGCAGGCAGCGTCATGACGCTGCGCGACTCCACCGAGCTCGCCGCGCTCTCCGGCCGCGCCGAGGTGGCCCGCGGCCGCCTCCAGCTGCTCTACGACGCAGGAGTGCGCATCGGCACCACCCTGGACGTGGTGCGCACCGCCGAGGAGCTGTCGGAGGTGGCCGTACCGCGCTTCGCCGACTTCGTGACCGTGGAGCTGCTGGAGCCGGTGCTGCGCGGGGAGGAGCCGCCGCGGTCCACCGGCGGGTACACGGAGATGCGCCGGGCGGCCATGACCGGGGTGCGCACCGACCAGCCGCTCCAGCCGGTCGGCGACGTCATCCGGTTCATCGTGTCGACGGCGCCGATGGCCTCGGCCCTGAAGGCCGGGCGCGCGGTGCTGGCGCCCGACCTGAACAGGGCGATGGGCTGGCGGGCGCAGGACCCGGCCGGGACCCGGGTGGCGCTGGACTACGGCCTGCACTCGCTGATCTCCGTACCGCTCCAGGCCCGGGGCGTGGTCCTGGGCATGGCCAACTTCTGGCGGGCCGCCGACACCCCCGACCCCTTCGACGAGGAGGACCTGTCCTTCGCGGAGGAGCTGGCCGCGCGGGCCGCGGTCTCCATCGACAACGCCCGGCGCTACACCCGCGAGCACGCCACGGCCGTGACCCTCCAGCGCAGCCTGCTGCCCCGGGTGCTGCCGGACCTGAGCGCGGTGGACGTGGCGTTCCGGTACCTGCCGGCGGAGGCGGGGGTGGGCGGGGACTGGTTCGACGTGATCCCGCTGCCCGGGGCCCGGGTGGCGCTGGTCGTCGGGGACGTGGTGGGGCACGGGGTGCACGCCGCGGCCACGATGGGCCGGCTGCGGACCGCCGTGCACAACTTCTCCACCCTGGACCTGCCGCCGGACGAGCTGCTCGGGCACCTGGACGAGCTGATCAACCGGATCGACCAGAGCGAGGCCGGCGCGGGCCCGGACGAGGGCGTCCCGGTCGGCCCGGACGGCGGCGCGGGCGGGGGTGCGGGCGGCGGTGCGGGCGGTCCCGGGCGGGACCCGGCGAGCGCACCCGGGATGGGCGGGGAGGCCGACGAGTCCGCGCCGGTCACCGGCGCCACCTGCCTGTACGCCGTCTACGACCCGGTCTCGGGTCGGTGCGTCATGGCCAGCGCCGGGCACCCGGGGCCGGTCCTCGTTCATCCGGACGGACGCGTGGAGTACGTGGAACTGCCGACCGGGCTGCCGCTGGGCGTGGGCGGCATGCCCTTCGAGGCGGCCGAGCTGACGCTGCCCGAGGCGAGCCGGCTGGTGCTGTTCACCGACGGGCTGGTGGAGGACCGCCACCTGGACTTCGACACCGGCCTCGGCCTGCTCACCGCGGCCCTGTCGCGGCCGGGCCGCAGTCCCGAGGAGTCCTGCGCGGACGTGCTCGACGCGCTCCTGTCGCCGACGCCGAGCGACGACATCGCGCTGCTGGTCGCCGACACCCGGCGGCTGGAGCCCGACCGGATCGCCGAGTGGGAGGTGCCCGGGGAGCCCTCGGCGGTGTCGCGGGTGCGCAACGCCGGCTCCGCGCAGCTGGCCGCGTGGGGTCTGGACGACATCGCCTTCACCACCGAGCTGATCCTGAGCGAGCTGGTCACCAACGCGATCCGGTACGGGAGCGCGCCCGTACGGGTGCGCCTGCTGCGCGACCGGGGCCTGATCTGCGAGGTCTCGGACGGCAGCAGCACCTCCCCGCACCTGCGCTACGCGGCCACCACCGACGAGGGCGGCCGCGGGCTGTTCCTCGTCGCGCAGTACGCCGAGCGCTGGGGCGTGCGCTACACCGACCGCGGCAAGGTGATCTGGGCCGAGCTGCCGCTGACCGGCGGCGCGGAACCGCCGGCGCCGGCGCCGCCGGACCTGGACGCGCTGGAGGACCTGGCCTGGTGACGCCGGGGCGGCCCACGGTCCGCGCGGCGGGGTCCGGGCGGTCTCACACGGGCAGGGTGCGGGCGAGCAGGACCGCCACGTCGTCCTGCGGGGCGTTGGGCAGCAGCTCGCGCAGGACCCCGTCGCAGAGCTCCTCCAGCGGGCGGCCCGCCCCGCGCAGGGCGAGCGCGAGCCGGTCCAGGCCCTCGTCGAGGTCGCGGTCGCGGGACTCGACGAGGCCGTCGGTGTAGAGCGCGAGGAGGCTGCCGGCGGGCAGCGGCACCTGCTCGGTGCGGAAGTCCCGGCCGCCCGCGCCCAGCGGCGTGCCGGGCGGGCCGTCGAGGAAGTCGACGGTGCCGCCCGCGGTGACCACGGCCGGCGGCGGGTGCCCGGCGCGGGCGATGGCGCACACGGCCGTCACCGGGTCGTGGACGGCGTACACGCAGGTCGCCATCTCGTCCTCGCCCAGGTCGGCCACGACGGCGTCGAGGGAGCGGAGCAGCTCGGCCGGGGGCACGTCGTGGCGGGCGAGGGTCCGTACGGCCGTGCGCAGCTGCCCCATCACGGCGGCCGCGTGGATGCCGTGGCCCATGACGTCCCCGATGACCAGTCCGGTCCGGCCGCCGGGCAGCCGGATGACGTCGAACCAGTCGCCGCCGACGTCGTGGTCGCTGGCGGGCAGGTAGCGTCCGGTGAGTTCGAGGCCGGTGACCCGGGGCAGCGCGCTGTTGGTGAGGCTGCGCCGCAGGGTGAGGGCCGCCTGGCGCTGGCCGGTGTACATCCGGGCGTTGTCGATGTTGAGGGCGGCCCGGGCGACCACCTCGTCGAGCAGGACGCGGTCCTCCTCGTCGAAGGGCTCGCGGCCGCGGACCCGGGTCACGATGACCGCCCCGAGCACCGTGCCCCGGGCGACCAGGGGGATCAGTCGGGCGGAGCCGAGGGTCGCGAGGTGGGCGCGCAGCGACGCGGCGCGCGGGTCGGGGACGAGCGCGGGGATGTCGGACACGGAGAGGTCCATGGCCTGCCCGCCCGCGATGACCCGTTCGTAGACGCTGCCCGGGGGGATCTGGACGGTCTGGCCGGGGACCAGCCGCGCGGTGGGGGCGGCCGGATCGGGGAAGCGGACGGCGAGGCGGCGCAGCAGCCCGCGGGTGGAGCCGGCGGCCTCGTCCGGTTCGATCATCGCCTCCAGGATCTGCACGTCGGCCGAGTCGGCGAGCCGCGGGACCAGGACCTCGACGATCTCCTCGGCGGTCTGCTTCAGGTCGAGGGTGGTGCCGATCCGGGCGCCGGCCTCCGCGAGCAGGGCGAAGCGGCTGCGGGCCCGCTCGGCCTCGGCCTGGGCGCGCTGGCCCTCGGTGATGTCGATGAGCGAGGCGATCACGCCGAGCGGCCGTCCGGCGCCGTCCAGCAGCGGGGCGTACGAGCACGACCAGGTCCGCTCGTGGTCGGGGTCGGCCGCGGTCCGCCCGGTCCTGCGGACGTCGACCACGGCGGTGCCGCGCTCCAGCACCTGGCGCATGGTCGCCTCCAGGGCGAGGGCGTTGACCCCGGGCACGACCTCGGTGAGGCGCTTGCCCAGGTGCTCGGCGGGCGAGGCGCCGTTCATCCGGGCCAGGGCGTCGTTGACCCGCAGGAAGCGCAGGTCCGTGCCGAGGGTGGCCAGGCCGATCGGCGACTGCGTGAACAGGCTCTGGAGGGCGGCGAGCGAGTCGCGCATGTGGAGGACCTGGGAGGTCTCCACGGCGATCAGCATGGCTCCGGTGCGCCCCTGCGGGTCGGCGGCGGGGACGATCCACATCTCCATCACCACGCGGTGCCCGTCGCGGTGGCGCACGGGCAGGGTGCCGACCACGGTCTCCCCGGCCTGGACGCGGCGGGTCAGGTCGTCGGCGAGCCCGCGGTTGGCGTCCGGCACCAGGACGGAGGTGCCGAGGCGGCCGAGGATGTCCTCGGGGCGGTGGCCGAGCAGGTCCTGTGCGGCCAGCGACCACTCGACGACGCGCCCGTCGGCGTCCTCCCGCCAGAGCGCGATGGGGAGCAGGTCGCGGAGCACGCCCGCGTACCCGACAGCCGCGACCGGCTGGTCCGGTACCTCGCTCGTCGACTGGTAAGAGTCCACCGCACCGACCTCACCCCGGGGGGCCCGATTCCTTCCGATTCACCCTATCCGAGGCATCGGCGCGGGGCTCTGCGTCACGTCCGGGCCGGGCGCGGCTCGGGGCGCGGTCGGGCGCGGGCCGGCGGGCGGCCGTCGGGACCCGGTGGGGTGCGGGGCGCGTCCCGGGCGCCCGAGGACCGCCGCCACCGCCCGGGCGAGCCGGGGGGCGTGGTGCGGGGCGAGACCGGCGATGTTGATGCGGCCGGCCGCGGTGCCGTAGACGGCGTGCTCGCGGCGCAGCCGGAGCATGGCGTGCGCGGGGAGCGGGAGCATCGAGAACATGCCCCGCTGCCGGGCGAGCTCCCGGGCCGTCGCCGGGTGGCCCAGGGCGTCCAGGCGGGCGGCGAGCTCGGCGCGGTTGGCCGTGATCCGCTCCCGCATCCCGTCCAGCTCCGCCCGCCAGAGCCGCCGCAGCCCCTCGTCCTCCAGGATCGTCGCGACCACGGCGGCCCCGTGCTCGGGCGGCATGGAGTAGAGGGTGCGGGCGGCGTTCTGCAGGGCGGTCTCCACGTTGCGCAGGGCCGCGCGGGAGGTGCCGAGGACGAGGGCGCAGCCGGTGCGGTCGTTGTAGAGCCCGAAGTTCTTCGAGCAGCTGACGGCGACGAGCACCTCCGGCACCCGCGCGGCCAGCAGGCGCGTCCCCAGCAGGTCGTCCTCCAGCGTGCCGCCCAGCCCGTGGTAGGCGAGGTCGACGAACGGGACCCAGCCGTCGCGGACCGCCCGGCCGGCCAGCACTTCCCAGTCGGCCGCCGCGGGGTCGACGCCCGTCGGGTTGTGGCAGCAGCCCTGGAGCAGCACGACGTCGCCGCGCCGCGCGGCGCCGAGCTCGCGGAGCACGCCCTGCGCGTCGAAGCCGCCCTCGGCGTCCCGCCAGCCGAAGGGGCGCACCGTCAGGCCGGCCGCCTCCAGGATGGGGCGGTGGTTGACGTAGGCCGGGTCGCTGACCCACACCGTGGCGCCCGGGCGGGTGCGGGCGACGAGGTCGGCCAGCAGCCGCAGCGCGCCCGACCCGGCGACGGTCTGTACGGCCACGGCCCGGTCGGCCGGCGCCGCGGAGCCCAGGACCAGCTCGGGCAGGAGGCGGTTGAAGGCGGCGTTCCCGGACAGGCCGCGGTACTCCTTGGACGCGGAGCGCTCGGCCAGCCGGATCTCGGCCTCGCGCACGGCGGCCATCACGGGCGTACGGCCGGAGGAGTCGCGGTAGACGCCGAGGACGAGGTCGAGCCGCTCGGGCCGCTCGTCGGCGGCGAACGCGGCGGTCAGCTCCCACAGCGGGTCGGAGGGCGGCGGGGGCAGGAGCTCAAGCATGTGCGGAGACCTCGGGGGCGGGAGAGGGAGCGGGGTCGGGGGCCGGGGGGCGGCCGCCCGCGCGGCGGTGGGCGAGGACGACGCCCGCGGTGATCAGCGGGACCCCGGCGAGCACGGCCGGGGTGGGCGCCTCCCCGAGCAGCGGTACGGCGAGCAGGACCACCAGCACGGGGCTGAGGCTGCCGACGGCGGCGCTGCGCTCGGCGCCCAGCCGGCGGATGGCGACGGCGTACAGCAGGCCGGCGCACAGGCCGACGCCGAGGCCCTGCACGACCAGGAACAGGGCGATGTCGGAGCCCGCCGCGTGGGCGAGGCCGGTGGGCAGCAGGCCGGTCAGGACCAGCAGGCCGATCACGGCGAAGGACGGCAGGCAGAGCAGTCCGATGGACCCGACGGGGTCGAGGTCCGCCTCCCGCAGCCCGACCGTGTAGAGGGCCCACAGCCCGCTGGCCGCCAGGAGGGTGCCCGTACCCGCGAGGACATCGGTGTCCACCGGGACGAGGTGGCGCCAGACGAGGGCGGTCACCCCGGCCGCGATCAGGGCGAGCCCGGCGCGCTGCGTCCCGCGGGGCAGGCCGTGCCCGCGGGCGGCCATCAGCGCGGAGACGAACAGCGGGACCATCCCGGGCACGATCGAGCCGACGAAGGCGGCGGAGGTCAGGGCGCCGCCGTGCATCGCGGCGAGGAAGAACGGCACGCCCGCCCCGCAGACGATCTTCACCGCGGGTCCGGGCCGGACCGACGCGATGCGCTGACGGCGGCGCCACAGCGCGGGGAGCAGGACCAGCAGCGGGACGCCGAAGCGCAGCAGGGCCGCGTCGGCGGGCAGCAGGGTGGAGGCGCTCAGGGCCCGGGCGCTGAGCGCGAAGGCGGCCCAGATCGACACGGTCACGAGCAGGGCGAGCAGGCCCTCGGTGTGCGGGGAGGGGCGGCGCCGGCCGGGGTCACCGGCCGGCGGGCCCGGCGCGTCGGGAGGCGCGGTCGCGCCGTCGGGGTGCGTAGCGACCACGGAGAGTGCTCCAGCCTCGGGGAGGGACCGGTCCGGTCCGTTCCCGGCAACGCTAGGGCCTGGGCCGGGGCAGCCGATTGCCAGTTCTGCCGCTCGCACGTACGTTTGGGGCAGGATCTGCCAAGGAGGACCGTGGACGCAGTCGATCTGCAGATCGTCCGGGAGTTGCAGGCGGACGGCCGCCTCACCAACCAGGAGCTGGCCGACCGCGTCCGCCTGTCCCCCTCCCCCTGTCTGCGCCGGGTCCGGCGGTTGGAGGAGGCGGGCCTGATCCGCGGCTACACCGCCATGGTCGACCAGGTCGCCTTCGGCCTCCCGGTCACCGTGTTCGTCCGGATCCGGCTGGAGCGCCACACGGCGGAGGCGGTCGCGCTGTTCGAGGAGCACGTCGCGGTCATCGGGCACATCCAGGACTGCTACCTGATGGCGGGCAGCAGCGACTACCTGCTGCGGGTGGTCATCGAGGACCTGGAGGCGTACGAGGCCCTGGTCCGCCACCGCATCCACGCCATCCCCGGCATCGCCGCGATCGAGTCGAGCTTCGCCTACGGCAGCGTGAAGCAGACCCGCGTGTACCCGGCCCCGCGCACCCCGGCCCGGGCCCGGCACGATCCGAAGGGCACGGTCTAGGCCGAGCCGTCCGGCCCCTGCGCGACCGCCGCCGCGAAGGCCGCGTGGGCCCGCTCGTCGAAGAGGACGAAGCGGACCTCCTCCACCGCCGTGCGGGTCGCCCGTACGGTCTCCACCGCGATCCGGGCGCCGTCGTCCAGCGGCCAGCCGTAGACGCCGGTCGAGACGGCCGGAAAGGCGACCGTGCGGGCCCCCAGTCCGTCCGCGATCCGCAGGGACTCGCGGTAGCAGGAGGCGAGCAGCCGCGACCGGTCCTCCTCGCGGGACCAGACCGGCCCGACCGTGTGCACCACGTGCCCGGCCTGGAGCCGGCCTGCGGTGGTGGCCACCGCCCCGCCCGTCGCCAGGCCCTTGCCGTGGTGCGAGCGGCGCAGGTCCTCGCAGGCCGCCAGGATCTCCGGCCCGCCGCGCCGGTGGATGGCCCCGTCGACCCCGCCCCCGCCGAGCAGCGAGGAGTTGGCGGCGTTGACGATCACGTCGGCCCGCTCCGCCGTGATGTCGCCGAGGACCAGGGTGATGCGCGTCATCGCGGGGCCTTCCGAAGGTGGCGCCAGACCGCCTTGGCCGCGTTGTGCCCGGACATGCCGTGCACGCCGGGGCCGGGCGGGGTGGCCGAGGAGCAGAGGAACACCGCGGGGTGCGCGGTGGCGTACGGAAAGAGGCTGACCTTCGGGCGCAGCAGCAGCTGGAGCCCCGAGGCGGCCCCGCAGGCGATGTCCCCGCCGACGTAGTTGGGGTTGCGGGCGGCCAGTTGTGGCGGTCCGGCGGTGGCGCGGGCCAGTACGAGGTCGCGGAAGCCGGGGGCGAAGCGCTCCAGTTGGCGCTCGACCGCGTCGGTGAGGTCGCCGTCCCAGCCGGCCGGCACGTGCCCGTACGCCCAGAACACGTGCCGGCCCGCGGGCGCCCGGCCGGGGTCGACCAGGCTGGGCTGCGCGGTGATCAGGAAGGGGTAGCGCGGGGCCCGGCCGGTGGAGGCCAGGTGCAGGGAGGCGTCGATGTCGCGGGTGCGCGGGCCGATCTGCACGGTGCCGGCCCGGCGCGGCTCCTCGGCCGTCCACGGGACCGGGCCGTCCAGCGCGTAGTCGAGCTTGAAGACGGAGGCCCCGTACCGGTAGCCGTCGTAGGCCCGTCCGAGGCCGGCGATGCGGGCGAGGGCGGTGGGCGAGGTGTCGAAGACGTACGCGCGGGCCGGCGGGAGGTCGTCGAGCCGCTTGACCTCGAAGTCGGTGTGGACACTCCCGCCGAGGTCGCGCAGGTACCCGGCGAGGGCGTCGGAGATCGACTGCGAGCCGCCGCGCGGCAGGGGCCAGCCGTTCGCGTGGGCGGCGAGCGCGAACACCAGGCCGACGGCGCCGGTGCCGATGCCGCCGAGCGGGGCGATGACGTGGGCGACGAGCCCGGCGAACAGCGCCCGCGCCCGCTCGTCGCGGAAGCGGCGCAGCAGCCAGGTGGAGGGCGGCAGTCCGGCGAGGCCGAAGCGGGCGAGGGTGAGGGGGTCGCGGGGCAGCGCGGTGCTCGGCAGCGACATGAAGTCCCGGGCCAGGGTCGGCCACTTGCCGAGGAACGGATCGACGAGGCGGCGGTAGGCGCCCGCGTCGCGGGGGCCGAAGGAGGCGGCCGTCTCGGCGACGGAACGGGACAGGACGGCGGCCGTGCCGTCGTCGAAGGGATGGGCCATGGGCAGCGCCGGGTGCAGCCACTCCAGCCCGTACCGGTCGAGCGGCATGGTGGAGAAGACGGGCGAGCCGACACCGAGGGGGTGCACGGCCGAGCAGGGGTCGTGCCGGAAGCCGGGGAGGGTGAGCTCCTCGGTGCGCGCTCCCCCGCCGATCGACCCCGCGGCCTCGAAGACGGCCACGGAGAGGCCGCGCCGGGCGAGTTCGACGGCGGCGGTGAGCCCGTTGGGCCCCGCCCCCACCACGACCGCATCGAGGATCGACGGCACTTGCTCCTCCTTCGTCCGGCGGCGCCTGTGCCCCCAGGATATGGCGCCCGCCCGGGCGGACGGGCCCGCCGGGCCCGCCCCCGCGCCGCGGCCGGAGTCCCGCTACCGGGCCCGGCGCTCCCGTGCGGCCCCGTCCGGGTCCCCGCGCAGCAGCTCGCGGACGCGGAGCGCGGTGGCCTCGTCTCGGCCGACGGCGAAGGGCAGCGCGTTGTCCCGGTCCACCCGGAAGGGGACGCCGGCGACCGTGCTCTGGTGGCCGCCGGCCTCGGCGACGAGCAGCAGCCCGGCCGCGTGGTCCCAGGCCGAGGGCCAGGTGAAGGCCAGGGCGTCCATCTCGCCGCGGGCGACGCGCAGGTACTCCAGGCCGGCGGACCCGCACGGGCGGGCCGCGACCCCGGGCACGTCCAGCCGTGCCAGGGCCCGCTTGTCCTCCTCGGAGGTGTAGAACGGGTGGGCCATCGCGACCCGCAGCTCGGCTCGGGGCTCGGGCGAACCGCTGCGTATGCGCGCGCCGTTGACGTACGCGCCCTGGCCGCGGACGGCGGTGGACAGTTCCTCCAGCGCCGGGGCGTAGGTCCAGGAGGCGAGGAGCTCGCCGCGGTGGGCGAGCGCGACCAGCGTGCAGAAGGCCGGATCACCGGAGACGAACTGGCGGGTGCCGTCGACCGGGTCGACGATCCACACCGGCGCGTCCTCGCGCAGCGCCCCGTAGGCGGCCGGGTCGGCGTGGACGGCCTCCTCGCCCACCACGGCGGAGCCGGGCAGCAGCCGCTTCAGGGCGGCGGTGAGGTACTCCTCGGCCTGCCGGTCCGCGACGGTCACCAGGTCGTGGGGGCCGCTCTTCTGGTCGACCTCGTGCTCGGCGAGCTGCCGGAACCGGGGCATGATCTCGATCGCCGCCGCCTTGCGGACGGCCTCTTCCACGTCGGACAGGCCATGGGCCAGAAAATCATCGATCATGCCTCCAGCAAAGCACGCCCGGCCGACAAACCCCACTGCCCCGGCCCGCGCCCGCACGGCCGCCGCGTGAGCGGCGGGTGAACCGGCCGGGGCCGCGGCGGCCCCGGCGGCCGGGCGGGCGTCAGCCGCCGAGGGCCGGGATGACGTGGCTGCCGTAGGTGTCGATCACGGCCTCGCGCGCGTCGTGCATGGCGTACACGGCGAACTGGTCGACGCCCAGGTCGCGCAGGGTCCGCAACTTCTCGACGTGGGCTTCGGCCGGTCCCAGCAGGCAGAACCGGTCGACGATCTCGTCGGGGACGAAGTCGGCCGACGGGTTCCCGGCGCGGCCGTGGTGGCTGTAGTCGTAGCCCTGGCGGGCCTTGACGTACGCGGTGAGCTCGTCGGGGACCATCGAGGAGTGCTCGCCGTAGCGGCCGACGAGGTCCGCGACGTGGTTGCCGACCATGCCTCCGAACCACCGGCACTGGTCGCGGGCGTGCCCGAGGTCCTCGCCCACGTAGGCCGGGGCGGCGACGCAGATGGTGATGGCGGCCGGGTCGCGGCCGGCGGCCGCGGCCGCCTCGCGCACCGACGTGACCATCCACTCGGTGAGGTAGGGGTCGGCGAGCTGGAGGATGAACCCGTCCGCCTTCCGTCCGGCCAGGGCCAGCGCCTTCGGCCCGTACGCCGCCATCCACACCGGCAGCCTCCCGTCGCGGATCCACGGGATGCGCAGCGCCGTGCCGTCGACCACCGCCTCACGGCCCTCGGCGAGGTCGCGGATGGCGTCGATGGCCTCGCCGAGCCGGGCGAGGGTGTTGGGGGCGCGGCCCGCGACCCGCATCGCCGAGTCCCCGCGCCCGATGCCGCACACCGTGCGGTTGCCGAACATGTCGTTGAGGGTGGCGAAGGCGGAGGCCGTCACCTCCCAGGTGCGGGTGCCCGGGTTGGTCACCATCGGTCCGACGCGCAGCGTGCGGGTGTGCTCCAGGATCTGGCTGTAGACGACGAAGGGCTCCTGCCACAGCACGGCGGAGTCGAAGGTCCAGCCGTAGCGGAAGCCGTTGCGCTCGGCGCGGCGCATCAGGCTGACCACCTGGGAGGCGGGCGGGTCGGTTTGCAGGACGAGGCCGAAGTCCATCGGGCGGCTCCTTACACGTGCTTACAGGTACTGGCAGGTGGAGCGGGGGACGAAGGCCCCGTGGCCGGCCCGGCCGGTGTACTCGCGCCGGTCGATGACGAGTTCGCCGCGCGAGAGCACGGTGTCGACGCGTCCGGTGATCCGCCTGCCCTCGTACGCCGAGTAGTCCACGTTCATGTGGTGGGTCTCGGCGGAGATGACCTGCTCGGCGTGCGGATCGTAGAGGACGATGTCGGCGTCGGAACCGGGCGCGATGGTGCCCTTCCGGGGGTAGAGGCCGAACATGCGGGCCGGGGTCGCGCAGGCGATCTCGATCCAGCGCCGTCGGCTGATGTGCCCGTCCAGGACGGCCTGGTGCAGGAGGTCCATGCGGTTCTCCACGCCCGGCAGCCCGTTGGGGATCTTGGAGAAGTCGCCGCGGCCCAGCTCCTTCTGGCCGCGGAAGCAGAACGGGCAGTGGTCGGTGGAGACGACCTGGAGGTCGTTGGTCCGCAGGCCCCGCCAGAGCGCCGCCTGGTGCTCGCGGGGGCGCAGCGGCGTGGAGCAGACGTACTTGGCGCCCTGGAAGTCGGGCTCTTCGAGGTTGTCGGTGGACAGGAAGAGGTACTGGGGACAGGTCTCGCCGAAGACGGGCAGTCCCTTGTCGCGGGCGGCGGCCAGCTCGGCCAGCGCCTCCTCCGCCGAGACGTGCACCACGTACAGCGGGGAGCCGGCGACCCGGGCCAGCTGGATCGCGCGGTGGGTTGCCTCGGCTTCGAGGAGCACCCTGCGGACCTCGCCGTGGTGGCGGGGGTCGGTCTCGCCGCGGGCGAGGGCCTGCTCGACGAGGACGTCGATGGCGATGCCGTTCTCGGCGTGCATCATGATCAGCCCGCCGTTGGCGGCGCCGCGCTGCATGGCGCGCAGGATCTGTCCGTCGTCGCTGTAGAAGACGCCGGGGTAGGCCATGAACAGCTTGAAGGAGGTGACGCCCTCGCCGACGAGGTGGTCCATCTCCTTGAGGGTGCTCTCGTTGACGTCCGAGAGGATCATGTGGAAGGCGTAGTCGACGGAGCAGGTGCCGTCCGCCTTCGCGTACCAGGTGTCGAGGCCCTCGCGCAGGGCGCGGCCCGGGCTCTGCACGGCGAAGTCCACGATGGTGGTGGTGCCGCCCCAGGCCGCGGCCCGGGTGCCGGTCTCGAAGGTGTCCGAGGCGGCGGTGCCGCCGAAGGGCAGCTCCATGTGGGTGTGGGCGTCGACGCCGCCCGGGATGACGTACTTCCCGGTCGCGTCGAGCGTGCGGTCGGCGGTCCAGGCCGCGGCGGCCGCCGAGCCGTGCGCGGCCAGGGCCGCCACCCGGCCGTCCTCGATGAGGACGTCGGCGTGGAGTTCGTCGGCGGCCGTGACGACCAGGCCGCCGTGGATCAGGGTGCGGGTGCTCATCGGGTCCCCCTACGGGATGCTGCGCAAGGCCTGTTCGAGGATCTCGGCGCCCTCTTCCGCCTCGGCGACGGTGAGGGAGAGCGGCGGGGCGATGCGCAGCACGCTCGTGTCGTGCCCGCCGCCCCTGCCGAGGAGCAGGCCGCCTTCGCGGGCGGCTTCCAGGACGGCCGCGGCCGCGGCCGGGTGGGCCCGGTCGGTGCCCGGTTCGGTCAGCTCCAGCCCGGCCATCAGGCCGCGGCCGCGGACCTCCCGTACGGCGGGGACTCCGGCGCAGACGGCCCGCAGGCGGTTGAGCAGCAGGCCGCCGACGCGGCGGGCGTTGCCCTGGAGGTCGTGTTCCTGGAGGTACGCGAGGTTGGCGACGCCCGCCGCCATGGTGACCGGGGAGCCGCCGAAGGTGGAGATGGAGCTGGCGTCGAGGCAGTTCATCACCTCGGAGCGGGCCACGACCCCGCCGATGGACATGCCGTTGCCGATGCCCTTGGCGAAGGTGAGGATGTCGGGCGGGCCGTTCTGGGCGTGGGCCTGCCAGCCCCAGAAGTGGTCGCCGGTGCGCCCCCAGCCGGTCTGCACCTCGTCGCTGATCCACAGGATGCCGTGCCGGTCGAGCACCTCGCGGAAGGCCCCGTACAGGCCGTCGGGGGGTGCGGTGAACCCGCCGACTCCCTGGACCGGTTCGGCGATGAGGGCGGCCACTCCCCCGCGCGCCTGGCCGAGGACGTCTTCGAGGTCGGCGACGGCGGCGGCGGTGAACTCGGCGTCGGGCAGGGCGGCGAAGGGGCCGCGGGTGCGGACCGCGCCGTGGACGTAGTAGGTCTGGAGGGGCGAGAGGCTGGTGGTGGACCAGCCGCGGTTGCCGGTCACCGAGACGGTGGAGAAGGACCGCCCGTGGTAGCTGTTGCGCATCGCCAGGATCTGGTTCGAGCGGCGGTACGTGGTCGCGAGCAGCAGGGCGGTGTCGTTGGCCTCGGTGCCGGAGGTGGTGAAGAAGACCCGGGCGTCGGGGATGCCGGAGAGCGCGGCGACGCGTTCGGCGAGCTCGATCATCGGGCGGTTGAGGTAGAGGGTGGAGGAGTGGATGATCCGCCCGGCCTGGTCGGCGACGGCCTTGGTGACCTCGGGCAGGGCGTGGGCGGTCATCGTGGTGAGGATGCCCCCGAAGAAGTCGAGGTACCGGTTGCCGTCGGCGTCCCAGACGTGGCGGCCCTCGCCGTGGGTGAGCTCGATGGGGCGGTCGTAGTAGAGCGCGAGCCAGTCGGGCATGACGGTCCGGTGGCGGCTGTGCAGCGGGATCGGGTTGGTCACGGCTGTACGAGCCCTCCGTAGGCGTCGGGACGGCGGTCGCGGTAGAAGGCCCACTGGTCGCGGACCTCCTTGATCAGGTCGAAGTCGAGGTCCCGGACGAGGAGTTCCTCCTCCTTGTCGGAGGCCACCTCGCCGACGAACTGCCCGCGGGGGTCGACGAAGTAGCTGGTGCCGTAGAAGTCGTCGTCGCCGTACTCCTCCCGCCCGACGCGGTTGATCGCGGCGACGAAGTACTCGTTGGCGACGGCGGAGGCGGGCTGTTCGAGCTGCCACAGGTGGGCCGACAGGCCGCGGGAGGTCGCGGAGGGGTTGAAGACCAGCTGGGCTCCGGCCAGGCCCAGTTGGCGCCAGCCCTCGGGGAAGTGGCGGTCGTAGCAGATGGTGACGCCGATCCGGCCGACCGCGGTGTCGAACACGGGCCAGCCGAGGTTGCCCGGACGGAAGTAGTACTTCTCCCAGAACCCCTTGACCTGCGGGATGTGGTGCTTGCGGTACTTGCCGAGGTAGCTTCCGTCGGCGTCGATGACGGCGGCGGTGTTGTAGTAGAAGCCCTCGGACTCCTGCTCGAAGACGGGGACCACGATCACCATGCCGGTCTCGCGGGCGAGGTCCTGCATGCGGCGGACGGTGGGGCCGTCGGGGACCGCCTCGGCCCACCGGTAGTGCTCCGGTTCCTGGACCTGGCAGAAGTAGGGGGCGTTGAAGACCTCCTGGAAGCCGATGACCTTCGCACCCTCGGCGGCGGCCCGGCGGGCGTGCGCCTCGTGCTTGGCGATCATCGATTCGGTGTCTCCGGTCCAGGTGGCCTGGACCAGCGCGGCGCGGACGACTTGGGCCATGAGCTGCTCCTCGCGACGGAGAACGTCGACTTTCCACGGCTCTACGCACGTAGACGGAGTGCGTAGGGAGTAGAACGTAGGCCGCGTCACAGCCTGGGGCAAGACCGCCGTGCGCGGTTGGAGTAGTCGATCATGTTAGGTCGATTCACGGTCGTTTGTGATCACCCGGTGGGTTGTTTCAGGCCGTTTGGGCAGTACTGATACCGGCCACGCGGAGGGCGTGGACCAGGTCGCGGCTGTGGCTCGCGGACAGCGCGGCGGCGGCCCGGAGCAGCTGGGGCGCGAACCACTGCGGGGCCCGCCGGGCCAGCGCGGCGGACTCCTCGGCGGTGCGCACCCGGACGAACGCGTCGAGCAGGGCCCCGGCCTCGCGGGTGCGGCCGGCCGCGCCGAGGGCGAGGGCCGCGTCGGCGATCTCGCCGGTGGGCCGGGCCACCCCCTGGCGCAGCAGCCGGTCGCAGTCGGCGGCCCGCCCGGCCTCGCCGAGCGCCCCGGCCGCCGCGGCCAGTCGCTCGGGCGGCAGCGAGGCCGCCTCCCACAGCAGGGTCTCCCAGTCCGCCGCGAGCCCCGCCCGGCCCAGCTCGGCGGCGAGTACGGGCAGGCGCTCGGCGGGCCAGGCCGCGGCCTCGCACAACAGCGCGTGCGCCTCACCGGTCCGCCCCTGGCCGCGCAGCGCGAGCAGTTCCCCGACGAACGCCCCCAGGGTGCGCACCCGCGCGGTGGCAGCGGGGCCGGCGGGACGGCCGGGCCCGTCCGCGGACGGGCCGTCGGCTCCGCCGGCCGCGTCGGCAGGGGGGCCGGGGCGGCCGAAGCGCGCCCCGCGCGGCGCGGGCAGCCCGCCCTCGGGGGCGGGGCCGGCCGCCGGGGCGGGGGCGTCCGGGTGGCCCGGCGGCGCGGTGACGGCGGTACGCGGCTCCGCCGGGCCCGCGTACCGGGCCCCGCCGGACCGGCGAGGGGCGCCGCGCAGCCAGCGCCCCTCGGCCCTGCCGACCGGTTCGGCGACGGCCGCCGACGCGTGCGGCGCGGGCCCGGCGGGCAGTGCGCCCAGGCGGGCCACCAGGTCCTCGTGCCGGGAGGAGGCGCGGGCCGCGTCGTCGCGGGTCCACGAGAGCTCCCGGGCCAGCGCGTCGGCCTCCGCGGGGTCGGTGGCGCCGCCGAGCCGGGCGGTCAGCTCCCGCAACGCCGCCTGGGCATGGCCGCGTTGCTCGTCCGAGGCCGCGAGCAGGGCGCGCAGCTCCTCGGCCCCGCCGGGCATCCGGTCCCAGGCCGCGACGGCCGCGGCCCGCAGCCCGCCCGCGTACGCGGCCTCCCGCTGCGCGACCTCCGGGCCGAGCACCCCGGCGAGGTCCCGGAGCAGCGACTCCACCACGTCCCAGGGCGGGATGGCGGCCCCGTCCAGGCAGGCCCGCACCCCGTCGGGATCGCGCCGCAGGAACTCCCCGTACCAGCCGGTCCGGGCGTCCAGCCTCTGTGTCAACTCACGCATGTACCCGGTGAGTCGACCGATCGCCAGCGAGGATGCGGTCTCCATGGCCGCATTGCACCCCACCCGTGTTACGGGCGGGCTACGGGCGCCTCAAAGCTTGACCGCGATCGCGGTGTGCGGCCGCTTCCCGCGCCGCCACAGCGTGGCGGGCACGTCCACCACCCAGTACTGCCAGGTGTACTTGCGCGACATCAGCCTGCGCACCCGGTTCAGCCCCGCCTCGTCGAGCAGCCGGGCCTCGCCGTCCAGGACCGCGGCCCCGTCCTCGATGCGTCCGCGCACGTCGCACGCGGCGACCCGGACGCGACCGTCGTTGCGGATCCGCTTGACCTTCCAGGTCTCGGTGCGCGTCCACACGTACAGCTCGCCGCCGTCGGCCACCGCCCACACGGGGGTGGCGACGGGGGTGCCGTCCTTGCGGAACGTGGTGAGGCTGATGTAGCGGGCCCGGCCGAGCTCGTCGAGATTCATACCGAGACCTTAGGCCGCCCGCGGTGCCCGCGCCCCGGTCGGGATCTTTCCGTGACCCGCCGCCTCCCGGCCCGCGGGCCGCCGCGGGGGCCCGGGCTCCCGGGCGCACGGGAGTTCCGCGGCGGGGCAGGGCGGCGCCGTCCCACCCGGGTCCTGGGCGCGCGAGGGGCCCTCGGGCGCGGCGCAGGCGGCGACCAGCAGGCCGCCCGCGAGCACCGCCCCGAGGAGTCCGAAGCCGAGCCGCTTGGGTGCGTTGAGGTCCGACACCCCTTGACGTTGCCCCGCACCGCGGCGCCCCCACCTCCGATTGGGCCGTTCGGCGGCCGTCCCCGCCCGAACGGCAGGGCCGGCGGCCCGGGCGGCGGGGCCCGCCGGATGTGACACACCTCGCATTCGACCGGCGGGACCGTTTGCAGCCGCCATGATCGCGCAGACGCCTTCCCTGGAGCACCCACCGAGGAAAGGACCGGCCATGGCCGCCCCCGACCCCCAGCAGGTGGCCGATCCGGAAGCGGTGAAGCGCCACCCCGTACTCTTCCGCGCCATCAGGCAGCGCCGGAATCCGAGACTGCGCAGGACCGACATCACGGTCACCGACGACCGGGCGGTCCGGCGCGCGGTCAAGGCGGCGTCGCTCGGCAACGCCATGGAGTGGTTCGACTTCGGCATCTACTCCTACTTGGCCGTCACCCTCGGGCGCGTCTTCTTCCCGACCGGGAACGACACCACGCAGTTGCTGTCCTCGTTCGCCACCTTCGCGGTGGCCTTCCTGGTCAGGCCGCTGGGCGGGATGTTCTTCGGCCCGATGGGCGACCGGCTGGGGCGCAAGAAGGTCCTGGCGCTCACCATGATCATGATGGCGGTCGGCACCTTCGCCATCGGGCTGATCCCCTCGCACGGCACGATCGGCCTGTGGGCCCCCGCGCTGCTGATCTTCTTCCGGATGCTCCAGGGCTTCTCGACCGGCGGCGAGTACGGCGGCGCGTCCACCTTCATCGCCGAGTACGCCCCCGACAAGCGCCGCGGCTTCTTCGGCAGCTTCCTCGAATTCGGCACCCTGGCCGGATACGTCGGCGCGGCCGGGCTGGTCACCGCGCTGTACGCCCTGCTCGACGGCGCCCAGATGGAGGCGTGGGGCTGGCGCATCCCGTTCCTGGTCGCCGGGCCCCTCGGCCTCGTCGGCCTCTACCTGCGGATGCGCCTGGACGAAACCCCGGCCTTCCAGAAGCTGGAGGGCGGCAGGGCCCGCGCCACCGAGGCCGCCGACGGCGCGGAGACGACGTCCAAGGGCGACCTGGCCACGATCTTCCGCGACCACTGGCCGACGCTGATCCTCTGCGTCTGCCTGGTCGGCGCGTACAACATCACCGACTACATGCTGCTGTCGTACATGCCGACCTACCTGTCGGACGAGCTCGGCTACAGCGAGACGCACGGCCTGCTGATCCTGCTCGCCGTGATGGTCTTCCTGATGCTCCTCATCAGCCGGGTCGGCGCGCTCTCCGACCGCTACGGCCGCAAGCCGCTGCTGATGGCCGGCATGGGGGGATTCCTCGCGCTCTCGCTCCCCGCGTTCCTGCTGATCGGGCAGGGGGGCGTCCTCGCCGTCACGGCCGGCATGCTGATGCTGGGCCTCTCGCTCGTGTGCATGCTGGGCACGATGTCCGCCGCCCTTCCGGCCCTCTTCCCGACGCGGGTGCGCTACGGCTCGCTGTCCGTCGGGTACAACCTGTCGGCGTCGGTCTTCGGCGGGACGACCCCGCTGGTGATCACGGCCCTGATCGGCTGGACCGGCTCCGAGCTGATGCCGGCCTACTACGCGATGGCGGCGGCCCTGGTCGGCATCATCGCCGTGGCCTGTATGAAGGAGACCGCGCGGCAGCCGCTGGCCGGGTCCCCGCCCTCCGTCGAGACGCACGAGGAGGCCGCGGAGCTGTGCGCGGCCCGGTCGCCCGAGCCCCGTTTCTGAACCGCGCGGCCCCGCGCACCGGGACCGGGTCCGGGCGCGGGAATCAGACGGGCACGAGGGCGCAGCGGCGCACGACCTCGTCGAGGGAGAGGCCGAGGACGGAGGCGAGCGCGGCGACCGTGAAGAAGGCGGGGGTCGGGGCGCGGCCGGTCTCGATCTTGCGGAGCGTCTCGGACGAGAGTCCGGCGCCGGCCGCGATCTCGACCATGCTGCGCGCGCCGCGCGCCTCGCGCAGCAGCGTGCCGAGGCGCTCGCCTCGCTCGCGCTCTTCCGGGGTGAGGGGGGTGCGGACCATGGGCCCATCCTACCCGGCCACCCCATAATCATCCCGGTACAGTTATACCGGTATAGTTATTGGCATGGTGGAACTGAAGACAGACCGATCGATCGACAAGATGCGCGCGGCGGGCCGCGTCGTCGCCCACGCCCTCGCGGCCGCACGGGAGACGGCGCGGGTCGGCGTCAGCCTGCGGGAGCTGGACGCGGTGGCCCGTGAGGTGCTCCGCGAGGCGGGGGCGGACTCGCCCTTCCTCGGCTACCGCCCGCACTTCGCGCCCGTCCCCTTCCCCGGGGTGATCTGCGCCTCCGTCAACGACGCGATCGTGCACGGCATCCCCGGCGACTACCGGCTGCGGGACGGGGACCTGGTCAGCGTCGACTGCGGCGCCCGGCTCGACGGCTGGACGGGCGACGCGGCGGTCAGCTTCACCGTGGGCCGACCCCGCCCGGCCGACCTGCGGCTGATCGCGACCGCCGAGGAGGCGCTCGCCGCGGGCATCGCCGCGGCCGTACCGGGCAACCGGATCGGCGACATCGCCCATGCGGTGGGCACCGTCTGCCGCGCCGCCGGGTACGGCGTCCCGGACGGCTTCGGCGGCCACGGCATCGGCCGCAGCATGCACGAGGACCCGGGCGTGCCCAACGAGGGCCCGCCGGGACGCGGCATGAAGCTGCGCCCCGGCCTGGTGATCGCCATCGAGCCGATGCTGACCGCGGGCGGCACGGACGACTACACCTGCGACGGCGACGGCTGGACCCTGCGGACCGTCGACGGCAGCCGCGCCGCGCACGCGGAGCACACGGTGGCCGTCACCGCCGACGGCCCGCGCATCCTCACGGCCCTGTAGCGGGGCGCGGCCGGGGCCGCCGTATCCGCTACGGCCGTATCCGCTACGGCCTGCCGTACGGGTGGACCACCATCGCCGAGCCCCCGCCCCGGCGGACCGGCTCCGCGGCCGCCAGCCAGCGCCCGTCGGGCAGCCGCTGCACACCGGTCGCCGCGCCGATCTCCGGGTTCGGCCGGAACCCCTGGCCGATCGCCTCCAGTTCGGCGCGGACCGGACTGTCCCACAGGGCCGGCTCGACCTCGGTCGTGGCCTGGTTGCGCTGGCTGGCCCGCGGCGCCGCGATGGCGTCGACCAGCGGCAGCCCGCGGTCCAGGTGGCCGAGCAGGACCTGCAGCACGGTGGTGATGATGGTGGCGCCGCCCGGAGAGCCCACCGCGAGCACCGGACGTCCGTCCTCCAGCACGATGGTGGGGGCCATGGACGAGCGCGGCCGCTTGCCCGGGCCGGGCAGGTTCGGGTCCGGGACGCCGGGGGCGGCCGGGGCGAAGGAGAAGTCGGTCAGCTCGTTGTTCAACAGGAAGCCGCGGCCCGGGACGGTGATGGCGCTGCCGCCCGTGGACTCGATGGTCAGGGTGTAGGACACCACGTTGCCCCAGCGGTCGGCGACCGTCAGGTGCGTGGTGTTCTCCCCCTCGTAGGTGGTGGGGGCGGCCTGTCCGGCGCCGCCGCAGGCCGCCGGGTTGCGCGGGTCCCCGGGGGCGAGCGGGCTGGTCAGGGTCCGGTCG
The DNA here is from genome assembly GCF_008704535.1 of Streptomyces subrutilus. Classification (NCBI taxonomy): domain Bacteria; kingdom Bacillati; phylum Actinomycetota; class Actinomycetes; order Kitasatosporales; family Streptomycetaceae; genus Streptomyces; species Streptomyces subrutilus. The sequence goes on from NZ_CP023701.1 coordinate 1,627,398, forward strand.
GACCGGATCAGGCAGCCGCGCGAGTCGGCGAACCGCTGGCCCAGGAGCTGACGGGTGGGCACGTCCACGGCGGCCGGGTCGCCGACCCAGCGCCCGCGGTCGGCGAAGGAGATCCGCGAGGCCTCGATGAAGCGGTGCAGGTACTGGGCCGGCGGGAGCGCGGACAGGTCGGTCCGCTCCAGGATGTTCAGCGCCTCGCCGACCGTGGTCCCGCCGGACGAGGAGGGAGCCATGCTGTACACGTCCAGGCCGCGGTAGCTCACCTGGGTGGGGGCCTGGCGCTTCGTCTCGTACGCCCGCAGGTCGCGGCCGGTCAGGTCGCCGGGGCGCACCGTGCGGGTGGCGGCCGGGTCCACGGGGGGTGTCCGTACGGCCCGGACGATGTCGTCGGCGATCGGGCCCCGGTAGACCGCGCCGGTGCCCTTGCGGCCGAGTTCTGCGTAGGTGGCCGCGAGGTCCGGGTTCTTGAAGGAGGAGCCGACGACGGGCAGGGCGCCGCCCGGCAGGAAGAGCTTCGCGGTGGCCGGGAAGTCCTTGAAGCGGTCCTGGTTGGCCTCGGTCTGGGAGCGGAAGGTGGCGTCCACGGTGAAGCCGTCGCGGGCCAGTTTCTCGGCCGGCCGCAGCAGTTCGCGCAGCGGGCGGGTGCCCCAGGCGTCGAGGGCGCTCTTCCAGGTCGCGGGCGTGCCGGGGACGCCGACGCCCAGGCCGCTGGTCTGGCCCTCGGCGAAGGGGATGGGGACGCCGTTCTCCTGGAACAGCGTCGCGGTGGCCGTCGCCGGGGCGGTCTCGCGGCCGTCGACGGTCTGTACGCGGCGGGTCTTGGCGTCGTAGTACACGAAGTAGCCGCCGCCGCCGATCCCCGCCGAGTAGGGCTCGGTGACGCCGAGGGCGGCTGCGGTGGCGACCGCCGCGTCCACGGCGTTGCCGCCGGAGCGCAGCACGGCGATGCCCGCGGCCGAGGCGTCGGCGTCGACGCTGGCGACGGCGCCGCCGTAGCCGGCCGCCACGGGGGTCTTGGCCGGGCTCCCGCCGGGCGGGGCGGACGGCGGGGCTGCGGCCCCGGTGGAGACCAGTGCCCCGGCGAGGGCGACGAGCGCTAGGTGGCGTGCGGCGGGACGACGCATCCGTTTCCTCCAGTCGACGGCCGTTCAGAACCGGCTGCGGCACTGTAACTTCGGCGCACCCCCCACGTCAGGAGGACCTCCCGGCCGCTACCATCCGCCGCATGAACGACGACGTGCGCAACATCGTGCTCGGGGTGATAGCCACGGCCGTCAGCGGCGGGTTCGGCTGGTTCTCCCGGACCTACCTGTGGCGCCGCGCCCTGCGCCGCAAACAGGCCTTCTTCGGCCTGCCGACCGGTTCGGACTGCCTGTTCGTGGTCAACCGCCAGATGGGCGGCACCGATTCGTCCCTGCACCGCAGCGACGCGTTCGCGCTGCTGGAGATCTCGGCCCTGATCAAGGACTGCGGGGCGAACGTGCAGATCGTCACCCACGACGAGTCCCGGCAGGGCTTCGGCGAGCGGGCCGAGTTCTGCGTGGGCGGGCCCGTCTCGAACGTCCGCACCGCGGCGCACCTGATGTCCATGCTGCCGGGGGTGCGGGTGGACCTCACCAGTGCGCGGGGCCCGGAGCGGGGTTCGATCAGCGTCGGCGGGGAGGCGTACCTCTGGGACAAGGGCCTGGTCGAGCACGTCCTGCTGGCACGCCTGACGAACGGTCGGGGCGCCCGCCCGGTCTTCCTGCTGTCCGGTCAGACCGCCAACAGCAACCAGGCCGCCGCCCGCTACCTGGCCCGGCACCACCAGCGGCTCGCCCGCACCTACGGCGCGGACTCCTTCTGCCTGCTGCTGAAGGTCGTCAACTCGGACGCCTACGGTCCGGACGTGACGGAGCTGGTCGCGGACGTCACCGCGCCGGCCCGGACACCCGCAGCGGCAGCCGCGTGATCCCGTTGATGAAGTTGGAGACCAGCCGGCGCGGCCGGCCGGCCTGTTCGGGCGCGGGCATGGCGGCGCACCACTCCTCGTACAGGACGCGCAACTGGAGCCGGGCGAAGTGCGCGCCGAGGCAGACGTGCGGACCGTCCCCGAAGGAGACGTGCGGGTTGGACGGGCGGCCGAGGTCGAGGCGGTCGGGGGCGGTGAACACCCGCTCGTCGTGGTTGGCGGAGGCGTGGAAGACGACCACCTTGTCCCCGGCCCGGATCGGCTGCCCGGCCAGTTCGGTGTCGGCGGCGGCCGTGCGGCGGAAGCTGAGCACGGGCGGGTGGACGCGCAGGAGCTCCTCGACGGCCCGCTCCACCGCGACCTCGCCGGCCGCGAGCCGCCGGTAGGCGTCGGGATCGCGGGCCAGGGCGAGCAGGCCGCCGGGGGCGGCGGCGCGCACGGTGTCGTTGCCGGCGACGGTGAGCAGGAAGAAGAACATCTCCAGCTCGGCGTCGTCGAGCCCGGCCTGGGCGAGCGAGGTCAGCACGTCGTCGCCCGGGTGGCGGCGCTTGTGGGCGGCCAGTTCGCGGGCGTACGCGAACATCTCGCCGAGCAGCGCCGGGGAGCGCGGGTCGAGCGGCCGGCCGTCCGGGCCGAGCCGGGGTGCGGGCGCGTCCTCGGGGTCCTGGTAGCCGATGATCCGTACGGTCCAGTCCAGGAGCAGCGCCCGGTCGCCGGCCGGGACGCCCAGCAGGTCGGTGAGGTTGAGCAGCGCGTACTCGTCGGTGACGGTGCGCACCACGTCGGCGGCCCCGCCCTCGGCCCGCTCCCGGGCGCCGGCCAGCAGCCCGCGGGCGCGCTCGCGCACCCGGCCGGCGAAGGCGTCGACGCGGGCGGGCGTGAAGGCCCGGGACACCACCCGGCGCAGCCGGCCGTGGTCGCCGCCGGGGTCCTGGTTGAGCATGGTGCGGCGCAGGAACGGCAGGTCGGCCGGGTCCGGGTCGCGGATCTGGGTGGCCCCCAGCCAGGAGGAGTACGTGCGGTGGTCGCGCAGCACCGCCACGACGTCGGCGTGCCGGGTGACGGCCCAGAAGCCCGGGCCGGCGGGCCAGCCCAGCACCTCCGGCTCGGCCTGCCGGGCGACCGGTCGGGCGTCGCGCAGCAGCCGGTAGCGGTCGAGGGGGACGGCCTCGGCGTACAGGCGCGGGTCGAAGACGTCGGGGGCGTCCGCGGCGTGGTCCATGGGGCCACCGTGGCAAGGGCCGTCGGCGCCCGCAAGAGCGCGGCCGGCCCGGCCGCGTCAGCGCCGGAGGTCGCAGCGGTCGGCGGGCAGGGCGGTGTCGGTACCGATCAGGGCGACCCGGCTGAGGGTGTCCGGCTCACCGGCGAAGGCGAGCGTGCACACCAGCTGGCCGCGGCCCAGCGCGGAGAGGCCGCCCACCGCGATGGGCAGCCGGGCCGTGACCGTGGGCACCCCGTCGGGCGCCGCCCACGACACCGCCGTCGCGTCGAGCGCTTTGATCTGCATCCGGGGCAGCTCCGTGCCGAGGTCCGACGACCGCCCCGAGCTCCCCGGCCCGGCGAGCAGTTGCGCGACCAGGCCTCCCGGCGGGAGCCGGTAGCCGTCCGCCATCAGCGGGTACGGGACCAGCCGGTCGCCCTCCGGCGCGATGAAGTAGAGGACCGGACCGGCGGAGCCGGGGACCACCACCCGGGCGGCGCTGCCGGCCTCGATCACACCGGTGGGTGCGATGCCGCAGCCGGCGAGCAGCAGCGTGCCCAGCGCTCCCGCCGCGGCGGCGAGCGCCCTGGTGCCGTTCACGCGTGGGCCTCCAGGGGCATGTCGAGGGTGAACACGGCTCCTCCGAAGGGTCCGTTGGCGGCCCGGAGCGTGCCGCCGTGCAGGCGTACGTTCTCCAGGGTGATGGCCAGGCCCAGGCCGCTGCCGGCGGAGCGGGTGCGGGCCGCGTCGGCCTTGAAGAAGCGGTCGAAGATGTGCGGCAGCACCTCGGGGGCGATCCCCGGTCCGCTGTCGGCGACCTCGACGAGCAGCCGTTCGCCGTCCTCCCCCGGCCCGGTCCGCACGGTGATCAGCACCGGGGCGCCGCCGTGCCGCAGGGCGTTGCCGACGAGGTTGGCGAGGACCACGTCGAAGCGGCGCGGGTCCAGCCGGGCCCGGACGCCGGGCGGCAGGTCGGTGCGGACCCGGCCGTCGTCCCAGTGGCGGCGCTCCAGGGTCTTGCCCACCGCCACGGCGAGGTCCACGTCGTCCAGGTTGAGCTCGGCGGCGCGGGCGTCGAAGCGGGAGATCTCCATGAGGTCCTCGACCAGGACGGCGAGCTTCCCGGTCTCGGCGCTGACCAGCCGCAGCGCCTTGGCGGTGTCCGGGTCGAGCTGCTCGGCGTCCTCGTCGAGCACCTCGGTGACGGCCAGCATCCCGGCGAGCGGGGTGCGCAGTTCGTGCGAGACGTCGGAGGCGAAGCGCCGGGCCCGGACCTCGGCCTCCCGCAGCTCGGCCACCGAGTGCTCCAGGGCGCGGGCGGTCTCGTTGAAGGTGCGGGCGAGGCCGGCGAGTTCGTCGGCGCCGCGCACCTCGATCCGGGTGTCGAGGCGGCCGAGACCCAGCCGCTGGGCGGCCCGGCGCATGTCGCGGACGGGCCGCAGCACGCTGCGGGCGGCCAGCAGGGCGGGGATGACGGCGAGGGCGATGGCCGGGACGGCGCCCTGCTTGGCTGCGTCGACCATCGCCTGGACGGTCCGGCTCTCGTCGGTCAGGGGCACGCTGGCGAAGTAGACGGCGCCGGTGGGCTCGGCGACCCCGCCGTGCGGGAAGACCGCTGCGATGCCGATGGTGAGGTAGGGATCGCCGGAGCCGTTCTCGACCCGCTGGAAGGCTCCGTACCGGTTCTCCCGGACCTTCCGGCGCAGGGTGTCGGTGACCGGGCCGAAGGGGGCCGCGGAGGAACTGGATGCGCGCAGGGACCCGTACTCGCCGAAGACCGTCCAGGGGTGCGGCTTGCCGCGCTTGCCGAGTTCGGTGACGACCGCCTGGAGCTGGTCCTGGGTCATCGGAAGCCTCGTCGTCTGCTGCTCGATCTGCTCCCGCAGGCTGCTCACGGCCGTGTCCTGGGTCTGCTTGAGGATCGCGTTGCGCGCCTTCTGGTAGGTGAGGGCGGCGGTGGTCACCGCGCAGATCGCGGCGACCAGCAGGAAGGCCGCGATCAGCCGGGTGCGCAGGCCCAGCGGGGCGATGCGTCGCACGGCGCCGTCCTACAGCGGACCGAAGCGGTAGCCGAAGCCGCGCACGGTCTGGATGTAGCGGGGGCTGCGGTCGGGGTCCTCGATCTTGTGGCGCAGGCGGCGGACACAGGCGTCCACCAGACGGGCGTCGGCGTGGTAGCTGTGGTCCCACACGTATTCCAGGAGCTGCTGGCGGGAGAAGACCTGCTCGGGCGAGGCCGACAGGTGCAGCAGGAGCTTGAGCTCGCTGGGGGCGAGGGCGAGCCGCTCGCCGTTCTTGGCGACGGTCAGTCCGGAGCGGTCGATGGCCAGTTCGCCGTGGTGGGCCACCTCGGGGCGGCCGCCCGCGGGGTCGCTGAGCCGGCGCAGCACGGCCTTGATGCGGGCCTCGATGACCTCGGTGCGGGCGGGTTTGACGATGTAGTCGTCGGCGCCGGCCTCCAGGCCGACGACTATGTCGAAGTCGTCCCCGCGCGCGGTCAGCATGATGATCGGGACCTCGCTGGTGTCCCGTATGCGGCGGCACACCTGGACGCCGTTGATCCCCGGCAGCATGAGGTCGAGCAGGACGAGCTCGGGGCGGAAGGACCGCATCAGGGCGAGTCCCGCCTCTCCGGTCTCGGCGGCGCTCACCTCGTGGCCGCGGCGGCGCAGGCCGAGGCCCACGCCCTCCCGTACGGACGGGTCGTCCTCGATCAGCAGTACGCGTGGCATCCGCTCAGTATCCCCGGCCGGTCCGGTGCTCTTCCTCCTGCTTACGGCCGGTCTTGCGCCGCAGGGAGTGCAGGAGGTCGGTGATCTCGGTCAGCCGCAGCGGCCCGGCGAGGAGGACGACGACGAGCGCGAGCGCGACGGTTCCCGTGCCGGCCGCGGCGAGGTTGCCCAGGGGGTCCGCGGCGCGGGCTGCCGCGTACCCGGCGGCGCCCGCCGGTACGCAGGCGGCCAGCATCCGCAGGTGGGTCCGCAGGGCGCTCTCCCGGCGCCCGGTGCGGGGGCCGGTGCGCGGGCCGAGCCTGCGGGCGAGGGTGCGTGCGGTCACGGCGGCGCCCGCGACGAAGGCGGCGGAGGAGGCGGCGGCCATGCCGGTGACGGCCCAGCGCGGGGGCAGCAGGACGTAGGCGGCCGCGGAGAGGGCCGCGTTCGAGGCCGCGATCACCAGGTTGAGGAAGAAGGGGGTGCGGGTGTCGGAGAGCGCGTAGAAGCCGCGGGAGAGCACGTACTGCGCGGAGAACGCGATCAGGCCGGGGGCGAAGGCGGCGAGGATGCCCGCCATGACCTCGATGTCGGCGGGGCCGGTGCGGCCGTACTCGAAGACGCTGCCGATCACCCAGGGGGCGAGGGCGGCGAAGAGGGCGGCCGCGGGCACGACGAGGGCGGCACTGGAGCGCAGCGCGTACGAGACGTCCCGGCGGACGGCGGCCAGGTCGCCGTCGGAGGCGGCGGAGCTCATCCGGGGCATCAGGGCGGTGACGAGGGAGACGGTGACGATGCCCTGGGGGACGATCCACAGCTGGTAGGCGTTGCTGTAGGCGGTGTACCCGGCGCCGCCGGCCAGCCCGGCGTCGACGGCGTGCTGTCCGGTGGCGGTGGAGAGCCGGGTGACGACCCAGTACGCGAGCTGGTTGGTCAGGACGAGCAGGACCAGCCAGCCCGCGTTGCGCAGCGGCCGGCCGAGGCCGCTGCCGCGCCAGTCGAAGCGGGGGCGCCAGCGGAAACGGGCGGCGCGCAGGGAGGGGGCCAGGGCGAGCGCCTGCACCACGATGCCGGCGGTGGTGCCCAGGCCCAGCAGCCGGGTGTCGGCCGCGGTGAGGCCGTCCGCGGAGTCGTGGGAGAGGAACAGGAAGAGCCCGAAGACGCCGATGATCACCAGGTTGTTGAGGACGGGGGCCCACATCATCGCGCCGAACCGGCCGCGGGCGTTGAGCACCTGGCCGAGCAGGGTGAACAGTCCGTAGAAGAGGATCTGCGGCAGGCAGTAGCGGGCGAGCGCCACCGTGGTGCTCTCCTGGGCGCCGCTGTAGCCGGTGTAGACGGAGACGATCAGCGGGGCGGCGAGGACGGCCGCGGCGGTGAGCAGCACGAGGGCCGCGGTGCAGGCGGTCAGCAGCCGGTCGGTGTAGGCGGCGCCTCCGTCGCGGTGCTCCTTGGCGGCGCGGACCAGTTCGGGGACGAAGACGGCGTTCAGGGCGCCGCCGACCAGCAGGATGTAGAGGATGTTCGGGACGGTGTTGGCGACGGCGTAGCCGTCGCCGAGCAGTCCGGTGCCCAGGGCCGCCACGACGACCGCGGAGCGGACGAAGCCGGTGGCGCGGGAGACCAGGGACCCGGCCGCCATCAGGGCGCCGCTGCGCAGCACCGATCCCCGGGCCGGCGCGGCGGCGGTCGGCTGCGCGGCCGCGTCCCGGGCGACGGCGCGGGCCGCGGCGGAGGGGGGCGGGGCCGGTGCGGGCGGGGCCGCGGGGGTGTGGGAACCGTGGTTCACCGGCGGGCCAGGTACGCCTGGAAGGCCTTGTAGAGGGCCGTGTTGGCGTATCCGTCCATCGGGGTCTCCCATTCGCCGAGCGTCTCGACGACCTGCCCGCCGGTGCCGAGCTTCCAGCGCAGCAGCCCGAACGCGCGTTCGTCGGGGTCAAGGGTGGAGGGTACCCCGCGCATGTCGTACTCGTCCGCGCCCAGGGCATGGGCGTCGCACAGCATCCGCCACTGCAGGGCGTTGCTGGGGCGGACCTCGCGGCGGTGGTCGGCGGAGGCGCCGGTCTGGTACCAGACCCGGCCGCCGGCGACGACCATGGTGTGGGCGGCGAGCACCTCGCCCCGGTGGACGCCCAGGTAGAGCCGCATCCGGCCGGGCTCCTCCGCGTTGAGGGCCGCGTACTGCCGCTCGTAGTACGCGAGGGAGCGGCCGAGCCGGAAGCCGTCGCGCTCCTCGGTGACGCACAGCAGCCGGTAGAACTCGGGCAGGTCGGCGGCCGTGCCCAGGAAGGTCCGCACCCCGGCCTTCTCGGCCTTGCGGACGTTGCGCCGCCACTCCTGGTTCAGGCCGGCCCACAGGTCGTCGGCGGACCGGCCGGCGAGCGGGACCCGGAAGACGTGGCGGGGCTGGGCGTCGCCGTCGTCCTCGCCGCCGCAGCGCTTCCAGCCGCGGGTGCGCAGCCGGTCGGCGAGGGCGGCGCCGACCGCGTCCACCTCCGTGGCGAGCACGTCGGAGATCTGCCGGCCGGGGCCGGTCGCGGACTTGACGGTGGCCGCGTCCCAGCGCCGGTAGGCGGGGGTGGGGCCGATCCGGACGGCGAAGGCGCCCGCGGAGCGCAGGTGCCGCAGGAGCGGGGTCAGCCAGCGGTCGACGTGCGGGTCGGACCAGTCGGCGACGGGGCCTTCGGGAAGGTAGGCGAAGTATTTGCGGGTACCGGGCAATTGGCGATAGAGAACGAGCCCGGCGCCCGTGGTGACCCCGTCGCCGTCGTGCCATCCGAGGGTCTCCGCGCGCCACAGGTCCTTCACCCGCGCCCACGACGGGTACTGCAGGAAGCTGGCCCCGCGGTGGCGGGAGAGGAACGCCCGGTACTCGGGGGCGGACAGCGGCCGGACCACGGACTCGCGCTCCCGGCGCCCGTCCCGGCCGTGCTCGCCGGATGGGGTGCGGTGCTGTTCCTGGGCCTGCTGGGCGGGGTTCACGAGCAGTGCGCACACGACTGTCGGCCTTCCGTTGCGTCCGGGTGGTGTCGCAGAGGACTCTCACAGCGGACCGTGACCGCGGCGCGCGGCGATTGTGACCGGACGATGACCGTTTCGCTGCGGTCGACGTCACACCGGAAAAGGGGACCTTTTCCGCCGAATGCGCAACCTAAAGTCGTCGTGCTCGCTCTCTATTTGCGAACGATCATTACTTCGGAGGGGTTTTCGTTGAGCCGCAGCAGCCGTACCGCCCTGTCCCGTCGACGGGTCCGCCACGCCGCCCTCGCGGGGACCGCGCTCCTCGCCGCCACCCTGACCGCGTGCGGGGGCGGTTCGGGAGCCGCCGGCGCGGGCGGCGCGGCGGAGATGAAGAAGAAGCCGGACATGGCGGTTTCGGTGAACCTCACGGGTGACCGGGTGAAGGCCGGCGAGCCGGTCACGGTGACCCTCGCCGAGGGGAAGCTGGCGCTGGTGAAGGTGACCGACGCCAAGGGCGGGGAGCTGCCGGGGAAGATATCCGACGACGCCCGCACCTGGACCTCCGAGCGCAATGCCGCTCCCGGCACCGACTACGCGGTCGAGGCGCAGAACACCGACAGCCAGAGCGCCTCGACCCGGTTCGCCACCTCGGCCGCCGACAAGGTGAACAAGCTCAAGATCAACGTACCCAAGGGCAGCACGGTGGGCGTGGGCATGCCGGTCTCCGTCGTCTTCGACAACCCGGTGGCGAACAAGGCCGAGGTGGAGAAGGCCCTGAAGGTCACCACCTCGAACGGCACCGAGGGCTCCTGGGGCTGGTTCAAGGACTACTCGGGCAGCGACCGGATCGACTGGCGGCCCAAGGAGTACTGGAAGTCCGGCACCGACGTGAAGGTGGACATGAACCTGAACGGGGTGGACTCCGGGAAGGGCGGCGGCCTCTTCGCCCGCGACTACACCACCGAGTTCAAGGTGGGCAAGGACCGCCGGATGGAGGTCAGCCTGGACACCCGGAAGATGAAGGTGACCGAGGACGGCCAGGTGGTCGAGACGATCCCCGTGTCGGCCGGCACCCCGGGCGGCCAGAAGGCCTCGTGGTCCGGGAAGATGGTGCTGATGTCGAAGGAGGGCACCATCCGGATGGACTCGCAGACCGTGGGTCTGGGCGACTCCTACGACAAGATGGTCGACTACTCGATGCGGCTGACCTGGTCGGGCATGTACGTGCACGCCGCGCCGTGGAACACCGCCAACTTCGGGCGCGCCAACACCAGTTCCGGCTGTGTGGGCATGAGCACCTCCGACGCCGCCGACTTCTACGCGAAGGTCCAGGTCGGCGACCCCTTCGAGGTGGTCGGTTCGGGATCCAAGGGCAACGCGCCGCTGGGCAACGGCTACGGCGAGTGGAACCTCTCGTGGGACGAGTGGAAGACCAAGAGCGCACTGGCCGCGGGCGCGCAGAACGGCTGACCGGCCGGCGCGGCGGTCGGCCGGATCGCGCCGCCCGGCCCGGCGGCCGGCGCGACGCGACCGGCCGGGCACCGCACGCCCGCGCGGTGCCCGGCCGGTCCGGGCCGTCAGGCGGGGAGGAAGAAGCCGGTCACGTCGGCGAGGAGGCCGTCGCGGTGCACCGCGCTGCTCACGCCCGTCATGAAGGGCTCGCCGTCCGGGCCGACCTGCGTCCAGCGGGCCAGTGACCGGTCGTGGTGGTCGAGCACCTCGTCGATCCGGAACCGGTGCCCGGGGAACGCGCCGGCGAAGCCGCTCATGTACGCGTCCAGTTCCGCCCGGCTGCCGACTTCGGTCCCCGGGTCCCGGTAGGCCACGTCGTCGACCGCGACCGCGCCGAGCGCGGTGGGCCGTATCGAGGGATCGGCCGACCAGCACGCGGCGTAGTCGTCCCAGAGTTTCCGTCGTTCGCTCATCGCTGTTCCTTCTCTTCGGATTGCCCGGTGGTGACCGACCGTCGCGCCGGCGCGGCACCGATCGATGTCAGCGCCCCGTCGGTGACGGCGTGCAGTTTGGCGGTGCCCGTACCGGAGCGGACGAGCACCAGCAGGCCCTGGTAGAGCGCGAGGAGCCGGACGGCCGACTCCTCGACGTCGAGTTCGGCGGGCAGGAGCCGCCGGGCACGGGCGCGCGTCAGCGCGTCGGCGAAGCCGTGCTCGATCGCCTCCAGCCCCCGGCGCACGCCCGGCGCCGCCTGCGGAACCGTGAAGGACTCCACCGCGCTGTTGGTGAGCAGGCACCCGGGGTCCGGTTCGGGCCCCGCGGCGCCCTCGAAGGCCGAGGTGAAGAACGAGCGGATCCCGGCCACGGGGTCCGGCGCGTCCCGCAGGTGGACGCGGACCCTGCTCTCCACCACCCGCTCGTTGTAGGCGTCCAGCGCGGCGCTGAACAGCCCCTCCTTGCTGTGGAACGCCCGGTACAGGCTGCCCGGGTGCATTCCGGTCGCCTCTTCGAGGTCGCGGAGCGAGGCGCCGAGGTACCCGCGGCGCCGGAACAGCCCCATGGCGGAGGCCAGCACCTCGTCCTGGTCCCAGACCTGTCTGCGCCCCATCGCGGCTCCTTGTAGTTGAACGATCGCTCACAAACTAGCACGCGCGACGGCCCGCCACGCACCAACCGCCTGCGGAAACGGCCCACATGACCCGCCCACCGGCCGACCCGGGCCCCTGCGCACCCGACTGACTCTCGTTCAACTGTTACCACCACGTAACTTACCGACGGGTTACTTCCAGTAACCCGCTCCCGTTACCTTCGGGTCACTTCGACACCCCGGCGTACGCGAGGAGCGATCGATGCAACGCACCACCACCGCCGCGGCGGTGGCCGCCCTGCTGGCGGCAGCCGCCCTGGGCCTGGCCCCCCACCAGGCCCAGGCGGCCCCCGCGGCCGCGGCCGCACCCGCCCCGGCCCCGGCGAACGCTCACGCCGCCTCGCCGGAGCTGCGGTTCCACGACATCCCCGGCTCCGGCGGCATCACCCTGAAGGGCAACGTCTTCACCCCGGCCGGCGCCGAACCCGGCCGGACCTACCCCCTGATCGTGCTGCCGACCAGCTGGGGCCTGCCGCAGATCGAATACGTCGTCCAGGCCAGGAAGCTCGCCGACGCCGGCTACGTCGTGGTCAGCTACACCTCCCGCGGCTTCTGGCTCTCGGGCGGACAGATCGAGGTGGCCGGGCCGCCGGACGTCGCCGACGTGTCCGCCGTCATCGACTGGGCCCTCGCCCACACCCCCGCCGACCCCGGACGCATCGGCCTCGGCGGGGTCTCGTACGGCGCGGGCATCAGCCTGATGGCCTCCGCCCACGACAGCCGGATCAAGGCCGTGGTCGCGATGAGCGGCTGGGCCGACCTGATCGAGTCCATCTACTCGGGCCGCACCCAGCACCTCCAGGCCGCGGGAATGCTCGGCGCCGCCGGCTACCTCACCGGCCGCCCCGGAACCGAACTCCAGCGGATCCTCGGCGACTTCCTCGGTTCGAAGCTGGAGAACGAGCAGGCGATGATCGACTGGGGACGTACGCGCTCCCCGGCCGCCCAGCTGGACCGGATCAACGCCAACGGCGCCGCCGTCTTCCTCGGCAACGCGTGGGGCGACACCATCTTCCCGCCCAACCAGTACGCGAAGTTCTACGAGGGGCTGACCGGTCCCAAGCGCCTGGAGTTCCGCCCCGGCGACCACGCGACCGCCGAGGGCACCGGCCTGCTCGGCCTGCCCAACGACACCTGGACGAGCGCCCACCGCTGGTTCGACCGCTACCTCAAGGGCGAGCGCAACGGCATCGACACCGAGGCCCCGGTACAGATCAAGTCGCGCAGCGACGCCGGGTACGAGGGCTACGCCGACTGGCGGGCGGTGGGCGCCGGCGGCTCCGAGCGGCTCGCCCTGGCCGACAGCCAGCGCGTGTACGCCAACGTCGACTCGGGTGCCAACGGCGGGATCCTGCTGCTCACCAACCTCCTCGACCAGTTCCTGAAGACGCCCCCGGCCGTCTCCGTCCCCCTCCTCCCCCGCGCCTTCGCCGCCGTCTGGCAGTCAGAGCGCCACACCGAGGCCCGCCGCGTCCGCGGCACGGTCCGGCTGCACACCACCGTGACTCCGACCAAGGGGGACGGCACCTTCGTCGCCTACCTGTACGACGTGGGCCCGCTCGGTGTCGGCAAGCTCGTCAGCAACGCCCCGTACACCTTCCACGGCAAGACCCCGAACCAGTCCTTCGGAGTGGACCTGGAGCTCTTCTCCACCGCCTACGACGTACCCGCCGGCCACCGGCTCGCCCTCGTCGTCGACACCGTCGACCCGCTCTACATCGAGCACAACCCCTCCGGCGCGCAGCTGACCTTCTCCTCGCCGCGCACCGATCCGTCGTACGTCTCGGTACCGCTGCGCGAGCAGTGATCCACGGCTGCCGCCGGGCGGGGTGGCGGGCTCCTGGGAGCCTAGATCTCGCCCGGCAGCAGCGCCGCCGGATCGGCGGGCACCGCCGCGGCGCCCTCGACCTTGGGGTTGCGGCGCTGGCGGCGCGCCACCCAGGTGGCGAACCAGGACAGCAGCATGCACATGCCGATGTACACGGGCGAGATGATCATCACGACCGGGATGAAGGGCAGGTCGTAGTCGAGGTTCGAGGCGATCAGCTTGCCCGCGTGCAGGAACTCCTCGTAGGTGATCAGGTAGCCGAGCGAGGTGTCCTTCAGGGCGACGACCAGCTGGCTGATGATGGTGGGCAGCATGGCCCGGACCGCCTGCGGGGCGAGGACGTGGGTCATCACCTGGGTCTTGCGCATGCCCAGCGCGTACGCCGCCTCGCGCTGGCCCCGCTCCACGGAGTTGACGCCCGTGCGGAACACCTCGGCGAGCACCGAGCCGTTGTAGAGCGTCAGTCCGGCCACCAGGGCGGGCAGCGGCTGGACCTTCAGCGCCACGAAGATGAAGAAGATCATCACCAGCACCGGCATCGCGCGGAAGAACTCCACGCACAGGGTGGCCAGCCAGCGCACCGGCCGGTGGACCGACAGCCGCCCGGTGGCGAGCACCGCGCCCAGCAGGAGCGAGAGCACCGAGGCGTAGGCGAAGGCCTTGAGGGTGTTGCCCAGGCCCTTGAGCAGCAGCTCCTGGATGCCCTTGTACGTGAAGGGGCTCCATTTGGCGGCGGTGAACTGGTCGGTGTCGAAGAGCAGGTAGAGCAGCCAGCCGAGCAGGGCGAGGATCAGCACCGTGGAGGCGATCCCGTACAGCAGGTGCCGGCGGCGGGCCTGCGGGCCGGGGATGTCGTAGAGGGCGGTGGACTCCATGTCACCGTGCAGCGCGTGCGCGGTCATCGGGCGACTCCGAAGCGCTTCTCCAGCACGTGGAAGAGCAGGCTGATGGACAGGGTGATGATCAGGTAGCCCACGGCGATCCAGACGAAGGTCCAGATGATGCTGTAACCCAGCTCGTTGAGGGTCTTGTACGTGCCGAGCAGCTCGGTGACGCTGAACGCGCCGGCGATGGCGGAGTTCTTGGCGAGCGCGATCAGCGTGGAGCCGACGGGCGGGATGACGGAGCGGAAGGCCTGCGGGAGCACGACGGTGCCCAGCGTCTGGCCGAAGGACATGCCCAGCGAGCGGGCCGCCTCGCCCTGGCCCTTGGGCACGGTGTTGATGCCCGAGCGCAGCACCTCGCAGATGAAGGCGGAGGTGTAGCAGCCGAGCGCGAGGACGGCGAAGAGCTGGAACGGCAGGACGAGCCCGAAGCGGGGCAGGCCCAGCAGCACGGCGAAGAAGAGCAGGGTCAGGGGGGTGTTGCGCAGCACGGTGACCCACACGGTGCCCAGGACCCGGAGGGAGCCGATGGGCGCGACCCGGAAGGAGGCCATCACGAAGCCGAGGACCAGGGCGAGCAGGGAGGCGTAGACGGTCAGTTGGACCGTGCCGAGGAAGCCCTTGCCGTAGAGGGCGAAGTTGTCGGTCAGTACGTCCATGGCGGTGCCCTCTCCCTCAGCTCGCCGGGTAGCGGTCGATGGCGGGGGGCGTGGGAGCGCTCTGGCCGGACAGGCCGAGCGTGGCCTCGTAGGCCTTCTTCCAGTTGCCGTTCTTCTCCTGCGCCGCCAGGGCGTCGTCGAGGGCGAAGCGCAGCGCGTTGTCGCCGCGCGGGACGCCGATGCCGTAGGGCTCCTTCGAGAAGGGCCTGCCGACGACCTTGAGCTCGTCGGGGACCTTGGCGGCGTAGCCGAGGAGGATGGAGTCGTCGGTGGAGACGGCGTCGACCTGGTAGGTGAGCAGGTTGTCCACGCAGACGGAGTAGGTGTCGTAGGCGACGAGGACCGCCTCGGGGAAGTCCTTCTGGAGCCGCTGGTAGGGGGTGGAGCCGGCGGCCGAGCAGACCTTCTTGCCCGCGAGGTCGCCGGGGCCGTCGATGCCCTTCTCGTCCTTGCGGACCAGCAGGGACTGGCCGGCCATGTAGTAGGGCCCGGCGAAGCCGACCTGCTTCTTGCGGTTGTCGTTGATGGTGTAGGTGCCCACGTAGTAGTCGATCTGCCCGTTCTGCAGGGCCGTCTCGCGGTTGGCGGAGGCGATGGTCTTGAACTCGATGGTCTTGGGGTCGAAGCCCAGGGAGGCCGACATCATCTTGGCGATCTCGATGTCGAAGCCGGAGTAGCGGCCGCTGGCGGGGTCCTTCTCCCCCATGTACGGCTGGTCCTCCTTGGCCCCGACCACCAGGTGGCCGCGGCGCCTGGCCCGCTCCCAGGTCGGTGAGTCGGGGAGCCGGAAGGCGGTGTCGACCCGGTACACGGGGAGGTCCTCGGGCTGGGGGCCCTTGACCGGGGGGCTGCCGGAGCGGCCGCAGCCGAAGAGGGCCGCCGCGAGCAGCAGCAGCGCGAGCGCCAGGGTGCGGGGGTTTCGCATCGGTCCGCCCTCAGTGCTTCAGGATCTTGGAGAGGAAGTCCTTGGCCCGGTCGCTCTCGGGAGCCGTGAAGAACGCCTCCGGGGTCCGGTCCTCGACGATCTTCCCGTCGGCCATGAACACGACGCGGTTGGCGGCGGAGCGGGCGAAGCCCATCTCGTGGGTGACCACGACCATGGTCATGCCCTCGGCGGCCAGCTGCTGCATGACCTCCAGCACCTCGTTGATCATCTCCGGGTCGAGCGCGGACGTGGGCTCGTCGAAGAGGAGGGCCTTGGGGCTCATGGCGAGGGCGCGGGCGATGGCCACGCGCTGCTGCTGGCCGCCGGAGAGCTGGGCCGGGTACTTGGCGGCCTGGTCGGCGAGGCCGACGCGCTCCAGGAGCTCCCGGGAGCGCTTCTCCGCCTCGTCGCGCTTGCGTCCGCGCACCTTCATCTGGGCGAGCGAGACGTTGGCGAGGACGGTCTTGTGCGCGAAGAGGTTGAAGGACTGGAAGACCATGCCCACCTCGGCGCGCAGCCGGGCGAGGTCTCGGCCCTCGTCGGGCAGCGGTCTGCCGTCGAGTCTGATCGTTCCGGACTCGATGGTCTCCAGTCGGTTGATCGTCCGGCACAGGGTCGATTTCCCGGAACCGGAGGGGCCGATGATCACCACCACCTCCCCGCGGCCGACGGTGAGGTTGATGTCCTGGAGGACGTGCAACCGCCCGAAGTGCTTGTTGACGTCCCGCAGCTCGATCAACGGATCGACGGCCATGCGCTGCCCTGCCCACTTGTCGGTGTCGAGGTCAGCGCAAACTATCCAGCCGGGCAAGGGCACTTCACCTCGACACGCCTAAAGAGGGCATAAACCCCATCGGGTCCGGTGGGCCCGGCTCCGGCCGCATGCCACGGACGGTTCACGGGATGAAACGATCGTTTCGGGCCCCGCGCGGCCCGGCCCCGGTCCGCTGCCCCGCCAGCGGCGCCCCCGACGGCCTCCGGACCCCGCTCCACGAACGTTTCGGTTGTGGAATCGATCGCCGGTCTGGTCTAGTGGCCGTACCGGCGGCGCACGCGCCGGCCGCCGCACCCCGCGCCGCACCCGCCGCCCAACCCCGCCAACCCGCCAGGAGAGTCCGTGACCGGCGAGGTCGATCCCCACCTCAAGAGCTTGGCCCTCCTTGAAGAGTTGATCGAGGAAGCGGAGCTCGACTGGGACGAGGTCCTCGATCCCGGCGCGCTCTCCTTCAGCACCGGCCTGGCGGTCGCCGCCGTCCGCGCCGGGCTGAGCCGCCGGGAGCTTCCGCAGACGGGTTTCCAGCAGCAGGTCGCCCAGCGGCTGGAGTTCCTCCGCGCCACCCGTCCGGGCCCGGACGGAGCGCGCCGCACCAAGGCCGAGATCGCCGAGGGGACGGGCGTGACGCCCCAGTGGGTCGGCGAGCTCCTCAAGGGGCGCAAGGTGCCGAAGCTGGAGCACGCGGCCCGCATCGAGGACCTGTTCGGGGTGCCGCGCGGCTTCCTGACGGCCACCCCGTCCCAGGCCCTGGACCGCGCCCTGCGGGAACGGCTGGAGGGCGAACAGGCCAGGCAGCTGGCCGGGCTGCGGGAGCTGAAGGAGAAGCACCGGCTCCGGCGGGTCGCCTTTCGCGGGGCGCCCGAGACGCTGGCCAACATGCAGGCCCTGATGGACGTCATCCTGGACGAGCACCGGCCGTGATCCCGACCCCCCGCCCGGCCCCGCGGGCCGCCCCGTGAACGATCCCAACGGCGTCGGCTTCTACGTCCCCGGCGCCCTCCTGCTGCTGGCCGGCTGCCTGAAGCTGCCGGCCCTGCGCCGCAACCCCGGCGACGAACTGCTGCGCTCCGTGTGCGTCCTGCTCTTCGTGGCCGCCGCGGTCTTCGCCGTGGCCGCGGTCCCCTCGATCGCCGCCGTCAACCGCGTCACGGGCGTCGCGAACGCGGCCGCACCGGTCGTGTACACCGTGCTGACCGCCTTCTCCGGCGCCAATCTGGTCCTCGTGATCCGCTGGAGCAGCGGTCCCGACGACGCGCGTCGGGCGGCGCGCTGGTCCCGGCGCTGCCACGCCGCCACCGTCGCGGTGATCGTCGCGATCAACGCCCTGTTCGTCCTGGGGGACGCTCCGGTGGAGCGGCTGACCGACCTGGACACCTACTACGCGTCCACCCCGTACATCCGCGAGATGATCGTCCTCTACCTGGCGGCGCACACCACGACCGCCCTGCTGATGACCTTCCTCTGCACGCGCTGGGCGCGGCTGGTGCGCGGACCGCTGCGCGCCGGGCTCGTCCTCATCGTCATCGGCTACCTGCTCAACCTGGTCTACGACGCCCTGAAGTTCACGGCGGTGGGCGCCCGCTGGGCCGGTCGCGACCTGGACCACCTGAGCTGGCCGATCGCACCACCGGTCGCGGCCGTGTCCGCGCTGCTGATCGGCCTCGGCCTGGTCCTGCCGCTGCTGTCCCAGCGGCTGACCGACCACCTGGGCCTGTGGCGGCGCTACCACCGGCTCCAGCCGGCCTGGCGGGAGCTGCGCGCGGCGACCGGACGCGGCATCGGCCCGGCCGGCGGCCGCTGGACGCCGATCGAAGTCCGCGTCATCCAGACGGAATCGGAGATCCACGACGGCATCCTCGCCGTCAACCCGTACCTCGACCCGGGGCTCCGGGAGGCCGCGCTGCACGAGGCGCTCAAGACCGCGCCCTCGGCCGACGAGGCCGCGGCCGTCGCCGATGCCGCCGCCCTGGCGCACGCCGTGGTCGTGTGGGCCGGGGACGCGGGCGGCCGCGCGCCGACGGCCGCGGAGCACCCGGCGGGCCGGGCCCTGCTCGCCTCCCCCCGCACCAGCGCGGGTCTCGTCCGCATGTCGCGGGCGCTGTCCGGATCGGAGGTGGTCCGGGCGGTGCGCGAGGCGGCGCTGCGGGAGGCGGCGCTGCGGGAGGCGGCGCTGCGGGAGGACGGGGGGCGGCCGCGGTCCGGCGGGCCCGGCGACGCACCCGGTGCGGAGGCCGGGGCTCAGCCCTCGGAGGCCTCGGCGTAGGCCTGGCTGAGCTCGGGTGAGCCCGTCATCGCCCAGGAGACCCCGGACTCGATCACGTTCAGTTCGCGGCCCGAGGCCAGCCGGATCACCGGCTGGCCGTTCGGCCAGACCTGCCAGCCGGCGCCCGGGACGGTACGGACGATCACCGTACCGAGGTAGAAGCCCGCGTCGTTGCCGAGCCACGGCACGATCTCGGGGTCCCGGCGCCAGCGCGGCATCAGCTGGTCGAGGGCCTCCAACGAGGCCCGGCTCCCGTCGAGTTCGAGCCCGTCCGACCTCGCCTGGACGCGCAGCATCTCGCACTCGGAGAACAGCTCGGCGATGCCCTCGGGGTCGTCCGCGAGGGCGGCGGCGAGCCCCGCGCCCTGTTCCGTTTCGTGTCGGTTCAGCCAGTGGCCCAGGAAGGGGATGTTCATACCGTCCAGACTCGCACCAGGAACCGTCGCTGACCACAGGGCGCGCCTGACCGGTCGGCCCGGATCGGTCCGCGCCCCCGGGGCCGCCGCTACCGGTCGAGGTCGAGGTCCACCACGACCGGTGCGTGGTCGGACGCGCCCTTGCCCTTGCGCTCCTCGCGGTCCACGTAGGCGTCGGTGACGGCCTTGGTGAAGGGCTCGTTCCCGTAGACCAGGTCGATGCGCATGCCCCGGTTCTTCGGGAAGGCGAGCATGCGGTAGTCCCAGAAGGTGTACGGGCGGTCGTACTTGAGGGCGCGGGGGAACACGTCGGAGAGGCCCGCGGCCCGCAGCTCCTCCAGGGCCGCGCGCTCGGCGGGGGTCACGTGGGTGGCGCCGGCGAAGACGGCCGGGTCGTAGACGTCCTCGTCGGTCGGGGCCACGTTGAAGTCGCCGAGGACCGCGAAGGGGCGCGGACCGGCCGCGTCCTCGGCCACGGCGGCGGCCAGGGCGCGGAACCAGCCCAGCTTGTAGCCGTAGTGGTCGTGCTCCACCTCGCGGCCGTTGGGCACGTACACCGACCAGACGCGGACCCCGCCGCAGGTCGCGGAGATCGCGCGGGGCTCCTGGACGCCCTCGTAGTCGGGCCCGCCCGGCAGACCGGTGACCACGTCCTCCAGGCCGACCTTGGAGAGAAGGGCGACGCCGTTCCACCGGCCGGTGGCGTTGACGGCCGACTCGTAGCCGAGCTCGCGCAGCTCGTCGTGGGGGAACTGCTCCGCGGAGCACTTGGTCTCCTGGACGCACAGGACGTCCGTGCCGGAGCTCTCCAGCCAGGCGAGCAGGCGCGGCAGCCGGGCCGTGATCGAGTTGACGTTGTACGTGGCGATACGCATGGGTGCCAACCTATCGCCTGGCACCGACAGTCACAGTTCGGTGCTGGCGCCGGCGGTGAGTCGGGCGTGGTCGGCGCCGCCGAGGCTCTCCAGCGCCCGGTCGTAGATCGGCCGGGCGAGGTCGGCGAGGTAGGCGTCGTGGATGTCGACGGCCCGGCGCGGGGCGACCTCGCGGACGTAGTCGATCACCTCGGCGATCTTGTTCCAGGGGGCGTGCACCGGGAGCATCAGGGTGTCCACGGGCACCCCGGGCACGGTGAGCGCGTCTCCGGGGTGGAAGACCGAGCCGTCCACGAGGTAGCCGACGTTCGTGACCCGCGGCATGTCCGGGTGGATGACCGCGTGCAGCTCGCCGTGGACCGCGACCTCGAAGCCGGCCGCGGTGAAGGCGTCCCCGTGGCCCACGGTGTGGACCCGGCCCGGGTAGGCGGGGGCGAGCAGCCGGGCGACGCTGTCCAGGGTCCACAGCCCGGCGGCCGGGTTCGCGTCGAGGGCGGCCCGCAGCCGGCCCTCCTCGAAGTGGTCGGGGTGTTCGTGCGTGACCAGCAGGACGTCCGCCCCGAGCCCCGCGTCCGGTTCGCTGAAGGCGCCCGGGTCGATGACGAGCGTGCGCCCGTCCTTCTCCAGTTGGACGCAGGAGTGCAGCCGCTTGGTGAGCTTCATGATCCAAGGCTAGCGCCGGCCGGCCCGGCCGCGCGGGTCCGCTCCCCCGGGTCCGCCGGCCGGTCGCGCCTACGGCGTGGTCGTGGACACCACGTAGACGCGGGCGATCCGCGGTTCCGTGAGGTCGACGGTGATGTCCCGGGTCGGGCGCGGGCCCTGCTGCTCCAGCGTCGTGCCGTACCAGCGGGACCGGGGTTTCCACTTCCACCCGGCGACCTCGGTGTCGTGCGCGGAGATGGAGACGCCGGGGGTCAGCCCGGCCCGGTCGACGCCGACGGAGGACAGGAACACGTCCAGCTGGTCGGGGGTGACGGCGAACTGGATGTACAGCCGGCTGGTGCGCCAGTTGTTGGTCTCCAGGAATCCCACCCGCCAGGCCTCCGGCGGGATGGGCACCTCGTAGATGCTGCGCTGCACCTTGGAGGGCCAGCCGGGGCGCACCTCGGTCGCGCCGACCTTGGCCGCCTTGTCCCGGCCGCTCTGGCGGCTCTGCTGGGCGGAGACGGCCAGGTAGCCGGCGGGGACGCCGACCAGCAGCAGGATGATGATCGCGGTGACCCAGCGGCGCCGGACCACGTGCCTGCGGTCCTCGGCCGGGGGTCCGGGCGCCCTGCCCCCGTCGTCGGGGGCGGGGGCCTGGTGGGGCAGGGTGGGGGGCGGTGTCACTGCTGGTCCCGGTCCTCGGGGCCGGCGGCGTCGCGCCGGCCCAGCTGTGCGTAGCGTTCGTACCGCTCGACGCGCCGGCGGGTGGCGCGGCGGAAGCGGCGGGCGACGAGCCGGGAGAGGTCGGCGGCGCCGACCATGCCGGCCTCGGGGCCGAGCTGGGCCTTGGCGATGCGGGCCTCGGGGCGGTAGCCGCGGCCGGTCAGGTGGCGGCGGAAGGCGTCGCGGGCCGGGCCGATCAGCAGGTCGTCGGCGGCGCTGACGCCGCCGCCGATGACGAAGCAGGAGGGGTCGAGGGCGGCGGCGAGGTTGGCGATGCCGACGCCGAGCCACTGGCCGATGTCCTGGAGCAGTTCGACGCACATGGCGTCGCCCTCGCGGGCCAGCTCGGTGATGAGCGGCCCGGTGATCTCCTGCACGTTCCCGCCGACCTTGGCGATGATGTCGTGCGCGACCGGGGAGTCGGCGGCCGCGAGCTCGCGGGCCTCGCGGACCAGGGCGTTGCCGGAGCTGTACTGCTCCCAGCAGCCGCGGTTGCCGCAGGGGCAGCGGTGCCCGCCGGGGACGACCTGCATGTGGCCGAACTCGCCGGCGACCCCGTAGCGGCCGCGCTTGACCTGGCCGCCCTCCAGGATGGCCCCGCCGATGCCGGTGCCGAGCGTGATCATGACGAGGTGGTCCTCGCCGCGCCCGGCGCCGAAGCGCCACTCGGCCCAGGCGGCCGTGTTGGCATCGTTGTCCACCATGACGGGGACCGCGAGCCGGGACTGGAGCGCGTCGCGCAGCGGCTCGTCGCGCCAGGCCAGGTGCGGTGCGAAGAGGACCCGGGAGCGGTCGGCGTCGACCCAGCCGGCCGCCCCGATGCCGACCGCGTGCACGTCGTGCCGGTCGGACAGGTCCAGCACCAGCTCGACGATGGTGTCCTCGACGACCTTCGGGCTCTTGGACTTGTCGGGCGTCTCGGTGCGGATCTTCTCCAGGATGATCCCGTCGGCGTCGACGACGCCCGCCATCACCTTGGTGCCGCCGATGTCGATGCCGACGGTCGGGACGCGCGGTGCGGTCAGGTGCGACCGGCGCTCACGGGTCCCGATGGTCCGCAGGACGGTGCCCCGCGCCGCCCCCCGGTGGGCGAGCGTGAAGTCCCGGTACGTGCTCATCGAGAGGTGCCGTCCCTCAGGGTGCGGTGGTGCCGGACGGGGTGTCCGGGCCGGATGGCGTGCTGTCTGGCCCTGATTCTGCCACCCGCTCCAGTTCGTGGCTCAGCTCGTCGAGCTCGGAGCCGCCCGCCATCTGCCGGGTGAGCTCGTCCAGGGTGATCGAATCGCGGGTGTGGGAGCCCGCCATCGTCCCCCGCTTGAGGAGCACGAAGCGGTCCCCGACCAGGTACGCGTGGTGCGGGTTGTGGGTGATCAGGACCACCCCGAGGCCCGCGTCGCGGGCCGCGGCGACGTACTTGAGGACCACCCCGGACTGCTTCACGCCGAGGGCGGCCGTGGGCTCGTCCAGCACCAGGACCTTGGCGCCGAAGTAGACGGCGCGGGCGATGGCCACGCACTGCCGCTCGCCGCCGGACAGGGTGCCGATGGGCTGGTCCACGTCGCGCAGGTCGATGCCCATGCGCAGCAGCTCGGTACGGGTGGTCTCGCGCATGAACGGCACGTCGAGGCGGCGCAGCGGGCCGCGGCCCCGGGTCGGCTCGGAGCCGAGGAAGAAGTTGCGCCAGACGGGCATGAGCGGGACCACGGCCAGGTCCTGGTAGACGGTGGCGATGCCGTGGTCGAGGGCGGCGCGCGGGTTGGCCAGCACGGTCTCCTCGCCCTCGATCTCGAAGGAGCCGGCGTCGTGCCGGTGCAGACCCGCGATGATCTTGATGAGGGTGGACTTGCCGGCGCCGTTGTCGCCCAGGACGCAGGTGATCTCGCCCGCGGACACCTCCAGCGAGACGCCCTGGAGGGCGCGGATGTTGCCGTAGTACTTGCTGACGTCGGTCAGCCGCACCAGCGCGGGCGCGGCCCCGGGTGCGGTGTCGGTCCTGTCGGCCATCGTCACTTCGCCTCCGCCCGCTTGCGGACCCATGCGTTGAGCAGCGTCGCGAGCAGCAGCATCGCGCCGAGGAAGAACTTGAACCAGTCCGGGTTCCACTGGGCGTAGACGATGCCGTTGCTGGTCATGCCGAAGATGAAGGCGCCCACGGCCGAGCCGATGGCGGAGCCGTAGCCGCCGGTCATCAGGCAGCCGCCGATGACGGCCGCGATGATGTACAGGAACTCGTTGCCGACGCCCTCGCCCGACTGGACGACGTCGAACGAGAAGAGGATGTGCTGTCCGGAGATCCACGCGCACAGGGCGACACCCATGTAGAGCCCGATGCGCGTCTTCACCACGGGGACGCCGGTCGCGCGGGCCGCGTCGGCCCCGCCGCCGACGGCGAAGATCCAGTTGCCGGCACGGGTGCGCAGCAGGATCCAGGTGGCCACCGCGACCAGGGCGAACCACCACAGGATGGTGACCTTCAGGGTGACCGACCCGATGTTCCACTGCGAGGCGAAGAGGGCCCGCGCGGAGGAGAAGCCCTCCATGTCGGCGATGGACCTGGTGGAGACCGAGCCGCTGATCAGCTTGGTGAAGCCCAGGTTCAGGCCGGTCAGCATGAGGAAGGTGCCGAGCGTGATGATGAAGCTCGGGAGTTTCGTCCGGGTCAGCAGGAAGCCGTTGAAGAAGCCCACGGCGAGCGTGACCAGCAGGGACACCAGGACGCCGACCCACACGTTGGCGGTCATCTGGTAGCTGAACATCGAGCTCAGCAGCGCCGAGGTGGTGACCATGACGCCGGCGGACAGGTCGAACTCGCCGCCGATCATCAGCAGGGCCACGGGGACGGCCATGATCCCGATGGTGGAGGCCGAGTACAGGACGGTGCTGAGGCTGGAGGCCCGCAGGAAGCTGTCGGCAGCGAAGGAGAAGAAGACGAAGACGGCGGCCGCACCGACCACCGCGCCCAGCTCGGGCCGGCCGAGCAGCCTGCGGACGAGCGAGGTGGGTGCGAGCCGTTCGTCCGCGGGGGCGGCGGCGCTCATCGGCTGCCCCGCTTGATGTACTCCTCCAGCTTGGCCGCTTCGGCGCCGGTGACGATCTGCGGTCCGGTCAGGACCGGACGGCCGCCGCCGAGCACGTCGGCGTTGTAGCGGTAGAGCCAGAGCAGGTCGATCGCCTCGTAGCCCTGGAGGTAGGGCTGCTGGTCGACGGCGAAGCCGAGGGCGCCGGACCTGAGGTCGCGGGCGACCGCCTCGTTGAGGTCGAAGGTGTCCACCTCGGCCTTGCTGCCCGCCACCTCCTTGGCCTTGATCGCGGTGGGGGCGAAGGGCGCGCCGAGGGTGAGGACCGCGTCGATGGAGGGGTCCGCCTGGAGCTTGGCCTGGAGGGCCGCCTGGACGGAGGGCATGTTGGTGCCCTCGACGTACAGGTTCTCCAGCGTTCCGCCGAAGGTCTTCCTGGCTCCGGCGCAGCGCTGCTCGTGCCCCACGTTGCCCTGCTCGTGCAGGACGCAGACGGCCTTCTTGCGGCCGCGCTTGGTCAGCTCGGTGCCGACCGCCTCGCCGGCGACCTCCTCGTCCTGCCCGATGTGGGTCAGGGCGCCGTAGGCGGCGGACTCGGCGGAGCCGGAGTTCACGGTGACCACCGGGATGCCGGCCTTGACGGCCTTGGCGAGGACGTCCTTGAGGGCCTCGGGCTTGGCCAGGCTCACCACGATCCCGTCGACCTTCTGGTCGATGGCGTTCTGGACGAACTGCGCCTGCTGCTGGGCCTGGTCGTCGTGGGCGTAGACGAAGTTGATGTTGTCCTTCGCCGCGGCCTCCTTGGCACCCTTCTGGACGATGTCCCAGAAGGTGTCCCCGTCGCCCGCGTGCGTGACCATCGCGAAGGTCCAGCGCGGGGTGGAGACGGCCGGCCGGCCCGCCTCGGCGGCCTTCGCCCGCTCCTCGGCGCGCTTGCCGCCCGTACTGCTGCATCCCGCGAGCGAGGCTCCCAGCACCGCCGCGAGCACGGCGCCCACGACGCGTACCCCTGTCCGAACCCTAGCCACGTCGCCGTGCCCTTCCCTCGTCCGTCTCGTCCGTCATCATTCGGTCATTCCGGTTCCAGCCGCCCAGTATCCGCCACAGTGGACCATGCGGGGTCATCGGGGCGGGGCCGCGCAGATTGACAGGTCCCCCGTACGGGGTCACGTTGAGTGCATGCGCATCGGGCTCATCGGAACGGGCCGGATCGGGTCCTTCCACGCGGCGGCGCTCTCCCGCCACCCGCAGGCGGGCTCGCTCCTGCTGGCCGACGCCGACCCCGCGCGGGCGGCCCGGCTGGCCGACCGGCTCGGGGCCACCGCCGCGCCCTCGGTGGAGCAGGTCTTCACCTGGGGCGTGGACGCGGTGGTGGTGGCCTGCGCCACCGAGGGCCACGCGGAACTGGTCGTGCGGGCGGTGCGCGGCGGCCTGCCGGTGTTCTGCGAGAAGCCGGTGGCCCCGGACCTGGCCCGCACCCTGGCGGTGCTGCGCGAGGTGGAGGCGCTGGGCGGCGTGCTCCAGCTGGGCTTCATGCGGCGCTTCGACGCGGGTTACGGGAGGGCGCGGGAGCTGGTCAGCGCGGGCGCGCTGGGCCGGCTGCACACCGTACGGACCACCACGTCCGACGCCGAGCCGCCGCAGGCCGCGTACCTGGCCACGTCGGGCGGGCTGTACCGGGACTGCCTGGTGCACGACTTCGACGTGGTGCGCTGGGTGACCGGGCACGAGGTGGCGGAGGTGTACGCGGCCGGTTCGGACGCGGGTCCGGCGCGGTTCCGGGAGACGGGTGACGTGGACACGGCGGCGGCCGTGCTGGCCCTGGACGACGGCACGCTGGTCACCGCGACCGGCACCCGGTGCAACGGCGCCGGGTACGACGTGCGCATGGAGCTGGCCGGCGAGCGGGACCAGGTCTGCGTGGGGCTGGACGACCGTACGCCGATCGCGTCGACCGAACCGCAGGGGCCGCCGGCCGCGAGCAAGCCGTGGACCGGTTTCCTGGAGCGGTTCGGCCCGGCCTACGAGGCCGAGCTGGCCGCCTTCGTCCGGCTGGTGCGCGGCGAGGGCCCGAACCCGTGCGGGGGCCGGGAGGCGCTGGCCGCGTTCCGGGTGGCCGAGGCGTGCGAGCTCTCGCGCCGGGAGCGGCGCCGGGTGCGGCTGGAGGAGCTCCCGGACCTGTGAGCACGGTGGTCCCTGTGGTCCCGGCGGCGGCATGGGGGTCAGCGTACGGTCCGCTCCCGCGCCCGGACGGGACGCGAACCGGCCATTCGCTCACCCGGCGGCGCGGCGCCCCCAGGCGGTGCCGGCCAGGACCAGGACGGCTCCGGCCAGCCCGACGGGGCCGAGGTGCTCGCCACCCAGGGCGATGCCGGCGGCGGCCGCCCAGAGGGGTTCGGTGCCGAGCAGCAGGCTGACCCGGGAGGGGGAGGTGCGGCGCACGGCCCAGGTCTGCACGAAGAAGGCGAAGAGGGTGCAGAAGACGGCGAGGAAGGCGAGGCCGGCCCACTGGGCGGGGCCGAATGCGGCGGCGGCCGCCCAGGGGCTGTCCCCGGTGCCGGGCAGGGCGGCGAGCAGCACGAAGACGAGGACGGCGCCGCCGAGCTGGACGGTGGTCAGGGAGAGCGCGTCGGCGTCCCGCAGGGCCCGCATGCGGGCCGTGAGCAGGACGTTGGCGGTGCGGGCGAGGGCGGCGCCGAGGATCAGCAGGTCGCCGGGGCCGGGGGCGGTGAACCCGCCGCTCTGGGTGAGGAGCACGACTCCGGCGACGGACACGGCGGCGGCGCCGAGGAAGGCCGCGGGGGGCCGGACCCGGCGCACGGCGGCTTCGGCGAGGGGGGTGAAGACCATGGTCAGGCTGATGATGAGCCCGGCGTTGGTGGCGGAGGTGTGGACGACGCCGTAGGTCTCCAGGAGGAAGATCCCGCCGAGCACGAGGCCCAGCAGGCCGCCCCCGCGCAGGTGTGCGGGGGTCAGGGCGCGCAGTCGGCGCCATCCGGCGACGACCAGGACGGGCAGCACGAGCGCGAAGCGGAGCACCAGCACGGCGATCACGGTGTGCGGGGTGGTGACGCCCTTGGCGGCGAGGTAGCTGCCGCCCCAGACGACGGCGACGGCCAGGACGGGCAGGTCGGCCAGCCAGGTCCGCGCGGGAGCGCTCCGTACGGGGACGGCGGCGGGTACGGGCGCGGCGGGGGGCGCGGCGGCGGGCTCCACGGTCACGGGTGTGCCTCCAACGGCGTGGTGCGGGTGGAGGCTTCGGCGGCTCGCACGGGTGCGGGGTCACCGTACCGGAGCCGGTCACGGGGGGCGATCCGCTTTTTTGGGGGCCGCCCCCGCGGCCCGCGGGTGTCGGCGCGGCCGGGGGCGGAGCGGCGGGATCCGTAAGGGCCGGGCTAGTCGAACGTGCCGAACGAGGCCCGGCCCGCCGGGCGGTAGGTGTGGACGGACACGCCGCTGGACGTGGTGCGGGAGGCGGTCACCTCGTAGGCCGTCGGCAGGCCCCCGGTCGGGAAGAGCCTGCGCCCGGCGCCCAGGAACACCGGGTGGACCAGCAGGTTCAGCTCGTCCACCAGGTCTCGGACCAGCAGCCACTGCGCGAGCGTGCCGCTGCCCCACACCTGCACCTCCCCCTCGGTCGCGTCCTTGATCCGGACGATCTCTCCCGGGAGGTGCTCCCCGTCGATCACGGTGGTCCCGGACCAGGCCGGATCCTCCAGGGTGGTCGAGGCGACGTACTTGGGCAGGGTGTTGAGCGCGGTCGCGACCGGGTCGGCGGGGTCGGTGCGCTGCGGCCAGTACCCCGCGAAGATCTCGTACGTGCGGCGCCCGAGCAGGAAGGCACCGGCCCGGGTGAAGACGTCCAGGATGGCCTCCTGCATGCCGTCGTCGCCGAACGGCACCTGCCAGCCGCCGTAGTCGAACCCGCCGCTGGGGTCCTCCTCCCGGCCGCCGGGCGCCTGCATCACGCCGTCGAGGGTCAGGAAGGTGGTCAGGCTCAGCTTGCCCATGGCTCTGCGCTCCTTGCTCGGTCGTACCCGGTGGTCCCGGTCCGCGTGCTGGTTCAGACTCCCCGGCCGCCCCGGACTCATCGGTGCGGCGCGCGAGGGATCCGCGGAAGGCGAGGTCCGATTCCCACCGGCGGCCGGAGCCGGCCGCCGGCCCCGCCCCGTGCCCGGTGCCCCGTGCGCACGCCGGAGGGGCGCGCCGCCGAGCGGTGCGCCCCTCCGGGTCGTGTGCGCCCCGGGGGTGTCGGCCCCCGGTGCGGTTCGTGTCCCCGGGCCGCCGGCCCGGGCCGCGGGTGTCAGCCGCCGAGCTCCTGGTGACGGGCGGCGTGCGCGGCCGCGCCGCCCTCCGTCAGCGCGCCGTACAGGCGCAGGCGGGAGAAGCCGCCGTCCGGGAAGATGTCGATGCGGACGTGGGTGCCCACCGCGGGGGCGTCCAGCACGAAACGGTGGTTGGTGTCGGGCTGCAGGCGGGTGCGCGGCAGGAACTCGGTCCACTCGCCGCCCTCGCCCGTCTTCACGGACAGCGAGGCCCAGCCGGCCGAGTTGCCCTTGAGGTAGGCGGTGTCGATCTCGACGGCGCGGATCTCGGACTCGGCGACGAGCTGGTAGCGGATCCAGTCGTTGCCGTTGTCGCGGCGGCGGGCGGTCTCCCAGCCGTCGTCCATCTTGCGGGAGCGGCCCGGGTTGATGGTGTTGGTCGGCGGGGAGTAGAAGCGGTTGGACGCGTCCTCCACCGAGCCGCCGTTCTCCAGCGCGACCACGTCGAAGGTGCCGAGCGCGGCCAGCCACTTCGGGTCGGTGCGGACCTCGCCGTAGACGCGCAGGCGGGCGATGCCGCCGTCGGGGTGCTGGTTGACGCGCAGGTGCGTGAAGCGCTGCTCGACGCTCACCTCGAAGCCGTTGGCCGCGTGGCCGCCGACCGGGGTGCGCTCGACGAGGGTCGTCCACTTGACGTCGTCGGCGAGGAGCTCCTCGGGGGTCGGGGAGCCCTCGACCGAGGCGCCCTGCACCGATACGGCCTGCGGCATGTTGCCGCGGAAGTGGGCGGTGTCGACGACGATGCCGCGGATGACGCCGGGGGCGCCCAGGCGCACCAGCGCCCAGTCGTGGTCCTCGGCGGTCGGCCAGGGCTGCGTGGCCGAGACGCCGCGGCGCCGGCGGGTCTCCCAGCCGTCCATGACCTTGCCCTTGTGGCCGAAGTCCTCGGGGTCGAAGTGGGCGGCCTCGGAGATCAGCAGGTTCTCGCGCTGGGCGAAGAACTCGTCGTTGGCGTCGATGACACCGGCGCCCAGCTCACGGGCGGCGAGGTTCGCGTACTGGGTGAAGGGGAAGTCCGCGGTGCGGTAGTCCGCGTACGGGTCGCCGCCTCCGTACGGGTTCGCGTTGCCGGTGAACGAGGGAATCGACACTGTCAGTTCTGCCTTTCGAGGAGGAGGCCCGTGGGCTCGGTCGGGGTGCCGTGGTCGGCGATCTGGGTGCCGCGCAGCCAGGTGGACTTCACGACGCCGTGCAGGGTCTTGCCCGCGTACGCCGTGATCCGGTTGCGGTGCTGCAGTTCCGCGGGGTCCACGGTGAAGGTCTCTTCGGGTGCCAGGACGGCGAAGTCGGCGTCGCGGCCGGCTTCGATCGCGCCCTTGCGCGCCAGCCCGGCGAGGGCGGCCGGGGCGGCGGACATCCAGCGGACGACGTCCTCCAGGGAGTGTCCGCGGCGGCGGGCCTCGGTCCAGATCGCCGGCAGGCCCAGTTGGAGGGAGGAGATGCCGCCCCACGCGGTCGCGAAGTCGCCGGTCTTCAGGTCGGCCGTGGAGGGCGAGTGGTCGGAGACGATGCAGTCGATGGTGCCGTCGGCGAGCGCGTCCCACAGGAGGTCCTGGTTGGCGGCCTCGCGGATGGGCGGGCAGCACTTGAACTCCGTGGCGCCGTCCGGGACTTCCTCGGCGGTGAGGGTGAGGAAGTGCGGGCAGGACTCGACGGTGATCCGGACGCCCTCGGCCTTGGCGGCGGCGATCAGCGGCAGCGCGTCGCTGGACGACAGGTGCAGGACGTGCACGCGGGCGTCGAGCCGCCTGGCCTGGCCGATCAGGTTCTGGATGGCGGTGTTCTCGGCGTCCTTGGGGCGGGAGGCGAGGAAGTCCGCGTACTTGGGGCCCGGGTGCTGCGGGGCCGACTCCAGGTGGTGCGGGTCCTCGGCGTGCACGATCAGCAGGCCGCCGAAGCCGGTGATCTCGGCGAGGGAGGTGGCCAGCTGCTCCTGGTCGAGTTCGGGGAACTCCTCCACGCCCGAGGGCGACAGGAAGCACTTGAAGCCGAAGACGCCCGCGTCGTGCAGGGGGCGCAGGTCCTTGACGTTGGAGGGCAGGGCGCCGCCCCAGAAGCCGACGTCCACGTGCGCCTTGGTCCGGGCGACCTCCTGCTTGACGCGGAGGTGGTCCACCGTGGTGGTGGGCGGCAGGGAGTTCAGCGGCATGTCGAGGATCGTGGTGATGCCGCCGGCCGCGGCGGCGCGGGTGGCCGTCCAGAAGCCCTCCCACTCGGTGCGGCCCGGGTCGTTCACGTGGACGTGGGTGTCGACCAGGCCGGGGAGCAGGACGTCGTCGCCGAAGTCCTCCAGCCGGGCTCCGGCCGGTACCTCGGCCTCGTACGCCAGCACGGCCGTGATCTTCCCGCCGGCGACGGCCACCGAGGCGGCGCGCGTCCCCTCGGGGGTGATGACGCGCGTCGAGCGCACTACCAGTTCCACAGCCGCGTCGGCCACCGGAACCTCCCCATCTACTTCCACAGAGCGAAATTCAACGTTCTGTTGACGGAGTCTTCCCGGCGATCCCGAGCCAGTCAAGAGCACCCGGAGGGCCGATCCGCCCACCGACACCGCAATTGGATGTTTCCACAGGATGGAATTAAGATTTCGGCATACAGAATGTAGCTACCGCCACCGAAGGGACCGGAGGTACCTTCCGAAGGACGTCCGCCACCCGGACAAACCGTCTCTGACCGGCGGGGACGGGATCGCCCCTGCTCTAGGGCCGACGCCGACCGACCGGTAGGCTGCTTGCTTGCCTGCCAGTACCGAAAGGACCGCGCCGTGCCGACGTCCAGCGCCAGCACCACCGACGCTTCCGCCAAGCCCACCGCCGCCAGCGGTGGCGTCCAGTCCCTTGAGCGCGCCTTCGATCTGCTCGAACGCATGGCCGACGCCGGGGGTGAGGTCGGCCTCAGCGAGCTCTCCGCGGCCAGCGGTCTGCCCCTGCCCACCATCCACCGGCTGATGCGCACCCTCGTGGCGTGCGGCTACGTCCGCCAGCAGACCAACCGGCGCTACTCCCTCGGCCCCCGGCTGATCCGCCTCGGCGAGTCCGCCTCGCGGCTGCTGGGCACCTGGGCCCGGCCCTACCTCGCCCGCCTGGTCGAGGAGACCGGCGAGACGGCGAACATGGCTCTCCTCGACGGCGACGAGATCGTCTACGTCGCCCAGGTGCCGTCCAAGCACTCCATGCGGATGTTCACCGAGGTCGGGCGCCGGGTCCTGCCGCACTCCACCGGCGTGGGCAAGGCCCTGCTGGCCTACACCCCCGCCGACGAGGTCAGGGCCCTCCTGGCGCGCACCGGGATGCCGGCCGCGACCGAGAGGACCATCACCACGCCCGAGGGCTTCCTGGAGGCGCTGGAGCAGGTCCGCGCGGTGGGCTACGCGGTGGACGACAACGAACAGGAAATAGGAGTCCGCTGCCTCGCCGTCTCGGTGCCGAACTCGCCGACGGCCGCCGCGATCTCCATCTCCGGCCCGGCCGGCCGGGTGACCGAGGCGCTCACCGACTCGATCGTGCCGATCCTGCAGGGCGTGGCGGCCGAGCTCTCGGTGGCCCTCTCCAGCCAGAACCCGACGGCCTGAGCGCGGCGACGGACGGGTACGTGTGCGGCCCCGGCCCCCACTCGGGGGCCGGGGCCGCACACGTACCCGGGATCAGACGGCCGGGACCGGGTCCGGCCGGTGCGTCAGCCGGCCGTCGGCCATCGTCGCCGTACGGTCCATCCGGTCCAGGTGCGCGTGGTCGTGGGTCACCAGCACCGTGGCGGTGGACCGCTCGCGGGTCAGGGTGACCAGCAGGTCGAGCACGGCAGCGCCGCGCTCGTGGTCGAGGGCGCTGGTGGGTTCGTCGACCAGCAGCACCGCGGGCTCGTTCATCAGGGCGCGGGCGATGTTGATCCGCTGGCGCTGGCCGCCGGAGAGCTGGTGGGGCCGCTTGTCGGCCTTGTCGGCCAGGCCCACCGCGTCCAGCAGCTCCAGCGCGCGCCGGCGCATCGCCCCGGAGGGCCGGCCGGAGAGGTGTGCCATGACCTGGAGCTGCTCGGCCGCGGTGAGCGAGGCCAGCAGGTTCGGCTGCTGGAAGACGATGCCGATCTCCTCCCGGCGCAGGGCGGACTTCCCGGCGGCGCTCAGCTCGGCGGTGTCCCGGCCGCCCACCACCACCGTCCCGGAGTCCGGGGTGACCAGCGTGGCGGCGACGGCCAGCAGGCTGGACTTGCCCGAGCCCGAGGGGCCGATGACCGCCGTCAGGGTGCCCGCGGGCACCTCCAGGGTGACCCGGTCCAGGGCGGTGAGCCGGCCGTCGCCGTCGGGGTAGGTGAGCGTGACGTCGTTCACGAACAGGGTCATCGGGCGCTCCCGAGGGCGGTCAGCGGGTCGACGGCGGTGATCCGCCGGATGGACAGGGCGGCGCCCAGCGCACCGAGCAGGATCATGATCGCGGCGGGCAGCAGCACGGTGGCCGCGTCGAGCACGAAGGGCACGTCCCCGCCGCTGATCAGCGCGCCGAACCCGGCGGCCAGCGCGGTGCCGAGCCCGGTGCCGACGGCGAGCATGACCACGGCCTGGCCGAGGGCGTCCTTGAGGAGGTAGGGGGTCGAGGCACCCAGTGCCTTCAGCACGGCGACGTCGCCGCTGCGCTGGATGGTCCACACGGTGAAGAAGGCCCCTATCACCAGGGCCGAGATGGCGAAGAGGAAGCCGCGCATCAGCTGGAGCGAGCCGTTCTCCGCCTGGTACGAGCCTATGGCGCCCAGGGCCTCGTCGACGGTCTGCGCCCGGGTGCCGGCGGCCCGGTCGGCGGCGGCCAGGTCCGCTCCGGCGCCGGAGACGGCGATCACGGTGGCGAGGGTGTCGAGGGAGGTTCCGGGGTTGCCGATGCGCTGCCAGTCGTCGAGGTCCATCCAGACGACCGGGGTGTGGCTGTAGGAGGCGGTGCCGGAGACGGAGGCCACGGACAGTTCGAGCGGACCGACCTTGAGCCGGGCCCCGGCGGCGAGTCCGCCGAGCTCACGGGCGGCCTTCTCGGTGAGGACCACCTGCCCCTGGGTGAGGCCGCTCCCGCGGGGGGCGAGCGTACCGGCCGGGTCGGCGCCGAAGACGGACACGGCGGCGGTGCGCTCGCCCGAGACGGCGTTGGTGGTGCGGATGCCGAGCGGCTGGGCCGAGGTGACCCCGGCCCGGGCGCGCCAGGTCAGCCAGGCCTTCTCGGGTACCTGCGAGTTGGTGAAGGACACCTTCTGATCACCCGGGGGCGCGGCGAAGACGAGGTGGGTGGCGGGCAGGCCGGTGATGCCCGAGACGTTTTCCCGGGCCAGACCGGAGGTGAGCCCGGACAACAGGCCGACCAGCAGTGTGATCAGTAGGACGACCGAGCCCATGAGGGCGAACCGGCCCTTGGCGAACCGTAGATCTCTCCATGCGACGAACATGATCCCCACCCTGGTCTTCCGCGTGGACACACGGCATCGCGCCACAGTAGGGATCCTCGTATCGAAGGGCGGTCCGTGACATCGAACTTTTGGTTGACCGGCGCCGCCCGCGGTCGACTTACGCTGGTCTGGCCATGGAATCGCCCCCCTCCCGCCCCTCCCCGCCCGCCCGCGCCCTCACCCCGGTCTCCAAGGTGCTGCGGCTGTGCCTGCACGCGCTGCTCTTCGGGCTGCTCGCGCTGGCCGCCGGTCGCGCCCTGGCGGGCCCGGCACCCGGCACGGGCCGGGTGGTCGCCGCCTGCGCCCTGTTCGCCGCCGTGTACGCGTCCGGCGTGCGGATCCCGGCCGTGCACCGCTCGCCGCGCGCCGGCGCACTGTGGCTGGCCGGGCTCGGCGCGGCCTGGGTGGCGCTGCTGGCGGTCTCCCCCGACGGGCTGTGGATCGCCTTCCCGCTCTACTTCCTGGAGCTGCACCTGCTGCGGCTGCGCTGGGGCGTCACGGCCGTCGCGGTGACCGCCGTCGCGGCGATCGGCGGCTTCCTCGCGCACAGCGCCGCCGCGACCCCGGGGGCCTTCCTCGGGCCGCTGCTCGGCGGGGCCGTGGCGGTGGCGACCGTACTGGGCTACCAGGCGCTGTACCGCGAGAGCGAGCGCCGCCGCCAGCTGATCGAGGAGCTCATCACGACCCGCGCCGAGCTGGCCGCGGCCGAACGGGGCGCCGGGATCCTGGCCGAGCGGGAGCGGCTGGCCCGCGAGATCCACGACACCCTGGCCCAGGGGCTGTCCTCGATCCAGCTGCTGCTGCGGGCGGCCGAACGGGTGCTGGAGCCGGGGGCGCCGGCGCGCGAGCACATCGCGCGGGCCCGGGAGGCCGCCCAGGACAACCTCGCCGAGGCCCGCCGCTTCGTCCGGGCGCTGACCCCGCCGGACCTGGAGCACGGCTCGCTGGCCGCGGCGCTGGAGCGGCTGTGCTCCGGGGTGCCGGGGCCGCGGGTGCGGTTCTCGCTCAGCGGCGCGCCGCGGGTGCTGCCCACCCCGTACGAAGTGGCCCTGCTGCGGATCGCCCAGTCGGCGCTGGCCAACGTGGTGCGGCACGCCGGGGCCGGGCGCGCCGAGATCACCCTGACCTTCATGGAGGCCTCGGTCACCCTGGACGTGGTGGACGACGGGCGCGGCTTCGCCCCCGCGTCGGCGGCGCCGGGCGGCGGCGCGGCCCCGGGGGACGGGGGCTTCGGGCTGCCGGCGATGCGGTCGCGGGCCGAGACCCTGGGCGGCCTGTTCACCGTGGAGTCCGAGCCGGGCCAGGGCACCGCCGTGGCCGTCACCCTGCCCCTGCCCGCGGAGGTCCTGCGATGACGATCCGGCTGCTGCTGGCCGACGACCACCCGGTGGTGCGGGCCGGGCTGCGCGCGGTGCTGGACACCGAACCGGGCTTCACGGTGGTCGCGGAGGCGGCGACCGCCGAGCGGGCGGTGGAGCTGGCGGCCGCCGAGCCGGTGGACGTGGTGCTGATGGACCTCCAGTTCGGGGCCGGGATGCACGGCTCCGAGGCGACGGCGCTGATCACGGCCCGGCCGGGCGCCCCGCGGGTGCTGGTGCTGACCACGTACGACACCGATGCGGACATCCTGGCGGCGGTGGAGGCGGGTGCCTCCGGATACCTGCTCAAGGACGCCCCGCCGGAGGAGCTGGCGGCGGCGGTGCGCACGGCCGCCGCGGGCCAGTCGGCGCTCGCCCCGGCGGTGGCGCTGCGGCTGATGGACCGGATGAGGACGCCGGCCGAGGCCCTGACCAAGCGGGAGCTGGAGGTGCTGCAACTGGTCGCGGACGGCCTGTCGAACCAGCAGATCTCCAAGAGGCTCTTCCTCAGCCAGGCCACGGTCAAGTCCCACCTGGTGCACATCTACGCGAAGCTCGGCGTCGACTCCCGCACCTCGGCGGTGGCCGCGGCGGGCAGCCGCCGACTGATCCGCACGCCGTAGCCCCTCCCCCGCGCCCGGTTCGGGGGCGGTCCCGTCAGGCCACCCAGTGCGGCCGGTCCACCGCCGGGGTCAGCGGGACGCC
The DNA here is from genome assembly GCF_008704535.1 of Streptomyces subrutilus. Taxonomy (NCBI): domain Bacteria; kingdom Bacillati; phylum Actinomycetota; class Actinomycetes; order Kitasatosporales; family Streptomycetaceae; genus Streptomyces; species Streptomyces subrutilus. The sequence continues at coordinate 1,663,637 of NZ_CP023701.1, forward strand.
CTCGTGGAAGGCCTGGGCGAGGCGGCGCACTCCCTCGTCCAGCTCCTCGGGCGGCAGCGTGTACGGGAGGCGCAGCCGGTGCTCGAAGGTGCCCGGGTCCACGCCGAAGCGGGCCCCGCGGCCGATGTGCACGCCGGCCGCGGCCGCCCGCTCGGTCAGGGCGGAGCTGACCGGCTCGCCGAGGTCGACCCAGAGCGAGAGGCCGCCGGGCGGCAGCCGCCAGGACCACTCGGGGGTGTGCCGTTCCAGCGACCGGACCAGGGCCGCGCGCCGGTCCCGGAGCTGGGCGAGTCGGGCGGGCAGGGAGCGGTCCAGGTCCGCCAGCAGCGGGAGCGCGACGAGCTGGTCGAGGACCGAGCCGCTCATGTCGGCGCAGACCCGCACCCCGGTCAGCTCGGTGATCAGCTTCGCGGTGGCCCGTACCCAGCCCACCCGCAGCCCGCCCCAGTGGGTCTTGCTGAGCGAGCCGATGGTGATCACGTGGTCGGCGCCGCCGCGCGGGGCGAGCGAGGCGAGGGGCGGCGGGGGCGGCACGTCGAGCGCGATGTCGGCGATGGTCTCGTCGACGACCAGCCAGGTGCCGGTCCGCCGGGTGGCCGCGAGCAGCCGCAGCCGCTGCTCCTCGGGCATCAGGGCGCCGGTCGGGTTCTGGAAGTCGGGGATCGTGTACGCCAGCCGCGGCACGGTCTGGCGCAGGGTGGACTCGGCGATCTCCATGTCCCAGCCGGCGTCGGAGACGGCGATGGAGCCGGTGCGCAGCCCGGCGCGGCGCAGGGCGTCGAGGGCGTTGGCGTAGGTGGGGTTCTCGGTGACGACCCGGTCGCCGGCCCGGCACAGCAGGCCGACGACCAGGGCGAGGGCCTGCTGGGCGCCGGCCGTGACGAGGATCTGTTCGGGGCGGGTGGGCAGGCCGCGCCGGGTGAACCGCTCGGCCACGGCCGTCCGCAGGTCCGGGAGGCCGTAGGGGTGGTAGCCGGGGCTGCGGGCGTAGCCGGGCAGCCGGGGCGCGGCCCAGGCGAGGGCGTCGGCGAGGGAGCCGTCCGGGGCGCCCATGGCGGCGATGGCGAGGTCGATGCCGGGGTCGGTGTCCGCGCGGTGGCCGCCCGCGCCGACCAGGGTGTGGGCGCCGACCGGGCCGTGGCCCTCGGGCAGCTCGGTCCAGGTGCCCGAGCCGCGCCGGCTGCGGACGTAACCGCTCTCGCGCAGCAGGTCGTAGGCGCCGGTGACGGTGGCCCGGCTGGCGCCGACCGCTTCGGCGAGCTCGCGCTCGGCGGGCAGCCGCACGTGCAGGGCGATCCGGCCGTCGAGGATCAGGGTGCGGACGGCGTCGGCGAGCGCCCGGTAGCCGGGGCGGGCCCGGACCTCGGCGGGCAGCAGGGCCGCCAGCTGACGGCTGCCGAGGGTTCTGTCCGCCGTCTGGACCACACGTGCGCCTGCCATGCCAACCTCCTTCGATTGGCTCTGCCGACCAGGCCAATCCGGGACCAGACTTCCCTCATTGGCCCCCGATTGGCAAGGAGACGCCGCCATGTTGACCGATCGCGACGAACGCGCCCTGCTCGCTTCCGCCGAGAACCGGATCGCGGCGCCGCTGCGCGTCGGCGTGGCACTGGCCGCCGTGCGGCGCGCCCTGACGCGGCTGCGGCCGGCCGGCGGGGAGGCGCGAGAATCGGTGTCATGTCATCCCAGCAACCCGCCCGCCCCGGCCCGGCCGACGCCCCGGGCGACTCCGCGGCCCACGCCCCTGCCGTCGCCCCGGTCCGCGGTGCCTCCCGCACCCCGTCCGTCGCCGACGCCTCACCCGGCGCCGCCGACGCCCGGCAGGGCCGCCCCGGCCCGCCGGTGATCGCGGGGCTGCTGCTGGCCGCCGGCGGCGGGCGGCGGCTCGGCGGACGACCGAAGGCCCTGCTCGCCTACCGCGGCCGGCCGCTCGTCGAGAACGCCGTACGGGTGCTGCGCGAGGCGGGCTGCGGTCCGGTGCACGTGGTGCTCGGGGCCTCGGCGGCCGAGGTCCGCGAGCGGGCGGACCTGACCGGGTGCACGGTCGTGGACAACCCGGACTGGGCGGAGGGCATGGGCTCCTCGCTCCGCGTCGGCCTGGCCTCCCTGGCCGGTACGGGCGCCGCGGCGGCCCTGGTCTCGCTGGTCGACCAGCCGGGGATCGGCCCGGCGGCCGTGGCCCGGGTGCGGGAGGCCTACCGGTCCCCGGCGAGCCTGGTGGCGGCCGCGTACGACGGGGAGCGCGGCCATCCCGTGCTGTTCGGCGCGGAGCGCTGGGCCGACATCGCGGCGACCGCGACGGGCGACAAGGGCGCGCGGGTGCATCTTGTGCGGCACGCCGGGGAACTGGTGCTGGTGGAATGCTCGGACGTGGCGGAGGCCTTCGACATCGACACGCCGCCCGACCTGGCACGTCTGCTCTGAGCGCGCTGTGACCGCGGTGGCACTGAGGGCCACCATCGGGGGGAATCTGTCGACTCAGAGAATCTCGACATCAACAAACCATTGAACTTCCACCATGAGGAAATTATTATCCACTGGTCAGAAGCGCCCTGAACCCCCAGACGGCGCCCGCGACCGTACTCCGGAACTCTCCACACCCGACGGCACTCCGTGCCGTCTCGCGCGAGCATTCCCCCGCGGCCGCCAGGCACCGCCGCTGAAGGAGTGACAGTTATGTCCGCACCAGCGCCGTCCCAGCTGGCCATCGTCGATGCCGAGTCCCTGCCCCGGCAGGACGAGGTCCTCACGGGACCGGCCCTCGCCTTCGTGGCCGAGCTCCACCGGCGGTTCGCCCCCCGCCGCGCCGAGCTCCTCGCCCGCCGGGGCGAGCGCCGCGCCGAGATCGCCCGGACTTCCACCCTCGACTTCCTCCCGGACACCGCACAGGTCCGCGAGGGCGACTGGAAGGTGGCGCCGGCCCCGGCCGCGCTGAACGACCGCCGTGTGGAGATCACCGGTCCGACGGACCGCAAGATGACCATCAACGCCCTGAACTCGGGCGCCAAGGTCTGGCTCGCCGACTTCGAGGACGCCTCCGCTCCCACCTGGGAGAACGTGGTCCTCGGCCAGCTCAACCTGATCGACGCCTACGAGCGCCGCATCGACTTCACCGACCCGCGCACCGGCAAGGCGTACGCCCTGAAGGCCGCCGACCAGCTCGCGACCGTCGTCATGCGGCCGCGCGGCTGGCACCTCCAGGAGCGCCACCTGCGCTTCGAGGGCGCCCCCGCGTCGGGTTCGCTCGTCGACTTCGGCCTGTACTTCTTCCACAACGCGCAGCGCCTGATCGACCTCGGCAAGGGCCCGTACTTCTACCTGCCGAAGACGGAGTCGCACCTGGAGGCCCGCCTCTGGAACGAGATCTTCGTCTTCGCCCAGGACTACGTCGGCATCCCGCAGGGCACCGTCCGCGCGACCGTCCTGATCGAGACCATCACCGCCGCGTACGAGATGGAGGAGATCCTCTACGAGCTGCGCGACCACGCGGCCGGCCTGAACGCGGGCCGCTGGGACTACCTCTTCTCCATCGTCAAGAACTTCCGTGACGGCGGCGAGAAGTTCGTCCTGCCGGACCGCAACGCGGTGACGATGACCGCCCCGTTCATGCGCGCGTACACCGAACTGCTCGTGCGCACCTGCCACAAGCGCGGCGCGCACGCCATCGGCGGCATGGCGGCCTTCATCCCGTCCCGCAAGGACGCGGAGGTCAACAAGGTCGCCTTCGAGAAGGTCAAGGCCGACAAGGACCGCGAGGCGGGCGACGGCTTCGACGGCTCCTGGGTCGCCCACCCCGACCTGGTCCCGATCGCGATGGCCTCCTTCGACGCGGTGCTCGGCGAGAAGCCGAACCAGAAGGACCGGCTGCGCGAGGACGTCTCGGTCGCCCCGGGCGAACTCATCGCGATCGACTCGCTGGACGCCCGGCCGACGTCCGAGGGCCTGCGCAACGCGGTCCAGGTCGGCATCCGCTACATCGAGGCGTGGCTGCGCGGCCTCGGCGCCGTCGGCATCTTCGGCCTGATGGAGGACGCGGCGACCGCCGAGATCTCGCGCTCCCAGATCTGGCAGTGGATCAACGCCGGCGTCGTCTTCGAGAACGGGCAGACCGCCACGGCGGAGCTCGTGCGCGAGATCGCCGCCGCCGAACTGACCGCGCTGCGCGCCGAGGTCGGCGAGGACGCCTTCGCCGCCGGCAAGTGGCAGCAGGCCCACGACCTCCTCCTCCAGGTCTCCCTGGACGCGGACTACGCGGACTTCCTCACCCTCCCCGCGTACGACCAGCTCGTCGGCTGACACCCCGGATTCGGCTGAATCGCACAGCAGCCGGACCCGGCGCACCGCGCCCCCGTCGCCCTCACCGGCGCCGGGGGCGCGGTCGTGCGCGGAGGGGGGCCGGAGGGACCCGGAGCGGGACCGAACGACCGTTCGGTCGTTGTCCCGTCGCAACCTGCGCCTACGACGTCGTGCCGTGGGGCTCGTACTGCCACGACGACCAGCAGTACGACGTGGACCGGCGGATCGACGGGGTGATGGCGGACGTGGGCGGGTCCGTGGACGAGGTGCGGGCGGTGATGCGGGCCGCCGGGCACGCCGACGCCTCGTACCGCATCGTGCTCCCGTCCTCCCCCTCCCCCGTCCCGCGCGGCGCCGAGAACCGCCACCCGCAGAGCGGTTGGAGCCGGCTGGACACCGGCGGCCGCCCGTTCTGGAACCGGGACTCGGACTGGGCGCGCGACGCGCTGGCGCCGCGGCTCGCGAACCGGCCGGGGGCGGTGGCCGCGGCCAGGCCCCCACCGCCGCCGTCCGCTGCCGCAACACCCCGGGCACGGACCGGACGGGGTGTTGCCCGCGCCGGCTGCGGCTCCCGCACCCTGAAACGGCGGTGCGCACGCCACACCCGCAGTGGGTGGCGTGCGCACCGCCGTGTCGGTCGGGCGGGGGCCTGCGGCCGGACCGCCCGTCAGTGCACCGGCACCGGTTCGGGCGCGGTGAGCTCGGCCGGGTCCTTCTTGGTGCCGAGGTGGTTGAAGGCCAGGTTCAGCAGGATGGCGACCACGCAGCCGGTGCTGATGCCGGAGTCGAGGACGACCAGGAGGTCCTTCGGGAAGGCGTGGTAGAAGCCCGGCGCGGCGATCGGGATCAGGCCGATGCCGACGGAGGCGGCGACGATCAGGGCGTTCTCGCCCTTCTCCATGGCCGCGCCCGCCAGGGTCTGGATGCCGCTGGCCGCGACCGACCCGAAGAGGACGATGCCCGCGCCGCCGAGGACCGGCAGCGGCACCAGGGCGATGACCGAGGCGGCCATCGGACACAGTCCGAGCAGGATCAGGATGCCGCCGCCCGCGGCGACGACGAACCGGCTGCGGACCTTGGTCATGGCGACCAGTCCGATGTTCTGGGCGAAGGCGCTGCACATGAAGCCGTTGAACAGCGGGCTCAGCGCACTGCCGAGGGTGTCGGCGCGCAGGCCGCCCTCGATGGTCTTCGCGTCGGCCGGCCGGCCCACGATCTTGCCCAGGGCCAGGATGTCGGCGGTGGACTCGGTCATGCAGACCAGCATCACGATGCACATCGAGATGATGGCGGCGACCTGGAACTGCGGGGCCCCGAAGTGGAAGGGGGTCGGGAAGCCCACCACGGAGGCGTTCTTGATGGTGTCGAAGCTGGTCATGCCGAGCGGCATCGCGATCAGCGTGCCCACGACCAGGCCCAGCAGGATGGCGATCTGCTGGAGGAAGCCGCGCAGGAACTTGCGCATCAGCAGGACGATCACCAGGGTGACGGCGGCCATGCCTATGTTCTGCATCGAGCCGTAGTCGGTGGCGGTCTTGTTCCCGCCCTGCGACCAGTTGAAGGCCACCGGCAGGAGCGAGACGCCGATCAGCGTGATGACCGTTCCCGTCACGACCGGCGGGAAGAAGCGGACGAGTTTGCCGAAGTAGGGGGCGGCGAAGAAGCCGACCACGCCGGCGACGATGATCGCGCCGAAGATGACGGGGATGGCGTTGTCCCCCTCACCCTTGCCGATGGCGATCATCGGGGTGACGCCGGCGAAGGAGACGCCGTTGACGAAGGGGAGCTTGGCCCCGATCTTCCAGAACCCGAGGGTCTGGAGGAGGGTGGCGAGGCCCGCGGTGAAGAGGGAGGCCCCCATCAGGAAGGCCGTCTCGGTGGCGGAGAGACCGACGGCCGGACCGACGATCATGGGCGGTGCTACGACACCTGCGTACATGGCGGCGACGTGCTGGAGACCGCTCGTGAACATTTTCAGCGGAGGCAGGGTCTCATCGACCGGGTGCTTCTCCTCCGGTGTTGCGACTGCGTCTTTGCGAAACCTGGGCGTTGAGGCCACGGCTTCCTCCGGTCGGGTAACACGTCGGCAGGGACGTGGGTGTCTTGGAGGTGGTGCGAAAGCGGTGCGAGTCGAGCGGTATTCGGTTGTGGGTGGCGCGACTGGAGCGCTGCGGGTGCTCCAGGGCGCCGCGGGCGACCGCGGGGTGCTGCGGGATCGCGGGTGCTGCGGGTGTTCCGGGTGGCGTGCGGTGCTCCGGGCGGTGCCGGAGGTTTCCGGGACATCGGGAACGCGCTGGTTTCCGGGGTACGGAAACGTTTCGCCTCACATCGGGCGCACCGGGTGTCCGTGCGCGGAAGCTGGAGGTGCCGTGGCAGTGGCGCGGTGCGGGTGTACGCGCGCGTGGCACGCTTCACCGCACCCGGGGGCGCCTTCGGATGTCCTCAGGCGCTGCCCCGGGAGCGGCTGCCGCGGACCCCGCTCGGGTCCGCGGCCGCCGGCCGGGGGCCGTCCCCCCCGGCCGGATTCCGGGGATCAGGCCTGCGCGGAGATGCGCGCGAGGCGCTGGGCCTCTTCCCGCGTGGACGCGGCGATGGCGTCCTCGTCGGCGAAGAGGAGTCGGTTGTCCTCGACGATCTGCTTGCCGTTGACCAGCGAGAGGGTGACGGGAGCGGCGGCACCGAAGACGAGCGCGGTGACCGGGTCGGCGATGGAGGAGTGGGCCAGGGTGCTCAGGTTCCACATGACCAGGTCGGCGCACTTGCCGACCTCCAGCGAGCCGATGTTGTCGGCGCGGCCGAGGACCTGGGCGCCACCGTACGTACCGAGGCGCAGGGCCTGGCGCGCGTTCAGGGCGCGCTCGCGGTGGACCGGGTTCAGGCGGTTGATCAGGAGCGCGTTGCGCAGCTCGGTGTGCAGCTCGCCGGACTCGTTGGAGGCGGTGCCGTCCACGCCGAGGCCCACCGGGACGCCGGCGGCCAGCATGTCCGGCACCCGGGCGATGCCGGCGGCCAGTCGGGCGTTGGACGACGGGCAGTGCGCCACGCCGGTCTTGGTGCGGGCGAACGCGGCGATGTCGGAGTCGTTCATGTGGACGCTGTGCGCCATCCACACGTCCTCGCCGAGCCAGCCGGTCGACTCGAAGTAGTCGGTGGGGCCCATGCCGAACAGTTCCTTGCAGAACTGCTCCTCTTCGACGGTCTCGCTGCCGTGCGTGTGCATCCGCACACCGAGGCGGCGGGCCAGTTCGGCGCCCTGCTTGAGCAGCTCGGTGGAGACCGAGAAGGGGGAGCACGGGGCGACGGCGACCTGGGTCATCGCGTCGAAGGAGTAGTCGTGGTGGCGCTTGACCGTCGCCTCGGTGTCGGCGAGCGCGCCTTCGAGGGTCTCGACGGCGTGGTCCGGGGGCAGGCCGCCGTCCTTCTCGCTGCGGTCCATCGAACCGCGGGCGAGGGTGAAGCGGACGCCCATCTCGGACGCGGCGCGGATGATCGAGCCGGAGAGGTCGCCGGAGCCCTTGGGGAAGACGTAGTGGTGGTCCATGGCGGTGGTGACGCCGCCCTTGGCCATCATCGCGAGGGAGCCCTGCGCGGCCGTGTACGTCATCTGCTCGTCGATGCGCGCCCACGTCGGGTACAGCGCGACGAGCCAGTTGAAGAGGTTGTGGTCGGTGGCCAGACCACGCGTGATCCACTGGTAGAAGTGGTGGTGGGTGTTGACCAGGCCCGGGGTGACGAGGTGACCCGTGCCGTCGATGCGGCGGACCACGTTGTCGAGGTTCTCGGGGGCCTTGCCCGCTCCGATCGACTCGATCTTGTTGCCGGCGACGACCACGTGGCCCGAGGCGTACTCGGTGTCGTTCGCGTCGACGGTCGCAATCGCACAGTTCTCGATGACGATGCGCTCTACGGCGCCGTCAAGGGCTGACGATGCTGCCATGGGACTTCCTCGTGCTTTCAGTGGCGGTACGGGCACGGCAAAACCCTGGGGATTTGAGTGCCGGAGCCGGGGGCCTTGACAGCTGACAGTACTGCCGCCCCGTGTGTTGCGTCCGGGTGCCGATTCAGGAAGTGGCTGGTGTCGTGTCCCGGGGCCACTGCGGAGCCCCGGGACACGTGTGCCGCATCAGAGGTTGGTCATGTCCACGGGAATGCGTGCGTCGACGCCGTCCCGGAGCACGGTGGCCTCGATCAGACCGTAGGGGCGGTCCGCGGCGAAGTAGACCTCGTTGTCGTTCTTGAGCCCGAAGGGCTCCAGGTCCACGAGGAAGTGGTGCTTGTTCGGGAGCGAGAAGCGGACCTCGTCGATCTCCGAACGGTGGTTGATGATGCGCGAACCCATCTGGTACAGGGTCTGCTGCAGCGACAGGGAGTAGGTCTCCGCGAAGGCCTGCAGCATGTGCTTGCGGACCTCGGCGTAGGACTTCTCCCAGTTGGGCATCCGCTGCTCGTCATCGGACCAGTTGAAGCGCCAGCGGGCCGACACCTGGGTGGCCAGGATGCGGTCGTAGGCCTCCTTCAGCGTCGTGTACTTGTCCTTCACGTACCCCCAGAACTCGGAGTTCGTGGAGTTCATGACGACGAGGTCCTTGAGGCCGGAGATGACCTCCCAGTTCGTGCCGTCGTACGTGACCTGGGTGACCCGGGTCTCCATGCCCTGGCGGACGAAGGAGTGGTTCACCTCGTCGGAGCCGATGAACTTGGAGTTGGCGTCCGAGGTGGCGATCCGGTCCCAGGAGTACTCCTCGATCCGGATGCGCGCCCGCTGGATCGGCTCCTGGCTGTTGACGAACCAGCGCGCCAGGTGGATGCCGAACTGCTCGGCGGACTCGATGCCGTGCTCCTTGGCGAACGCGTACACCGTGTTCTTGGTGGTGTCCGTCGGCAGCACGTTGGCGTTCGAGCCGGAGTAGTGGACGTCGTCCATGTCGCCGGAGAGGGCGACCGAGACGTTGAGGTCCTTGATGTGGTGGGTGTCGCCGTCCCGCGTGATCTTGACTACGCGGTTCTCTGCTTTCCCGTACTGATTCTGGCCGAGAATCGTGGGCATGTCTGCTAGCTCCCTCGGTAAACGGAGTAGCCGAACGGGTTGAGCAGCAGCGGTACGTGGTAATGCTCGCCCGGGTTCACCGCGAAGGTGATGGTGACCTCGGGGAAGAACGCACCGCTGTCCCTTACGCGGGGGGCGTCCTGCTGCGCCTCGGCTTGCTTCTTGGAGAAGTACGTCTCGGTCTCGAAATCGAGACGCACGTGGGTGGTTCCCTCCGGCAGCGCCGGCAGGTCCTTGCAGCGCCCGTCCGCATCGGTGGCGGAACCGCCCAGGGCCGCCCACTCGCCGTCCAGGCCGGTACGGGCGGAGAGCGAGATGGCGACGCCCTCGGCGGGCTTGCCGATGCTGGTGTCCAGGATGTGCGTGGACACCGACGCGGTGGTCTCGGTGCTCATGCTCACGCTCCTTCTTCTACGAGGCGGGTCAGGCGGATCTTGTTGATCTTGACGAGCTCGCCGCGGGCGGTCTCCCGCTCCTGCTCCGGCGAGTTCTCGATCCGGACCTTCACCGCGTCCCGCATGAACGCACCGGTCGCACCGGTGGCACAGATGAGGAAGACGTGGCCGAACTTCTCCTGGTAGGCCAGGTTCAGTTCGAGGAGCTCGTTCTTGAGCTCCTCCGAGGCACCGGCCATGCCGCGCTGCTCGCGGGCGGACGTCGGGTCTCCGGGCTTCGGCCGGCCGATCGGCGCGTGGCCGCTCATCGCTTCGGCCAGGTCCTCCGCGGTGAGCTCCGCCATGGCGGACTCGTTGGCCGAGAACAGGGCGTCGGTGGTGGCGAAGGGGCGCTGGGCGAGGAGCTTGCCGCCCCAGGCCGAACTGGCGCAAACCTCGTGCAGTTCGGCCGTGGCCGCGCCGTCGTCCAGCGCGTTGAACCGGGTGAGACCCGGGGTCGGACTCGAAGTCACGGTAGGCCTCCGTGGCCTGTTGTTGCTTGACGGGCTGCGCATAGCTAACGCCTTCGACAACACGGCGTCAACACTTTGTTGAAACTTCGCGTACACAAAAGCCGCCGCCCGGATGAATAGGGCGGCGGCTCGTCACCGTGTGTCAGGCGGCGTTCACTGGCGGCTGTTCTTGTTGGGGTTTTCCCTGTTCAAGTAGTTGTAGACCGTGAAGCGGCTTACGCCCAGGGCCCCCGCGACCGTCTCCACACCGTGCCGCACGGAGAAGGCGCCCCGCGCCTCCAGCACCCGTACGACGTCCTGCTTCGCCTTCCGGTCCAGCTCCGACAACGGTACGCCGTGCCGGCGCTGGAGGGCGGCCAGGATGTGGTCCAGCGAGTCGGAGAGCTGGGGCAGGCGCACGGCCAACAGATCCTCCCCCTCCCAGGCGAGCACGACGTCGTCGGCCTGGGCCAGGGACGGCTCGATCAGCTCGCCGCCCATCGCGTCCACCAGCGGCTTGACGGCGGCGACGAAGGGATGGTCGCGGGGCTCGGTCACTGCGCGCCCTCCCCGATGACGTTGACCTGGAGCGAGACGCGCGTGGCCCCGGCCTCCAGCGAGCCGCGCAGCAGCGCGGCCACCGCGTCGAGGACCTCGCGGGCCTCGCCCTCGGCGGTGTTGCCGAAGGGGCCGACGTCCACCGCGTCCAGCTCGGCCCGCTGGATGACCTCGCGCGCGGCCACGGCGTGGGCGGGGGCCTCTTCGAGGTCGAAGGGCTCGGTCGTGAACTCCACTCTCAATCGCACGCGGTCAAGCTACCCCGCGGTCGGGATTTTCCGTGAGCCCGCACTTGACATCCACGGGGAGGCGCATGCAGTCTTCCATCAAGCAGAAACTAACTTCCGCAATACGGAAGGAGCGCACACCCCTCATGGGATACACGGACCAGCGCTTCGATGTGAACCTTTCGATCCTCTTCACGGAACTCCCGCTCCTGGAGCGTCCCGCGGCTGCCGCCGCGGCCGGCTTCACGGCGGTCGAGCTGTGGTGGCCCTGGATCGAGACCCCCACCCCCGCCCAGGCGGAGCTCGACGCCCTCAAGAAGGCTCTTGAGGACGCCGGCACCCAGCTGGTGGGGCTGAACTTCTACGCCGGACAGCTGCCGGGCCCCGACCGCGGTGCGGTATCGGTTCCCGGCGCGGAGTCGGACCGCTTCAACGCCAACATCAACGTGGCCGCCGACTTCGCGGCCTCGGTCGGCTGCAAGGCGCTGAACGCCCTCTACGGCAACCGCGTCGAAGGCGTGGACCCCGCCGCCCAGGACGAGCTCGCCCTGGAGAACCTGGTCGTGGCCGCCCGCGCCGCGGACCGCGTCGGCGCGATCCTCCTGATCGAGACCCTCAACAAGCCCGAGTCGCCGCTCTACCCCCTGGTGAGCGCCCCGGCCGGCATCGACGTGGTGGACAAGGTGAACGAGGCCACCGGCCTCGGCAACGCCAAGTTCCTGCTCGACCTGTACCACCTGGCGATGAACGATGAGGACCTCTCCGAGGTCATCGAAAAGTACGCCGCCAAGACCGGGCACGTCCAGATCGCGGACAAGCCGGGACGCGGTGCCCCCGGCACCGGCGAGCTGCCGCTCGAAGAGCTGCTCGACCAGCTGAAGAAGGCCGGATACGAGGGCTGGGTGGGCCTGGAGTACAAGGCCGCCGACGCCGCCGCCTCCTTCGCGTGGCTGCCGGCCGAGGCCCGCGCCGCGCGCTAGCGGGCCCCGTCCGGACGATCCGCCGGACACGTCGTGAACTTTTCGTACGAAGCATTAAGAGAAGGACCCTCATCATGAGCAACCTCCCCAAGATCGCCTGGATCGGTCTCGGAATCATGGGCTCGCCCATGGCCGAGAACCTCCTGAAGGCCGGCTACCAGGTCACCGGCTTCACGCTGGAGCAGGACAAGCTCGACCGGCTGGCCGCCGCCGGCGGCGCCGCCGCGGGCTCGATCGCCGAGGCCGTCGAGGACGCCGACGTCGTCATCACGATGGTGCCCGCCTCCCCGCAGGTCGAGGCCATCGCGTACGGCGAGAACGGCATCCTGGAGAACGCGAAGTCCGGCGCGCTGATCGTCGACATGTCGTCGATCACCCCGCAGACCTCGATCGACCTCGCCAAGAACGCCGCCGAGAAGGGCATCCGCGTCATCGACGCCCCGGTGTCCGGCGGCGAGGCCGGCGCCATCGAGGCCGTGCTGTCGATCATGGTGGGTGGCGAGCAGGCCGACTTCGACGAGGCCCTGCCCATCCTGGAGGCCCTCGGCAAGACCATCGTCCTGTGCGGCCCGCACGGCTCCGGTCAGACGGTCAAGGCCGCCAACCAGCTCATCGTCGCGGTGAACATCCAGGCGTGCGCCGAGGCCGTGGTCTTCCTGGAGAAGTCCGGCGTCAACCTCCAGGCCGCCCTGGACGTCCTCAACGGCGGCCTGGCCGGCTCCACGGTCCTGACCCGCAAGAAGGACAACTTCCTGAACCGCGACTTCAAGCCCGGGTTCCGGATCGACCTGCACCACAAGGACATGGGCATCGTCACCGACGCCGCCCGCAACGTCGGTGCGGCCCTGCCGGTCGGCGCGGTCGTCGCCCAGCTGGTCGCCTCGCTGCGCGCCCAGGGCGACGGCGGCCTGGACCACTCCGCCCTGCTCCGTGCGGTCGAGCGCCTCTCCGGCGCCCAGATCTGAGCCCGCGGCCCGCTTTTTGGGCCGCCCCTCCCCCTCGCGGGGACCCGAGTTTCCGGATGGTGCCGGTGCTGACACCTGTCCTGTCGCGCCCAAGGCGCCGGCACCGTCCGGATCACCTCCCCTCCTCTTTCATTTCAACAAACTGTTGACGTCGCGATCACGCCGAAATTAGGCTGTTTCGCATGACGGAAGACGATTTCCGTCAGCAGTCCCCGTACGGAAGGTCACCATGTCGAAGCGCACGCTGACGACCGAGTCTGGCGCCCCGGTCGCCGACAACCAGAACTCCGCTACCGCCGGCGTCGGTGGCCCGCTCCTGGTCCAGGACCAGCAGCTCCTGGAGAAGCTCGCCCGCTTCAACCGCGAGCGCATCCCGGAGCGCGTGGTCCACGCCCGCGGCTCCGCGGCGTACGGCCACTTCGAGGTGACCGACGACGTCACCGCGTACACCAGCGCGGCGTTCCTGAACACCGTCGGCAAGAAGACCGAGACCTTCCTGCGGTTCTCCACCGTGGCCGACTCGCTCGGCGGGTCGGACGCGGTACGCGACCCCCGCGGCTTCGCGCTCAAGTTCTACACCGAAGAGGGCAACTACGACCTCGTCGGCAACAACACCCCGGTGTTCTTCATCAAGGACCCGATCAAGTTCCCCGACTTCATCCACTCCCAGAAGCGCGACCCCTTCACGGGCAAGCAGGAGCCGGACAACGTCTGGGACTTCTGGGCGCACGCCCCCGAGGCGACGCACCAGATCACCTGGCTGATGGGTGACCGCGGCATCCCCGCGTCCTACCGCCACATGAACGGCTACGGCTCCCACACCTACCAGTGGACCAACGCCCAGGGCGAGGCCTTCTTCGTCAAGTACCACTTCAAGACGAACCAGGGCATCCGCAGCCTCTCCAGCGACCAGGCCGCCGAGCTCGTCGGCAAGGACGGCAACTCGCACCAGACCGACCTGCTCCAGGCGATCGAGCGCGGCGTGCACCCGAGCTGGACCCTCTACGTCCAGGTCATGCCGGCCGCCGAGGCCGCGGACTACCGCTTCAACCCGTTCGACGTCACCAAGGTGTGGCCGCACAGCGACTACCCGCTGCAGCGCGTGGGCCGTCTGGTCCTCGACCGCAACCCGGACAACGTCTTCGCCGAGGTCGAGCAGTCCGCCTTCTCCCCGAACAACTTCGTCCCGGGCATCACCGCCTCGCCGGACAAGATGCTCCAGGGCCGCCTCTTCGCCTACGCCGACGCCCAGCGCTACCGCCTCGGCGTGAACCACACCGTGCTGCCGGTCAACGCGCCGAAGGCGACGAAGGCCGACAACTACGGCCGCGACGGCGTCATGGCGCTGCGCAACGGCTCGCGCCACGACAAGAACTACGAGCCCAACTCGTACCAGGGTCCGGCCGAGACCGGCCTCGCCCTCGGCGCCCCGAAGGCCGTCAACGGCTACACGGGCACCCACGAGGCCCCGCTGCACACCAAGGACGACCACTTCTTCCAGGCCGGCGAGCTCTTCCGCCTGATGTCGGAGGCGGAGAAGCAGCGTCTGGTGGCGAACATCGCGGGCGGCCTGTCCCAGGTCACCATCGAGGACGTCATCGAGAAGAACCTGGCTCACTTCCACGCCGCGGACGCCGACTACGGCAAGCGCGTCGAGGAGGCCGTGCGCGCCCTGCGCGACGCCTGAGCCCCACAGCTGTACCGGGGGTCTGACGGGAGGTCAGGCCCCGGGTACCGAGCCCGAACCGCGGACCCGGATGAGGGGTGGTACGCGGTGAGGGCAGGACGAGGACCGTGGCGCGCGAGCGAGCCAGTGCGGTGGTAATGGGTTCCGAGGCCCGTCTCTTGACCTGAGGGAGACGACGCCGGAGTTCTCGTCGCCGCTCGCCACGGTCCCAGCCACTCTCCTCTCCGTGCAGGGGGCCACGCACAGAGCCCCCTGTACCGGGAGGAGCCTTCCACTCCGCCCGGCGGTGCGAACGTCCTGTCGCGCCAGCCTCGCCCCGTCGGGCGGTCACCAACCAGAGCGCCGAGTCACGGACGGTCCCGTGACTCGGCGCTTTGTCGTGCCCGGGGCGCCTGCGCATGCCGTCGGGAACGAGCGGACTGAAGATCCGGTCAGGGTAGTGGACGGCGGCTATCGTGTGCCCTGACTTAAAGATCAGTCAAGGGGTAACCGGCCGAAGGGTACGAGCGAGCGTGGCAGACCGCCAGTCGTTGATCTTGGAAGCAGCCGTGCGCGTCATCGCGCGCAACGGAGTCAGAGGGCTGCGCGTCGAGGAGCTGGCGGCCGAGGCCGGGGTCTCCACCGCGCTGATCTACTACCACTTCAAGGACCGCGCCGGCCTGGTCCGGCGCACCCTGGCCTTCATCAGCGACCGCGCCACGGGCTACACGGACGAGGCCCTGGCCGATGCCGACACCGAGGACGCCCGTACGGTCCTCCTCCAGCTCCTGCTGGGCGAGCTCCAGGACCTCCCGCGGGTCCGCGAGAACAGCATCGCCTGGGGCGAGTTGCGGGCCAGCGCCGTCTTCGACGCCGACCTGCGGGCCGCGCTCGCCGAGTCCACCCGCTGCTGGTCCCAGGACGCGGCGGAGGCCGTCTCCGCCGCGCAGGCGGCCGGCCTCGCCGACCTGCGCGCCGAGCCGCTGGACGTGGCCGAGCGGCTCACCGCGCTGGTCGAGGGGCTCAGCGAACGCTGGCTGAGCGGTTCTGTGACCCTGGACCGGGCCCGCGAGCTGCTGACCGGCGCGGTGGACGCGGAGCTCGGCCCCCGTCCTCCCCTCGCCGAGTAGCGCCGCCCGGCCGCCCGCGGTCCGCACGACGCACGCCGGCCCCCGTCCCTCCTTCGAGGAGGGACGGGGGCCGGCGTGCGTGGCGTACGGGCGATCAGACCGCGAGCGGCCTGATCGCGGTCGGGGCGTGGCCCGGCTCCGTGGCCAGCTCCTCGAACTCGGTGACGTCGCTCATGTCGACCGTCTTGCTCATCGAGATGTTGGTGACGCGCTCCAGGATGGCCTCGACGACGACCGGGACGCTGAACTCCGCGGCGAGCTTCTTGGCCTCCTCCAGGGCGGCACCCAGCTCGTTCGGGTCCGTGACGCGGATCGCCTTGCAGCCGAGGCCCTCGACGACCTTGACGTGGTCGACGCCGTAGACGCCCAGCTCGGGAGCGTTGATGTTCTCGAATTCGAGGTTGACCTCGAAGTTGATGCCCAGGCCGCCCTGCGCCTGGCGGATGAGGCCGAGGTAGGCGTTGTTCACCAGGACGTGGACGTACGGGATCTTGTGCTGCGCGCCGACCGCCAGCTCCTCCAGCATGAACTGGAAGTCGTAGTCGCCGGAGAGGGCGACGACGGGGGTCTGCGGGTCGGCGGTGGCGACGCCCAGCGCGGCCGGGATGGTCCAGCCGAGCGGGCCGGCCTGGCCGCAGTTGATCCAGTGGCGCGGCTTGAAGACGTGCAGCATCTGCGCGCCGGCGATCTGGGACAGGCCGATGGTGGTGACGTAGCGCGTCTCCGGGCCGAAGGCCTTGTTCATCTCCTCGTAGACGCGCTGCGGCTTCATCGGGATGTTGTCGAAGTGCGTACGGCGCTGCAGGGTGCTCTTGCGCTCCAGGTGCGAGGCGACCCAGGCGCTGAAGTCGGGCAGCTTGCCCTCGGCCTTGAGCTCCTTGGCGACCTCGATGAAGATCTCCAGCGCGGCCTTGGCGTCGGAGGCGATGCCGAGGTCGGGGGCGAAGATCTTGCCGATCTGCGTGGGCTCGATGTCCACGTGGACGAACGTGCGGTCGCCGAGGTAGGCGTCCAGGTTGTAACCGGTGTGGCGGTTGGCCCAGCGGTTGCCGATGCCCAGGACGAAGTCCGACTCCAGGAACGTCGCGTTGCCGTAGCGGTGCGAGGTCTGGACGCCGACCATGCCGGCGGCGAGCTCGTGGTCGTCGGGGATGACGCCCCAGCCCATCAGGGTGGAGATGACCGGGACACCGGTCAGCTCGGCGAACTCGACCAGCAGGTCGGAGGCGTCGGCGTTGATGATGCCGCCACCGGCGACGATCAGCGGACGCTCGGACTCCAGCAGGAACTGGATGGCCTTCTCGGCCTGCTTGCGGGTCGCGGCGGGCTTGTGCACGGCCAGCGGCTCGTACAGGTCGGGGTCGAACTCGATCTCGGTCAGCTGCACGTCGATCGGCAGGTCGATGAGGACCGGGCCGGGGCGGCCGGAACGCATCAGGTAGAAGGCCTGCTGGAAGACGCCGGGGACCTGCGCGGCTTCGAGGACCGTGGTGGCGGCCTTGGTGACCGGCTTGGCGATCGAGGCGATGTCGACGGCCTGGAAGTCCTCCTTGTGGAGCTTCGCGACCGGAGCCTGACCGGTGATGCAGAGGATCGGGATCGAGTCCGCGATGGCCGAGTACAGGCCGGTGATCATGTCGGTGCCGGCCGGGCCGGACGTACCGATGCAGACGCCGATGTTCCCGGGCGACGTACGGGTGTAGCCCTCGGCCATGTGCGAGGCACCCTCGACGTGGCGGGCCAGCGTGTGGTTGATGCCGCCCACGTTCTTGAGCTCGCGGTAGAACGGGTTGATCGCAGCGCCGGGCACGCCGAACGCTTGCGAAACGCCCTCACGCTTGAGGATCTCCACTGCAGCGGCGGCGGCTGTCATACGAGGCATCGAGGTCTCCTGCGGGTCTGACGGTCAGGCTTTTCCGTAATCCGGAAGTATTGTTCTGCTATACGGAACAAGCTAAGCGGCGACCTCGCACACGTCAAGGCGGTGGGGAACCCCCGATGCCACCAAAAGCCGCGCCGGCTTCCGTGTGTTGCACGAATCGGGGCCCTCCCGGGGGGCCTGCCGGGGGGGGCGGCGCGGCCCGGTCGTGCGCGCGCGGCGGCTCGTACGGGGCTGCCGCCGGGCTCGTACCGCGCTCCTGCCGCGCTGGTCGCGGGCCCGTGGGCCGCTGATCCGCGGTCCCCTCCCCCGGCACCGTCACGGGTGGTGGACCATGGACGCACGCACGACGACGGAGGGGACGCGGAACTCATGGCGGAAGCGGTACCGGTGCGCTGCCCGGGGTGCCTGCGCGAGAACGGCTACACCGTCCCGGTGTTCCCCTGCGCCTGCGGCAGTCCGGTCGCCGCACCCCTGGACCGGGCGGTTCCGCCCGTGGTGCTGACCCGGCGGAGCTGGGCGGACAGCTGGGTGACGGTGCGGTGCGCCGCCTGCGGGCAGGACGGCGAGTGGCCGCGGCCCGAGGTCGGCTGCGGTGACTGCGGCACGGTGGCGCAGCTCGCCGTACTGCCGCCGCGCGACCCGGACCGCGGGTCGGACCCCGACCCGGACCGCGAGCGGGGCCCGCGGGGCGACGGGGCGCGCCCGGGCTCCGCGGCCCCGTCGGTGCCCGGCCGGCGGCCGCCGCGGCCCGCGTTCCGGCCCGTGACCATCCGTACGGCCCGCGACGCGGTGGCCGCGGCCGCGCTGTACCTGAGCTGGCTCGGCTTCCCGGACGTCCGGCGGCCCGACGGGCACCCGGCCCCCTCGGCGGCGGTGGACCTGCGGGCGCCGGGGCTGGTGGCTCAGGTGGACCCGAGCACCGCGGCGGCCGGGGCGCGGGCGGTGGAGTGCGTCTGGCTGAACGGGCTCACGGCGTCCGCGGCCTGCGTCTACTTCTCGCTGGCGGGCTACACGGAGGAGGCCCGGGCCCGGGCGGAGGAGCTGGGTGTGCCCCTGTTCATCATGGACCTGACGGGCACGCCGCAGCCGGTCAACGACCCGGCGGACCGCCTGGTCGCGACGGGGCCCTAGTCTCGGTGGCGTGCCGCGTCCGCGCGCGGACCCGTCCCGCCGGCCGGCCCGTCATCCGTCGCTCAGTCCTTACCCTCAGTCCTTCTCTTGTTCCGTCCCCCAGTCCTTCCCGATCACCTGCCGAGGAGAGCCCCCATGAGCCTGTACGACATCCCGCTGACCACCCTGTCCGACGAGCCCACGACCCTCGGGGCGCACAAGGGCAAGGCGATCCTGCTGGTGAACACCGCCTCCCAGTGCGGGCTCACCCCGCAGTACTCGGGCCTGGCCCGCCTGCAGTTCGCGTACGAGGCCAAGGGCTTCACCGTCATCGGCGTCCCCTGCAACCAGTTCGGCGAGCAGGAGCCCGGCAACGCCGAGGACATCCAGACGTTCTGCGCGGCCGGCTTCGGCGTGACCTTCCCGATCCTGGAGAAGTCCGAGGTCAACGGCGAGAACCGGCACCCGCTCTACCAGGAGCTGGTGAAGACGCCCGACGCGGACGGCGAGGCCGGGGACATCCAGTGGAACTTCGAGAAGTTCCTGATCTCCCCCGCCGGCGAGGTCGTGGCCCGCTTCCGCCCGCGCACCGAGCCCGAGGCCCCCGAGGTCATCGCCGCCATCGAGGCCCACCTGCCCGCGTAGCCCGATCCGGTCCGCCCCGATCCGGTCCGCCCGGATCCGGTCCGCCCGGACCGGGGCGGGCGGGGCGGGCCGAGGGATGGGGATCAGGCAGGTCAGGTCAGGTCAGGTCGGCCTCGTCGTACTCCCCGGTCGAGCCGGCCTCGGTGAGCTCGCGCAGCTCCACCCGGCGGATCTTGCCGGAGACCGTCTTCGGCAGCTCGCCGAACTCGATCCGGCGGATCCGCTTGTACGGGGACAGGACCGTACGGGAGTGCTCGAACAACGCGCGGGCCGTGTCGGGGCCCGGCTCCCAGCCCTCCGCGAGCGTGACGTACGCCTTCGGTACGGCGAGCCGCAGCGCGTCGGGGGCCGGGACGACGGCGGCCTCCGCGACCGCCTCGTGCTCCAGCAGGGCGCTCTCCAGCTCGAACGGGCTGATCTTGTAGTCGGAGGCCTTGAAGACGTCGTCGGACCGCCCCACGTAGGTGAGGTACCCGTCGGCGTCGCGCGAGGCGATGTCCCCGGTGCGGTAGAGCCCGTCCGCCATGGCGGCCGCGGTGCGCTCCGGGTCGTCGCGGTAGCCGGTGGTCACCCCGGCGGGCCGGGTGCGCAGGTCCACGCACAGCTCGCCCTCGTCCGCGGACTCCTTGCCGGTGACCGGGTCCAGCAGGACGATCCCGTAGCCGGGTGCCGGGCGGCCCATGGAGCCGGGCTTGACCGGTACGCCGGGGAAGTTGCCGATCTGGAGGGTGGTCTCGGTCTGGCCGAACCCGTCGCGGATGGTGACCCCCCAGGCGGCGCGGACCTTCTCGATCACCTCCGGGTTGAGCGGCTCCCCCGCGGCGACCGCCTCGCGCGGGGGCCGGGCGAGCTTCGTGAGATCGGACTGGATCAGCATCCGCCACACGGTGGGGGGCGCGCAGAACGTGGTCACGCCGTGCCGGTCCATCGTCTCCATCAGCCGCTCGGCGTCGAAGCGGGTGTAGTTGTGCACGAAGACGGTCGCGCCGGCGTTCCAGGGGGCGAAGAGGTTGGACCAGGCGTGCTTGGCCCAGCCGGGCGAGGCGATGTTGAGGTGGACGTCGCCGGGGCGCAGCCCGATCCAGTACATGGTCGAGAGGTGCCCGATGGGGTACGAGGCGTGGGTGTGCTCCACGAGCTTGGGGCGGGCGGTGGTGCCGGAGGTGAAGTAGAGCATCAGCGGGTCGGTGGCGAGGGTCTCCCCTTCGGGAACGAAGGGACCGGCGAACGGCCCGGCCCCGGGGCCGTCGGCCGGACCGCCCTGCGCGTCCATGTCGGCCAGGCGCCGCCAGCCGGCCGGAACCCGGGAGCCGGCCGCGATCCGGGTGTAGGTGCCCGGCACCTCGTCGAACCTGGCCGTGTCCTCGGCGCGCGCGACGACGTGCCGCACGAGGCCCCGCTCGACCCGGTCGCGCAGGTCGGCCGCGCCGAGCAGCGGGGTGGCGGGGATGACGACGGCGCGCAGCTTCATCGCGCCGAGCATGACCTCCCACAGCTCGCGCTGGTTGCCGAGCATGACCAGGATCCGGTCGCCGGGGGCGACGCCCTGGGCGCGCAGCCAGTTGGCGGCCGCGTCGGAGCGGGCGGAGAGCTCCGCGAAGGTGAGGGCGGAGCTGGTGCCGTCGTCCTCCACGATGCGCAGGGCGTCGGCGTCGTTGTCGGCGGCGATGTGGTCGAACCAGTCCAGGGCCCAGTTGAAGTGGCGGGGGCGCGGCCAGGTGAAACCGGCGAGGGCGGCCTCGTGGTCCCCCCGGCGCTCCAGCAGGAAGTCCCGCGCGGCCAGGAACTGGGCGGTGGCGCTGTTCTGCGTACGGTCGTCGGTCGTCATGCCAGGCATCGTGCCCGGTACCGCCCGGGGACCACCAGAGCGGCGTCAGCCGTGGATTGACGCGAAGCGCACCGGGCCGCGGGCGCCCGCCGGGGCGCCGCCCATCGTGGTGACCAGCAGTTCCGCTTCGGCGACGATCTCGTCCCGGGTCGCTTTCGGGACCGCGCCGAAGAGTTCGACCGTGATCCCGGAGCCGAGGTCGGCGCCGGCGTCCCCCTCCGTGGACGGCTTCCACAGGCCGGCGACGAAGCCGTCGACGAGGAGGGTGCGGTGGGCCTGGTTCCCCGTCCAGGTGCGGCCCTTGACCTCGGGCGCGATCACACGGGTGCGGTCCGCGTGCGACAGGAGGAGGTTGTCGAACTCCGGGAGGAAGCGGGGCGGCGCGGGGGTGTCCGGGTCGGGTCGGGGCGCGTCGGGCAGGTCGAAGAGCTCCACGCCGTTCGCGTCGCTGAAGGCCGCCAGGCGCGGGCGGAGCCGCTCGAAGGCCTCCTTCAGCCGGGTCAGACCGGCCCAGACCTGCATGTCCTTGACGGAGGCGGGGCCGAACGCGGCGAGGTAGCGCAGGACCGCGTCGTCGACGGACGGCGCCGCGGGCGCCGCGGGCGAGCCGGGTTCCGCGGGCGAGCCGGGTTCCGCGGGTGAGCCGGGTGCCGCGGGTGAGCCGGGTGCCGCGGGTGAGCCGGGTGCCGCGGGTGAGCCGGGTGCCGCGGGTGAGCCGGGTGCCGCGGGTGAGCCGGGTGCCGCGGGTGAGCCGGGTGCGGCGGGTGACGCGGGCGCGTCGGGTGCAGTGTGCGTCGCGCGTGACGCGGGCGCGTCGGCCTCGCGCAGCCAGTGCTCGACGGTGGTCAGCCGGACCTGCCCGCTGCGCCCCCACACTCCGCGCGGGGTGACCTGGACCAGCGGGAGGAGGCAGCGGGCCGCGACGGCCAGGGACCGGGGGTCGGCGTCCGGCCAGCGTGCGAACAACTCCGCGCGGATCTCGCCCATGGTGCGCGGCTCGTCCTCGACGAAGGCGCGGGCGTGGTCGGCCAACCGCGCCGGGTCGACGCCCACGAGTCCCTTGCGGAACTGGTTGACCTCACGGTCCCGGGCGGGCTGGACCAGCGGCCGCAGGGTCCGGGCGTCGTGGGCGGTGTGGGTGTGGAGGGTGGAGCGCAGGGTGACCATCCGGACCACCTGCCGGGACTCCATGAGCCCGGCGAGCTCGGCGGGGGCGAAACCGGCGAGGCGGGCGTGGAGCTGGAAGTACGGCGGCTTCACGTTCTGCGCCTGGAGCCCGACCAGGTGCCCCACGGCGTCCCGCGCGGCCATCCCGGCGCGGCCGAGCAGCAGCTGCCGGGCGAGGGTGGCGCGGTTGAGCGCGCGGGCGTCGAGCACGGGACGCGTTGTCCTGGAGACCATGCGCCCACGCTAACGGCCCTCGCGGACACCGTCCGTCCGCAAGCCCCACCGGCCGGTTTCGGGGGCGCGGGCCCGGACGGCGCGGCGACCGGACGGCGCCCGCGGGGCACGGCGAGACCGCAGCGGGGCCCGGGGGACGCGCACCCAGCCATGGTCCACGGTCCGGGGGACGGAAAGGACACGAGCAGGGCGAGGAGGGGCGAGGAGGGCGACGGCAGGAGCCGCCACCGCACGGACGCTCGGACCTGCGGCCCGAGGCGCGACGGGCCGAACGTACAGGCCGGGCGGGCGCGCCCGATCCGGCGGGCGGGCGGGCGGACGGGCAGGCGAGCGGACGGGCGGACGGGCGGACGGGCGGACGGACGGACGAACGCGCACCCGGTCGGACAGAACCGGCACGACGACCGGTCCGAAGACGAGACCATCACCTCCCGCCCCTTTCTGCCGTATATCCTGCCTCTTGCCCGTAAACACACGTTCGACCGGGAGCTGACCTGCGATGCCGGAGCGTCCAGACCGCCGCTCGTCACCGTCCGCCGCCGCGAAGCGCGCGGGCTGGCGCCGACCCGCCTCCCCCGCCTCCGCACCCCCCGCGGGCCCCCCGGACACCCAGCCGCCCGCACCCCAGGCGCCCCCGCCCGCGGACCACCGCAGCGTGGTGGACTCGGCCGTCTACCGCGACGGCCGGCGGGTCGCCTCCCCCGCGACCCTGGCCGAGACCTTCCGGCAGCTGCGCGAACAGCCCGACGGGATGGCCTGGATCGGCCTGCACCGTCCGACCGAACCCGAACTGCACTCCCTGGCCGCCGAGTTCAACCTCCACGAGCTCGCCGTGGAGGACGCCCTGGAAGCCCACCAGCGTCCCAAGCTCGAACGCTACGGCGACACCCTCTTCGTCGTCCTGCGCGCCGCCCGCTACGTGGACGCCCTGGAGGAGGTCGACTTCGGCGAACTCCACGTCTTCGTCGGCCCCGACTTCCTGATCACGGTCCGCCACGGCGCGGCCCCCGACCTCTCCAGCGTCCGCCGCCGCATGGAGGCGACCCCCGAACTCCTCTCCCTGGGACCGGAGGCGGCCCTGTACGCGATCCTCGACGCGGTGGTCGACGGCTACGCCCCGGTCGTCGAGGGCGTCCAGACGGACATCGACGAGATCGAGACGGAAGTCTTCCGCGGCGACCCGGCGGTCTCGCGCCGCATCTACGAACTCTCGCGCGAAATGGTCGAGTTCCAACGCGCGACCCGCCCCCTGGTCGGCATGCTCAACAACCTGATGGCCGGCTTCGCCAAGTACCGCACGGACGAGGAACTGCAACGCTACCTCCGCGACGTGGCGGACCACGTCACGCACACCAGCGAACGCGTCGACGGCTTCCGCCAGGCCCTGACGGAGATCCTCACGGTGAACTCCACCCTGGTCTCCCAACAACAGAACGCCGAAATGCGCGCCTTGGCCGAAGCCGGCTTCGAACAGAACGAGGAGATCAAGAAGATCTCCTCGTGGGCGGCCATTTTGTTTGCACCCACGCTGGTGGGAACCATCTACGGCATGAACTTCGAGACCATGCCCGAGCTGAAGTGGGCGGCCGGCTACCCCTTCGCGATCCTACTGATGGCGGTGGTCTGCGTCAGCCTGTACGTCATCTTCAAGAAGCGCGACTGGCTGTAGATCGCACAGCAGCACCATTGATCAACTTAGCTCCTGCGAAAGCCGAGAAGTGGCCCGCAGGACCCCCTGGGGAGAATCTGGGGAGAATCCGCAGCCCACCCATGCCGGGCACTCCCCCGGCCCTTGGGGCCAGCCCTCCCGCACCGCCGACCACCTTCGACGGCACGCGATTGCGGAGGGTAACGACAACGGGTGGCACAGCAGATGCTGTGCCACCCGTTGTCGCGACCAGGCCTGTCCTGTCTCCCCCGACGACTACAAGCCGGCAGTCGTCCAACGACCTTGCCCGTGGGGCGTCGATGTCCGACCCCCTGTCTAGCCTGTCTCCGTGAAGCCCACCGATGACCGCCAGTTCCCCGCCGCGCTCGCCACCGCGATGGCCGTTCGATTCGACTACGCCGACGGGAAGACCGGGGTCGACTTCGAACCCTTCCCGGCCTTCCTGTCCGCTGCCGAGACCACCGACTGGTTCCAGGCATGGACCGGGAACAGCGAACTGGACGGCAACGACTTCCGCGTGTTCGGACAAGACGGCACGGGCGGGTACGCGGCGATCTGGCTCATCCGCCCGAGCCGCCCTCTGGCCGAGCAGCCCATCGTCTTCCTCGGCTCCGAGGGCGAGACCGGTGTCGTAGCACGCGACCTGGGCGACTTCCTGTGGCTACTCGCCGACGGCTTCGGCCCCTGGGAAGCCGCCACGTCCTACGAGCCGGACTGGAAGGCGCAGCCCAATCCGGAGCTGGCAGCCATCGCCGAAGGATTCGCACCGCACCAGCGCCGGTCGGCGGCAGCCGTGATCGAGCTGGCGACCCGGGAGTTCCCCAACTTCGACGACACCATCATGGACCTCTGCCGCTGAACCCAGCGTCGTCACCTGCACGACCAGCCGGAATCGCGGGAATGACGGAACGCTCAAGTCACCGCGCCCCTCTGTCGCGTTCGAGCATCGCTGTAGCCTCTGGCCATGAAGCACGGGGAAGGCGGGGACGCGCTCGTTCTGGAGGCCCGCGAGATGCTGGCCGCCGGACAGGGCGAGGAGGAGGTCTTCGCCGAACTGGCCGCGCGCACCGGCGACTGGGACGCCTGCGCGTTGGCCCTATGTCTGGCCCTGGGAGTGTCCCGGCCGGACGCCGAAGCTCGAATCCACGAGGCACGGCCCCTCTTCGACGAGTTCGAGGCGGGAGAGGAAGACATCGTCGCCATGCTCCTCGCCTGTGGGCACGTGTTCGTCGTGGACCAAGTGCTGGACGGTCGCGGCGAGCGAATCCGCAACCTGTTGTGGACTGCCGCCTGCGCCCGCGGAGGCTTTCCTGGCGGCATGATCCCCTGGTTTCGTACCGGGGAGCTCACGAAGATCTTCCTGCTCTTCGCGCAGACCCGGTTCCGGGACGGGCGGGGCTCACCTCCCGAGTTCTGGGCGGCCATGGTTACGGCCGGGGAACTTCTGGCGACCGAGGACAGCCCGGACCAGGCGGAGGTAACGGCGGGGCTGGAACATTGCCTGGCGCAGGCGACCGCCGTCGGTACGGGCTCTCAGATGCTGCCGTGAGAGGAGACGAGGCCCTCAGGTACGTACTCGGGCACCGTGCCGAGCAGTACGTCGATGGCCGCGCGGCCCTTGCCGCCAGCCTCCGGCATGAAGTGGGCGTAGTGGTCGAGGGTGATGGTCGGACTTGAGTGACCGAGCCACCGAGCGAGCGTGACGATGGACTCGCCCGCTTCGAGGAGGACCGAGGCGTAAGTGTGCCGGAGCACGTGGAAGCCGTCCTTGCGCGAAGCCTTCCACCGCGCACCCTTCTCCCGCGCGGGAATGACTCCGGCCGCGGCGAGGGCCGGCTTCCAGGCCTCGTCGTTGAAGATGTTGGCGCGGATGGCATTGCCGTACGTCGTCGTGAGGACGAGCGGGAAGCTCTGCTTCTCCCGGTCGGGCTCCGGTCCGCCCCAGGGGAGTTCGACGTCGACGGCCGGATGGTCGAGGAAGTACGCGGCCAGTTCCGTGGCCACCGACCGGGGCATGTCGACGATGCGCGTCTTGCCACCCTTGGGCAGGGCGAAGTAGAGGCGCCCGGAAAGAAGTTGGACCTGCCTGCGCACTCGGATGACGCCGCGTTCGAAGTCGATGTCCCTCGGCGACAGCCCGAACACCTCGCCCTGGCGCAGCCCACACCCCACCGCGACGACGACCGCGATCCGGTAGCGAGGATTGATCACGTCCCGTACCCGCTGCGCCGTTGCCAGCGGCCACGCGTCACGATCCTCGTCGGGGGCCTTCGGCCAACGCACCGTCTTGGCCCGCATCGGGTTGCGGACGAGGCGCTTGTCATCGATCGCGGTCTCGAAGATGTTCGACAGCGAGGTGAGGATCTGCCGGGCGTACCGCGGAGAGCACTCGCCTTCGAGCGTGGCTATGTAGCCGCGCAGGACGGTCGCCGACACGTCGCGCAGCGCCACCGCACCGAGGTGCGGAAGGATGTGGAGTCGTACACGCTCGTCAACTCGCTTGACCGTGCCGGGCGCGCCGCGAACGCCGGCGCGCCAGTGGCGCGTGACGAAGTCCGTCAAGGTGATGGAGCCGTCGCGCGGGTCGACGAACTCGCCTCGTTCGCTGTCGGTGCCGGACCGCCGGAGCCACCCCTTGGCGTCCTCCAGCACGTCGAACGACATGTCCCGGACGCCCGGGATTCCAGCGACACGATATCGGGACCCCTTGCCGTAGCGGGTCGTACGCTCACGCTTCCCGGTGACGAGATCCTTCTTCTTTTTGATCCAACGGTCTTCGATATAGCCAGCCAAAGAATTCCTCGGAGTAAGGGTTGGGCGTAGGTCGGGCGGTAAGGCCGGGCAGATCAGTCAGGTCGTGGCCGGATACCCGGCACGGCGCTGCGGGGCAGCATTCACCGGGCTTAGGGAGGCATTGCTGCGGGAGTCCGCCCGCTCCTGTTCCCGGATCCACTCGTCAAGTGTTTGGATCCGGTACATCACACGTCCGCTCCGCCCCATCCGAAAACTCGGCGGACCTTGGCGACGGTGCCGCCGCACGTAAAGGGTGGCGGGCGACAGCCCCAGGTATTCGGCGGCTTCACCCACGTTCAGAAAACCCCTCTCCAGCGGCGACACGCGGGGAGACGTGCGGACATTCGCCAGCAATTCACTGTCACAAGCAACACTTCGCACGTATCGAACCTTCGGGGTCTTCCGTCGGCAACCTGCGGCGACGGACATCGGGCATGACAAGCCCGCCCCCGCTTGCTGTCAGGCAGGTGGAGCGGACTACTTCAATGGTCTGGAGAATCCCCGGTTTGGCTGACCGGGGATCGTCGGGTATAAGCCGGGGCGGCGTCACCGCACACCCCATCCCAGCCCCCTACGTCGCGGGCTGGAGCAGGGCGAGTGGGGAGACACCGAGGGCGGCCGCAATGGCGACGAGGTCATCCACGTCGCAGCGTCGGCGGGTCCGTTCGATGCGGGACAGCATGGTGTTGGTCATGGGGTGGCCGAGCTCGGTCACCCGGGCAGCGAGCTCGCGCTGGGCAAACCCGCGCGAGGTGCGCACGCGCTCGATGGCGCCGGCGGTCCGTTCTCCGGCGGGACCGATTTCCGTAGCTCTTCGGGGCATGCGTCTGTTGTAGCTCGGGTTCCCGGGTTCACGTAATCGCGGAAGCCCAGACATGGGACTTTTGGGGCCCGTTTCGCGGAGAACGAACTGCCGATTCCCGCATAGGCGGCCATTGCGGAGCTACGACCCATCTCGGACCACAGAGGTGTGCACAGCATCAGCGGCTCCGGGCGGCGGAAACATAGATCGCCTCGCCTACTCCGGTCAATGGCTTTCGGGGTGCGACCTTCGCCGCTCTCCCCATGCCGTCGACTTTTTGGTCAACCGGGGATTCGCACTTACTGTGAAGACGTTCGCGATCAGCGATGCGATCTGACACTTTTCGAGTGCGGATTCGCTGGACTTGCGCGGGCCGGGTGTGGCTGTCTTGGCTAAGCACCCCCGACAAAGGAATCGGCTCCCGGCGTTGCAGCGCCGAGAGCCGATGGGAGTCCCTTGTCCAAACCGCCCACTCCTGAACGGATCTGAGGAAAGTCTATGCCCAACAGTACGGCCGAAGCAGCCGTCCGCACACCCGCGCCCACCCCGGCGTCGCCGTCCCAGCAGCAGACGAAGGCGGGGCGATAGGCATGGCACGCATCCGCACCATCAAGCCGGAAGCCTTCAGCTCCGAATCGCTGGCCGCCGTCAGCATCACCGCCGAGCGGACGTTCTTCGGCCTGCTCACCCAGGCCGACGACCACGGCCGGTTCCGTGACCAGTCCGCCGTCATCGCGGGCCTCTTGTGGTCCCTGCGCCCCGAACACGGCCCGATCGAGGTCGAGGACGACCTCACCCAGCTCGCCGGCAATGAACTCATCTGCCGGTACGAGGGCGAGGAAGACGGCAAGCGGTACCTGCACATCGTGACCTTCTCCAAGCACCAGAAGGTCAACCGCCCCAGCGGTGTCCGGCACCCGAACTGCCCCTACCACGACGGCGGCCGGGTACCCCTGACTTCACCGCTGGCGCAGGGAGGGCTCCGTGAGCCGTCCGTGCACCATCAGGCACCCGCCCTGGAGCCCGCACCTCATGCCACGTCACCGATCCCCGTATCCGCAGGTCAGGGCGGATTCAGTGAGCCCTCCGTGCAGCATCAGGGGGAGGTGCGGGAGTCTGCGCCGAGCCCTCACGGTCCGGATCTAGGACCTAGGATCATGGATCTAGGATCTCCGTTGGGAGGTGCGAGCGCCCCCGCCACACCCCAGACCGCAACGGCCCAGCAACTGGTCGCCGAGTACGCCGCCGCGTGCGGGAAGCGCCCTCCGGGGAAAGTCCTGGGCCACGTCGGCCGGGAAATCAGCAAGCTGCTGCACGAAGGCATCGACCCGGACCACATCCGAGCCGGAGTCGACCGCATGCGCCTGAAGAGCCTCTACCCGAGTCTGCTGCCCAGCCTGGTCAACGAGGCCATGAACCCGCCCCAGGCCACTGCTGGCGCCCGCAGGGCCCCTCAGCCGTACACCAACCCCGTTGACGCCGAAGCCGCTTACGGAGGCCAGCTGTGACCACCGCGACCCGCGAACCCCAGCGTGCTGGCGCCCTGGCAGCCCGTCTCCAGGCCATCCTCGCTGCCAAGGGCATCGACCCCGACACCGCACCCGCCGGGCCCACGGTGGAGCCGGTGACCGCCCTGGAACTCGCCGACCGCCGCATCCCGCCCCGCTACCGCGAGGCACTCGCCACCCAACCCGAAGTCCTGGGCTGGGTGGAGGCGGTCACCGGCGCCGGGCGGAACGGGCCGGCCGGTACCCGGGGCATCGCCTACGGCCCCTCGCTGCTGATCGCCGGAACCACCGGCATCGGCAAGACACATCAGGCCTGGAGCCGTCCGCTCGCTGCTGGCCGCCGGAGTACGCCTGCGCTGGCAGGCGGTCACCTCCGCCGACCTCTACGCCCAGCTCCGGCCCCGGCCCAACCACGACCCCGAGCGGGAGATCCAAGAGCTCGGCCGGTGCCCGCTGCTGATCCTGGACGACCTCGGCGCGGCCAAGCAGTCCGAGTGGACCGAGGAGCTGACGTACCGGCTGATCAACCGCCGCTACACCGAGATGCTCCCGACCCTGATCACCACCAACCTGCCCATCGCGGAACTCCGCAACGCAGTCGGGGACCGCGTCGCCTCCCGTCTGGCAGAGATGACCACCCGCGTCATCCTCACCGGCCCAGACCGCCGACGCGCCCAGCCGTCAGGCTCCTGACCACCACGGTCCCACTCAGGTCGGTCCCCGTCATCGTGGGGGACCGAACCACTGGCCCGAGCCGTTCGGGGACCGTCCCCATCCAGGTCCCGTCCCCGCCCCAATCACGGTCCCCCAACCCGGTCCCGTCCCGGTCGCGGTCCCGGTCCCCGTCCCAGTCACGGTCCCCGTCCCGGTCCCGTCCCCGGCTGGCAGCGGCCTCCCCCAAGAGGGGACCGACAGCAGTCGAGCGGGGACCGTCCCCTTGATTGCGCTGCGCGCGTCGGGCACCACGGGGACCGGTCCCCAACTCTGTTTCCGCAGGTCAACCCCCTGATATCCCCCGACTCAGTGGCGACCGTCCCCACGGTCCCCGCCATCCGGGACCGACCTTCGACGGTTCGGGGACCGTCAAGTCACGACGTCGGGGACCGTCCCCACCCACGACTACGGGGACCGAGACGGGACCGGTCCCCCACACCCATGCCGCTGGGGACCGAGAGCCTCCCGAATCCGGGACCGTCCCGCCCGGTCCCCGGACAGCGCCGACAGCATCTCGCGTCACCAGCGAGCGGTCCCCCAACCGGTCGACCCCGCCCAACAGCCCCTTCACACGACCAGCCTCTACCTCTTCAAGGACACGCATGCACAACCCACCGCACGACCGTCCCACCCACGACGATCACATGCCCTCGCTTCCAGCCTCAGGAGGAGCAAGTTGTACCCAGAGCATTGCTCCCGTCGGGAGCAATGCTCTGGGCTCCCCCGCCCCAGGGGTGGCGGGCGCGGACCGGCACCAGGGGGTGCCGGCCCTTCGGGATGCTGCCGAGGCCGTACCGCACCACGAATCGGAGGGACAGCACGCCTGCCACACCCCCCGCTGCACGCACACCGCCCCAACGACATCGCACGTGCGCCAGCGTGAGCGCCTGCTCGCCGAGAAGAAGCGCATCCACCAGCCCAGTTGCCGCATGAACGACGATGAATTCCAGCTCCTCACCCACGCCGCGGCTGCCTGCCGCATGAGCACCGCCGGGTTCCTCGCCCACTCTGCCCTGAAGGCCGCACGCGACCTCGAACACACCGAAGCCGAGATCGCCACCCACCGGGAGATGGTCAGAGAGCTGTTCGCGCTGCGCCGGGCCCTCGGCCAGATCGGCAACAACCTGAACCAGGTCGCCACCGTCTTGAACTCCGGCGCCGACGCCCCGCACGCCAAGGCGGTCCTCGACGCCGTCCAGCGGACCGCCGAGCGCGTGGACGGCTTCACCCAGCGATACGTAGAGACGGAGGCTCCCACCGGATGATCCCCCGCGTCCACAAGATGGGCACCCGCACCATCGGCCTGATCCGCTACCTCTACGGCCCCGGCACCCACGAGGAACACACCGACCCACACCTCGTGGCGGCCTGGGACAGTCTCGTCCCCGACCCCGGACGCAACTCGAAAGCCACTTACGGGGACCTGCAAAGGCTCCTCGATCAGCCCGTCGAAGCCCTGCCCAAGTCGCGACGCCCCACCGAGCACGTATGGCACCTGTCCGTACGTGCCGCGCCCGAGGACCCGATCCTCAGCGACGAGCAGTGGGGCGACATCGCCCGCCGCATGGTCGCCGCCACTGGCATCGCCCCCGACGGCGACACCGCCGCCTGTCGCTGGGCAGCCGTCCGCCACGCCGACGACCACATCCACATCATCGCCACCACTGTCCGCGAGGACGGCCGCCGGCCCCGCCGCCACAACGAAGCCAAGCGCTCCCAGGCCGAAGCCCGTCTCATCGAAGCCGACTACGGCCTGCGCCGCCTCAACGCCGGTGACGGAACCGCAGCCCAGCGCCCCACCAGTGCCGAACACCACAAAGCCGACCGCCACCAGCGGGAACGCACCCCGAGGGAGGAACTGCGCGAGAGCGTCCGACGCGCGGCGGCCGGCGCCCAGAGCGAGGAGGAGTTCTTCGACCGTCTCAGCCGTGCCGGTCTCCTCGTAAAGCGGC
This sequence comes from Streptomyces subrutilus, assembly GCF_008704535.1. NCBI lineage: Bacteria > Bacillati > Actinomycetota > Actinomycetes > Kitasatosporales > Streptomycetaceae > Streptomyces > Streptomyces subrutilus. Next base: position 1,695,696 of record NZ_CP023701.1, read on the forward strand.
GCGTGGCGCCGTCCGGGGACCTCCTCGGCTACACCGTGGCCCTGCCCGACGACCGCAACAAGAACGGCGAACCCGTCTTCTACTCGGGATCCAAGCTCGCCCCCGATCTCTCCCTGCCCCGTATCCGCGAACGCTGGACCCAACCGGCAGAATCCTCCTCGGACGAGGACGTCTCACCGGAGCTCCCCGCTCTCCCGCCGGTCACCGGCCCTGCGTACGCCCGCCGCCGCGCCACCACTGCGACCTGGCAGGCACTGCTGCTCATCGAGCATGCCGACGAAGGCACGGCAGCAGCCCAGATCGCCGCTGCCGGGGAGGTCCTCGACGCCCTCGCCAAGACCTCCGCCGCCTACACCCACAGAGAACTCCGCGATGCAGCCTTCGCGTTCGAACGGGCCTCCCGCTCCCACGTCCGCGCCGTACGCGGGCACGACCACGCCCTGCGCCAGGCCGCGCACGACCTCGTCCACAGCGGACCAGCCCTCGGCCGCGGAGAGGACGGCGCCACCACCGCCATGCTCATCGACACCGCGTTCTTCCTCGTCACCGCGGCAGCGAACTGGCACGCCAGGAAGGACCACGCCCAGCAAGCAGAAGCAGCCCACCAGGCCGCCGAACACCTGCGCGCCGCCACCTGCGCGCCGCCTACGAGATCGCGGCATCCCAGCCGATGTCCGTGCTCCACCAGCGAGGCCGCTCCCTGCCACTGCAGCGACGACAAGCAGCCGTCCTACGCCAGGCGCTGCCCGAGATTGCCGAACAAGTTCTGGCCGAACCGGGCTGGCCCGCCCTGGCGGCCACCCTCGCCGATGCCCAGGCCGCAGGCCACAACCCAACCCACCTCCTCGCAGAAGCCACGCGGCATCGGGAGCTGGACAGCGCCACCTCCGTCAGCGACGTCCTCGTCTGGCGCCTCCGCCGTCTCGCGCACCTGCCTGCCGATCCCGCAGCATCACTCCCCCGGCACGCGCCGACCACACAACCGGCTCTGAAGGCCGCGAACAACGCCTCCCGCCGGCGCTGACGGCATAACGCATCCGTCCGTACATAGCCGACGATCCCCGGTCAGCCAAACCGGGGTTTCTCCGGAGCATTGAAAACATCACCACCGACTCCGTCCCGTAAGGAAACCCCCGCATGCCCGAAACCGAACTGCGCATCGAAGTCATCGCCCTGCTGCTGGACGCTGACTTCAAGCTCCGGCCCGACACCAACACCTGGTCCCACAGTGACGGACGCCCCTTCACCCGGGCTGAACAGGCCACCGCCTTCCAGGCAACGCGTGCCGAACTCGAAGCCACGGCAGCGCTGAGCGCCCGCTGCCCTCAAGCAGAACACCGCCGCGCAGGCCCTCATCGAGCTCTTGCACTCGTACTTCGCCCGGCGCCCCGAAGCCCACATGGTGATGGACGTAATCCCGCACATGACAGAGGAAGACCGCACCGAGTACGAGCGCCTGTGCGCCATCGCCGCTCCGGATGGCGGCATATACCTCCCCTACGAAGCCTGACGGGCCCGGAACAGCACTCTGCGACCGGAGACCGGGTACCTCCCGGTCTCCGGTCGCAGGTGTTCCCGATGCGCACGTCCGGCAGGTCCTACCCACTGGCAGTCGCAGGATCAGTGGTGGGCGGCCCCTGCCGCCAGCAACGGAGCCAGGAGGTCAACGGCTTCCTCCCAGCGGAAGCGGTCGGCACCGCCGCCGGACTTCGGGCGGTGAGGCTCGTAGCTGCCGACCAGAACACCCATCTCGCGCAGCTCGGCGAGGCTGCGCTGGTACGCGCGGTGGGCCGCGAGGGCGGTGTTCACGTAGGGCAGGACGGCGGTGGGGATGCCCATCCCCGGAGCCTCGCAGAGGATGCCGAGGGCGAGGTTGTCCGCGAAGCCAGCCGCCCACTTGTTGACCGTATTGAAGGTGGCCGGGGCTACGGCGATCACATCGGCGGGCGGGAAGGATCGTGCGTCCCCCGGCGCGCGCCAGGCGGAGCGGACGGGGAAACCGGTCCGCTCCTCGACCGCGGCGACGTCGAGGAAGGGAAGCCCCTGCGGGGTGGCGACGACGCCGACGCCCCAGCTCCGCCCGTGCGCGGCGTCGATCAGCTTGCCCACGTCGCCCGCGATCCCGGCCGCGCAGACGACGACGTACAGGAAGGGCTTGCGCTGCGGCTCGGTCACGCGGGTACTCCCAGTCGGCGGCTGAAGTGGTGGAGCTCTGGCAGCGTACGCCGACGGTCTCGGGCTGCCATGTCGGCGACCAGGTCCCGGACGGCTGGTCGCCGTACGTCCTGGGCTGCGCAGGTCTCCGCGATCCGCAGGGCCTGGTAGCCGTCGGCCAGGCGGCCCTGCTGTGCGTAGGCACGGGCGGCTTCCACCCATAGGGCGGCCCGGCGCTCGGGCACCGGGATGTGGCGGCGCATGAGCGGACGGGCGATGTCGATGGCGACGCCCGCGTCACCGAAGGACACGGCCGCGCTGACCTCGTGGAGGGCCACGTTGGTGGGGCTGAAGTTGGCCCAGGCGTCGGGGTGGTCTAGAGCGACGTACTTCGCAACCTCCTTGGCCTCGGCCAGGAACTCTGCGGTGGCAGCACGGTCCCCGGCCCTGCTGGCAGCCGTGACTCCGCGCAGTAGCAGCAACCCGAGCACGGAGAGGTGGTGGTGGGGCTGCCGGTCGTACGCACCGGCGAGTTGTGAAGCCGTGTGCTTGATCAGCGTGACGGCCTGGCCGGCGTGCTGTTCGCGGACCAGGACGTGTGCGTGGAGGCGAACGCTGGCAGCGAGGACGAGTGGATCACCCGAGCGTTCGGCCTCGGCCATCGCGCGCCCGACGGCGAGCCACGCCGTGCCGGGGTCTCCCTGCTTGAGCAGGAGGCTGGCCGAGGTCTGGTAGGCCGTGGCCAGGAAGCGGGGAAGCTCCTCGGCCTGCGGGGAGTCGGCGATGCAGTGGCGGAGATCGGTGATCAGACCGGGAAGGGTCCGCTCCAGCTCCGCGTAGTCGCACGTGCTCCAGAGGCGCCGGATGGCCGTGGCCCGGTTTCGTAGTTCCCCGGACTCCGGCGCTTCCGTCGTCGGAGTCGTCGGCATCCCGGGTAGGAGTGCCTGGACGAGCGCGGGGTGCGCAGCCGTCGGCGTGACCGAGGCTGTGAGTGCGGTGACGCTGGCGGCAAGGAAGGTACGGCGGCGCAGCATTTCCTCTGTCTCCGGATCGTGGGGATCGGCTTCCGGGGCGGCCTCCGCCAGACCGAGTCGGGCCGGAGGAATGCGCAGGACGCGGGCGACGTCGCGCAGGACCCGGATGTCGTCCGTTCCGCGTCCGCCCTCCAGTCGGCTGATCTTCGACTGGTGATATCCCAGCTCGCTGGCCACGTCCGCTTGTGAGCGGCCCTGTAAGACCCGAGCCCGGCGGATCAGTTCACCGATCCGGTGCACCTCGCCCTGCGTGTCGACCATCTCCGCCACGGCCCCTTCTGCCGAGACCGATCCTGCCTGCTCAACCGAGCCTAGCTGCAACGAACTTGCCTGCCATGCACAACGTGCATGAACGATGCAGGGGCTGCGCGGCCCGTCGCGCAGCCGCCTCCTGACCCGCTTGCCTGGTGGAACCGCACCCCTCCAGGAGGCTGCTCATGGAAGTGCACGAGGTCACGCTGACCGTCACGAGTACGCCCGAGGGCGCCGCTCGTGCCCGGCACCAGGTGATGAACGAGATCAGGGGCTGGCGCTCGGTCATCGGCACCGACGGCATGTGCGTGGCAGAGGTCGTGGCCGGCGAACTACTGGCGAACGTCGTTCAGCACACGGGAAACGAAGCTGCTTCCGTAACCGCTCGCCTGCGCGGCAGCCGACTGCGCTTCGAGGTCCGCGACCGGAGTTCCGTCCTCCCCCACGCACGCCCACCCCGTACGGACGCCGAGGACGGCCGCGGGCTGCTGATCATCGACGCTCTCGCCGATCGGCACGGCGTCGACCACAGCGTCGGCGGCAAGTCCTGCTGGGCCGAGCTCGATCTGCCCGCACCCATCTCGGTCACGCCGTCCATCACGCAACCTCCCTTGCAAAGGAGTTGAACGCATGGCACCCCATCGAGCTCTTGCGACGAGCGCGGAGGTCATCGCCGTACGTCCGGGGAGTCCCCTCTCCGGTTCGGTCAGCGTCGACGGCTCCAAGAACGCCGCCCTGCCGCTGCTGGCCGCCGCAGCAGCCGTGCGCCGGACCGTCCAGCTGGAGAACGTCCCCGCCAGCGCCGACGTCCACTGGATGCTCACCTTGATCCAAGGGGCGGGCTGGCACGCCGCCCGGGCCGTGGGACGGCCCGACAGCGTGGTGATCATGCCCCCTGACGGCGTACCCGCGGAACCCGACCTTGCCCCGGCCGCACGGATCCGCGCGTCGTACTACCTGGTGCCCGCACTCCTCGCCCTACAGGGGAACGCCCGGCTGCCCTGGCCCGGAGGATGCAGGATCGGGGAGCGCGGCATGGACCTGCACTTCAAGGTGTACGAGGCGTTCGGTGACCGTGTCGCCGTCCATGACGAGGGCTATGCCATCAAGGCCGGTCGACCCACCACCGGGACGGTCTCCCACACGTTGCCGTTCCGGTCGCGCGGTGCGACGGTCGTTGCCGTCCTGCGTGCGGTCGTCGCGGGCCGTGCGCTGCGCCTCGGTCGGCCGAACCTGTCGCCGGAAGTCCTCGCCGTGCTGGACGCCCTGCGCTCGGCGGGATGGGAGGCCCGAGCCGGCGAACAGGTCCTGGACCTGAGCCCGGCAGCGGCATCACCGGCCGAGGCTCCGGCTTGGCGCGTACCAGGCGACAAGATCGAGGCAGGCACCCTGGCCTGCGCCGTCGCCGCCACCGGTGGGACCGCGCGCATCGAGGGCGTCCAAGGTCGGGATGTGGTGCCGTTGCAGGAAGCCCTGCAACGGCTGGGCATCCCCACCTCTGTACGGGAGGACGTCCTCCTGGTCGACGGGAGCGCCGCCCGGCCCACAGGTCGTCCCCTTCGCGCCATCGCCACACTCGCCACCGGCGGCCTGGACGCCGATTTCGAACCTCCCCTGATGGCACTGGCTCTCGGCCAGCCCGGCACACACCTCTTCGCCGACTCCATCAACCCCGGCCGCCACGGGAACCTGCTGCCCCAGCTGGCCCGGCTCGGAGCGAAGATCGAGGAGATCTCCCCCACCGAATGCCGGCTGACCGGCCCGCAACGCCTCACCGGAGCCGGGGTAGAGGCCACCGACATCCGCACCGGCTCCGCGCTCATGGTCGCCGCCCTGACCGCCCGCGGCATCACCACCCTCGGCGGAGTCGACCAGCTCCGCCGCGGCCACGCCGACCTGCCCGGCAAGCTCCTCCACCTCGGCGCCGACATCTGCGAGGTCGCGCCATGACCGCGGCCCGTTCCCTACGACAGATCATGGCCACCACCGACGTCCACTCCACCCTCGGCGCCGACGGCCCGCTGCTCGGGCACCTCCACCAGGCGCGCACGGACAGCCTGCTGGTGGACTGCGGCGACTTCTTCGAGGGCACCGGGTACTACCGCCTCGGCCGGGGCCGACTCGAACAGGACATCCTGCTCGCCCTGTACGACGTCGTCGCTCCCGGGAACCACGGCTGGCCGCACTACTTCGAGGCTGGCCTCCACCAGCGGACCGTATGCGCCAACGTCGTCGAGGACTCCACCGGCAACGCGCTCTTCCGACGTCTGCGCATCGTGGACATCGCGGGCCGAAGAACCGCCGTCACGGCCGTGATAGGCCTGCAGGCGTTCAACTCGATCCCGGCCGGGCAGCGGTCCGCCCACCGCGTCACCGACCCCGTCCAGACTCTGCGCGAACTGATGCTCGCGCACCACCACGAGGTCGACTCCTGGGTCCTCCTCAGCCACTCCGGCTTCGAGCAGGACCTCCAGCTCGCCGAGGCGTGCCCTTTCCTCGACGTGGTCTTCGCCGGCCACTGCCACAGCGAACACACCGGACCCGAACGGGTCGGCAGCACCATCGTGCTCAAGGGGCAGGAACTCGCCGTCGGCTACGCAGTCGCCGAGCGCTCCCCCGAAGGCTGGGTCGGACGGACCGCCCGTTTCCCCGACACCTCGGGATCCGTCCTACCGACCGCGTTGGCCTCCGTCCGTCAACAGATCGCCTCCATCGACGCACAGCTGGCCGAGCCGCTGGGACGTCTCGTCGCGCCCTATCGGAACAAGCCGCTCGACCGCCACGCCCTGCTCCGAGAACTGGCCGACCGGCTGCGCAGCGGACTGGGTAGCGAGGCCGTCGTCCTCAACGAGACCGCCGTGCGCACGACGCTGCTCGGCGAAGTCCTCACCGCCGGAGATCTGCTGGCCATCGAGCCGTTCGACAACAGCCTGGTCGAGGCCCAGGTCGCGCTGGCCTTCCGTAGCGACCCCGCTGCACTGCTGACTCACCTCACCGAGCCGGCGGGACCCCTGATCACCTCCCCCGATCCGCTTCCCGCCGGCCTGGCGAGCGTGCTGACCACCGACTACCTCGCCGACACCTGTCTCGGCAGCCGAGCCCAGCCCTCGGGCCTCAGCCTCGGCTCGGCGATCCGGAGCATCCTGACCAACGGAGACGACCAGTGATCCTCACCGGACCCGAGATCACCTCCGCCTCGAAGGACGGACTGCTGCGCATCTCCCCCTTCATTCCGACCCAGGTCAATCCGAACAGCTACAACGTCCGCCTGGGCGGGACCCTGCTCATCTACACCGACCAGGTACTCGACACCCACCGCCCGAACCCCACCCGCCGCACAGAGATCGGCGACGACGGCCACGTCCTGCAGCCCGGCGAGCTGTACCTCGGCCACACCTTGGAGGAAGTGGGATCCGACCTCTTCGTCCCCCTGCTCTTCGGCCGTTCCTCCGTCGGCCGACTGGGGCTCTTCGTCGAGATCACCGCACCCATCGGTGACATCGGCTTCCACGGCCAGTGGACGCTGATGCTCACCCCGACCCGCCCCGTGCGCGTCTACGCCGGGATGAAGATCGGGCAGATCATGTTCTTCGTCTCCGAGGGCGCCATCGACCTGTACGAGGGCAAGTACCAGGCGGCCTCCGGGCCTCAGCCCTCCTCCTACTGGCGCGACCTCGACGCCACGGCGGTGACCGCGTGATCCTCACCGGACCGGCCATCGCCGCCGCCCACCAGGCGGGCCGCATCACCATCGACCCGTACGACCCGGACCGCCTGTCCCCCAACGCGTACGACTGGCGCCTGGGCAGCACGCTCCGCATCTGCGAGGGCGACCTCGACGCCGCTAGTCCCACCACTTTCTCCGAGCTCACCCTCCCCGACGACGGGTACGTCCTGGAGCCCGGCCACCTCTACCTCGGCCACACCCTGGAACGGACCGGCTCCGAGACGTACGCCCAGCTCCTCAACGGCGACCGGACCACCGGCTCCCTCGGCATCTGGGTCCACGTCTCCGCGCCGCTCGGGCACCAGGGCCACGCGATCCGCTGGACCCTGGAGATCCGAGCCACCCGCCCCGTACGCGTCCGGCCCGGCATGACCTTCGGCAAGCTCGTCTTCCTCCGTACCCACGGCTCCCCGGCCAGCTACCAGCAGCACGGCCTCAAGTACCGCACCAGCGAGGGCATCGAGACGTCCCGCCTCTACGAGGAGAACCCCGGAGGCCGTCGGTGAACCGTGTCGTCGCCACCGCCCTCGACCTGCCGTTCCCCAGCCCCGGCGGCAGCGTCGAACTCTTCCTCGACCTCTACGCCGGCACCCAGCCCGCCATCCCTTCCCGCGCCTTCATGCTCGCCCCCGACGGCCCCCGGCCCCGCACCCCGGCCGGCATCGACCTGCTGCACGCGTCTGGCAAGTGCCTCGACGGCCACGCCTTCAGCCGGTACGTCACCAACCTGCGCCACGCCATGACGGCCGCCATCGACCCGCGCCAGATCAGCGTGCTGCACCTGCACCACCTGGCCTTCGGCGCCACCCCCGCCCTCTTGCGAGCCCTACCCGCCCACCCCCGGATCGCCTTCGTCCACGGCACCGACCTCCTGCACGCCGAGAACCACACCACGCAGCTCCGCGTTCTCCGCGAGACCGCCTCCGCTGCCGACGCGATCGTCGTCCCCACCGGCGCCATGGCCGACCGCCTGCTCAAGCTCGCCCCCAAGGCGGACAGGCACAAGATCGAGAAGATCCCCTGGGGCATCCCCGACCGCCTCCTCACCAGCCCACCGCCCCGGCCCGCCCGACGTCCCACCAGCCACCTGCGGATCCTCTTCGCAGGCCGCCTCAGTTCCGAGAAGGGCCTCGAACCCCTCCTCCAAGCCGTCGCCGCCACCCGCTCGGTCGAGCTGAGCATCGCCGCCCCGCGCGCCCAGTTCCTCGACCTCGCCCCGGTCATCCGCCAGCTCGGCGTCCACGTCCGCTACCTCGGCTGGTTCCGCCGCGCCCAACTGTGGAGGGCCTTCGCCGACCACGACGTACTCGCCGTGCCCTCCACCACCCTGGAGGCCATGGGTCTCGTCGCCCTCGAAGCCCAGGCCTGCGGACTCCCCGTCCTCTACCAACCCGTTCCCGGACTCAGCGAAGCCCTCTCCGGCACCGGCCTGGCCACCGACTTCACCAACCCCACCACCGCTGCCCACGACCTCCACCGCCTGCGCACCACCCCAGGCCTGTTGGAGATGCTCCGCGCATCCGGCCGCACCAACGCCGCCCGCTTCCCCCTCAGCGCCACCGCCACGGCCATCACCGACCTCGGCCGGCGACTCGCCTGACACCACCGTGGCGCAGCCAACACCACCCCGACCCCATCACTAACCTGGCCAGCGGACCACCCGCGGCCCACGACGATCGGGAGACCATGACCCACACCACCGACCGGATCGAAGACCTCCTCCAGACCGGCGTACGCGACGAGGTCTACCCCGGCGCGGTGTGGGCGGTCGGGAACGCCGACGGCATCGAGGCCAGCGGAGCCGTCGGCCTCCTCGACCCCGACCACCCGGACGAGCCGATGAGGCTGGACACCGTCTTCGACGTGGCCAGCCTCACCAAGATCCTCGCCGTCTGGTCGACGATCGGCACCCTGGTCGAAGAGGGCAAGCTCCAGCTCCACACCCCGCTGGGAACCTTCTGGGACGAAGTCGCAGGCCACCCCCTAGCCCGGGCCACGGCCCACCACCTGCTCACCCACACCGCCGGCCTGCCGCTGCGCGCCAACCTGAAGAACCTCTACGGCACCGACCCCCAGGACATCCGCGACGGCGTTCTCCACGAGGCCCTCCACCGCCCGCCGGGCGGAGCCGTCGAGTACACCGACCGAGCCGCCCTCGTCCTCGGCTACCTCGCCGAGCACCTCTCTGGCCAGCCCCTGGACCAGCTCGCCACCGACCGCATCTGGAACCCCCTGGGCATGACGCAGACCCGCTTCGGCCCCCTCCCCGATGCCGAGGCAGCCCGCTGCGCCTCCACCGAGTACGACGAGACCACCGGCACCCACCTCAAGGGCACCGCCCACGACTTCTCCGCCCGCCTCCTCGACGGCGTCTGCGGCATCGCCGGCACGTTCTCGGTCCTCGACGACCTAACCCGCTTCCTCCGCCACATGCTCGCCCCCACCCAGACCGCCTTCGGCCCCAGCTGGATCAAGGAGTCCCTCCGCATCCAAACAGGCGCCCTCACCCCCGCCCGCGGCCTCTTTTGGCACCCAGCTCCCGGCACCGACCTCGCCGAGGACATCTGGGTCCACTACGGCTTCACCGGCACGGGCATGTGGATCAGCCCCACCCAGGGTGGCTGGGCCGCTCTCCTCACCAACAAGCTCCGCTTCAACCGCGACCGCGAACCCCTGACTGAGATTCGCAGCAACTTTCGGGGGGCAGCCTTCGCACCTGAGTACACCCAGGGAACGTAGAGGGAAGCTCACTCGTCCAGGCGTTGCAGCGCGACGGCATTTGGATGCTGCGCGAGAGCGAGACCGTCCACCACCGCCTGGAAGTGCGGCCGGACCTCGGCAGTCAATTGCGGGTGCAGGTCCTGGAGCCATTCAGTCAGAGAGAGCCCGGCGGTGTCGACTTTTCCGGTGCTATCGACACACAGCTGCCGCACCCACCTCAGGCCGGGATCGACCTGTTCGTGGACGGGCTGGGCCTTGAGGAAGTCGATAAGGCTGTCGACAGCGAACCTCCCTTTGCCCGCGTCGGTGGTCCAGATATCGACTAGTTCGGCCACAGGAGAAATAGGAAGCCATCGACTGCGGGCCTCTTGCAGCGTGCCGTCCATGTCCTGATCCATCATTGACAGCACAGGGTTGGGCACAAGTTCCCCCATCAATACTTCATAGTTGTACCGCGCGCGTTCTTCGTTGTCGATGCTCCCCCGAAGGGGGAGCGGCTGAGTCAGAACCGATTCCATGAGGTAGGGCCAGTTGGCAGCCAGGGGCTGCACAAGCTCTCTCTCGTAGGTCGCGGCGGTTTTCAGGCCCCGCAACAGATGGCTGAGTGCCGACGGGGAACCAGCTAGGCGGTCGGCGACTCTACTAAGCACGGCTGGCTCCCTGTCAGCGGCGCGCAAGAGCGATGCTGCCAGTGCCGCGTGTTTCTCCGTATGCGGTTCGCTGCCCCAGGCACAAGCCGCCCGCGCGTGAGCATCCAGCAGCGGTCCCCGCAGGGATAGGGCCTGATCGGTACGACAATGCTGTACCCGAGCGGCTTCCAGGACCGCAGGCACAGCCGTTTCCAGGTGGTCCGGAGACATCTCCTCCCCGCCCAGAGAATCCAGTGCCGTCGCGAGCACATCCGATGACGAGCCCGCTCCCCGGCGACCAGACTGGCTGCCCCGTCCAACCAATACCAAGCGGACCGAGGCTTGTACGGCGCTCCAGGCGACCATGTGGTGACAAGCGCGGTTGCCCGTTACACAGGGAACCTCCCAGAGCGGCCTCAACCCCTCAACAACGTACTCACGCACCTCGTGGACCGGATGAGCCGCGGCTTGCACCACTGCCGTGTGGAGGCGCGTTGTTCGGTCGGCGTCGAGGAGTTGCGGTATTGACGCCGCGATGGTGGGCACAAGTGCACGCGGCAACGCTAGGGCTGCCAGACGGTCTCCTGACCAAGGAAGTGTTGTCCCCGGGCCGCAGGAGAGGTCTGTCGACTCGTGGATGGCGGCAACCAGCAGATCCACTGACCACCGCAGGTCCTCGGCACTGGGTGAGGTGCCGCCCGTCGCCATGTGCACGGTAGCCGCTGCAACCGCGTACAGCCCGTCGGTCATCCACTCTCCGTCGCCCGCAAGGCTCTCGTGCAGTTCTCTCGCCGCCCGGAGGTCGAGGGCCAAACGATGAGGGTCTGCAGGGACGGGGTCACTTACGCGATGCGGCAAGGCCCGGCGATGACCGTACCGGTTAAGCAATTCGTACTGCTTCGATGTCCGGCCTGCTCGAGCCCGGTTGCTGTCCAACTCCTCCTGGATGTCCTCAGACGGCCTGACCTCGACAGCTACGTGGTTACCGTGCCGTACCTGGGTGAAGCACTCCCAGTCGAGGTGGTCGGCCCAGGATCTGATTTCCAGACCGTTGCAACTGGACGATGCCGCCATACGTAGGCGGTCGGCCACGGCTCTCAGCCTCGCAACGGCCTCATCATCCTCCCGGTGCACAGCCTCGATGACGAGATGCATGGCGATCTGCGTCGGCGGGTGCTTTAGCCATTCACCACCGCGGAGTTCATCACCTCTGCGAAACATGGAGTCGTTGAGGAAACGGCTGTGCTCAAGTTCCCAGACCATCGGTACGGACAGATAGTCGTCCAGGTCATCAGCGACCTGCTTCAAGTCGCGCAGCAGAATTCCATAGGAAAGACCGAGGCCGGCTAGCGTGCCCACTCGAGTCAGCACCAACGCGGCAGTCTCACGCACCGAGGCAATGCCGGGTTGAATGAGCTCCAACTCCAGCCAGCGGTTCAGAGCCATGAGCGCGCTCATACACGGCTGCGGTCCGTTCAAAGCTCCCCGATACCAGAACCAGGACTCCACGGGCCCGACGTAATCGCGCAGGCCCGTTTCCAGGATGTCGCCTGTCAAACACGACTCGCCTGTGTCTCCGCCGGCGTCACCGTCTTCTCTATCGGCCCCGAATCGGCCTCGGGCGCCGCGCGACTCGACGGCGTCCTTGACGACTGCCTCGATCAAATTCAACCCACGCTGAGGATCCACCTGGAGGAGGGCATAGAAGGGGCCGCGCCACCACTGAGCCTCACGCCGAGAACCACCGCCGAGATACTCGTGCTGTCCCATACGCCAGCGCGATCGCCTCACGCCGCCCCCACGTTGCTGGTCAGGGGTGATCTGGTAGTAGGCCGCAGCCAGCTCCATCAACAGCGCGGGATCCGTAACCGCGAGACACCTACTGGCCTCCATACGGTCCACTGCTGGCATAAGGCTATGCGGCCGCCTACGCGCCAGGTCCTTCAGCATGTCGACTGCGGCGCCTTCGCGGTCACTCCCGAGCAGCGCCAGCGCCTCGACGAACGACGCCGATGGATACCTGGGGCTTTCTCTCAACATTGCCTCACGCACCAGCATCCGTACCCGTCGCTGATGACCTATGCCTCCCACGGCCGCATCCCGTTGGGCTACCCCCCGCAACCAAGCAAGAATGACCGCGTCACCTGGCTGGTCTTGGTGCTGGGAGAAGACGCGTACATTCCGTGCAAGCCACTCAACGACTGGCGCCACAACGAGCGGGTCGCAGGCCCTGCCGTCGCCGAAGCGGAGCATGCAGCAACGCAGGAGCCCCTCCAGCAGGTCAGGCTCGCGGATGAGGCACCCCGTTAGGGAGGCGAGGGCTTCCGCGCACCAGCCAGCGGATAGCACCGCTTCCCAGGGGATCTCTTGCCAGCGTGTTCCGTACTGCTCCGCGATTTGCACGAACTGCCGGTATGTCCGGTTCCAGCGAGCGCTGAACGCACCGGGCGAGTCAGGACCAGACCGCAGTCTGACCTGACAGTAGATGCGGCCAGCGCGCACGGCCCACCGTGGCCCTTTAGCCTCTAGTAGACAAAGGCCGTCCTCCAACAGCAGGCGCCTGGCGGTGGCGAAGTCCCTCATCACATCGTGGCCGAAGGCGTATTCCTCACTGGAGATAACCGATGCCTCATCGAGGGGCGCAAGGATGCCGTCCGAGCGCAGCGAGGCAAGTGCCGCGCCAGGGACGGACGGTCCGCGGTGACCCGTCAATCGCCTGTCGACAAGCGAGAGCAAGGCTTGCCCACGATCCTCGGATGCCACGCCGTCGACGGCCCGTCCACCGTTGAGTACAAGAGCACGCCAGATGTGCGCGTAGACATCGGCTTCACTCTCCAACCGCGAAGGCAGTCCGGTTCCCCGTCTGGCAGAGCGGAGCAGAAGGTCTACGAGCGCGATTCGACGCAACAGCCAGCGCGAGCGACCATCATCAGCCAGGCGCGCCAACTGCGGTACTGACCTGATAATTTCGGCGATCTCATCGTCGTCCAGTGGCGGAACGACAATCTCGCCGACGTTTGTGTACCCGGCTCGATCGAGTAGTTCACGCAGAGTGTCCACCGCATCGTCGCGGCTGATCAGCACGGGCACCAATCCCGCAGCGATCGCTGCGGCAACGGCTTCGCCAACGAGGCCCCCGAACCCCTCCTGGGCAGCCTCGGCGCCATCCAGAACCAGGACGCCGGGTGGAGCAGCCTCACCCCGCACAATCTCCTGGTACGCCGCCGCGCGAGCCAGTTCCTCCAGACCACCGGAATATGGCGCCAGCGTCCGGACAGCAGCCGCCAGCACCCGCATCGAACGGCCGCGCAGAACGGCCATGGATTGCAGGACCAGGGTGGTCTTGCCGACGCCTGGCTCTCCACGGACCAAAATCACCTGATGGGGGTGACCGCAATCAAGCGTGCCGGTCAGGTGAGCCAGCGCAGCCGCGCGGTCAATCGCTAGGTCCTGGCCCTCCCCGATGGTCAACGTTCCCGAGCTGCGCCGCAAACTCCTCTCCCACTGGGCAAAGAGAAGTTTCCCGTCCGGCCCTAGAAAATACTGGTTGCCGTTTTGAACAGCATTGACAGTGCCACCCACATCTGCCCGGTTGATTTGCGTCGCTGCTCGCTCGTTGAGGCTGAGCGGTGGATCGGCCTGGGTTTCGCCGTCCCCCTTCAACAGTCAGTTGGCTGCGGTCCGTAGTTGATGGTCTGGTTGCCGTTCTGAACGGCATTGACCACGCCCTTCCGATCAGCCTTGTTAACCTGCCTCGAGCCCAACCCAGCCATGGGCGCACCGCCGACAGACCTCGGCTCCTTCCCTGTGGGGTCGCTAGCGCTGTCGTCGCCTGGTAGGGCAGCGATAACGGTCACGGCTGCCGCTGCGGCGTTCGCGGCTGCCATCTGCTGGCTCCCACGGGCATCAACGACTGACTTGCCACCGTCTGCACTGTCACTGATGCCCCGGATCGTCAACATGTCCACCTTGCCGAGAACAGCTGCCGTCGCTAGCCCCGCGCTCTCCATCTCCACCGCCACCGCATCATTGAAAAAACGCGTGAGTCGATCGCGCAGCGGCGAGTCCAAAGAGTCCAGGACGGTTTCACCGGCAGCTACGGGCTTGACGTGCACCGCCGGCGGCCAGCCAGGCTGCTGGAAGTCACCCGCCTGCACCCTCTCGGTCCACTCAGATCCACGCAGGCTGTGCTTCGCGGTCTGGAGCAGACCGTGGGCAGGTTCCCAAGCTGCTGGGCGGATGAACTCCGCATCGGATACCTGCTTGGATCCCTCGTAGGCGTAGATCTTGTCCGCGACTACAACGTCGCCGAGCCTGACGTCTGTCTTCAGGCTGCCAGCCACCCCGACAAAAATGATCGCCCGGGGCGAGAAACGCGCCCTGGCCCGCTCAGCGAACGCTGCGGTCACTCGATTACCCGGCCCCACTTCGGCGAGGACAACCTGGCGCTCCGCGCCCCTCACCTCTCCGACTTCGAACCAAGTTTCCTCGTGGATCACTCTGCGCGGTTGGACGAGATGCGCCCGCACCGCCTCGTACTCCAGACCGATCGCCGTCAGTACAATGACAGGACTTGCGGGTTCGAACTCGCCTGCATGCAAAGGACTTTCCCTCCACGGCCGCTACCTTCTCCCAGCGTACCGCTACCCAGTGTCAGCCAGGGTTGCACCTCGAGGCCGGCCTGGGGGTGCCTCATAGGGGCGCCCACCGCCTCCCTGCCGCCGACCGCGCTTTGACCAGCCAGAACGCGCGGTCTACGCCTCCACTATCAGCAAGGAGCAGACGTGGCAACGACCGAAGACGTCACCGTAGGCAAGCTGCTCCTAGCCGAGTACGACAGAGTGAAGGAGGAACAAAAGACTCGCATTGGGTTCCGGGACAATCTGCTGTACGTCACTCTGGCCGTGACGGTGACAGTACTGATCGGTGCGTCACAGACACACCAAGCCGCCGTGCTGTTGGCACTACCGGCAGCCACCTCCATCCTGGGATGGACTTACCTGGCGAACGATCAAAAGATCAGTGCCATTGGCAACTACATCCGGGAGCACCTTGGCCCCCGGCTGGGGGAACTTGCCGGCCAAGGAGCCAGCCCGTTCGGGTGGGAGACAGTCCACCGGGGCGACACCCGCCGGAAGCAACGCAAGATCATCCAGTGCGCGGTCGACCTCACCACCTTCAGCGGGGTACCGCTGGCCGCTCTTGCCGCCTTCTGGATCTACGGATCCGGGAAGCCCCTAACAGTCACTGTCTCCGCCCTTGAAGCCATCGCAATTGTCGTTCTTGCGACCCAGATCACCCTTTACGCCGAGACGGATTCGTAGAGACGATCTTGAACTGGCACGACACGATCCGCGCCTTACGAAGGCCCCGGACCGGCCCAGGCGATCGGGCCAAGTTGCGCTGGGCCAGGCTCTCGCATCGCACGTAACACGCCGATGCGGTGGAGGCCAGGCAAAGAAGGGCCTGCACGTCGGACTTTCCCAAGGCCCGCCATCGGTGTCGTAGTAGGGATGGGAGGCAGGAGTAGTGCAGGGCGGCGAGTACGGCCACAATCTCCGCACACCATCGCAACGACAGTCAGGATCACTTCGAAGTCTGGTCCGAGGATCGCAAGTGACTGCAACTAACGGTAAGTTTGATCAGTCCCGCATGCCTGCAGGGGCTCCTTTGTGATCGCACTCAGCCTGCTGCCGAGCGATAGGGGACTCCAGCCTGTGATTGTGGTCTCTCGGATAGGCTTTCGGGCAACTTGGCCGGCGAAGTCGATGTCGGCCGAGGGCTGGGCGAAAGCAATGCGCACGGAGATTGACGTTTCAGGGACTCGATGGCGAGTGCAGGCACCACAGCGATCGTCGCGCTAACCGCCCGCAATCATAACGGTCATCGCAGCACTGCCGACGCCGGCACGAGTGGACAGCAGCTGATCAATTGGCTGGACGCGGCGGGAGTGGTTTGCGGCAAGTTTGAACAGCAACCAGATCAGCAGCCACGGACCGAGGATCGGTGACCGATGAGCGAGGACGACGCGCAGCTCCACAGCGGCCAGTCCGCGCACCGTACAGGTGAGCTCCCCGAATCTGCACAGATCAACAGTGCGAACCAAAACGGCATCATCTACGCTGTCCAGAACGGCAACCAGACCATCAATCAAAGTGGATCTGTGGAACCGGATCCCTGGGTGCTCCCCGACGACTACCTCAGTCAGGTGAACAAGGGCCCCATCTACACGCACCGTTGGCAACTCGTCGGACGCGCACAAACCATGGACACCTTGGTGCCGTTCGCCCAGCACGACCAAGGCGGCATCGCGTTCCTCGTTGGGAGAGGCGGAGTCGGGAAGACAAAGATCGTGACGTCCCTGTGCGAAGCGCTGCGCGGGACAACGTCCGGCGTCGAAGTACGTCTACTCGACACACGCTCCGTCATCAGCCCGGGCGCATTCAGAAACCTGCCTAGTACAAGCAATCTGCTGGTTATCGTCGACGACGCACATGACAGTGCCCTCCCCTTGGGACAGATCGTGTCTGGGGTCCGGAGCGTCAACGGCTCTGCCAACGTGTTGCTCTCCCTACGGCCATACGGCATGACTCATGCCCGCCGGGCTCTGGCCCAGGCCGGCGTGCATGTTAGTGAAACCACCGTGGTCGAGATCGGTGACCTGGAGTTCCAGGAGGCACTCTCTCTGGCCGGTGAGATCCTGAATGAAGCAGGAAAGTTCCACGCGCCAAGACTCGCCGCGGCGGCACGAGACTGCCCGCTCCTGATCGTCACCGGAGCGGCACTGATCAACGGCGGCGCCCTGGATCCCAGGAGATTCGAAGGCGACGAGCAACTCCATGTGGAGCTCACCGGCCGGCTCGCCGAGGCACTGACCTCCTATTCGGCACCCGAGCAGGTTCCCCAGGAACTGCTGTACGCCCTCGCCGCATTCCAGCCGGTGCGGCTCGCAGAACCGGAGGTCCGTACCTCACTGGAAGCCCTGACAGGCCTGACTTTCGATCTCTGCGCGCAGCACCTCACAACTCTTGAGCACGCCGGGGTGGTGCTGAGCCGCAACACCGCAGTGCGGCTGGTGCCAGACCTACTGGGCGATGCCCTGCTCATCAGAGCGGCTCGTCACCACGGCACAGGGCTTCCAACGGGTTACCTCGCCAGAGCGATGAAGGCCGCCCAGGGCAGCGCGCTTACCAACCTGGTGGTGAACGCTGGCCGTGTGGACTGGCAACAGCAACAGGGCACCGATGCCGGCGTTCTGATTGAGCCGCTATGGGAGCAGATTGCGGCTGCGTTCCGGACGACGGACGCGCGGGAGCAGGTGAGCATCCTGGAGATTGTGGCGAAGGTCGCCTTCTTCCAGCCGCGGCGGGCCCTCGACCTAGCCGCGTGGGCCGTAGAAAACCCCTGTGCCCCCGTCACCGCGGAAGTTGGGTTCGGGTTCGCTCACACCTGGACCGACACGGATGTGCGCCATGCTCTGGCCTCTGTCCTCCGGGCCGCCGCCCATCATCCAAGTTTTCTCCCGCAAGCAGCCACCCTTCTGTGGGGCCTGGGCCGCGACGATTCGCGCCTCACACCCCAGCATCCCTCTCACCCCTTGCGGATTCTGGAGGAACTGGCCGGCTACACCCGCTGGGGCCCCACCGAGTACCAACGGATCCTCGTGGCTCAGGTGGAGCGCTGGCTTACTCGCGCACCCATCACCCCGTCCATCCACCAGCCCCTGAAAGTGCTCGCCCCCCTGTTGGCGACGGACGGGCACGACGAGATGTGGACGCCCGCCACCTGGTCGTTGTCCTTCCGCCCGTACGTGCTGGAGCCCGCCCCAGAAGTCCTGGACATCCGCGGCCAAGTACTGGATCTGGCATTCGCGGAGCTTGGAAACCCGCAGATCGAACGCGCCTCTGCGGCCATCTCTCTGGTCGGTGACGCCCTGGGCCTGCCGCGGGGCAGTTTCGGGCTGATGGTGTCTGACTCCATGCGTGAGCCGTGGATTCCGCACCTCGTGAGCGTCGTCGACCGGCTACGTCGGTACATCGTTGAGCACGTCTTGCCACCGGCGATCCTGGTCGCCGTGCGTACCGAGCTGCACTGGCTCGCGCGGTACGGCCCCGACGATGCCCGCAGGGCAGCCAAGGACGCTCTGCATGCGATCCCTGCATCACCGGAGAATGAACTCGCACGTGCACTGCACGGCGGGCCGACCGACCCAGCCTCCTTCCCCGAGTACTCGGACTGGCTGGCGGCGCGGGACGTTCTGTTCAGTAACGTGAGGAACGCCCTCGTCGACTGGACAGACAGCCAGGTTGTCCTGTGCATCAATTCCTTGTTCGGCGAGGAGAACAGGGTCTTCGGCGCGGACAGCGGACGGGCCAGGCCTTTCATCTGGACTTTGGTCACCCATCGCCCGTCCATCGGCGAAGCCGTCTGCGAGCAGGCCTTGGCCACGCCTGACAGCTCGCTGACCTCGCTGGTGTCAGTCGCCCTCGCGGCAATGGGGCAGGCCGCCAGCGGGCGCGCGGTCCTCTGGGGCCGGACGCTCATGAATTCGGGCAATACCCAACTCACGCGAGAAGCGGCTCATGCCTTCGGCATCCAGCGTGGGCGCGGCGATCTAGTCGAAGACGAGGCGGACCTGCTACGAGAACTCGCGGCCCACGGGGACAGCATCGTACGCAGGGCCACTCGCGGCGCCGTCCGCGCCATCGCCGACCAGCACAAGGAACTCGCCGTCGAACTGCTCACCGCATCGCCCGCAGTGGAGGTAGCGGACCTTGAGGAGTTCGCCCGCGCCCTAGCAGGCCCGCCGTTCAGCCCGCTGGGCTGGTCGGATCTCTCCGAGGACCAGCAGGGGGCGTTCCTCACGGCCCTGACCGCAGTGCCGTCCATCGAAGGCTACGACATCGGGCGGTTCCTCGCCGAGCTCGCCCGCACCGAACCCTTCACTGTCGTCGAACTGCTGCAATCGAGAGTGGAGTTGTATTCACACGAACAGTCAGCCGGATACTCTCCCCTGCCATTCGCCTGGCATGTATCACCGCCGTTCCGCGACCACGATGACTTCACAGCACTGCTGCGGCAGATCCGAGACTGGCTCGCCGCCGACCCAAATTCAGCCCTCAGGCACTACCTGGGGGCCAAGCTATTCGCGCTTGTCGCCGGATCCTACGACGCTCGCGTCGTCGAAACGATCGACGAGTGGCTCGACGACAGCGACCCGGTAAAGATCAAGGTCACCGCAGCGCTGGTATCCAAGGCCCCCCGAACTCTGGTCTGGGACGCCGAGTTCGTTCGTCGTTGCCTCCGCGCCGCTGACCGTCACGGGGACGCCAGCCTGAACCGGATGAGGAACGCCCTCCACAGTGCCGTCATCACTGGAATGCGCTCCGGGACACCCGGCCAGCCCTTCCCTGAGGATGTCGAAGAACACGCGAAGGCTACTGAGCTCGCCGACCGATGCGCCAAGGCCAGCGTCGAGGAACAGTTCTACCGAGATATCGCCGAATCCGCCCTGCGCCGGGTACAGGATGAATCGGACGACACTCCTCCAGACGGCCGCGACTGGTAACGGCAGGCCGCTGGTGCCATGGGGCTGAGCTGGGCAGCAACTCAAGGGACTCCACGACCGGGAGTATCTCAGGGCACTTACAGGCATTCCCAGGGAGAACTCAGAGCAATGTCCCTGCCACCCTGAGGAGGGCGTGCACCGCATGACCTCCAGCCCCAATCGCAGACACCGCCTGGGGAGAATCTGGGGAGCATACGCGGGGCGACCCATCGAGGCACTCCCTCGCACTCTGTCACTGCCCCTCCCGTACCGAAGCTGGACTGCAGCCGCGCGCCTGCGGAGGGTATCGAAATCGGGGTGGCACAGCATCTGAGGTTGACCTCCTGCAGTGGTCCGAGAGTGACCGGACTGTCCTCGGTGACCGGTCACCCCCGGCATGCCTTGCGGACGCCGGAGATGACACCACCATGAGCGAACCGATCTCCGCCATGACAACTCGGCGGGACGAAGATCGTCGATACACCTGCGCTCACGGTCGCAGGCGGCGCCCGCCTGTCCGATCTCAGCGGGTGAGCGAGGTCGCGTTGACTGCGTGGCCTCTTCGGCCTTTGTCAGGTGCCGAACCCTTTGCTTGGCGAACTACCACTAGACCCCTCCTCAGGGTAGGAAGGCCCTCTCGCGGCATGCTGTGAGGGGGAGCCTCTGAGGGCCGACTGGCTACCAGATCAGCTCCCGCCCTCGTCGTCCGTGTCCCGTGCGTGAGGCGCTGCGGGTCCGTGCGGGTTTTGCAAGGTATCCCAGGAGTGCGGAGGTGGCGTATCGTCCGTAGCCGCCGCCTGCCAGCCTTGGTTCCGTTCACCCGCGTCGCTCGCCGCCGCGCCCGGCGTAAACGTGGCCGCACCCGCGTCGGTGGGCTGCGAGCCCTCGGGGCCCGAGAAGTGCGACGACCAAGTCCCGGTGCTGTCCCCCTCGTCTGAAGCCCTACCCTCCGGCCCCTCACCCCAGCCCTCGTCGGACGTAGGGAGGAGAGTCCGCCTGATCTCCTCGGCGGCCTCGTCCAGCCCGGCCGCCTCCAGGCTCCGCACCACACGGTGCACGAACACCGTGTACTCATCCATGTCTGGCTTCAGGCCCACCGCCGCCAGCAACAGGAGTAGCCGGTCCGAAACCCCCACCTCCTCCTCGTGGTTGAATGCTCCTCCTTCCTGGCTGTGCCCGTCCCACAGCGGGCCCCCGACGGTCGCCTCGGTTCGCGCACCCACGGGCGGCACGAGCAGGTGACGGAAGAGCTCGGGCACCTCCTCGTCGTTGGCAGCCGCCGCGATCTGGGCGAGCGGGCCGATCATGTCGACCGCCTTCTCGATCTCGTTCTCGTGTCGGGCCAGCCACCACACCACCGCGCTGCCAGCACTCTTGAGCACGTCGTCACCGAGATAGCGTCGCTTGTTGCGCTCGTGATGACGCTCGTACTCCCAGACTTCCTCATCCTTGCGAAGGTCGCTCAGCTTCCGTAGCCGCTCACGATCAGCGGGGGCGAGGGTCAGCGTCACATCCGCCGCCAGGGCCTTAACCCGTCCGCTCCGGTCCGGGAGCGGGACGCCCAGCTCCCCTTCCAAGAGATACCGCGCGAAGCTCGCCCGACCGGGCTCCTCGTGGTGGACGACCGCCAAGGCCCGGCTGACGATTGAGGCTACGGCTAGGGCCGGGGAGGCGCCGTCAGAGTAGCTGTCGAAACCAGGAGTCGGCCTCCACCACACGGTTGCGGAGAAGAGGAAGTCGTAGCCGTCCGCCGAGCTCGGCAGTGCCGCGTCGACCACCCGCGTCTCCTCGTAGGGCTGCTCCGACGGCGCCGCGGGCGGCTCGGGTTCCCTGGGCTCGTGCGGATCGACCGGCGCGCTGCCACGGCCGGGGGCCATCATCACGAGCAGTAGGGAGCCCGAGGCCGTGACCATGCACATGAAGCCCCACAACCACGCCGACCAGTGCAGGAGATTCCCGAGCGCAGCCGGTGCCAGGCCGCAGAGAGCGACGAACAGCAGGCTGGGAAAGCGATGTTTCATCGTGCCTCTTCCGTGGTCCGTGGTCCGCCACCCGTACTCTGCGTGCGGGCGTACTGCGCGTGGTCGATGTGCCGCCAGAAGAGGGCGGCGACAGCCTCCCTCGACGGGTGGCGCGTGGGTCCCACCCAGTCGTAAGCGATGGCGTAGAGGCGGTGGAGGGCGACCGCGCGGTTGTGCGTCGCCCTGACCATCAAGTCCAGCGCCATCTCCCGCGAACTGTCGCCAGCCACTGCGTTCAGCCAGCTATTCGCCAGCAGGTTCCAGAGGTCCGTCGGCGGCTGGGAGAAGACCGCCTCCCAGCCCAGGAACAGGTCCGGCCATGGTGGCGGGTCCGGTGCCCGGGCACTGTTCAACAGCTCGGTAAGCAGGCCGAGATGGGGATCCGTCTCGCGCGGCACCCGGCCCGTCCGCTCCCGCAGGCGGTCGATGAGCAGTCGGTAGAGCCGACGGTCGCGGCCGGCGAGGTCGAGGACTGCCTCCCGCGCCTCACCCGCCGCCGCCCCTTTCCGTACAGCGAGGTGGTGGAGCCGCACCATCGCCTGATCAGGGTGCGTCTCGCCGAGGCTCTGGAGGCAGGCGTTGGTCAGGATGCGGGCGAGCCCATCCGATAAGGGGCCGGACCTCGCGCACTCGTATATCCGTCTGCGGAACCACCCCCCGAACCTCTCGTGGCTAAGACCGAGTTCGAGGGCGGCCACAGCTCGCGGGTCGCGCGATGCTCCGGTTGCACGATCCGTCCAGCGCACCACCAGGTCGAAGAGGTGGTCGGGCCGACCGACGGCCAGAGACCGCTCGCCGAAGCGGACGACGGCGTTCACTCTGTCGTCGGTGGTCAGACCGTGTAGACCGGTGGCATGACCGATCCAGTCCTTGAGCTCATCGCGCACCCCGGGGAAGTTCGCCCAGAAGTACGTCCGTACGGCGTCGGCGTATGCCAGCCGCCCGAAGCGCAGCCCTCCGTCAGCATCCCGCTCGATCCCGAGCGCCTCCAACCGCTCCCCGAAGTCCCTCCCCGCGAGCTCAGTGGTCGCCTCTTCCTCGTGCCTCACCGTCTTCATCAAGCCTTGCCACGCCTCGTAGACGGTGTCGGCATGGGCCTCCTCGAACACCGCCGTCGCGAGCAGTAGCGCCCGCTCGGGCGCGGTGCGGACCGTCGTCACCTGCTTGCCCACTTCACCGGCACGATCAGTGACCGCGTGCATCGCCTGGTCGAGCCATCCCGCGAAATCGGCGCCGAACCGACCGTCTTCACGAGCGGACCTGACCAGCCCTGCAAGCCGCGCCAGTTCCCGCATGGGCGAGCGGTCACACAGGCGCTGAAGGTCGTCGCTCCGCAGGTCGGCGGAGCGGAAGGGCATGCGGTCCATGCGGAGGTACCGGGTGACGACGGCAACGCCCCGGGGGCGCCGCAGCGTCACCCTGTCCGGTTCGAGGTCCGGCGAATGGGCGTGATCCATGCCCGCCGGCAAGACGACGACCAAATGGGCCTTCGCCTCCTGGACCTGTGAACGACGCAGGGCCATGAGGCGCTGGGCCTTGGTGTACGCCTCCTCGTCGGCGATCCCAGAGAGGTCGAGGAGGAACCGGTCCCCCTCGTCGGGCGCGAGAGGGCTCCCCTCCGTACCCGTGTCCGTGTCCTTGTCCGTGGCGGGAAGCTCCTCGAACCGGACGCGATCCTCGTCGGCGCCCTCGTCCTCACCGAGCCCGTGCAGCAGCATGATCGCCGCTGCGCGGCGGCCACTGCCGGGCGGCGCCTCCAGCAGCACCACCGACCCCGGCTTCTCCAGGCGTTCGGCAGCAACGCGGTAGCCCACCGGTCGAACGAACCGGTCGGCCAGGCGCTTCCGATCCTCACGGGCGACCCTGAGGGACTCGACCCCTCTACGGATCATCCAGTCCGCGCCGGCGCCGTAGAAGACGTACTGGTGCCCCTCACCGTTGTTCACCGGGCCGCGCGGATCATTGACGGTGACGCGGTCCTGCTCGGTCATCGTCCGTCGTCCGAGCGCCGACGCTCGCGCTCGATGCGCTGGTGGACCGTACCGCTGTTGTCGCCCGCCGTAAACTGGACCCCGGTGTTGTCACCCTGGAAGTGGGGCGCGTTGTACTGGTGTCCCCGACCGGTGTTCACCGGCCCCTGCGGCTCGTTGACAAAAGTGCCGGACAGGTCTCCATTGAGGTTTCCGATACCGCCTCGCACGCGTTGCTCGACATCGCGCGTCCGCATCCTGGTGTGCCCGGCGTCCTGGGCCGACTTCTTGCGGGGCTTCGCCTCTACCCGCTCCCGCGCAGCGCGGAGGTCGCGGTCCACTGCGCCCAGCTCGGGCAGCAGTCGGCCGAGGGCGTCGCCGATCGCCGTCAGGTCCGACTCTGCGTTGCGGTGGTCGAACCGCCGGTACTGGCAGTCCGCCAGCTCCCGCAGATCGTCCGGGAGGACGGCGTGGTCGATCCGTGTGGCCTTTCCGACGAGCACTGGGATCACGAGAATCCCTCGGTCGAGCGCGGTCTGGATCTCACGACGGGTCCAGTCCTGGTCGCTTTCGAGGGCGGAGCGGCCGCCTTCCCCCTGTACTTCCGCCCAGCGCGGGCCGATCACGGCTAGGAGCGCCTCGCACTCCTCCACCGCCCTGACCAGTTCCGCTGGGAAGCGGTGTCCGAGCGCGATCGAGGTGCTGGCGAAAAAGATCCGCTCGCTGCCGAACCGCCGGGCTAACTCCCGAGCGATCATGGTCGCCACTGATTCCTCGTCGCCTGTGCGGTAGTTGACGAAGACGTTGGGCATGAAGGTTCCCTTCGTGGGAGGCAGACGGAAGACAGTGCCGAATGGGTACGAGTTCGGGGGCTGTGAACCGGGGCTTCGCGGCCCTGGTCCACCCGGGTGGTGAGGCCCCGACCGTGCGACGGCATGGCGTCCACGGGAGGGCCTACGGATGCGCACGGCCCGGCGGGTCACTGACCGCGGGCAACCCCGAGAAGCCGGGGCGCAGCCCGACGCATCAGGCGGGGACTGGAGGGTCTCGCCGGGGGTCGTCGGATCTGGAGGGACCGGGCAGTCCGGCGAGACGCGCGGCTCGAGCCCGTATCGGTCGTGGAGTCGTTGTCAGTCGTGCGCGGGGGCGAGCACCCGTGCCAGCGCCGGTTGTAGATCGTGTACGGCCCGGCTGCTCCGGAACCGGGAGAGTTCCCGCGCGAGACGCCGGACATCGCTGTTCACCGTCGCCGAGGGTACGGCCGGCATCACCGCCAAGAGCTCCCCGGCGATCGCGCACGCGCGTTCGACCTCCCCGGAGGCCGCGTGGGCCAAGGACCTGCGGAAGCCGAATCGGGCGCGGGTTCGCAGCGCGTGCGGCGGGAGGCGACGGCACTCCCGGTCAAGGACCTCGGCAGCGGCCTTAGGCCGACCGAGGTCGTACAGGCACCAGCCGGTCGTCATCGCCGCCGGATCGCTCACGTTGGTGGTGCCGATAACGGGGCCGGCGCCGCTGCGGGCGTCGTCACTGTCGAGCAGCTCCCGTGCCCTGTCGAGGCTGCGGAGGCAGTCGAGTTCGTCGCCGACTAGCGCGTGCCCCTGCGCCTCCCGCTGGGCCGCGAGTCCCCGGATGCGCGGCGGCAGTTTGTCACTCTGCGCCCGTCGGGCCAGGGCGACGGTGCTCGCGGCGTCCCCGCCGTAAAGCGTGACCAGGGCGCGGCGCACAAGCGCGTAGGAACCGAGGTACGGATCGCCCCCTGCGCGTGCCAGTCCGTCGGCCTCACCGGTCCAGCCGAGTGCCGCGGCGCTGTCTCCGGCCTCCTGGGCCATCCAGCCGGTGAACTCCGCAAACCGCGAGGCAAGCAGGAGCGCGGGGGCCCGAGTGGCGGACGGGGTGTCGGCGGCCAGCGCGGCGATCGCGCGCGTCTGGGCCTCCAGCAGGGGAAGCAAGACCTTTGGCGCGGTGGACTGGCCGAGCATTCGTAGCTGGTCGAACTGCGTGCGGAAGGAGGGAAGGAGGGGGTCGGTGGCAGAGAACGCCTGACCGCCGAGTTTCAGTCCGAGGTCGATCAGTGCTCCCGTACCCGCCGCGAGAACCTCCCGGCGCCCGACGAGCCACGGGCTCGGGGTGGCGGCGGTTTCGGTGGTGTCCGATTCGGTCTCGGGGCGGGCTGCCAGACGCTGCAACTCACCGTTCGCGCCGAGGAAAGCGTCGCACCGCCGGGCCAGCTCGGGGGACGCAGAACGCTCCCCGCGTTCGACTTTGCTGAGGTACCCCTTGTCGTAGTTGAGCGCCACGGAGAACTCGGTCAGAGTCAGTCCCGCATCCTGTCGTAAGCGACGAAGTTCTGGGCCGAAACGTGAAGTTGCACTCATTATTGGCCTCCCCTTGAATAGCGAACGTGAGGGTCGTAGCCCTTACGTGGAACTCTCGTTCACCGGTCGACACGAAGACCTATGGCGAACACCCGCCGTATCGGAGCCCCATCGCTTCGCATCCGAGAGCGAGTTTGACACGAGGCCTACCTTGAGGATCGAGGTTCGACGGTGTTGCCCGTTGCCTCTTACGCCCTCCGTTGTGCTCTGCCTGTTCCTTGCCGTGACCGGAGTCAATCGCGCTCGGGACAAATCGATCGAGAGTGACGGGGTATGTGACTTCGCCCGATCACACCACCAAGAGCACCAAGTCGTTCAGTGCATGTGTCGATCAAGGAAGATGCCCCAATGGCCAGTGGCACGTGATCCGAGACCGAGACTGTCAAGGTGGTCAAGCCGCAGCAGGCGAAGGCGGTGGACAGCCGACTGATCGACGAGTGGGTCGGCCGCGGCCGGGTCGATGGCCTCCGGCTCACTGGTGAGAAGGGGGCGTCACCAGCAATCCGAAGCTGCTGCGGGAGTTCTGACTGCAGGGCGAGATCACTTCCTGCGCAGTGTTGATCGCGATACCGACTCCGCCACCAACCACCTCCGCCCGCCGCGCCGGAAGTGGGTCCTGCCTGGAGTTCCGCCACACCTTCCGCTGCGCGGGCGACGACTGCCCCAGCCACGACACGGCCCTCAGGGGCTGGGAGGCCGGCGAGCCCTACCGGAAGTTCCTGCGCAAGTACGGTGAGGCCGACCTCCGCGAGCAGCTGCGTGAGCGGTGGTACGAGCGCACGTCCGCCCCGAACCGCGCCGTACACCTCTTCCTCGGCAACATCGCCGCCGACCCCAGGAGCGGGCGGCATCCAGGAGGGACCGTTCCCCCTGCGAAGGGGCCGCCGCACCCGACCTCATGCACCGCCAAGCCGAAAGCAGCCGCCCCGCTCCTGCCTCGCAATCACTACTCCGCGTAGCCCTGCCTTGACACGCGGATCGCGGGTCCCGACCAGCGGCACTCACCCTTCAAGGACCACCCCCGATGGAGAGAATCTGGGGAGAATGAAGCCTCGTTGGGGAGCGGCTGGGGAGAATCGACCGCATCAAAGGGCAGCATGGCGAAACGGCCGGAAAGACGGATCGGTGCAGACCAGAGGGTCTCTGCAGCCGGTTTCCGCAGGTCAGCGGTGTGAGGGTGACGACTTCAAGAAGATCTCCTCCTGGGCGGCCATTTTGTTTGCACCCACGCTGGTGGGAACCATCTACGGCATGAACTTCGAGACCATGCCCGAGCTGAAGTGGGCGGCCGGCTACCCCTTCGCGATCCTGCTGATGGCCGTGGTCTGCGTGAGCCTGTACCTCGTCTTCAAGAAGCGTGACTGGTTGTAGACCGCACATCGGCACCGTTGATCGACTTGCCTCTCGCGCGCCTGCGGAAGCCGTCCGCACGGCCCTCTGGGGAGAGGGCGCAGCCGTACGGACGCACGTCGCGACCTGCGGAGATGGCGCGCGGGCAGACGGGGCACGCGATTTCCGACCGGTCGGGCGTCAAGGGGTAGTGTCGCCCGGTCGCGGACGGCAATCGGCTCGTCCGTTCAAACCGGGAGAACCGACATGACCGATCTGACCTCGTTGCGGGCAAGCCTTGCGTCAGGTGAGCACGAGTTCGCCGACACCTTGGCCTTCATCGCCGCGCACTACACGTACCAGCCGCAGGCGTTCCGCAACGGAGAACTGGAAAACGCCGCAGGTGAGAACGAGGGTTCTTGCAAGGCGCTGGGACTGGCCCTGCTGGAAGGTCTGAGCGATCGAGAGGCGCTGCTTGCATTCGGTCAGTACTACCGCAGCGTGCTGGCGACGCCGGATGACAGCGATCACGGCAACATCCGCAACCTCATGGCCCACGGCCTGGCCGGGGTGAGCTTCGCCGGGCAACCGTTGGTCCGCAAGAACTGACGGTGGTTCGCATCGATTCGTACGTGATGTAGAGCGTCGGGATGGGCGGCGGGCGCGGCCTGCTCCGCTCTGCTCCAGCGGCTGTGCACGGGGGGGCTCCGGCGTCTCCCACATGGAGAGCCGTACGGAGCGGCGGGGGCGCCCGGGGAGACGTCATGTGGTGGACGGTCTCCTCGTACCGCCGCCTTGGCCGTGCTGCCCGTGACGAGCCCTGACCAGGTCTTTGGCATCCGCCGCGCAGCGCCGCGGGAACCCGTTGGAGACGACTCCCCACCGCCCGGCCGTTGGTCTGCCCTGTCGCTGCCCGACCGCGCGCGTTGCCGCTCGGCGGTCCCGCGCGGTCTTGTCGGGGCAGCGTCCTGTTCATGGTGTCGAGCCGGTGCGCCAGGCATGGGCATGGCCGGCCGGCTTGCTTCGTGACCGGTCCGAACCCAGCCGTAGTCCCGCTGGGGCCCGTCGGCCTTCTGTCTTCTGCCGCCTGCGCTTTGCGCTCGAATCGTGGTCCCATCTGTCCACATAGTGGGACTGGCCTGGACCGCACCGTCTCCGGTGGACTTGGGGGGACCGCGTCCGGCTGTTGCAATGATCAAGCGAGATGCGCCCAGCAAGCGAACCGGGAGAAACCCCTTTGAAAGCCCCAGCACTGAGCGCAGGCGAGAAGCCGTCCGGAGCGGCCGAGCTGACCCGATTCACCGCCGTCGTGGCCGCGGTGGACACCGCGGCTTTCGGCGCCCTGCTCGAACTGCGGCGCCAGGAACTGGCGTTGCGGTCCGACGACGTGTTCGAGCGCGCGTCGGAGGTCGCCGGGGTCTACGCCCGGTGGTTCGACGCGCACGGCGTGACCTGTCCGCTGCCCGGCCAGATCGCCACGGCCCGCCGCAAAGGGCTGCCCGCGATCGGGCCGGCCGTCGACGCCCTGCTGTACGCCGAGCTGACCACCGGCGTGCTGATGGGCGTCCAGGACGCCGACGCCATCGACGGCGACCTGCACTTCGACTGGGCGGAGCAGGGCGAGACCTTCGCCGGCTTCCGCTCCACCGTCACGTGCGCCCGGGACGAGCCCGTGGTCCGGGACGGGGCCGCGATCGTCGCCTCCGTCCTCCAGGGTCCCGACCGCCGGACCAGCGTCACCAAGAGCTCCCGCCACCTGGTCTTCACCGTGTACGACGCGCCCGGCCTGGGCGCCGAGGACTTCGACGGCGCCGTACGGCTGCTGCGCGATCTCCTCCGGGACTCCGGAGCCGTCCCCGACGTACTGGAGGTGAGTCTGTGACCGGCACCACCGGCACCACCGGCACCACCGGCTTCCCGGGCGCCGGCTGCGAGCAGCCCTCTCAGGAGCCGCTGCCCAGCCGGCACCAGCGGCGCATCCTGGTGTGCGTCGACGAGTCGGAGGCGGGCGGGTGCGCGGGCGGGTCCGCGGGCGGGCAGCCGGACGTGTACGCGGCCACGGCCCGCTGGCAGCGCCAGTACGTCGGCAGCGTCTACGTCCGCGTCTCGGGCACGCCCGAGCAGCAGCGCGCCGTCGTGGCCCGGTTCACCGCCGCGGGGTGCACCCTGCAGGGCACCCACTTCTACCGGGCCGCGGATGTCGGGGTACTGGTGTCGCTGGCCCGGCAGCTCGAAGCCCTGCACGGCGAAGCCCTGCACGGCGAAGCCCTGCACGGCGAAGCCCTCCGCGGCGAGGCGCTTCCCGTCGGAGCGCTCCGCGCCGACGTCCCGCCCCCCGACGTCCCGCTCTGCGACGGCGAGTTCGATGCGGCGCGGGTCGCCGAGCTGCTGATGGTCGGCGCGACCGACGTCGTCGGCCCGTACCCGCAGCGGTACATGGCCGCCGCGCGGGCCGCGGCCTCGTTCGTCAACGACCGGCTCGGCGAGGCCTGGCTGGCCCTGCCGATGGTGACGAGGGCCGAGGGGACGTGGTGTGCGGCCGGGGGGCCGCACGCGCGAGGGGGCCGGGGGGACCGGACGGGCTTCACCCCGGACGAGCTGGAAGACCACTTCGCCGGCACGGCGAGGGCGCTGGCGGCCGAGACCGAGAGCCGCCTGGAGGTCCTGGACCGGCTCGCGATGCACGGAGAGAGCGTTCCGTGTCCGGTGGCGGCCCTCTCCGAGTGACCCGCGGCCCCGCGAACCCGCGGCCCGGCCGACCCGCCGCACCATGCAACTCATGAGCGCCACAAGCGATCTGGGGGGAACTGCGCGATGCGCACCACCACTACTCTGCGCGCCGTACTCGACTTCGACCTGAACGACTACATCGGCAACGCCCGCGCCGTGGGGCGCGATCTGCTCGACCCGGCGTTGCGCGCCTGGATGGCCGAGGCGTATGAGGACGTCGTCGTCCTCCTCGCCCTCGACCGGGACCGGCTCAGCCGCAGCGAGTACACGATGCTCCGCTTCGCCGAGCTCGTCTTCCAGGCCGAGTGGAAACTGGCCCTCCCCGAGGGCGAGGCGCCGCAGGAGGTCGCCTCGCGCGGCGGCGGCCCGCTGGACCGGCGCGGCAAGCGCTACCAGCCCTACGGCAACGTACGGCTCCTCAACCACACGCTCGGCACCCGCAGCCACGCCCCCGACGGGGCCGTCGAGCGGGCCTGCTGGCAGACGATCCGCGCCACGGCGGAGAGCTGGCGGGCGTACGAGCGGCGCACCCTGGAGGGAACGGAGAAGTGGGCGCAGGACGCCCTGCCCTCCGACGGGCAGCTGACGGAGCGCATCGCACGGCTCGGGGCGCTGGTCTCGCTGACCGTCGGCCGCGCCCCCGCGCTGCGGACCGCCGCGCCCGAACCACCGCACCACTGGCGGGACTACGTGCTCACGCCGCACGGCCCCGCCAACGTCCTGGAGCACCTGGCCGTGCTGCCCCAGACCACGCAGCACGACGAGGTCACCTTCCTGCGGGTGATCCACCTCGTCGAGGCGACCACGTGGGGGGTGCTCGCCCGGGTCATGTCCGCCGCGGAGTGGCTGCGCGGCGGGCGGTGGGAGTACGCCGCCGAGTGCCTGGGGCGCGCGGCGGACCTGGCCGCGGCCCAGACCGAGGCCCTGCTTGTCATGCGCAGGACGATGCCCGTGGAGCACTTCCAGGGTTTCCGGGAGGCGACCGGCGACGCCAGCGCCGTCCAGGCCTTCCCCACCCAGCTGCTCCACATCCACCTGCTCGGGGTGCACCCGGAGAAGACCGGCGCACTCGCCGAAGCCACGGAGAACGCCTACGTCCTGATGTACCAGAACCCGGACTTCGAGCCGCTGCGGGAACTGCTGCGCCGGGTGCCGGCGGGAGAGCCGGGGCGGCGGGTGCTGGACGCGGCCCACCGCCTCGACCAGGAGCTGTTCGCCTGGCGGAAGATCCACTACGGGGTCGCGCTGCGCTACCTGCCCACGGAGGCCACGGGCTCGGGCGGCACCTCGGGGGCCCCGTACCTGCGGAGCTTCTACCAGGACAGGCTGTTCGACACGGACCGGTCGCTGATCCCGCAGCACCGCTTCGGGCCGAGCACCGTCCTCAGCCCCTGGATCCGGTCCCGTCCCGCGCTCTCCCCCTTCAACTGACGGGACCCGTCGGCCGCGTCCCGTCGGACTGCCGGGTGTACACACCCCCGATGCGACGGATCGCCTCGGAGATGCCCGACCGGCCCAGTGCGGTGTACCCCAGCACCAGCCCGGGCCGGGCCGTGGCCGGATCGTCGTAGTACGCCCTGCTGCCCTTGACCAGGACGGACCGCTGGAGCGCCTCGGCCACCAGGCGCTCCTCGTCGGTACGGGGCGGCAGCGCGGCGAGGACGTGCAGCCCGGCGACGGGGCCGACCAGGGTCGCGGCCGGCAGGTACTGCTCCACGGCCTGCGTCAGCATGGCGTGCTGGGCCAGGTAGCGCGTGCGCATCTTGCGCAGGTGCCCGTCGAGCAGGCCGCTGCGCAGGAAGTCCGCGAACGCCAGCTGCATCAGGCCGTCGCCGCCCAGGTCGCGCCTGACCCGGATGGCCTCCATCATCGAGGTGAGCGGCGGCGGCAGCACCAGCCAGCCCAACCGCAGGCCGGGAGCCAGGAGTTTGCTCGCCGTGCCCGCGTAGATGACCCGCTCGGGATCGGCGGGCTGGAGCGCCAGGTGGCGTCCGCGGTGCTCCAGCCACAGCCCGCCGTCGTAGTCGTCCTCGATGATCCAGCCGCCGGTGTCCCGCGCCCACCGCACCAGCTCCTGCTGGCGGTTGGGCGACATGGGCACGCCGAGCGGGAACTGGTGCGAGGGCGTGACCAGGACGGCCCGCACCCGGCTGGCGTAGAGCTGCTCGATCTCCACCCCCTCCGGCCCCACCGGCACGGCCAGCGTCCGGATCCCGTTCTCCTCGACGAACTGGCGCTGACGGTCGTGGCTGGGGTCCTCGACCGCCAGTCTGTCGATGCCCAGCTCGCTCAGGGCCGCGCAGATCAGGCCCAGACCGTGGGCGAACCCGCCCGTCACCATGGTGTTGTCCGGGTGTCCCAGCACGCCGCGGACCCGGCCGAGGTACGCGACGAGCTCCGTGCGCAGCTGTTCCACGCCGAGCAGCGGCGGATAGCCGAGTCCCTGGTAGCGGGCGGTGGTCACGGCCCGCTGGTAGGACGCCATCCATTCGCGGTGCGGGAAGGTGGCCGGGTTGGGCGTGCCCGGCAGCAGGTTGAACCGGGCCGACGGGATCACCCGGTCGACGAGCACCACGGGCTTCCTGATCCGGGTGTCGGCATGGGCCGCCACCCGCGTGCCGGAACCGCGGACCGACTCCAGCAGGCCCTCTCCCGTGAGCTTTTCGTACACCTCCACCACGACGCTGCGGGACACCTTCAGGTCCTGGGCGAGCTGGCGGCTGGACGGGAGCCTGGAGCGGGGCGCCAGCCGGCCCTGCTCCACCTGCCTGCGCAGCTGGTCGGCGATCTGGGAGCCGAGTGGCTCCTGGGTGTCGCGCCGCACCTCCAGTGTGACGTGCCACGTCATGTTGTCCCCCCAAATCCACTGCGTGTAGCGGTCGTCGCGAATTTACAGCCGGATCCGCATTGGTCCGGTGGCGAGCCGCTCAACTGGCCTGGCGTGCAAGTTTCCTGGTCAGCAGACTGACCAGCCGATACGCCCCGCCGAAAGGTCTACGCGCCATGCCCTCCTCGTCCCCGTCCCCGTCCCCGCTGCTGGTCCTGATCAGCCCCATGGACCAGGAGACCCGCGGTCACCTGCTGGAGTCCGTGGCGCGGGAGCACCGGATCTGGCTCTTCTCCGACCGCGAGGTCGGCTGGGAGGCGCCGTTCATCACCGGGCACACTCGCGTCGACACCCTGGACGCCGACGGCATGATCGAGGCGGCCCGGCCCGTGGCGCCGGACGCGATCCTGTGCTGGGACGAGACCCGCATCCTTCCGGCGGCCAAGGTGGCCGGCGCCCTGGGGCTCCCGGGGCTGAGCCCGGAAGCCGTACTGACCTGCCGCGACAAGCACCTGACCCGCCTCGCGGTGGCCGGGGCCGGCGGCCCGCAGGCCCGTTCCACCCCGGTGTCCACCCTCGCCGAGGCGTACGAGGCCGCCGCGGAGACGGGCTACCCGGTCGTGGTCAAGCCCCGGGCGCTCGTGGGCAGCACGGGCACCCGCATGGCCCGCACCCCCGAGGAACTGGCCGCGGTCTTCCCCGGCATCCGGGGGACGACCATGGTCGAGGTGCGCGAGCGCTTCGAGCGGCCCGTGCTCGTCGAGGAGTACCTGGACGGCCCGGAGATCAGCGTCGACGCCCTGATCTGGGACGGCGAGGTGACCCCGCTCTTCGTCGCCCGCAAGGAACTGAGCCCGCCGCCCAACTTCGAGGAGGTGGGCCACGCCGTCGACGCCGCCGACCCGCTGCTGGCCGACCCGGAGCTGTTGCGGGCCCTGACCACGGTGCACGCCGCCGTCGGCGTCACCCGCGGCTGGACCCACTCGGAGTGGCGCCTCACCGCGCGCGGCCCCGCCCTGGTCGAGGTCAACGCCCGCAGCGGCGGCGACTTCATCTCCTACCTCGGACTGCTGGCCACGGGCTGGGACGCGGGCCTGGCGGCCGCCCGCCTCTCGCTCGGACAGCGCCCCGAGCGGGGCGTCGCGCGCAGCGGAGCGGCTGCCGTGCGCTTCCTCTATCCCGAGGTGGAGACCGTCGTCGGCCGCGTGACCATCGACCGCGACCGGCTGCCCGCGGGCATCGGGATCGCCCGTGTCGTCGCGCGGCCCGGCCACGTCCTGGAACTGCCGCCCGCCTCGCACACCGGCCGCTACGCCATGCTCGTCGCCTCCGCCGACACCGCCGAGGACTGCCGGGCCGCGCTCGACGCCGCCGAGGACGCGGTGCTCCTCGAAGCGGCCGAGCCGGTCCCGGCCGCGCAGTGAGCGTGGAGGGGGCGACCCGCACGGGCGGCGCCGAGGCGGCCGGGGTCGTCCTCACCTGGCGCGAGGCACCCCTGCCGGTGAAGGCGGTGATCGCCGGGATCATGGTGAACCGGCTGGGTGGCTTCCTCCAGGTGTTCCTGGTGCTCTACATGGTCGCCGGCGGCTACCCCGAGGTGCGGGCGGGGTTCGCGCTCGCGGCGCACGGAGCGGGCGCGGTGGCGGGGATCCTCCTCGGCGGCTGGCTCGTCGGACGCATCGGCGTCCGCGCCTCGATCGTCTCCTCGATGACGGCCAACGCGGCCCTCACGGCGGGCTTCCTGTACGCCGCGTCGTACCCCGTGATGCTGCTGCTCGCGGCCGGCACCGGCGCGGCGAGCCAGGTCTACCGGCCCGCCTCGGCGGAGTTGGTCAGCCGTCTCACCGGCGAGGAACGCCGGGTCATGGTCTTCGCCATGTACCGCCTCGCCACCAACCTCGGGACCACCGCGGCGCCGCTCATCGGCGCCGCCCTGGTCGCCCACTCGTACGCCCTGCTGTTCTGGGCGGAGGCGGCCGCCGCCCTGGGCGTCGCCGTACTGGGCGGCCGGCTCCTGCCGCGCGACCGGCCCGGTCCCGCGGCAGCCGACCGGGCCGGAACGGCAACGGCGGCCGGGACGGGGGCGAAGGCGGGGCCGGGCGGCTACCGGGCGGTGCTGGCCGACCGGAGCTTCGTGTTGTTCCTGCTCGCCATCCTCGGCTTCTCCGCGGTCTACACCCAGTACCTGTCGACGCTCCCGCTCGCGGTGCGGGAGCGCGGCCTCGACATCTTCGTCTACGGCGTGCTCGTCGCCGTCAACGGTCTGATCGTCATCGTCTGCGAGCTGGTGGTGACCCGCACGGTGCAGCGCTGGCCGGCCAGGATCGCCACCATCGCCGGGATCCTCGCCGTCGGCGTCGGCCTCGCCGCGTACGCGCTGCCCTGGGGCGTCGCCGGTCTCGTGGCCGCCACGGTGGTGTGGTCGGTCGGCGAGATCATCGGCTCCCCGACCATGACCGCCTACCCCGCGCTGGCCGCGGCGCCCGAGAACCGGGGCCGGTACCTCGGCGCCTCCCAGGCGATGTTCGGGGTGGGTTCCGCCGTGGGACCCGCGGCGGGTGTCGCCGCCTGGGCCCTGATGGGCGACGCGGTGTGGCTCGCGTGCGGAGCCCTCGCCGCGCTCGCCGCGCTCGCCGCCTTCCTCGGCATGCCGGCCTCCCCGAAGCGCTAGGTGCGGCACCGGCGAGGGATGTGTGACGGTGCCTCGGATCGGTGTGAGGGATTGTCGCCCTTCTCGTGAAGAACTGCCCAACAGACGGGTGGCGGGAGGGCCGGCCCGCGACGCATCCGCGGTGCAAAGACCGTGGCAACCCGACCGCGCACCAGCCGGGTTGGGCGTACGGGGTGCCATGGCGGTCGTCCTGGGGGGCGAAGATCCGGTGATAGCATCCCGGCATCTGTGATCTTGATCCGTTTTGACGCAGATGCTGATGTGATCGGCGCTCCGCTCTCCGCGTCACCGCAGGTGAGCGGTGCCGATCAGTTGTGTTGCGGGGCCTCGCGAGGCGTCACTGCAGCCGTCCGCATGCCATGCGCCGGGAAAGGTTTCCATGAATCGAGACGCACTTGTGTGGTGCTTGGTTGCGGTGGCGGCGATAGCCGTCGTCGCGGTCGTGGCACTCGTCGCCCGCAACAGAGCGCTGGGGGCGAAGAAGGAGCACACCGAGGCAGAACTGAGGCACCAGCTGCTCACCGCGGACAGCCACCTGCACGCGTCGCTCGCCGAGCTGCAGAGGTTCCGCAACGAGCAGGACGCCACGATACGCGACGCCAAGGAAGCCGCGGAGGAGAACACCAAAGCCGTTCTCAAGGGTGCCGCCAGCCTCCTGCAGAGCCTCGCGGCCGAGCAGACGACGCTGCTGGACGGCGTCCAGCGCAAGTACGGCGGACACGCCGTCCTCAGCGACCTGTTGGACGTGAACCACGCCAACGCCCAGATGGCGCGCAAGGCCCAGGGCATCGCCGTGATGTGCGGTGCGCCGCTCGGCCGCCGCAACAGGCCCGCCAGCGTCTACGACGTGGTGCGCAGCGCGCAGGGCCAGATCCGCAACTTCCACCGGGTCGCCATCATGCAGCAGACCAGCCTCGCCCTGAAGTCGTCCGCGGTCGCGCCCGTCGCCCTCGCCGTGGCGGAGCTGCTCGACAACGCCGCCAGCTTCTCGCAGCACGACGCACCGATCGAGGTGACGTTCCAGCGCGTCCAGAACAACCTGTGCATCGTCATCGACGACGCGGGTGTCAGCATGAACGACGAGGAGCGGCAGCGGGCGACCGCGCTGCTCTCCGGGGAAGTCGCCCCCCGTCTGTCGCAGCTCGGGACCCAGCCGAAGTTCGGCTTCCCGGTCATCGGCCTGATCGCGCGCCAGCACGGTTTCAAGGTCGACGTCACCGGCGTCTCCCGCTACGGCGGCGTCAGGGCCGTCGTCCTCCTGCCCGAGGAGCTGTGGACCATGGAGGAGATACCGGCCGCCCCGGAGGCTCCGGTCAGCGACATCCGGCGCGCCACCGAGAGCCGGCCCCAGAGCGCGACGTCGCGCACGATGCACGGCCTGCCCAAGCGCGGCGCGCGCCAGGCGCCCATCGCGAGCGTCCCCGATCCCGATCCCGACACCACCGCG
Source organism: Streptomyces subrutilus (assembly GCF_008704535.1). NCBI lineage: Bacteria > Bacillati > Actinomycetota > Actinomycetes > Kitasatosporales > Streptomycetaceae > Streptomyces > Streptomyces subrutilus. The sequence continues at coordinate 1,733,130 of NZ_CP023701.1, forward strand.
CCGGCGCCACGGGCCCCGGGGGAGACGGGCCGCGCTTCCGGGCGCAGCCTGGGGGCCTTCCAGCGCGGCACGCTCTCGGGCCGCAACCTTGACGCCACCTCGTTCGAAGGGCCCGAAGAGGCATGACCGCAGACCTGTCGTGGATGCTCGAGGACATCGTGCACAACGTGCCCCGTGCACGGCACGCCGTCCTGCTGTCCGCGGACGGCCTTCCGCGCGGCGCGACCGAGGGCCTGGCCGAGAAGGACGTGCGCACCATCTCCGCGGCCATGGCCGGGATGCAGTCGCTCAGCCGGGCGACGGCCCACTTCGCCGGGCCGGAGGAGGACCGGCAGTGGAGCCAGACCATCATCGAGTTCTCGCACGGCTGGATCTTCCTGATCGGGGCGGGGCAGGGCTCCTACCTCGCCGCCGCGGCAGCGCCCGACGTGGACATGCAGCAGATCTCCTTCCGCATGCACCGCCTCGTCGCCCGGCTGGGCAACAACCTCACCTCGCCGCCGCGGGTGGGCGGCGAGGACGCCGGCGGTCCGCGGGCCGGCGGCCGCCGGCAGCAGGGCTCCGGTGACGCGGGATTCGTCCTCGCCGAGCTCGACCGGGTGATGTCGGAGGTCAAGGGCGCCCGCCACGCCGTCCTGCTGGGAGCGGACGGCCTTCCGCGCGGGGCGACCAACGGAATGAGTCGCGATCTCGCGGACACGATCTCCGCGGCCATGACGGGCATCCACGCCTACAGCCGGGTCACCTCCCAGTTCGCGGGCGTCGTCGAGGACGCGCAGTGGCGTCAGACGGTCATCGAGTTCCAGCACGGCTGGATCTTCCTGATGGCGGCCGGCCCCGATGCCTTCCTGGCCGCCGCCGCCGAGCACGACTGCGACATCGAGCAGTTCACCACGCGTCTGCACGAGGTGGTTCCCAGGCTGACCGCTTCGGCGACACAGGGGAAGGGGACAGGCCATGTCTGATGGGCTCGAACGGGATGAAGAGCTGGAACTGACGTCCCCGTTAGTCCCCCTCTTCGTGATCACGAACGGACGGGCGCTGCCCCCGGACCACGAGTACGAGCACACCACGCTCGTGACGGCGGCGGCCGAGGGCGGACAGGTCGCGGCGCGCACGCTGTCCCCGGAAGCGGGGCAGGTCATGGACCTGGTCGCGAACGGCTTCCTGTCCGTGGCCGAGGTGGCCGGGCACACGCACCTGCCCCTGGGCATCGTCCGCATCCTGCTGGCGCAGTTGGAGGAGGACAGCCTCATCCTCGCGAGGTCGCCGATACCGCGCGCCGAACGTGTCGACAGAGAGCTGGTCAGCGCCGTCCTCGAGGGCCTGAAGAATCGATTCGGAGCGTAATCCGTGTACCTGGATCCAGATGTATCCCACGCGGTGAAGATCCTCATAGTGGGGCACTTCGGGGTCGGCAAGACCACCTGCATCGGCAGTCTCTCCGAGATCGAGCCCCTGCGGACCGAGGAGGAGATCACCGAGGCCAGCGTGGGCCTCGACGACCTGTCGGGCACCCCCGACAAGAAGACCACCACCGTCGCCATGGACTTCGGCCGGCTCACCCTCAGCGACACCCTGGTGCTCTACCTGTTCGGAACGCCCGGCCAGGAGCGCTTCAAGGAGATGTGGGAGGAGCTGTCCCGGGGGGCGCTGGGCGCGCTGGTCCTCGTCGACCCCGAGCGGCTGCACGAGTCCTTCCCGGTCCTGGACCTCGTGGAGCGTTTCGGTCTGACGTACGCCATCGCCGTGAACCACTTCGAGGGCACCACGCACTACCCGCTCGACGAGGTGCACGAGGCTCTGAACCTCACGGCCGAGACGCCCGTCGTGGAGTGCGACGTACGGGACGAGAACTCCTCGGCGCGGGCCCTCATCACCCTCGTGAAGCACCTCATGTCCCAACTCGGCTAGGAGCGCAGGAATGCAACAGCCACGTGAATCGCAGGAGATACCCCCCGGCTGCCCCGCGCACGGGAACGTCCAGATGTACGGCCCCTCGTTCGGAGCCGATCCCGAGAGCCACTACGCGCAGCTGCGCCACCACGGCCCCAGCGCGCCGGTGGACATCGCCCCCGGCGTCCAGGCCGAGCTCGTGACGAGCTACGACGCCGCCCTGTACGTCCTGCAGAACCCCTCCTCCTTCGTACGGGACTCCCGCCGCTGGAACGCCCTCAACGAGGGGCGCGTCCCGGCCGACAGCCCGGCGCTGCCGATGATGGGGTACCGCCCCAACGCGCTCTTCAGCGACGGCGCGGCACACGCCCGTCTGCGCGGGGCCGTCACCGACAGCCTCGCCACGGTCAACGAGCACCAGCTCATCAGGCAGACGCAGCAGTCCGCCCACTACCTGATCAGCCGGTTCAGCACCGACATCCGCGGCCAGGCCGAGCTGATGGCCGAGTACGCCCAGCCGCTGCCCCTGCTGGTCTTCAGCGACCTGTTCGGCTGCCCGCCCGAGATCGGCGACCGCGTGATCGCCGGGATCAGCGGCATCTTCGAGGGGACGCCCGGGGCCGACGAGGTGCTCGGCGGGGCGCTCACCGAGCTGATCGCCCTCAAGCGGCGCCGGCCGACGGCCGACCTGACGACGCGCCTGATGGAGCACCCGGCCCAGCTGACGGACGAGGAGGTGCTGCACCAGCTGGTCACCCTGCTCTCCGGTGGCACCGCGCCGCTGGCCGCGGCCATCGGCACCAGCAGCGCCCTGTACCTCGGGGAGGACTGGCAGGTCGGCCTCCCGGTCGAGGACGCCGTCTCCCAGACCCTCTGGAACTACGCTCCGATCGCCAACTACGCGGCCCACTACCCTACGCACGACGTCGAGCTCGGCGGCCGGGTGGTCCGGGCCAACGACCCGGTCCTCATCTCGTTCGCCGCGGCCAACACCGACCCGAAGCTGACCGAGCACCGCGAACAGCTCAGCGCCAAGGCCCATCTGGCGTTCGGCGCGGGCCCGCACGCCTGCCCCGCCAAGGACCCGGCCTTCATGATCGCCGTGACGGCCGTCGAGACGCTGCTCAACCAGCTGCACGACGTCGAGCTGCGCGTCCCGTTCAAGTCGCTGACCTGGGCGCCGAGTCCGTGGAGCCGTTCGCTGGTCACGCTCCCGATCCGCTTCACCCCGCGGAGCGTTCCCCAGGCGGCCGGGTCGGCCGGGCCGGCCGGATCGACCGCGGGCCCGCTGTCCCCGCAGCAGACGGCCGCCGCGTCGCCCTCCCACGCGGGGCCCTCGCGCACGAGCACCGGTGCGGCGCCGCAGCCCAAGGGCGGCCTGTTCAGCCGCTTCCTGGCCTGGACCAGGGGCGAGTGAGACGAGTGTGATTCTGGTAACCCCCTGAGTACTCAGTGGTCATGGATGCTCCGACGATCACATGGGTATGCATCGCGGCTGGTTCTCAGGAAGGAGCCGCCATCATGGGGGTTGCCACAACTCCGTCGTACGACCGCCGGGCGTCCGCCTCCCTCTTCTCCCGTCTGCGGACGGCCAGAGGGCAGGCCGACCCCTTTCCGATATACGCCGAGCTCCTCGGCCGCGGCGAGGTGGTGCCCGCCCCCTGGGGCGGCTTCGCCGTGACGGGCTTCGCCGCCTGCGACCAGGTGCTGCGCAGCCGCCAATGGCTGGAGCCCGACCGGCAGTGGCGGGAGCGCCAGGGGACCGGCACGCGCTGGAACGCCCCCTCGTCCCGCGAGATGGGCCACACGCTCGCCGCGCTCAACGCTCCGGACCACACCAGGGTGCGGCGGGCGGCGGGCACCTTCGACCGGGGCACCGTGGAGCGCATCGGCCGCAATGTGGGCTTGGCCGCGGATCGCCTCCTCGACGCCTTCACGGAGCGAATACGCACCGGCGAGGCGGACTTCTCGGAGCTGGTCTGCGAGGAGCTGCCGGTGGCCGCCATCGGCGACTGGCTCGGGCTGCCGCAGGCCGACTGGGCCAGACTCAGACAGCTGACCCATGACCAGGTCTTCACCCAGGAGCTGCTGCCGTCGGCCAGCCAGCTGGCCCTGTCCGACGCGGCCACGGCCGAACTGCGCACCTACTTCATGGAGCTGGTGCGCGATCGGCGCTGCCACCCCGGCGACGACCCCGTCACCCGGTGGATCCGGACGTGGGACGCGATCGAGCCCGACCGGGACAAGGCCGACGAGGCCGTCTACTTCCTGGTGCTCTTCGTCCTGCTGGCCGCCCTGGAGACCACCGCGACCCTCCTGTCGACGATGACGCTCCGGCTCGTCGAGAGCCCGGAGCGGTGGGACACGGTCGCCGACAACCCGGACCTCGTGCCCGGCTTCGTGGAGGAGACCCTCCGCTACGACCCGCCGACCCACGTGATCAGCAGGGTCGCCTCGCAGGACTCCGTGCTGGGGGGCATCGAGATCCGCCGCGACGAGATGGTCCACCTGATGATCGGGGCCGCGCACCGCGACCCGGCCCGGCATCGGGACCCCGACCGGTTCGACCCCGAACGGGCCGCCGACCACCTCGCCTTCAGCGGTGGCATCCACTACTGCCTCGGGGCTCCGCTGGCCCGCCTCGAAGCCCAGACCCTGCTGCGCCAGCTGATCCGGCGCCTCCCCCGCCTCACCCTCGTACGCCCCCCGTCGATGGCGCCCCGCGTGGCGTTCCGGCGCCTGCTGAACCTGGACGTAGCACTCGCATGACCGAACCGACCCCCCTCGCCGCTCCCGCGCACGCACCCGCCCGGACCGCTCCCAAGGCGATCCGCACCGAGCAGGACGGGCCCATCCTGCACGTCGGCCTCAACCCCTGGGGGCAGGACGACACGTTGGGCACCGCGGTCCTCGACGACCTCATCGCCCTGCTCGACGACCTCCACGAGAGACCCGACGTCCGGATCCTGACGCTGTCGTCCCTGGGTACGGACTTCTGCCTGGGCGCCGACCGCGACGAATACCGGGAGGCCTTGGCCGCCGATCCGTCCGGAGTGGTCCTGAGGCGCATCGCCGACAAGGCGCACCGCCTGTGCCAGGCCCTGGAGAACACCCACGCGGTCACCATCGCCCGGCTGCACGGCCGGGTCATCGGCGCGGGCCTCGCCCTCGCCTCCTTCTGCGACCTGCGCGCCGGCGCGGACACCAGCCGCTTCCGCATGCCGGAGGTCGGCATCGGGCTGCCGCCGGCGTGGGGCGGGGCGATGGGACGCCTGGTCTCCGAGGCCGGTGCCTCCAGGATCCGCGAGCTCATGCTCACCTGCGACGTCTTCGACGCCGGCACGGCCCAGCGCATCGGTCTGCTCCACCGGACCGCTCCGCTCGACCAGCTGGACCAGGTGATCGATTCCTGGACGAGGCCCCTCGTGCGGCGCGCGCCCGAGGCCCTGGTCCTGACCAAACGGATGCTGGCCGGCTACGCCCGGGCGGACCGGACGGCGGACGTCTCCCTGCTCGACTCCCATCTCCTGTCGGCCGCGCTGCACCAGCACGCGGGGAGCTGACCCCGCCCGGGGCCGGCGCGGCGAGGCCCCCGACCCCCACCAGCGGGTCGGGGACCTCGCGCGCACCCACGTCGCACCGGGGCCCGTGCCCCGGCACGGGCCCCGGCCCCGCCCCGCATCCGCCCCGAGGTGCCGACCGTCCCGGGCGCCGCTAGCCTGGGTGGTGAAGCGCCGCGATGGCGGAGTGCCAACCCGCCACCCAGCTTTGCGCAGCGGCGGTGGCCGACGATCTCGGCCCGACCGCCGTGTGCCCGGGGACGGACGTGAAACGGCGCCCCCCACGCCTCGCGGCGACGCACCTGACCCGTGCCGCACCTCATTCCCGCCGTGCGGCGACGGCCGCCCCTCCGGCCCGCAAGGGTGCGCGAGAGGGCGGAGGAAAGGGACTCCCATGCATGTACAGAGGGCTAAGCGACTGTTCGCGGTCTCCGCGGCCGGGCTCCTGATGGCCGGTGGCGCCGCGTTCGGCGCGGCCGGTAGCGCTTCGGCCGCGACCCCGGCCCAGACCCCGACGCACTCGGTCGGCTACGTCCACGGCGGCGGCGGTGGCTGCGACGACGACGGTGACGGCTGGGGCGGCAACTACGGCGGCTGGCACAACAGCAACTGGAACGACGACTACGACAGCGGCTGGGGATACGGAGGGTGGGGCAACGGCGACTACTACTGATCCGACCAGGTGAACGACATGATGTGCGGACCCGTCAGCGGGCCGCGCATCGTGGCGCGTCGGGCCGCGGGGTCACGCCGACCCGCGGCCCGGCCCGCCGTCGGACGGCGGGTACCCGGGCATCGCCGGGAGCGCCGCGGCCGGTGAGGCCGACGGCAGGGGCGGGAGGGCGGGTGCGTACAGCCAGGCCGCGAACAGCTCGTCCAGCGGCCCGGTGGCGTAGCGCGATGCGTGCGCCGTGAAGGCGGCGGTGGTCACGACGCCGTTGCGGTGGACCGCGGCCCAGTCGCGCAGCATGCGGAAGAACGGGCCGTCGCCCAGGGCGCAGCGGACCGCGTGCACGGTGAGTCCGCCGCGCTGGTAGAGGCGGTCGTCGAACATGAGCTTGCGGCCGGGGTCGGCGAGCAGCAGGTCCTGCGGGCTGACGGCGAGGAGCCGGTGGGCGGCGGTGGCGCGTTCGTGGGCGGTGTGGCCGCCGGAGCGCTCCGACCAGAGCCATTCCGCGTACTTCGCGAAGCCCTCGTTGAGCCAGATGTGCCGCCAGTCGGCGATGGTCACGCTGTTGCCGAACCACTGGTGGGCGAGTTCGTGGGCGACGAGCCGCTCCGAACTCCGTACGCCGTCCAAGTGGTTGGCCCCGAACAGGGACAGCCCCTGGGCCTCGACGGGGACGTCCAGTTCCTCGTCGGCGACGACCACCGCGTACTCGCCGAAGGGGTAGGGCCCGAAGAGCTCCTCGAAGAGCCGCATCATGGCGGGCTGCCGGGCGAAGTCGCGGGAGAACCGCGGCAGCAGGTGCGCCGGCACGTGGGCGCTCTGCGGGACGCCGTCCAGCCCGGGGTCGCCGAGCAGCACCGTCTGGTACATGCCGATGGACAGCCCGACCAGGTAGCTGGAGGTGGGCGCGGGCTGCTCGTACACCCAGGTGGTCGTGCTGGCCCGGGTGGTGCGGGTGAGCAGCCGGCCGCCGGCCACCACCGTGTAGGCGGAGGGGGTGTTGACGGAGATGTGGTACGAGGCCTTGTCTGCGGGGCGGTCGTTGCACGGGTACCAGGACGGTGCGCCGACGGGCTGGCTGGCGACCAGGGCGCCGTCGGTGAGCTCCTCCCAGCCGATGCCGCCCCAGGGGCTGCGCACCGGTTTGGGGTTGCCCGCCCAGTGGATCTCGACGGTGAAGGCGGCTCCGGCGGGCAGCGGTTTGGCGGGCCGGATGCGGAGCTTGCCGCCGCGGTGGGCGTAGTGCGGGGTCCGGCCGTCGACCAGGACCCGTCCGACGCGGAATTCCGCCAGGTTCAGGTGGAATTCGGTGAGGGCCGCGCGTCCGGCGATGGCGCTGAGCCGGGCCGTGCCGGCGAGCCGGTTGGGGCCGGGGCGGTACTCCAGGGCGAGTTCGTACCGGTGCACACGGTAACGGGGGTCGCCGTTGGCCGGAAAGTACGGGTCCGATGCCGTTGTCCTCTGGCCGCTCACTGCCGCTTCCGCTCCCTGCGCTGTGCTCGTACGACCTGCTCGTGCGCCGTTCAGGACCGCCACGCCTCGATCGGATTGCCCAGCCAGCGGGTGTCGGCGGGGACGGATTCACCGGCCATCACGAGAGAGGCGGGACCCAGGGTGCTGCGGGCCCCGATCGTACTCCCGGGCAGCACGATGCCGCCCGGGCCCAGGGTGGCGCCCTCGCGGAGGACCACAGTATCCGTCCTCAAGATCCGGTCGTGGAAGAGGTGCGTCTGCAGCACGCAGCCCCGGTTCACGCTGACCGCGCCGCCCAGGGAGACCAGGTCCGTCTCCGGCAGCCAGTAGCTCTCGCACCACACGCCCCGGCCGACCCGGGCCCCCAGCGACCGCAGCCACAGGGCCATCAGCGGCGTGCCGGGCACGGATCCGGCCAGCCACGGCACGGCCACCACCTCGACGAAGGTGTCGGCGAGCTCGTTGCGCCAGACGAAGCCGCTCCACAACGGGTGCTCGCCGGTCCGGTGCCGACCCACCAGCAGCCATTTCGCGGCCACCGTGACCGCGCAGGCGGCGAAGCCGGCGGCGAGCAGGACGGCCCCGGACAGCAGCGCGGCGCCCGCGGTCCCCGGGCCGCCCGGCCCCATCAGTGCGCACAGCGCCGCCGCCGTCAGGACGGCGAGCGCGGCGGAGCAGAACACCGGGACCAGCCGGCACAGCTCCACCAGGCCGCGCGCCCACAGCAGCCGGGCGGGCGGATCGTAGGTGCGGCTCTGGTCGGCGGTGGCGGCCGAGCGCGGCAGCCGGACGGGGGGCAGGCCCAGGTACGAGCTGCCCTTCTTGGCTTTCTTCGGGGTGGCGGACAGGACGCCGACGAGGCCGTCGTCCGGTACGGAGCGGCCCGGTGCGGTCATGCCCGAGTTGCCGAGGAACGCGCGGCGGCCGATCTCGGAGTGGCCGATGCGCATCCAGCCGCCGCCCAGTTCGTACGGGGCGGTCAGGGTGTCGTCGGCGAGGAACGCGCCGTCGCCCACGGTGGTCAGACTGGGCAGCGCGAGCACCGTGGACACCTCGGCGCCGCGGCCGACGCGCATGCCGAGCAGCCGCAGCCACACCGGGGTGATCAGCCCGGCGTACAGCGGGAAGAGGGTCTCGCGGGACAGGTCCATCAGCTGGGTGACGGTCCAGGCCTGCCAGCCGGTGCGGCCGTGCGTGGGGTGCAGGCCGGTGCGCAGGCCGAGGCTGAGCACCCGCACCGAGACCAGCAGGAGGGCCGCGTACGCGGCCCCGAAGGCGAGCGCCGCGGGCACCACGGCGAGCAGCGCCCCGCGCAGCGCGGCGGCTGGCCCGGCGTCGGCGGGGACGAAGCGGCCGGCGACCAGGAGGGCGGGCAGGGCGGCGAGGACGGGCAGGCAGGTGAGGAAGGCTCCGGCCGCGCCGTAGAGGGCGCGCCAGTGCAGCGGGCGCGGCGGCCGTTCCTTCGGCCAGTTCCGCTTGGCCTTGCCGAGCTTGCCGGCCGGGGCGCCGGCCCAGCGCTGGCCGGTCGGGACCTGTCCGACGACGGCGGAGCCGGGGGCGACCTCGGCCCGCTTTCCGACGCGGGCGCCGGGGAAGAGGATGCTGCGGGTGCCGACCACGGCGCCCGCGCCGACCCGGACCGGGCCGATCTCCAGCCGGTCGCCGTCCAGCCAGTGCCCGCACAGGTCCACCTCGGACTCCACGGCGCAGCCGCGGCCGAGTTTGAGCATGCCGGTGACCGGGGGCAGGGAGTGCAGGTCGACCTCGGGGCCGACCTTGGCGCCCAGGGCGCGGGCGTAGCGCTCCAGCCAGGAGCCGGTGAGGGAGGTGGCGCCGGCGCATTCGGCCAGCCGCTCGGCCGTCCACAGCCGCAGGTGCACGCTCCCGCCGCGCGGGTGGCGTCCGGCCTCGACTCCGCGCAGCAGCAGGCGGGCGCCGCCGGCCGCGAGGGCGAGCCGGCCGGGCGGGCTGTACAGCAGGGCGGCGCCGGCCGCGACGAGCCACCAGGAGGCGGTCGGCGCCCACGGGTAGGGGCCGAGCAGGTGCAGGACGTTGCCGAGCGCCAGCAGGGCCACCGTCCAGCGCAGGCCGACCAGGGTGTAGAGCGGGAGCAGCAGCAGCGACTGCACCGCCTGGGAGCGGAGCGGTACCGGGGCGACGGTGCGGGCCGCGCCGTCGTCCTGGACGGACTTCTCCAGCCGGCGGGCGAGCTTGCGCAGGGTGGGCTGCTGATAGATGTCGAGGACGGCCGCGTTCGGGTAGCGGGTGCGCAGCCGGGTGGTGAGCTGGGCCGCGGCGAGGCTGCCGCCGCCGATGGCGAAGAAGTCGTCGGCGTGGCCGGTGACGGCCACGCCGAGGGTCTCGCTCCACTGTTCGGCGAGCCAGGCCTCGGTGCCGTAGAGCTGCTCGGCGGGGCCGGTGGTCTCCAGTTCGGGCAGGGGCCAGGGCAGTGCGTCCCGGTCCACCTTGCCGGAGGTGCGGGTGGGCAGTTCGGCGACGGGTGCGAGCAGCGGGACGAGGGCGGCGGGCAGTTCGGCGCGCAGCCGCTCGACGGCGGCCGCGTGGTCCCAGCCGTCCTGGGTGACGAGGTAGCCGACGAGGAGCTGGTTGCCGCTGCGCGCGGTGCGGACTGCGGCGGCGGCCCCGGCGACGCCGGGCAGGCCCTGGAGCGCGGAGTCGACTTCGCCGAGCTCGATGCGGCGGCCGCCGAGTTTGATCTGTTCGTCGCCGCGGCCGAGGAAGACCAGCCCTTCCGGTTCCGCGCGGACGAGGTCGCCGCTGCGGTAGGCGCGCGTCCAGCCGAGGGATTCCAGCGGGGCGTACTTCTCGGCGTCCTTCTCGGGGTCGAGGTAGCGGGCCAGGCCGACGCCGCCGATGACGAGCTGGCCGCTGCCGCCCATCGCGACGGGTTCGCCGGACTCGTCGACGACGGCGAGTTCCCAGCCGTTCAGGGGGAGCCCGATCCGGATGGGCTCTTCGCCGGTCAGGAGCGCGGCGCAGGCGACGACGGTGGCCTCGGTGGGGCCGTAGGTGTTCCAGACCTCGCGGCCCTCGGTGACCAGGCGCTGGGTCAGCTCGGGCGGGCATGCCTCGCCGCCGAAGATCAGCAGCCGGACCTCGCCCAGGTCCTCGGGGTCCCAGAGCGCGGCGAGGGTGGGGACGGTGGAGACCACCGAGATCTCCTGCTCGACCAGCCAGGGGCCGAGGTCGGCGCCGCTGCGCACCTGGGAGCGGGGTACGGGCACCAGGCAGGCGCCGTGCCGCCAGGCCAGCCACATCTCCTCGCACGAGGCGTCGAAGGCGACGGACAGGCCGGCCATGACCCGGTCGCCGGGGCCGATGGGCTCCTCGGCGAGGAAGAGCGCGGCCTCGGCGTCCACGAAGGCGGCGGCGCTGCGGTGGCTGACGGCGACGCCCTTGGGCCTGCCGGTGGAGCCGGAGGTGAAGATGATCCACGCGTCGTGCTCGGGCCCGGGCCGCGCGGCGGCCCGGACGGCGCCTCCCGCCGCGGCCCGCGCCCCGGCGCCGGTGGTGTCGACGCGCTGCCCGGCGCCGACGACCGCCCGCACCCCGGCCTCGCCGAAGACCAGCTCGGCCCGTTCGTCCGGGTCCTCGGCGTCGACGGGCACGTAGGCGGCGCCGGCGGCGAGGACGGCGAGGACGGCGGCGTACAGCTCGGTGGTCCCGGACGGCACCCGGACGCCGACCCGGTCGCCGAGGCCCACCCCGGCGGCGGCGAGGGCGCGCCGCCGGCGCTCGACCTCGGCGGCGAGGGCCCGGTAGGTCAGCCGGGTGGTGCCGTCGTCGAGGGCGGGTTCGTCGGGGTACGCCCGTACGGATGCCTCGAAGACGTCGACGAGGGTGCGCGGCGGGGCTGCGGGCCCGGCGGAGAACCGGGCGGACTTGCCCGGCTCCTCGGACGTCGCCCCGTCGTCGAGCAGAGTGCTCTCACCGTGCTCAGGTGTGGCTGCCATCGGCCCTCGCGTCTCGTTCCCGGCACGTCCGGGTCGCCGGCGGAGCCCAGGTTCGCCCGGGTTGTTCCGGTCCAGCGCCAAACAACCCGCCAGTCTAGTGGGGCAGCGATAAATTTCCGGTCGCAGCCTTGCGCGTGGCCGGGAAATGGCGGTAAGGCGACATCGCGGTGCCGGTGCCGCTCTCGGGGCCCCGCGAGCGGCGGGCGGGCCGTCGGCACTTCGGTGGGCCGGTCGCCGGGCCTCTCGCGGGGCCCGTCAGCGGCCCCGTGAGTGGCCCCGTCAGTGGGCTTCCAGGTCCAGGTCGTCCGTGTCGAGGTCGAGGTCCAGGCCAGGGAAGGCGGCCAGGGACGGTTCCTTCGTGCCCGGTGTGCCCGGGAGGGGCTGCTCGGCCCAGATGATCTTGCCGTCCGGGGTGTAGCGCGTGCCCCAGTGCTCGCTGAGCTGCGCCACCAGGAACAGGCCGCGGCCGCCCTCGTCGGTGGTGGCCGCGTAGCGCAGGTGCGGGGCGGTGCTGCTGCCGTCGCGGACCTCGCAGGTCAGGGTGCGGTCGTACAGCAGCCGGACGGCGACCGGGGCGCTGCCGTGGCGCAGGGCGTTGGTGACCAGCTCGCTGAGGATCAGTTCGGTGGCGAAGGCCAGCTCCCCCAGGTCCCACGCGTCGAGCTGCCGGGCCGCGGTGCTGCGCACGGTGGCGACGGCGCTCGGTTCGAACGGCACGTCCCACTGGGCGACCCGGTCGGGTCCCAGCGTGCGGGTCCGCGCCACGAGCAGGGCCACGTCGTCGGCCGGGCGGGCCGGGAGCAGGATGTCGAGCACGGCCCGGCAGCTCTCCTCCGGATCGCGCGCGGGGTGGCTCAGGGCGGTGCGCAGCAGTTCCAGGCCCTCGCCGATGTCCCGGCTGCGCTGCTCGACGAGCCCGTCGGTGTACAGGACGAGCTGGCTGCCCTCCGCGAGGTGCAGTTCCGCGGTCTCGAAGGGCATGCCGCCGAGCCCCAGCGGGGGTCCGGCGGGCAGTTCCACGATCTCGGTGGTGCCGTCGGGCGCCACCACCAGCGGCGGCAGGTGCCCCGCCCGCGCCATGGTGCAGCGCTGGGTCACGGGGTCGTAGACGGCGTACAGGCAGGTGGCGCCGAGGACGCCGTTGTTCGGTTCGTCGCCGTCCCCGTCGCGGTCGATGCGCTGTACGAGGTCGTCCAGGCGGGCGAGGATCTCGTCGGGCGGCAGGTCGAGGGAGGAGAAGTTGTGCACCGCGGTGCGCAGCCGGCCCATGGTGGCGGCGGCGTGCAGGCCGTGGCCCACGACGTCCCCGACGACCAGCGCGACCCGGCTGCCGGACAGCGGGATCACGTCGAACCAGTCGCCGCCGACCCCGGACTGGGCGGGCAGGTAGAAGTGGGCCACGTCGACGGCGTTCTGCTCGGGCAGGGCGCGCGGCAGCAGGCTGCGCTGGAGGGTTTCGGCGAGGGCGTGCTCGCGGGTGTAGCGGCGGGCGTTGTCCATGTTGACGGCGGCGCGGGCGACGAGCTCCTCGGCCAGCGACAGCTCGTCCTCGTCGAAGGGCTGCTCCCGCGAGCGCCAGAAGTTGACCACGCCGAGCACCACGCCGCGGGCGGTGAGCGGGGCCGCGATCAGCGAGTGGATGCCGTACGCGACGATCGCCCTGGTGCGCGGCGGGTCCTGCGCGTGCCAGCCGGGTGCGTCGGCGAGGTCGGGTACGAGCTCGGCCTTGCCGGTGCCGTAGCCGCGGGCCTGGGGCGTGGAGGGGAGGAAGTCGATCAGCCGGCCGCGGGGGTAGAGCGGGTGGTCGGGGCTGATGCCGCTGACCGCGGTCCGCCGCATGTCGGCGCCGGGACCGGGTTCGTCGCCGTCGAGCACCGGGTCGGCGAGGTCGACGGTGACGTAGTCCGCGAACCGGGGGACGGCGACGGCGGCGAGCTCCTCGGCCGTCCGCACCACGTCGAGACTGGTGCCGATGTCCACGCCCGCGTCGTACAGCAGCTTGAGGCGCCGGCGGGCCGTGTCGGCGCGGCTGGTCAGGACCCGCATGTCGGTGGAGTCGCGGATGGTGGCCACGGCGCCGCCGGGGCCGCCGCCGGGGTGGGTGGCCCGCTGGTTGACCACGAGCAGCCGGTCGCCGCTCTCCAGCACCTCGTCGGTGGCCACCCGCCCGGACAGCAGCAGGTCGGCCATGCGGTGGTCGAGGCCCGGCACCGCGCCGACGCGGCGTCCCTCGATGTCCTCCGGCAGTCCGAGGAGCCGTTTGGCCTCGTCGTTCGCCAGCAGGAGCCGCCCGTCGCCGTCCGTGATCACCACGCCCTCGCGGACGGCGTGCAGCACCGCGTCGTGGTGCTCGTACATGCGGGTCATCTCCTGCGTGCCGAGACCGTGGGTCTGGCGGCGCAGGCGTCTGCTGATCAGTGCGGTGCCGCCGGTGGCGAGGGCCAGGCCTATGGCGATGGCGAGCAGGATGACGGGGAGCTGGCGGTCGACGACCCCGCTCACGCTCTTCACGGTCAGCCCGGCCGAGACCAGGGCGATCACCTTGCCGTCGGGCGCGGTGACCGGCACCACGGCCTGGATCTCCCTGCCGAGCGGGCCCTGCACGCTCTCGGTGTGGACCTGCCCGGCGAGCGAGGGCTCGATGGTGCCGACGAAGCGCTTGCCGATCCGGTCGGGCTTCGGATGGGTGTAGCGGATGCCGTCGGTGTTCATGACCACGATGAAGTCGACCCCGGCGGCCTTGCGCGTCTCCTCCGTGAGCGGCTGGAGGACGGCGGACGGGTCGGGGCTCTTCAGCGCCGCCTGGAGGCCCGGGGAGTGGGCGAAGGTCTGGGCGACGTACACCGACCGGTTGCGCGCCTCGCGGTCGATGTCGTGGCGTGACTGGAGGACGAGGGCCAGGAGCGCGCCTGCGGCGAGCAACACCACGATCGCCACCTGAAGGACGAATACCTGTCCGGCGACGCTCCTGAACCGGTTGCCTAGGGGTGACCGCACCGACGTGCCCGGCACGGGTGGCGAGGAAGGGTCACGCACCCAGTTGTAGCACTTCCGGGCTCCGGTGGCCCCCGGCTTGCGGCAGAAGCGGCCGGGCCGGACGCCCGCGGGCCCGCGCCCGCCCGGTCAGTGCGCCGCCGCGGCGTCCGCCGGGGCGGGCGCGGCCGGGGCCGTGGCGGACGGGGCCTCGGGTGCGGCCGGGGCCTTCGGCGCGGCGGGCGCGGTCGGCGCGGTCGGGGCGGGATCGCCGCAGGTGACCTCGTCGCGCGGGGTGTAATGGGTCGTGAAGTCCTCGCGCCTGACCTCCTTGCCGCCCTGGACGAAGACGCGGCCCACGGTGACGTCGAAGCCTTCGAGCGGGGTCTGGACCTCGCAGGTCGGCCCGCTGCCCGTGCGCTGTGACGGCGGGGTGATGTGGGTGCGCGGCCCCTTGGTCGCGCGGATCTCGTCGTACTTCTTCGTGCCGAGCAGGCTGATCGTCAGCGAGGTGTCGGTGGACCGGGCCTGGACGTAGAGGGCGTGTCCGGAGTCGTTGAGCCAGCGCAGGTCCAGGGTGCCCCAGGCGACGGTGGCCTCCCGGCCCTCGGGGTACCGCTCGATGTAGAAGGAGTGCGCGCCGTGCTCGACGGGTTTGACGCCCGCGAAGAAGGCCGCGTTGTACATGGTGGTCGCGACCGCCGAGACGCCGCCGCCGGGCGACTTCACGTACTGACCGTCGTTGATCATGATGCCGTCGACGAAGCCGTTCTCCGGGGTGCGCTCCCCGACCGTCCGGTTGAAGCTCCACTCCTGGCCCGGCATGACCACGGAGCCGTTGATCAGCTCCACGGCCCGCCCGATGTTGGTGGTGCGGTAGGCGGCGGCCGGGAAGTTCACGGTGAAGCTGGAGACCTGCTCCTTGATGCCGAGCCGCTGCGCCTGCGCGCTCGTGAGGTCGGGCTGGACCTCCTCGGTGGCGACCGGGGCGGTGCGGTCCGCGCCGGTGCGGGTCAGCAGCGGCAGCACGGCCCGGCCGAGCGCCGCCTCGGTGACCTTGCTGCCCGCGCGGCTGTCCTCGGCGACCACGACGCGGCCGTCCGCGCCGACCCCGAGTTCGGCGTCGCGCGGGGCACCGCCGGCGGCCTTGACCGGGCGGGCCACGGCGGGGTCGGCGAGCAGGCCCTTGGAGTCCAGGGCCGGTACGAGGCGGGCGTCCGCGGCCGGGGTCATCTTCAGGTGCTCGCCGAGGACGGCCGGGGATATCGGTATGCGCGTCCCGGCGACGGTGACGGTGACGGGCCCGGACATCGCGGGCCGGGCGAACGCCGTCAGGGCCCGGCCTGTCTCCTCGGCGCCGATCCGCGGCTCGGTGCGCTCGACCGGCAGCACGACGGGGCCGGCGTCCGGCCGGAGGTAGCCGGCGCGCAGGGTGTCCAGGGCCCGGTCCTCCACGAGGTCGATCCCGGGCCGCGCGGTGACGGCCTTCGCGGCGCCCTTGTCGAACGTGATCTGCCCGTCGCGGACCTGCTGCTCGGTGGCGGCGGCGATGCGCCGGACGGCGGCGCGGCCGGTGGTCTCGTCCTGGCGGACCACCGGCTCGACGTCCCGGTCGCCGGAGGAGAAGAGCCGGCCTACGACGGTGGCCGGGCCGTACCCGGTACGGGCGGCGCGGTCGACGGTGGCCTCGGTGTCGAGGGACAGGCCGAGCGCGGCGGGGTCCTCCTTCTCGACCCGGTCGCCGATCTTCATCGCGACCGGTGCGGCGGCGAGGGGGCCGAGCTGCCGGGCGAGGGCGTGCGAGGCCTCGGCCCGGCTCATGCCGCCGATGTCCACGCCGCGGACCGTCGTGCCCGGGGCGACGTCGTCGCCGGCGACGAGCCCGGTGACGTACAGGCCGCCGAGGCCGAGGACGACGGCTCCGCCCGCCACGGGCAGAGCGATCCGCCAGTTGCCCGTCCACTTGCCCGCGCGTGCCATGTCACTCCCTCGGGCGCCGCCCGGTCGAGGGGGCGGCGCGGGCCGCGACAGCGACCCGTATACGACAATTACCGGACATAAGGATTCCTCTTTCGAGTGGGTTTTGGGGAGGAATGTAACGGTTCTCACGAAACGGAGCCTCTAAGTCCGCTTCGCTCGGGGCGAGCGGCGCCGGCCGTCAGCCGCCACACCTCACCTGTCATCCGTCACCCGCTCAGCGCAGGCGCGCGGGCGAGGAGGCGCCCGGGGTCAGCAGCCGCGGGGTGCCGGTGCCGTCCGCGGGGGTGGTCCACAGGTCGGTGCTGTCCGGGGCGCCCTCGGTGGGGAGGGCGTAGGCGAGGGTGGCGTCGTCGAGCCAGGCGGCCTGGTCGTCCACGCTGCGCTTCTCCGCGAGCGGGTGGTCGCGGAGCGTCTTCAGGTCCATGACGTGCTCGCGCCAGAGCGAGGCGCCGCGCAGGACGCGCTTCTTGTACGCGATGCGGGTCTCGTCCGGGGACAGGGAGGGGCACTCGACGTTCTCGGCGAGAGTGGTGACGCGGCGGGCCGAGAGGGAGCCCTTGACCAGGTGCGTCCGGCCCGCCGTGCCCAGCGTGGCGTAGAAGGTGTCCTCGTCCTTGGCGAAGGTGACGCCCCAGAAGTTCACGTCCCCGGAGCGGTAGTCCTTGCCGTCCATGGAGATGGCGAACTCCTCCAGGTTGGCCTCCAGCCGCCACGTGCGGGTGTCCAGGATCGCGGTACGGGTGGAGAAGAAGGCGGCTCCGTACGACTCCCCCGAGACGAAGACGGTCCAGGCGACGAGCCGGCCGCCGGGCGAGACGCGCGCCCGGCTGGGCGTCCCGGCGAGCGGGAACTCGCGCCGGGTGCGCAGCTGCGCGTCGACGATCAGGGCCCGGTTCTCCTGGGCCAGCGCGCCCGGGGTGGAGCTCAGGCACACCCCGGTCCCCGCGGCGGCGTGGAAGCGCTGGCAGGTGAGGCCGGAGGCGGTGCGTACGGCCCGGGGCTCGTCGGCGGGGACCGAGACGAGGGCGCCGCGGTGCGGGCCCGGGGCGCCGTTGAGGAAGGCGAGCCGGTCGTCGGGGCCGGTCAGCGGGACGCTGCCGGCGGCGGTGGCCGGGCCGCCCTCCTGCGGCCGGTCGGCGCGGGAGGCGGCGCGCAGGACGAGCGCGGCGGCCAGTCCGCCGAGGACGAGGACCGCGGCGAGCAGGACGAGCAGGCGGCGCAGCGGGGTCATCGGGGTCCTCGGGGTGTGCGGTGCGGTGCGGGGGCGGGCGGATCGCCGGCGGTGGGCGGGTCGTCCGGGGCCGGGTCCGGGTCCGGACGCGCTCCCGGAGCCGGGTCCGGTCGCAGGACGAAGCCCGCGACGACGGCGCAGCACAGCAGGCCCGCCGAGGCGGCGGCGAGCGCCGGGCCGGTGCCCCAGAGGGTCCAGGCGGCGCCGACGGCCAGCGAGCAGCCGAACCGGGCCAGGGCCTGGCCGGTGCCGACGAGGGCCATCCCGGTGGCGCGCAGCTCGCGGGGGACGGTGGCGGCGACGGCGGCCGGCAGCACCCCGTCGGTGGCGGCGTAGAACAGGCCGTGCAGTGCGAGCACGAGGAAGGGCAGCGCCGGCCGGGCGGGGGCCCACAGCAGCAGCCCGTACCCGGTCAGCAGCAGGGCGTGTCCGGCCAGGAAGACGGTGCGCCGGCCGATCCGGTCGGCGAGGGCCCCGGCGGGCACGGCGAGCAGCAGGAACACGGCCGCGGTGCCGAGCGGCAGCAGCGGGAACCACTGCTCGGCGATCCCGGTACGGCGTTGCAGCAGCAGGTACAGGAACGCGTCGCTGACGGTGGTCAGGCCGAGCAGGGCCGCGCAGACCGCCAGCGCCCGCAGCCGGGGCAGCCGCAGCAGGGCCAGCGCCTCCCGCACCCCGGCGGCCGGCGGCGCCGTGCCGGGCGGGGCCCCGGGGGGACCGGCCTTGGTGGGCGGGGCCTTGGTGGAGGGTGCCGTGGCGGAGGGGACGAAGAGCATCAGGACCACCACGCCGAGCACCGCGACGCAGGCGCTGACGCCGAACACCGCGTCGTAGCCGTCGACCGCCACGCTCAGGATGAGGAAGGCGGCGAGGGGGCCGAGGAGGGCGCCGGTGGTGTCCAGCGCCCGGTGGACGCCGAAGGCGCGGCCCTGCGACTCCGGTGGGGTGGACAGGGAGATCAGCGCGTCGCGCGGGGCGGTGCGCAGACCCTTGCCGGTGCGTTCCAGCGCGAGGATCACGCTGATCGGGCCCAGGGTGTGGGCGAACAGCAGCAGCGGTTTGCACAGGGCGGACAGTCCGTAGCCGATCCCGGCGATCAGCTTGTGGTTGCGGACCCGGTCGGCGAGGTGCCCGCCGGTCAGCTGCACCAGTGCGCTGACGCCGTTGTACAGGCCGTCGAGCGCGCCGAACCCCAGGGGGCTCAGGCCGAGCCCGGCGACGAGGTACAGGGGCAGGACGGCGGTGACCATCTCGGAGGAGACGTCGGTGATCAGGCTGACCGCGCCCAGCGCGAGCACGGCCGGGGCGACCGCGCGCGCCCGCCGTCCGGCGCCGGGGCCGCCCGGTGACGCGCCCGGGTCCGGGCCGGCGCCCGGCTCCGGGTCGGTGTGCGCCCCGGCGGGCGCGGAGCGGTCCGCGAGGTACATGCTCTGGAGCTCCCGGTGGCGGCGGTGTCGGACACTCGAACTGCGGTGTGGAACATACTGGTTGTACCGGACACGGGTGACGCGTAGGGCACGATCCGGCCGGTCGCCGCGGCCCGGACCGCCGGGGGCGTGCGGGCATCGGTCAGGGCGCCGGGCCGGGTACGCGCGCCGGTGCCGCGGCCGTGGTGCCGCACCCTCGACGGTGGCGTCCGGCGCGGCTCCCCGTCCGGCCGTCGGGCCGGGCCCGTTCAGCCCCGGCGGCTGCTCTCGTCCCGCAGCCAGGTGGAGAAGTCGCCCGTGCGGACGGCCCTGCGCGCTCCCCTGCGCGCGACCACGGCCGCCGCCAGGAACACCACGACCCCGGGGAACAGGCCGGGTTGGGCGCGCAGCAGGGCACGCAGGTCCGCGGTGCCGGTGCGGGCGGAGGCCACCGGCTGCGCCGCGGCGGCGTCCGCGGCGGGCGCCCCGGCGGCCCCGGCGGCCTGCGCGTGTTCCAGTTGCGCCGAGGAGGTCGCCGCCCGGACCCGCCGCCTGATCAGGTCGGACCAGGTCCGCGGCGGGTGGACGACGACCCGCGCCGTCTCGACCACGCGCCGCTCCCCCGGGCCGAAGGCGAGGGACGCGGCGAGGTCGTCGGCCATCAGCGGGGGCAGGGCGGCGATCCGCGCGTGCCCGCGTTCGGAGACCGCGATGACCCCGCGTCCGAACAGGCCCTCGCGGACGGCGGGCAGCCGCTGCCACACCCCGTAGTACGCCCGTACCGGCCAGGCGCAGCCGGTCAGCGGGATGTCGCGGCCGGGGGCCGCGGCGAGCAGGTCGGGCCGGTCGGCGAGGGCCGCGGACAGGGCCCGGACACCGGCGGAGCCGAAGACGACGTCGGCGTCCACGTAGAGCCGGGGGAAGCCCCGGGCGTGCGCGTCGCCCACGCGGAGCGCCTCGTGCTTGGAGGGGGTCGGGATCTCGACCACCCGGACCCGCGGTCCGCGCGCGCCCGCCACCCGGGCGGTGTCGTCCGTACAGCCGTTGCACACCACGACGATGTCGGTGCTGTCGGTGGTCTGGGCACCGGCCCCGGAGGGTGCGGAGGTTGCGGCGGGTAAGGCGGCGGAGGTGTCGGCGAGGAGCTCGTCGAGGAGCCGGCCGATGACCCGGCCCTCGTTGTGGGCCGGTATCACGATGCTGGTCACCCGGGCAGTATGCACGGTCGGAGACCGGCGCCGAACGTTTCCCTCAACTCTCCCCGGGCGTAGGCCTGGTGGTCTAGATTGAGCGGAGCCGACCGGATTCGGCGTGCTTCGGTGATGCCGGAATACGTCCGGAACAGGTGGGACGGCAGGGGTTCGGCTGCTTGGGGGAACACGCAGCCCGACCCGGGGCCGGACCGGCGCGAGGGGCGCCGGGGCGGCCGGGGGGCGGAAGCACGCGGATCACGCAGAGCATCGGTTGTGGGGGGCCATCACCGTTGGGCAGGGCACGTACGGGCGCCACCCGCGCCCGACGTGTGCCGTCGACGGCGTTTCCCTCCATCACACGTGCCCCGGCCCCGAGGTGGCGGCACGCCGTCCGGCGTGCGCGGAAGGAAGGGGTAACGCTGTGAAGCACACCGCGAAGGACGCGGACGGGGCCGCCGGCACCGCCGGGCAGGAGCCTTCGGCACCGTTAGGCGTGGCCGTGGTCGGCGCCGGGTACTGGGGTCCCAATCTGGTCCGCAACTTCCAGTCCAGTCCGGAGTTCCGGCTCCACTGGCTCTGCGACCTGAACGTGGACCGGGCCCGCCAGGTGCTCGGCGGCTACTCCACGGTGCAGGCGACCGCGGACTACGCGGCGGTCCTGGCCGACCCGGCCGTCGAGGCGGTCGCCGTGGCCACCCCGGCCGGCACCCACCTGGACGTCGCACTGGCCGCCCTGCGCGCCGGGAAGCACGTCCTGGTGGAGAAGCCGCTGGCCGCCACGTACGAGGACGGTCTGGCCCTGGTGACCGAGGCCGAGGAGCGCGGCCTCACCCTCATGTGCGACCACACGTACTGCTACACCCCGGCGGTCGCCCGCATCCGGGAGATGGTGCGCGCCGGCGAACTCGGCGACATCCAGTTCGTCGACTCGGTGCGGATCAACCTGGGGCTGGTGCAGAAGGACGTCGACGTCCTGTGGGACCTGGCCCCCCACGACCTGTCGGTCCTCGACTTCATCCTCCCGGACCACGTCCGGCCGGTGGCGGTCGCCGCGCACGGCGCGGACCCGATCGGGGCCGGGCAGTCCTGCGTGGCCTACCTGACGCTGCAGCTGAACACCGGGGCCATCGCGCACGTGCACGTCAACTGGCTGTCCCCGACGAAGGTGCGGACCACCATGGTCGGCGGCTCCAAGCGGACCCTGGTGTGGGACGACCTCAACCCCACCCAGCGCGTGGCGGTGTTCGACCGCGGGGTGGACCTGACCGCGCCGCAGGAGATCGGGGTGGACGAGCGCCGCGACATGCTCGTCTCCTACCGCACCGGTGACATGGTCGCGCCCGCCCTCGGCGAGAAGGAGGCGCTGCGCAGCATGGTCGAGGAGTTCGCCGCGGCGATCAGGACGGGCCGCCCGGCGCTGACCGACGGCCGGGCCGGCCTCCAGGTGCTGGACATCCTCGAAGCGGCCTCCCGGAGCCTGGAGTTCCGCGGCGCGGTCGTCGGACTGCGCACCGGGCGCTGACCGTCCGCACCGCCCGGACACGGGCGCCGCAGGGGCGGCCGCACCGGCCGCCACCGGGACCGCCGCCGCGTGCGGCAGGGCCGGGCACCGCACGGAACACCACGACCGACTCAGTAGGGGCAGGGCGTTGAGCAGCGTACGAGGCAAGAGGATTCTGGTCACCGGCGGAGCGGGCACGATCGGCTCGCACCTGGTGGACCTGCTGGTGGACAACGGGGCACGCGAGATCGTGGTGCTCGACAACTTCGTCCGGGGCCGGACGGCGAACCTGGCCCGGGCCCTGCCCAGCGGCGTGGTGGACGTCGTCGAGGGCGACATCCGCGACGTGGCGGCGGTGCGCAAGGCGACGGAGGGCGCCGACCTGGTCTTCCACCTGGCGGCGATCCGGATCACCCAGTGCGCGGAGGAGCCGCGGCTGGCCAACGAGGTCATGGTCGACGGCACGTTCAACGTGCTGGAGGCGGCGGCCGCGGCCGGGGTGGGCAAGGTGATCGCCTCGTCCTCGGCCTCGGTCTACGGGCTGGCGGAGGCCTTCCCGACCACCGAGCGCCACCACCCGTACAACAACGACACGTTCTACGGCGCGGCGAAGGCCTTCAACGAGGGCGTGCTGCGCAGCTTCCACTCCATGTACGGGCTGGACTACGTGGCGCTGCGCTACTTCAACGTGTACGGGCCCCGGATGGACATCCACGGGCTGTACACCGAGGTGCTCATCCGCTGGATGGAGCGGATCGCGGCGGGCGAACCGCCGCTGATCCTCGGCGACGGCACGCAGACGATGGACTTCGTCCACGTCCGGGACATCGCGCGCGCCAACCTGCTGGCGGCCGAGTCGGAGCGGACCGACGAGGTGTTCAACGTGGCGAGCGGCACCGAGACCAGCCTGCTGGGCCTGGCCCTCGGCCTGCTGGAGGCGATGGGCGCCGACGGGCTGGTCCCGGAGCACGGCCCGGCCCGCGCCGTGAACGGGGTGACCCGGCGCCTCGCGGACACCTCGCGGGCCGCGGAGGGGCTCGGCTTCACCGCGGAGATCGGCCTGCGCGACGGGCTGCGGGACCTGGTGGACTGGTGGCGGGCCGAGCGCGCGGCCGACACCGCCGCGGACACCGCAGCCGGCGCCCCCGTCCCCGCGGGGGAGGCCGGCCGATGAGCGCCCCGGACCCGGCGGCCGCGGACCGCATCCCGGTGATGGTGCCGTGGCTGGGCGAGGCGGAGGCGCGGGCCGCCGCCGACGCGGTGCTGTCCGGCTGGGTCGCGCAGGGACCGCGCGTCGCCGCCTTCGAGCGGGCCTTCGCGGAGCGGGTCGGCGCCGAGCACGGCATCGCGGTCAGCTCGTGCACCACGGCCCTGCACCTGGCGCTGATCGCGCTGGACCTCGGTCCGGGCGACGAGGTCGTCGTGCCCTCCCTGTCGTTCATCGCCACGGCCAACGCGGTGCGCTACGTCGGCGCCCGGCCGGTCTTCGCGGACGTCGAGGAGGCCACCGGCAACCTGACCCCCGACACCGTGGACGCCGTCCGCACGCCCCGGACGAAGGCGGTGATCGCCGTCCACCAGGGCGGGGTGCCCGCGGACGTGCACGCGCTGCGGGCGGCCTGCGCCGACTGGGACGTCGCGCTCGTCGAGGACGCCGCCTGCGGCATCGGGGCCACGGTGGGCGGCAAGTCCGTGGGCCGGGGCGCGCTGCTGGCCGCCTGGTCCTTCCACCCGCGCAAGGTGATCACCACCGGCGAGGGCGGAATGCTCACCACGGACGACGCTCGGTGGGCGGAGCGGCTGCGGCGGCTGCGCGAGCACGGCATGAACGTGTCCGCCGCGCAGCGGCACGCGAGCTGCACACCGATCGTCGAGAGCTACCTGGAGGTCGGCTACAACTACCGGATGACCGACATCCAGGCCGCGGTCGGCCTGGTGCAGCTGGACCGGCTGGACGCCATCGTGGCCCGGCGGCGGCAGCTCGCCGCCCGGTACGCGGAGCTGCTGCGCACGGTGCCGGGCCTCTCACCGGTCCGGGACCCCGCCCACGGGCAGGGCAACTTCCAGTCGTACTGGGTGCTGCTGGCCGAGGACTTCCCGGTCGGTCGGGACGCGCTGCTCGCGCTGCTCGCCGAGGCCGGGATCTCGGCCCGGCGCGGCATCATGGCCTCGCACCTGGAGCCCGCGTACGCCGGGCACGGCGCGGCCGCGCTGCCGGTGACCGAGCGGATCAGCCGCGACTCGCTGATCCTGCCGCTCTTCCACACGATGACGGACGGGCAGCAGGACCGGGTGGTGGCGGCGCTGCGCGGGGCGGCCGGCGGATGAGCGGCCCGGGGGCCGAGGACCTGCTGATCGTCGGCGCGGGCGGCTTCGCCCGGGAGACCGCGCAGGCCGTGCGGGACGCGGCCGCCGTGGACCTGGCCGACGGGCGCGCCCCGCGGTGGCGGCTGGCCGGGCACCTCGACGACGACCCGGCCCTGCACGGCCGGGAGGTCGACGGGGTGCCGGTGCTGGGCGGCTGCGGCCTGGTGCGCGAGCGGCCGCGGGCCCGGGTGGTGGTGTGCGTGGGCAGTCCGCGCGACTACGCCGTACGGGCCCGCCTGGTGCGGCGGCTGGACCTGCCGGAGCAGCGGTACGCGACGGTGGTGCACCCCGCGGCGGCGGTGTCGGGGTCCTCGGTCCTCGGGGCGGGTTCGGTGCTGCTGGCGCACTGCGTGCTGACGGCGGCCGTGCGGGTCGGCGCCCACGTGGCGGTGATGCCGCAGGCGGTGCTGACCCACGACGACGTGGTGGAGGACTTCGCCACGCTCGCCTCCGGCGTCCGGCTGGGCGGCGGGGTGCGGGTGGAGCGGGGGGCGTACGTGGGCGCGGGCGCGCTGGTCCGCGAGCACACGACGGTCGGCGCCTGGTCGCTGACCGGGATGGGGAGCACGGTCCTGGGGGACGTGCCGGCCGGCGAGGTGTGGGCGGGGAGCCCGGCCCGCCGGCTGCGCGAGGCGGACGGTCCGGCGCTGGACGCGCTGCGGGCCGATGGCGAGAAGTCCGGCCGGGGGCCGGAGACACGGATGGGGAGCACAGTCAGATGAACCAGATACCGCTCGTGGACCTGAAGGCGGCGCACGCCGAGGTGGCCGACGCCCTGGGCGCCGGATTCGACCGGGTGCTGGCGAACACCGCCTTCATCGGCGGCGAGGAGGTCGCGGCGTTCGAGCGCGAGTACGCCGCGTTCGCAGGGGTCGCGCACTGCGTGGGCGTGGCCAACGGCACGGACGCCCTCGAACTGGCCCTGCGGGTGAGCGGGGTGGGCGTGGGCGACGAGGTGGTGCTGCCCGCCAACACCTTCATCGCCACCGCGGGCGCCGTCGCCCGGATCGGCGCCCGGCCGGTCCTGGTCGACTGCCTGCCCGACACCCTGCTGATGGACCCGCGGGCCGCGCTGGAGGCGGTCGGCCCGGCCACCCGCGCGGTGGTCCCGGTCCACCTGTACGGGCAGTGCGCCGACACCGCCGCGCTGGCGGCCGGGCTGCCGGCGCACGTCCGGGTGGTCGAGGACGCCGCGCAGAGCCAGGGCGCGACCCGCGACGGCCGCTCCCCCGGCTCCGGCGGCATCGCGTCGACCAGCTTCTATCCGGGCAAGAACCTGGGCGCGTACGGGGACGCGGGCGCGGTGGTGACCGACGACGCGCGGGCCGCCGACCTGGTGCGGGCGCTCGCCAACCACGGCGGCACCGCGAAGTACCGCCACGACGTGGCCGGGTTCAACAGCCGGCTGGACGGTCTGCAGGCCGTGGTGCTGCGCGCGAAGCTCGCCCTGCTGGCGGCCGGGAACGAGGCCCGCCGGGCCGCCGCCGCCCGGTACGACGCGCTGCTGGGCGGCCTGGCGGCCGCCGGGCGCGTCACCCTGCCGGTCACGGACGGGGGCAACGCGCACGTGTGGCACCTGTACGTGGTGCGGGTGGCCGGGGCGGACCGCGACGCCGTCGTCGGCAAGCTCAACGCGGAGGGCATCGGCGCGGGCGTGCACTATCCCGCCCCGGTGCACCTGACCCCCGCCTTCGCCCACCTCGGGCACGCCCGCGGCGACTTCCGGCACGCCGAGGAGGCCGCCGACCGGATGCTCTCCCTCCCGCTCTTCCCGCAGATCACCGCCGCCCAGCAGCAGCGGGTCGTGGACGCGCTCACCGACGCCCTGCGCTGACGCCCCGGGCCGACGCCAAAAAAGAGGTCCAGATGAACAAACGGACAAGGTTGCTCCGGTACGGTCTGTTCACCGTGGTCGCCGTACTGATGGCCACGGTCCTGCCGCCGGCCTCGGTGGCCGGCGCTGCGGCCGACCCGTGCGGTCCCGGCTCGAACCCGATCGTGTGCGAGAACTCCAAACCGGGCACGCCGATGTCCGACTGGTTCGCACCCAGTGCGTACGGCGACATCAAGGGCTTCAGTGCCCAGATGAGCGTGCAGGCCGGCGACACGGTGCAGTTCAAGGTCCAGTCGCCGACCCCCTACCGGGTGTCGGTCTACCGGCTGGGCCACTACGCGGGCGACGGCGCCCGCATGCTGTCGACCCCCGCCCAGGCGGCCCAGACGTACCCGGCGAACGTCGCGTCGGGCGGCAGTCCGCGCAGCTGCACCACCAAGCCGGCCACCGGCCTGGTCGACTGCGGCAACTGGCCGGTCACGGCCACGTGGAGCGTGCCCTCCGACGCCGTGTCCGGCCTGTACATCGCCAACTTCGACCAGGCGGACGGCAACGGGGTGATGCCCTACCCGTTCGTCGTCCGCAACGACTCCAGCCGCTCCGACATAATCGTCCAGACGAGCGACCAGACCTGGCAGGCGTACAACAACTACGGCGGCCAGGACCTCTACGACGGCGGCGGGCCCGCGCCGGACGGCCGCGCGTACGAGGTGAGCTACAACCGGCCGATGGACATCGGCGGGGAGAACGGGATCTACGGGTCCGAGTACCAGATGATCGCCTGGCTGGAGCGCAACGGCTACGACGTCAGCTACATGTCCGGCATCGACATGTCGACACGCGGCGCCCAACTGCTGGGCAACCACAAGGTGTTCATGTCCTCGGGCCACGACGAGTACTGGACCCAGGACCAGTTCACCAACGCGCTGGGCGCACGCCGCGCCGGGATGCACCAGACGTACTTCAGCGGCAACGAGGTCTTCTGGAAGACCCGGCTCGCCCCGAGCATCGACGGCGCCAACACCGCCAACCGGACCCTGGTCTGCTACAAGGAGACCAAGCTGTCCTTCCCGCAGCCCAACGGCGTGCCCGACCCGAGCGGCATCTGGACGGGCACGTTCATGGACCCGGCGAGCGCCACGAACGGGCGTCCGTTCCAGCCGCAGAACCAGCTGACCGGCTCGCTGTTCACGGTGAACGGCTACCGCAGCGACGCGATCACCGTGCCGGGCGCCTACGCCAAGATGCGCCTGTGGCGCGGTACCACGGTGGCGAACCTGACCCCCTCCCAGACCGCGACCTTCCCGGTGGGCACGCTCGGCTACGAATGGGACGCCGACGTGGAGGACGCCGGGCGGCCGCCGGGCCAGATCCGGATGTCGTCCACCACGGTCGACATCGACGACGGCAAGCTGCGGCTCGACTACGGCAACACGTACGGCAACGGCACCGCCACGCACAGCCTGGTCGCCTTCCGGGACCAGACCTCGCGCGCGCTGGTCTTCGGCGCCGGCACGGTGCAGTGGTCCTGGGGGCTGACCAACATGCCCACCAACAACCCGGACGACACCGTGGTCACCGCGGACAAGCGGATGCAGCAGGCCACGGTCAACGTCTTCGCGGACATGGGCGTGCAGCCCAGGACCCTCCAGTCCGACCTGGTCACGGCCGCCGCCTCCACCGACACCGTCGGCCCCGCCGTCACGGTGACGAGCCCGGCGGCGGGCGCCACCGTACCGGCGCTGCGTCCGGTGACCGTCACCGGCACCACGGCGGACACCGGCGGCGGGGTCGTCGCCCGCGTGGAGGTCTCCACCGACGGCGGGACCACCTGGAAGGCGACCACGGGCATCGGCTCGTGGAGCTACAAGTGGACCCCCACCGCCCCCGGCGCGGTGCAGATCAAGGTGCGCGCGGTGGACGACAGCGTCAACACGGGCGCCACCACCACCGTGCCGCTGACCGTCGGACCCCAGCAGTGCCCCTGCACCGTGTGGCCGGCCGCCGCCGTGCCGGGCACGGTCAACGCCGGTGACGGCAGCTCCGTCGAGCTCGGCGTCAAGATCCGTTCCTCGGCGCAGGGCTCCATCACCGGCGTCCGGTTCTACAAGTCGCCGGCCAACACCGGGACGCACACCGGCAGCCTGTGGAGCAGCAGCGGCCAGCGGCTGGCCACCGGTACTTTCACCAACGAGACGGCGTCCGGCTGGCAGCAGCTGAACTTCTCCTCGCCTGTCCCGGTCAAGGCCAACACCACCTACATCGCCTCCTACTTCGCACCCAACGGGGGCTACTCCCACGACACCACCTTCGCCTCGGCCGACGCCGGGCTGGCCCCGCTCACCGCGCTGCGCAGCGGCACCGACGGCGGCAACGGCGTCTACCGCTACGGCAGCGCCGGCGGCTTCCCGTCCACGGCCTCCTCGGGCAGCAACTACTGGGTGGACGCGGTCCTGGACACCTCGACCGCGAGCACCACGCCCCCCTCGGTGACCGCGACCACCCCGCAGTCGGCCGCGACCGGCACCTCGATCACCTCGACGGTGAAGGCCACCTTCAGCGAGGGCATCGACGCGGACACCCTGGTGTTCACGCTCAAGGACTCGGCCGGGGCCGCCGTCCCGGGTTCGAAGGTCCTCGGCGCCTCGAACAGCGCCACCTTCACCCCGGCCGGCGAGCTCGCCCTGAACGCGACCTACACGGCCTCGGTGCAGGCCGCCGACCTGTGGGGCAACACCATGGCGGCGCCCGTGACGTGGACCTTCACCACCAGCACCAGTCCCCCGGCCGTCACCTGCCCCTGCACCCTGTGGGGGGCGGGCACCGAGCCGAGCACCGCCAACGTGGGCGACGACACCAACTCCGTGGAGCTGGGCACGCGCTTCCAGTCGGCGGTGGGCGGCTACGTCACCGGCGTCACCTTCTACAAGGGCCCGGGCAACACCGGGGTGCACACCGGCAGCCTCTGGTCGGCCACCGGCACCCTGCTGGCCACCGGCACCTTCGGCAGCGAGACGCTCTCGGGCTGGCAGCAGCTCCACTTCGCCACCCCGGTGGCGGTCACCGCGGGCACCACGTACGTGGCCTCCTACCACGCGCCGAACGGCCGGTACTCGGTCGACGGCGGCTACTTCGGCGCCGCGCACCGCTCCTACCCGCTGGTCGCCCCGGCCGACGGCAGCGGAGGCGCGAACGGCCTCTACGCGTACGGGTCGGCGAGCGCGTTCCCGACGAACACCTTCGGCTCGGTGAACTACTGGGTCGGCCCGGTCTTCACGACCTCGCTGCCGGCCTCCAAGCAGTCGGACGACGCGGCGACGGAGGTGACCGGCCGGTGAGCACCGTCAGCGTGGTGATCCCCTGCTACAAGTACGGCCACTTCCTGGCCGACTGCGTCCGCAGCGTCCTCGACGAGCAGCCGGGCGTCGACGTCCGGGTCCTGATCATCGACGACGCCTCGCCCGACGACTCCGCGGACGTCGCGCGCGCCCTGGCCGCCGGCGACCCGCGCATCGAGGTGCGGGTCCACGAGCGCAACCGGGGCCACATCGCCACCTACAACGAGGGCCTGCTGGAGTGGGCCGACGGGGACTACGTCGCCCTCCTCTCGGCGGACGACCGGCTGGTCCCCGGGGCCCTGGCCCGCTCCGCCGCCGTGCTCGACGCCCACCCGGAGGCCGGTTTCTGCTACGGCCGGCCGCTGCGCTTCCGGCACGGCGGCCCGCTGCCCGCGGCCCGCACCCGGGCCACCGGGTCCGTGGTCTACCCCGGGCAGTGGTGGCTGGAGCGGCGCTTCCGCGAGGGCACCGGGTGCATCACCTCGCCGGAGGTGGTGGTGCGCACCGCCCTCCAGCGCAAGGTGGGGGGCTACGATCCGCAGCTGCCGCACGCGGGTGACATCGAGATGTGGATGCGGCTCGCGGCCCACGCCGACGTCGGCTATGTCCGGGGGGCCGACCAGGCCTTCTACCGGGTCCACGGGAACAACATGTCCACCACGGACTTCGGCGGGCAACTGGACGACCTGCGCCAGCGGCTGGTCGCCTTCGACTCGGTGCTCGACAAATGCGGGGACCTGCTCCCGCAGGCCGACGCGCTGTCGCTGGCGGCGCGCACCCGGCTCGCCCGGTACGCGCTGCGGCGCGCCTACCGGGCGTACGACCGGGGGCGCACGGACGTGGTGCCCGTGGACGAGCTCGTCGGGTTCGCCGCGCAGTGCCTGCCGGGCTACGCCGAGCTCGGCGAGTACCGGGCGCTGCTCCGGCGCCGGCGCGTCGGCGCGCGCGCCATGCCGTACCTCCAGCCGCTGGTGCTCTCGGCGGTCGCCGACCGCGGGCGCGAGTGGCTGTGGTGGAAGTCCTGGGAACGCCGAGGGATCTGATGAACGACCCGCACCACCGTCCTGTCCGTTCGGCCCGGCCGGCCCGGAGTCCCGCTGCGTCAGCGGGACGCCGCGCCGGCCGGTACCCGGTCCCCGGCGGCCGGGTGTCCGCCGCCGGCGCCGGCGCCCTCGCGCCGGCGCCGGCGGCGCGCCAGGAGCCGGTCGGTCCACAGGGCGCCGGCCACCGAGGCGACGGCCGCCAGCAGGGCCACCCCGGCCAGGGCGCGGCTCTTGGTCCCGGTCTGGGCGGCCGCCGCGGGCGGCACGAGGAGGTCCACGCTCATCCGCGCCCGGTCCGGGATGCCCTGCTGCGTCTGCAGGTCCGCCAGGTGCTTCGTGTAGACCTCGATGACCGTGCGGGCGGCCGCGTCGGCCGCGGCGGGGTCGGAGTGCTCGGCCTGCACCTGGAGGGAGGGGATCAGGTAGCGGGGGGTGACGCTGGTGCCGCTGTTGCGCGGGATCATCCGGTAGGTGCCGCCGACCCCGGCGGCCCTCAGTTCGGCCGCCCCCGCGGGCGACTCCAGCTGGCGCACGGCCGCGTAGGACACGGCCGCGAGCGGCGGCTGGAGGTTGGCGAGCTGGTTGGGCTGGCTGCCGGTCACCGGCGGTTTGAGCACGACGATCGCCGTGCTCACGTACGTCGGGTCGGGGCGCAGGACCTGGAGGGCTCCGGCGGCCGCCAGCAGCAGCGCCACGACCAGGACGTACCAGCGCCGGCGCAGCGCGCGGACCAACTCACCAGGCGTCAAGGGACTTCCTTCCGTCACCCCCGATCCTCCCAGCTCAATGGAGAGACCGCCATCAATTCCCTTACCTCGCGGGGGCGTTCGTGACCATCGGCGAGATAGGCGCGGTGCTGCGCCGCCGCTGGTACGTGATGGTGCCGCTGACGGTGCTCGGCCTCCTCGCGGGGCTGCACATGTACCGCTCGGTCCCGGTGTCCTACCAGTCGCAGAGCTCGGTGGCGCTGCTGGACTCCACGGCGGTGGCCGAGCTCGCCCCCGCCTTCGGCAACCCGATCTCCAACGCGGGCGGCGCACTGGTCGTGACGGCGGACGTGCTGATCCGGACCCTGTCGGGGACCGACGCGGCGCGGGACCTGCGGGGCCTGGGCGTCAGCGACCCCTACACGGTCGGCTTCGCCGCGAACACCTCGGGCCCGATGCTCACGCTGACCGTCACCGGGACCGACCGGGCGAAGGTGCTCAAGGAGACGAACACCCTGACCGTCTTCGCCGGGGAGCAGCTCGACGCGCTGCAGGCGGCGGCGGAGGTCCAGCCCGCGTACTTCGTGCAGACCGCGCCCGTGGTGCTGCCGCAGACGCCGGTGCCGCAGCTGAAGAGCCGCTACCAGCAGGTACTGGGCGTCGTCATCGTCGGCACAGCGTCCGGTTTCGCCCTGTCGTTCGTGACGGAGACCCTGGTGGTGGCCGTCCGGCGCCGGCGGGCCGCCGCGGCGGTCGTGGCGGCCGGCGCCGAGGGGCCCGCCGGCGTCCCGGACGGCTCGGCCGTCCCGGGCGCGGGTCCGGCGCCCCGGCGCCGCAGACGGCCGCGGGGCAGGCCGCTGGACGCGACCGCCGTGCTCACCGGCTATGTGGCGCTGGCCTTCTTCATCCCGTCGAACCTGACGCTGCCGGGTCTGGGCGGGGTGGGCACCCCGGCGAACGTGTTCGCGATCCTCGGCCTGCTCTGGTACCTGGCGACCTGGATCACGGGCCGCATCCGGCCGCCCGCGGGGACCCGGCTGCCCCGGGTGGTGCTCTGCCTGCTGGCCCTCGCGGTGCTGGGCTCGTACCTCGCCAACGCGACGCGCGGGGCCACGCACAAGGAGGTCCTGAGCGCGGACCGCGGGCTGATCGGGCTGCTGGTCTGGGTGTCCCTGGTGGTGCTCGTCTCCGCGGGCGTCCAGGACCGGGCCCGTCTCGACGCCCTGCTGCGCCGGGCCGTCGTGATGGGGGCGGTGGTCGCGGCCATCGGCTACTACGACTTCTTCACCGCGACGAACATCGCCGACCACATCTCCCTCCCCGGCCTGTCGTCGAGCGTCCCGCAGATCACCACCCTGGACCGCGGCTCGTTCACCCGGCCCCGGTCGACCACGGCTCAGCCGCTGGAGTTCGGCGGGATGCTGGCGCTGCTGCTGCCCTTCGCCGTGCAGCAGGCCTTCGATCCCGTCCGCCGGCACCTGAGCGGCTGGCGCCGCTGGGCGCCGGTCGCGCTGATGGGCGGCGCGCTGCCGCTGACGGTGTCGCGGACGTCCATCATCGGGGCGCTCATCGTGATCCTGGTGATGGTGCCGCGCTGGAAGCCGCAGCGGCGCTGGACGGCGATCGGGCTGCTGCTGGGTTCGGTGGCCTGCTTCAAGGTGGTCGTCCCGGGTCTGCTCGGCACGATCACCACGCTGTTCGCGTCCTTCCTGGCCAACTCCGACAGCAGCACGCAGGCGCGCACCGTGAAGTACAGCGCGATCCTCCCCTACCTGGGCGAACGCCCGCTGTTCGGACGGGGGTTCGGCACCTTCCTGCCCGAGCTCTACTTCTTCACCGACAACCAGTACATGCTGACCCTGGCCGAGATGGGCCTCGTGGGGATGCTGGCGCTCCTGCTGCTCTTCTTCACCGGCATCCACCAGGGCGGCGCCATCCGCAGGCTGGCGCGGACCGAGTCGGACCGGGAGCTGGGGCAGGCGTTCTTCGCTTCGGCCCTCGTCGCCCTGGTCAGCAGCGCCACCTTCGACGCCCTCAGCTTCCCGATGTTCGCCGGGATGTTCTTCCTGACGATCGCCGCCGGAGGCAGCTGCCTCGGCTTCGTCCGGCGCGCGGCGCCCAAGCCCCTCACCGTGGAGTCCCCATGCCCTCCCGCAAGTCCGCACCCGACCCCGCCCGCGGCGCCGTCCCCCACGCCGGGCCCGGCGCCCCTGCCGGTCCCCTAGCCGGCCGCCCGGACGGGCCCGTGGCCGTCCTCGTCGTCACCTGGAACAGCGCGGCGGTGCTGCCGGAGTTCCTGGCCTCCCTGCCCGGGGGCATGGCCGGGCTCGACTGGCACCTGGTCGTCGCCGACAACGCCTCCTCGGACGGCACCGAGGAGCTGGTCCGCTCCCTCGCACCGGAGGCCACCGTGGTGCAGACCGGCCGCAACGCCGGCTACGCGGCCGGCGTCAACGCCGCCCTGGCGGCCGCCTCCGCCCGGGAGGGCGGCCTGCGCACGGCCCTGGTCTGCAATCCGGACGTCCGGATGGGGCCCGGCTGCGCCAAGGTCCTCGTGGACGCCCTCGACGCACCGCTGCCGGGCGGCACCCGGGTCGGGATCAGCGTCCCGCTGCTGTACGAGGAGGGCGGGCGGACGCCGGTGCACTCGCTGCGCCGCGAGTCCCGGGTGACGCGGGCACTGGGCGAGGCCGTGCTCGGCAACCGGCGGGCCGGCCGGTTCCCGCGCTGGAGCGAGCTGGTCACCGACCCGGCCGCGTACGGGCGGGCGACGGTGGCGGACTGGGCGACGGGCGCCCTGATGGCCCTGTCCCGGGGGTGCCTGGACGCGTGCGGGCCCTGGGACGAGTCGTTCTTCCTGTACTCGGAGGAGACCGAGTACTGCCTCAGGGCCCGCGACCGCGGTTTCGCGACCCGCCTGGAGCCCGCCGCCTCGGCCACCCACCTGGGCGGGGACTCCCAGGTGTCCCCGCGCCTGTGGACACTGCTGACGCTCAACCGCGTACGGCTCTACGGGCGGCGGCACGGGCCGGTGGCGACCGGCGCCTTCCGGATGGCCGTCCTGCTGCGGGAGACCTCGCGGGCGGCGCTGGGCCGGCCCGCGAGCCGGGCCGCCGCGCGCGCCCTGGCCAGCCCCTCGGCGCTGCGGGCGGTCCCGGGGCCCTGACCGGGGCGGGCACGGGGTCACCCGGGGGGCGGCGGGCCGTCCCAGGCGGTGTAGAAGCTCTCCGGGTTGACCAGGTAGCGGACGGTGGGGCGGGGCAGGTGGCGCACCGCGTGGCGGCGGGCGTAGCGGCGGACGAGCTCCCAGTCCTCGCGGGGCAGCACCTCGGGGGTGCGCCGCAGCCGGCTGAAGTGGAGGGCCGGGGTGCGGCGGGCCACGAAGGCGTTGGTGTCGAGGAAGGCCTCGTGGGCGGCGCGGCGGCGGTCGAAGGGGACCGACAGGACGTCGTGTTCCCGGCCGTCGGGCAGCACCCGGCGCAGCGCCGTGTAGACGGCGTCGGGTCCGCCGGCCGGTTCGAGGACCGCCAGCGCCTGGGCGAGGTGGTCGGGCTCCCAGAGGTTGTCGTCGTCCAGGAAGGCCACGTACCGGGACCGGGTGAGCCGGATGCCCACGTTGCGCACGACGCCGGCGGTGGCCGTGTTGCGGGCCAGGGACACCGCGAACAGGCGGGGATCGGCGGCCAGTTCCGGCAGGCCCGCGCCGTCGTCGACGACGATCACCACGTGGTCGGCCACCGTCTGCGCCAGCGCCGAGCGGACGGCCTCGCGCAGCGCGTCGGGGCGCCGGTGGGTGGCGATCACGGTGGCGACGAGTGCGGCCGGCGGCCGGCCCAGGACCGCCGCGAGCCGTGCGGTCTCGGCGGCCTCGAAGCGGCGCAGCCGCACGGCGGACGGGGCCAGCAGCAGTTTGTTGCGGGCCTCGAAGAGCACCAGCCAGCCGAAGGTGCGCTTGAGCACCTCCCAGGGGGCGCGCGCGATGCGGCGCATCATGGACTCTCCGTCCTCGGTCGGGTTCCGCCGGTCGGGGCCGGCGGTCGGGGCGCCGGGCAACGGCGCGGGTCAGGGGGCGGGTTCGGGGATGACGGGCCGCCCGTCGGACATGCGGTTGCCGCGCCACACGTTCCCCGCGCCGCCCGCGTTCCAGGCGGCCACGGGACCGTAGGCCCCGCTGCCCGGGTGGTACTGGGTGGAGAAGACGTTGTCGGTGACCTGGATGCCGGTGGCGCCCGGGCCGCCGCCGTACAGGGCGTACGCGCCCCCGGCCAGCCAGTTGCCGTCGACGACGACGGAGGAGACGACGCCGGTGTCGGCGAACAGGCCGACGGCGGCGGTGGCCCCGCGGTCCACCGGGACGGGGTTGAGCAGCGTGTTGCGGCGGATGGTCAGCCGGCCCTTGTTGCCGCCGCCGCTGATCACGGCGTCGGTGTGCTGCCATTCGCCGCCCTGGTTGCGGAAGGCCACGATGTCGTGCACGTAGTTGTCGTGCAGGTCGCCCTGGCCCATGGACAGGGCGTTGCCGAAGACGGAGATGTCGCACCAGCCGACCTCGATGGAACTGCCGCCCATGTTCGACACCGCGTAGTTCACGCCGCCGTTGTCGGGGCCCTTGCCGGGCAGGGCGGTGATGGTGGTGTGCAGGACCCGCAGGCCGCTGAAGCCGGGACGCAGGTTGATCCCCCACCAGTTGGTGGAGGTGATCCTGCTGTCGATGACGGTGACGTCGTTGGCGTAGACGTCCAGGGAGCCGCGGATGTCCCAGCCCCTGATGACGGTGCCGTCGGTCTTGACGGACAGGTTGCCGGTGTCGTGCTTCTCCAGCGCGATCCGCGGGCCGGTGCTGCGCGCGTCCGGGAATCCGCAGGCACCGGGCGAATCGGTGCACACCGCGGCGGACGGAGCCGGCCCGGCGCTGCCGGCGGGGGCCGCCGGGGTGGCCGGGTCCGGGGCGGCCGGGCTCGCGGAGGCCGACGCGCTCGCGGAGGGCGGCGGGGCGGACGAGGGTACGGGCGCGGCCGGGCCGGGGCCGGGGACGCCGGGGCACCGCGGGGCGCTGTCCGGGCAGGGGGCCGCCCGGTGCTCGCCGACGCCGGTGTGGTCGGCCCGGTAGAGGACCAGGACGAAGGCCAGCAGGGCTCCGGCGAGCAGCCAGGCCACCAGCCGCCTGCGGTCGGGGATCACGGCGGCCTACCCGGCTGCCGGTTCGGCGGCGGCCTTGGGCCCGCTCCCGCGCAGGAAGGCGCGGCTGGGCAGGACGCACAGGGCGTAGCACAGGAGCCCGGCGGCGCCGGTGGCCAGCAGCGCCAGCACCCCGTCGCCCAGCAGCCGTTCCAGGCCGAGGACGACCAGGGTCATGGCCGCGCCGCCGAGCAGCGGCCAGGCGCAGGCCCGCCCGACGGTGCCCAGGCGGATGCCGGCGCGGTGCAGGGCGGTGAGGAACACCGGCACCACGATGCCGCAGGCCACCACCACGTGCCCTTGGGCCACGCCGACGATGCCGCCGCTGCGGGCGCCGATCAGCAGGGCGGGGACGAGGAGGACGAGCCAGAGCCCCTGGACGCCGATGAGCGAGCGGCGCCGGCCGACGGCCACCAGGCAGTCGTAGGCGAGTTCGCAGCCGATCCGGACCAGGCCGAGCGCCATCAGCCACGGCAGCGCCGCGGCCGCGGGCCCCCAGCGGTCTCCGTAGACGAGGTCCACGATCGGCCCGGCGAGGACGGCCAGCAGGACGCAGAGCGGGACGGTGCCGGTGACCACGACGCCCAGGGCCCGGCCGAAGCCGGAGGCCAGCGCGGCGGGCGAGGCGGCCAGCCGGGAGAAGCCGGCGAAGGAGACCCGGCGGGCGGCTTCGGAGATGATCCGGACGGGCCAGCCGGAGATGTTGAAGGCCAGCACGTAGAAGCCGAGGGCCAGTTGGTCGAGGCTGGCGCCCACCACCATGGTGTCGACGTTGACGACGCCCAGGGCGAGCATGCTGGCGCCGGCCAGCGGCAGCCCGAACCGGAGCAGTGCGCGGGCCTGTTCCCGGTCCCAGCCGAACTTCAGGGTGCCGGGCGCGGCGAGGCAGCAGCCGGCGAGGGCGGCGACGTTGCCGACGACGGATCCGACGGCGAAGCTCATCGCGCCCCAGCCCTCGACGGCCAGCAGCAGGGTCACCGCGGTGCTGAGGACGAAGTTGAGGCCGTCGATCGCCATCCGCCGGCCCTGCGCGAACTCCCGGGTGAGGAAGCCGGCGGGCACCTGGGAGAGGCCGTCGAGGACCACGCACAGGCACATCACGCGCAGCACGCCGGAGGCCTCGGGCGAACCGAGCACCTCGGCGACGGCGGGCGCGGACGCGAACAGCGCCGCGTACAGCAGGCCGCTGGAGACCGCGCTCAGGGTCAGGACGGTGGGGGCGAAGCGGCGCGGGTCGCCCTCCCAGCGCACGATCGCGAGGGAGACGCCGAGTTCGTTGGCGGAGAGGAGCACCAGCAGCACCGTCTGGGCGATCCCGTACACGCCCCAGGCTTCGGGGCCGAGGAAGAAGCGGGCCAGGACGATGCCGGTGGCGAAGTTGCCGAGCCGCATGACGACGGTGTTGACCAGGCTCCACCGCGCCGCCGAGCCGACCTTCCGGCCCAGCGACGGTTCGGGCGGCGGGGCGGGGGGCTCGGCCGCCGTGTCCGCCTCCCCCAGCGGGCCGGCCGTCGGGCCGGTCACCGCGCGCCCGCGATGCCGGCCGGGGCCGGCGACCCGTCCGCGGCCGGTGCGGCTCCCTCGGGGGCGGGCCGGTGGCGGCCGGGCCGACGCCGGCGGGCCTCCACGAAGAAGGTCGCCACCAGGCTGAGCACGAAGCCCAGGGCGCCCGCCATGATCAGGTACTGGAGCCGGGTCTTGGTCTGCGCCTCCGGCTTCTGCGGGGGCACGATCGTCGCCATGCGGATCATGGCCTCCGGGGTCACCGACTGCTTGGTCTGGAACTCCTGCAGCCGCTTCTCGGCGTAGGCGGTGAAGATCTCGTCCGACTTCAGCACGGCGGCCGGGTCGGTCCCGGTGACGCTCAGCCACATGAACGGGCCCTGCGCGTTGTCGGCGATCTTCGCTTCGTGCTGTCCGGTGACGCCCAGGGACTTCAGGTCGGCGACGGCGTCGTCGGAGTTGAGGTTGCGGGCCAGGCCGTCGGCCATGCCGGTGAGCGAGGCCTGGGTGCTGAGGAAGGGGTTGCCGTCGAAGGCCACCGTGGCCTTCTTCGAGTTGAGCAGCGTCACCGTGCTCTGCGACCGGTACTCCACCGGGACCAGCAGGTACAGGCCGGCCGTCAGCGCCGCCGTGAGCGCCAGGCCGGGCAGCAGCACGTACCAGCGCCGGCGCATGACCCGCCAGATCTCCGCGAGGTCCATGGTCGTCTTCCCCCTCGCGGCCGCGTCCTCGTCCTGCACGCGGCCGCACGTTCGTTCATTGCGGTGGTTGCGGTGGTGCGGTGGTTGCGGTGGTCCGCAGGGCTACGGGTGCCGCGGCCCGGTGTCCGCCACGTCCGGGACGAGGTCGGTGGGCCGGGGCCGGGTCCGCGCGGTGCCGCCGTCGAGCAGGACCTGCGCGATGCGCTCGCTCGCGCGGCCGTCCCAGAGTGCGGGGCAGCGGGGCGCGGGCGGGTCGTCGAGCACCCGGTGCACGGTGGCGACGATGCGGTCGGGATCGGTGCCGGCCAGCACGTTGGTGCCCTCCGTCACGGTGACGGGCCGCTCGGTGTTCTCCCGCAGCGTCACGCAGGGCACGCCCAGCGCGGTGGTCTCCTCCTGGACGCCCCCGGAGTCGGTGAGCACCAGGCGGGCGGAGTCCTGGAGGGCGATGAAGTCGAGGTAGCCGGCGGCCGGCACCACCCGGACGCCGCCCGGTACGCCCAGTTCACCGATCCGCTCCGCGGCCCGCGGGTGCACGGGCAGCAGCAGCGGACAGCGCCCCGCGACCTCGCCCAGGGCCTTGAGCAGGCCGCGCAGCGCCCCGGGGTCGTCCACGTTGGCCGGCCGGTGCAGGGTGACCAGGCCGTACCCGCCGCGGGTGAGCCCGTACCGGGCCAGGACGTCGGAGCGCCGGGCCCGGTCGAGGTTGGCGAGGAGGGTGTCGATCATGACGTTGCCGACGACGTGGATCTGGTCCTCGCGGTAGCCCTCGCTCCGCAGGTTCGCGGCGGCGTCGGCCGAGGGGGCCAGCAGGTAGTCGCTGACCCGGTCGGTGGCGACCCGGTTGACCTCCTCCGGCATGGTCCAGTCGCGGCTGCGCAGCCCGGCCTCCACGTGGGCGAGGAGCGGGCCGGCCTTCGCGGTGACCAGGGCGCAGGCCAGGGTGGAGTTGATGTCGCCGACCACCACCACCGCGTCCGGTGCCACCTCGTCGAGGAGCGGCTCGAAGGCGGCCATCACCCGCCCGGTCTGCTGGGCGTGGCTGCCGGAGCCGGCCCCCAGGTGGCGGTCGGGGCTGCGGATGCCGAGGTCCCGGAAGAACACGTCGTTCATGGACGCGTCGTAGTGCTGGCCGGTGTGGACGAGCAGCACCTCGGCGCCGCGGCGCTCCAGGGCGTCCATCACCGGTTTGATCTTCATGTAGTTGGGTCGCGCTCCGGCGACGCAGACGATCCTGGGCATGGCTTCAGAGCACCTCCACGTTGGGTCCGGCGACCCGGTTGCGGCAGTCCAGGACGAAGGAGGCGTGCTCGGTGACCATCGCGTAGTCGAAGGAGTCGTGGTCGGTGAGCAGGACGACCACGTCGGCGGCGGCGATCTCCTTGCGGGTGGGCTCGACGCGCACGAGGCGGGCGTCGACCTTGATGGACTCCACCACGTGGGGGTCGGCGGCGCGCACCTTGGCCCCCATGTCCAGGAGGAGCTGGGAGATGCGGACGGCGGGCGACTCGCGGGCGTCGCCGGTGTTCTTCTTGTACGCGAGTCCCAGCAGCAGGACGCGCGAGCCGTTGACGGAGCGGCGCTTGGAGTTGAGCGCGTCGATGACCCGGCGGGTCACGTACTCGGGCATGTGGCTGTTGATGTCGTTGGCGAGCTCGACGAAGCGGAAGCTCTGGCCGAGTTCCCGCTGGACCCGCCAGGACAGGTAGGACGGGTCGATGGGCAGGCAGTGCCCGCCGACGCCGGGGCCGGGGGTGAACTTCATGAAGCCGAAGGGCTTGCTGGACGCGGCTTCGATGGCCTGCCACACGTCGATGTCGAGGTGCCGGGCGAACATGGCGATCTCGTTGACCAAGGCGATGTTCACGTGCCGGAAGGTGTTCTCCAGCAGTTTGGCCAGCTCGGCCTCCTTGGGCGAGCTCACCGGCACGGTGGTGTCGACGAGGTCCCCGTAGAAGGCCTCGACGGCCTTGAGGGAGCGGGCGTCGACGCCGGAGACGACCTTGGGGGTCTGCTGGAAGCCCCAGACGGTGTTGCCGGGGTCGATGCGCTCGGGGCTGTAGCCGAGGTGGAAGTCGGCTCCCGCGGTGAGGCCCGACCCGTCCTCCAGGAGCGGTGCGAACAGTTCCTCGGTGGTGCCCGGGTAGGTGGTGGACTCCAGGATGACGGTCGCACCGGGCCGCAGGTAGCGGGCGAGCGTACGGGCCGACTCCTCGATGTAGCGGAGGTCGGGGGCCCCCTCCTGTAACGGGGTGGGCACGGTGACGACGGCGACGTCGAAGCCGCCGCAGTCCCGGGCGTGCTCGCTGGGCCGGTAGCTGCCGCGCTCCAGTGCGCGCACCAGCCGTTCGGAGGCGACGTCCTCCACGTACGACTCCCCGGCGGCGAGGCTCTTGACCCGCCGGGTGTCCACGTCGTAGCCGATCACCTGGTGTCCGACCTCGGCGGCCCGGACGGCCAGCGGCAGTCCGACGTATCCCTGTCCCACGACGACGACGCGCATCAGTGACTCCTGTTCGCGGAACCGGCAGACGGTGTGCGGTGGATGAGTTCCCTGGCCGTCATCAGCAGGAAGGCGGCGTTGGTGGTGAGGTAGCGCTTGCCGAGGCGGCGCGGTTCCTGGAGGGTCCGGTAGAACCATTCGAGTCCCATCCGCTGCCAGACCAGGGGGGCTCGTCTGGTGATGCCGGCGAGGATGTCGAAGGAGCCGCCGACCCCGTGCACCACGTGGGCGCCGGTGCGCTTGCCGTAGCCGGCGGTGAAGATCTCCTTCTTGGGGGAGGTCATGCCGAGGAACAGCAGCTTCGCGCCGCTGTCGGCGACGGCGTCGGCGATCGGCCCCTGGTCGGAGTCGTCGAAGTACCCGTCGCGGCTGCCGGCCACCCGCAGCGCGGGGAAGCGCTCGGCGATCCGGGCGAGCATCAGGTCGAGGACGCTCTGCCGGGCGCCGAGCAGGTAGACGGGGATGTCCGCGGCCTCGGCGGCGGCGAGCAGCCGCATGAAGAGGTCGATGCCCGCGACGCGTTCGGGGAGGCGTACGCCCAGGACGCGGCCGGCCCAGACCACGGCCTGGCCGTCGGCCAGGACGAGGTCGCAGCCGGCGACGGCCGCGGCGAGGCGCGGGTCGCGCCGCATGTTGACCAGCTTGGCCGCGTTGACCATGCCGATCTCGATCTGCTCGCCGCGCCGGACGGCCTCCAGGCAGCGCTGGACGGTCTCCTCCATGGTCAGCGCGTCGAGCCGGACGCCGAAGAGGGAGTGTCTCTGGCTCATCCCCGCGGCCCCCCGAGCCAGGCGAACAGCATCCAGCCGAACTCGTAGGGCCGGCATTCGCGGTCCACGGAGAGCGGGCGGAAGAGCCGGTCGAGCGGGGCGAGCCGGGCCTGCGGGACCACCTTGGTGGTGAGGCCGCGGGCGGCCCGCACGGCCTTCTTCGGGTCGCCGCGGTAGACCTTGCGCCAGGTGACGCCCAGGTCGTCGAGGACCATCGGCTCGCGCGGGGTGCCGGCGGGTCCGGCGATCTCGGGCACCCGCGCCATCCAGCCCAGGCCCCGGCGGATCTCGGCGCCGAAGTCGGTGCCGCCCGCGTCGGCGAGGTCGAACAGCGCGGTGGGCGCCATCGCGTGCTGGTGCACGCTGTAGACCGGGTAGCCCTCGATCACGGTGCCCCGGCGGGCGTCGTAGTGCCACCACCACTGGCCGCCGTCCCCCTGGAGGGCGCAGATCCGGGCGGCGCAGGCGTCGGCGGCCGCGAGGGCCCGCGGGTCGGCGCCGCTCGCGTGCAGCCGGGCCAGCGCCTGGAG
Organism: Streptomyces subrutilus; assembly: GCF_008704535.1. NCBI lineage: Bacteria > Bacillati > Actinomycetota > Actinomycetes > Kitasatosporales > Streptomycetaceae > Streptomyces > Streptomyces subrutilus. The sequence goes on from NZ_CP023701.1 coordinate 1,775,461, forward strand.
CGGATAGGTCTGGTCGGCGAAGCAGGCCACGTGGGAGCGGTAGCCGGGAACCAGCCCGGGCGCGGTGGCGTGCCCGAAGAGCGGTCCGTCGCCCTCCCGGGCCGCCAGCAGCCGGTCGCGGGCGGCCGGGATGCGGTCCTCCACGTCGGCCGAGGTGCGGGCGGCGGCGAGGGCGGAGAGCACCCAGGCCGCCTCGACGGTGTACTGCGGGCGCCCGGGTACGTCCAGTACGGCCACCCGGGCGAGGGCGTCGGACAGCTTGGGGTGCCCGGTCTCGGCGGCGGCCCAGGCGATGAGCGCCGCGTCCCCGAGGTTCTCCACGGCGGGCAGCCGCTCGACGAGCAGCCCCGTGAACTCCTCGGCGGTGCGCCCGCCGAACAGGGCGCGCTGGCGGTCCTCGGGCAGGAACCGGGCTCCGAGCGCGGTGATGGCCGCGTAGCGGGTACTGGTCCCGCGCTGCTCCAGGCTGCGGACGCCCTCCGGTGAGATCCGCCCGACGCGGGTGAACACGAAGGTCTCGTCGCCGGGCAGGTACATCGCGGGAAGCCCCGCCTCGGCCAGTCCGAGCAGCCGTCCGGCGAGGGCGTGCAGCGACGGGTCCGCCGCGGCGAGTGCTGCTAATCGTGTCGTGGTCACCGGATTCCCACCCCGGCCCCCCGGGTGCTGCGCGCACCCCGTATGTCCGAGCTGTACGGCTCCAACACACCTACCCCCTCTGAAATCGCTCCTCGGACGGACCTGGCGGTCGTCCCTCCGCGGAGGGGATTGCGCGCGACGGCGCCCGCGCCGCGCGGTGTCCTCCCACCGACGGCACGAGCCGTCCGGTGTCCGCGTGGATCCCCCCAGCGGCGCCCCGGACCGGAGCACGCGCGTCCCACCACCGGCCCCGGGCGCGCGTGGGCGCCGGTGACCGCTGGGTCCGCTGTGCTCTCGTCGTGTACAACCCCCCACTGAGCCACGCCCGTTGGCTGCTCAGATCCCGTGTACAGGGACAAGGTATGCCCCTGGATGTTCGTTGATTGTGGTTTTGAGGAAATGCCGATGCCCTGATTTGCCGACGTCCCGTCAGCTGCGCTCGACGAGCGTTCCGTCCTTCTCCTCGTGCAGGGCGCCGGTCCGCGGGCACTCCCACACGCCCGGCTCCCCCGCCCGCTCGGCCAACCGGACCCCGGCCCTCCCCACCCAGCCGATCCGCCGGGCCGGCACCCCGGCCACGAGGGCGAAGTCGGGCACGTCCCGGGAGACCACCGCGCCGGCCGCGACCAGCGCCCACCGGCCGATCCGCACCCCGGCCACGCACACCGAGCGGGCCCCGAGCGAGGCGCCCTCGGCGACGACCACCCCGGACGCCTCCCAGTCGCCGCCGCGCTTCTGCCGGCCGTCGGGATCGACCGCGCGCGGGTAGAAGTCGTTGGTGAGCACCACGGCCGGGCCGATGAACACCCCGTCGCCGAGGACGGCCGGCTCGTAGACGAGGGCGTAGTTCTGCAGCTTCACGTTGTCCCCGATGCGCACACCGGGCCCCACGTAGGCCCCGCGCCCCACGATGCACCCGCGCCCGAGGCGGGCCTCCTCGCGTATCTGGGCCAGTTCCCAGACCGTGGTCCCCTCCCCGAGCTCGGCCGTCTCGTCGACCTGGGAGGTGGGCTGAATGCGGACACTCACGGGGCGTTCCCCTTCACCGCTCGCGGGGCGTGCGGACGAACGGGCCCACAGACCCCCGGTCCCGCACGAGTACGAACGGAGCATATGCGCCCCGACCCGCCCGCACGGGCCCATCAACCGACTGTTCACGCAACGGACTTGGCGGGGCGGGGCGGGCGGGGTGTGTGGCGGGCGGGGGGCCCGTCGGGCGCACCGGCGACGACCCACCGATGGGCCTCCACCACGACGTCGCCTTCAGCTGCCTGCTGCGGGACGGCACGCCCGACCGGTCATGGACGCTCCGCGCCGGCGCCTCGGGCTGACCCGAGCGGTCGGCCGGGCTCGCCGAGGAGGAGCCGAGACCACCGGTCCGGACGCCAATGCCGATCACCTCTTTGCGGACCGGCGATCCGCCGGCATTGCCGTCGGCCACTGCCGTCGAGCACGTAGAAGCCCCCGACACGGTCTACGCCCATGCGAGACTCCGCCTGCTGCACTTCTGCGGCGTACTCACCCTCGCACTGAACACCGCCGAACCGCTGCTCACCGGCCACTACGACCGGGCATGCCTGGACACCATCGCTCCCCTCCTGCTGCTCGGCTGGGGCCGCGTCGGCCCGGCCTTCCTCGCCCAGTTCCACACCGCCACCGACCCCACCCCGCATCTGGAGGCCACCACCACGTCCATCCCCGCCCCTTCCCCCGTCACCGAGTCGGAGCCCGACCCTGCACCCGCTCCCGAACCCGCCACTCCGGCCCCCGAGCCGCTCACCGTCGCCACGCCCGTGTCCGCCCCGGCCGTCGTGCCCTCCGTGATCGAGGCGCCCGCGCCCGCCCGGCCTCTGCCCCCAAGACGGCCGCAACCGGCTCCCGTCCGTCCGTCCCTGCCTGCCTGCCTGCCTGCCTGCCTGCCGCACTGCTGGACCCCACGACCTACGACTACGCGGGCGCGGTCCTGTTCAACGCTCACGCCTCAGCACCGTGGGCCCGCTTCACGATCTACCTGCGCCGCGAGATCACCGCCCGGCTCGGCCTCACCCAGAAGGCCGCCCGCGCCGTCCTACGGGTCTCCTTCGCCAAGGTCGCCGAGTACCAGAAGCGCGGCCTGGTCCACTTCCACTCCGTCATCCGGCTCGACGGACCGGACGGCAGCACCCAGCCCCCACCGCCGTCCGCCACGGTCACCCTGCTCGCCGATGCCATCCGGGCTGCTGCCACCCGCGTCCGTGTAACCGTCGTGTCGGACGCGATTGGGGAACGCGAACTCGCCTGGGGAGAAAAGCTCGACGTACGCGAGATCGCCGCCTTCGGCACCGACGACGAACTGACCGACCAGGCCGTCGCCGCCTACGTCGCCAAGTACGCCACCAAGTCCGCAGACGCCGCCGGCACCCTCGACCGCGCCTTGTACTGCCGCCCCTGCCACGGCCGCGGCGCCACCCTCATGTCCCGTGGAACCCCGCTCCCGTGCACCGCTTGCAAGGGCACCGGACAGGCCCGGCCCCTGCTCCGGCTCGCGGTCGCCCGCCACGTACGGCAGATGATCCGCACCTGCTGGGAGCTGGGCAAGCTGCCGGAGTTCGCTGGCCTCAAGCTCTGGAAGTGGGCGCACATGCTCGGCTTCCGGGGCCACTTCTCCACCAAGTCCCGCTGCTACTCCGTCACCCTCGGCGCACTGCGCGACGCCCGCCGCGCCTGGCGCACCGACCAGGCCCGCACCCAAGCCGGCCTGCCCGAGCCCGACCCGACGACAACCCTCGTCATCGGCCACTGGGCCTACCACGGTTCGGGTTACAACCCCGGCGCCGGACTCCTCGCCGCTGGCGTATGGCACCGCAGAGAGCTGGAACGGCAGTTCGCAGTGGAAGGGGGCTGCTACCAGCGCAAGGACGGACGCTGGGAAGCCGCCGGCTACGTCCTCGCCCCGGGTAACACCCGCAAGCGCATCCGCGTCTACGGCACCACGCGCACGGAAGCCCTGGCCAAGCTCACCGAGAAGATCGCAACCAGCAACCGCGGCGTCCCCGTGCCGTCCGCGCAGGGAAGCGTTAGCGCATACCTGACGTACTGGCTGGAAGCCGTCGCCGTCCACCAGCTCCGCGAGAACACCCACACCCGCTACACCACCTGCGTCAACCAGCACCTCATTCCCGGCCTGGGCAAGAAACGGCTCGCCAAGCTCACCGCCAAAGACGTCCGCACCTGGCTCAACCAGGTACGCACCACCTGCCAGTGCTGCGCCCGCGGCATCGACGCCTGCCGCGATCAGCCCCATTGCTGCGCCGCCGGAACGTGCTGCTCCAAGCAGCTCTCCCCGCTCACGCTGGCGTACATCCACTCCGTACTCAAGTCCGCCTTGGAGCACGCCGTCCGCGAGGAGGAGATCCCACGCAATGTCGCCCGCAACGTCCGAACTGGTACACCACGCCCCCGCCGCTTCGAACCACTCACGGCCGACGAAGCCCGCCAGTTCCTCGCTGCCGCCCGTAACGAACGTCTGTTCGTGCTGTACGAACTCGCCCTCCGCACCGGACTCCGCAAGGGCGAACTCCTCGGACTCCAGTGGGAAGACCTCGACCTCGACAAGGGCACTGCCAGCATCCGCCGCACACTCCAGCGCACCCAGACCGGTGGGCTCACCGCCCTACCCACCAAGACCCGGGCATCCGAACGCCGTATCGCTCTCCCCGGCGAGTGCATCCACTCGCTGAAGGAACACCGTGAAGCACAGGAACGAGAACATGAGGCGGCAGCGGAGGGGTGGAAGGACAACGGCCTCGTCTTCAGCACGCCGACAGGAGGGCCGATCGATCCTGCGAACCTCAATCGCAGCTTCCGTAGCCTCCTTACTCAGGCAGGGCTCCGACGTATCCGCTTCCACGACCTACGACACTCCACCGCCACCCTGCTCCTGGAGCAAGGCGTCGAACTCGTCGTGATCAAAGAACTCCTCGGCCACGCCCACATCGGCGTCACCGCCACCGTCTACGCCCACGTCCGACTCCGCCTCCAGCGCGACGCCATCGACCTCCTCAGCCACACACTCCACAACCCCGCCGTGCACCAACCGGCCCGATGACCGTGACGACCCGGCGCCTTTCGCAACGCCTGTCCGCTGACGTTGCCGTCAACTACTGCCGTCAAACACGCAGGAGCCCCGCCGAGAATGCACCTCGGCGGGGCTCCTGAATTACCGTCCAGCTGAGTGGATGAATCGACTCTGAATGGCCAGCAGGCGCTCGCGACTAACGATTCGGTCGCCCTGCCTCAGTTGCTGGAGCAAGTCAGATCTCAAAGCATCCAAAGGGGGCGCGGAAGTTGCGCGCTGCTGAAATTCTGCCTCCTGGGCGAAGAAAGCAGCACCTGAAAGGTTCTGGTCCAATTGCCCCATCGCCGTCAGGCATGAATGTGCACACTTGAGCGCATCTTCAACGTCGCCGCTGGATCGATAGAGGGCCGCGTACCGCATCGCCAGCACCGAGTAGAAGGAATAGATACCTGCTACGTCGATGATCTCCTCGTCAGACGGTTCGAGCTCTCGGAAACCCTCCAGAGACTCCACCGAAGCGCGGAACGAATCTGCCGGGATTTCAGGATCCCAAAGATTCTCCAGAAGCTGGACAACGACATCGGAGTCACTATTCCGCGCGGGATCGACTCCGCACAGCCCCGTAAACACCTGCGCCATCCGCTCCGCGCAGCCAGCCACGAAGGTTGCAACCTGAGTCTGCGACTGCCCCCGAAGGGTCGCCGCAACAGCCTCATCGACTACCACTCAAAGCTCCTCTGGCGAGTTGTAGTTTTACCACTTCCCGGGAACACCTCACCCATCATCTTACCGCCAGTGCCCCGGATGAGCGGCGCACACCTACCCAGGCAGACATTGCGGGAAGTCCCTCCCGAAATGGGAGTCCATCCCATGTCATTAATGAAGAGCAGGGCATTCTGTTCTGCGTGAGTGCCTGGGATGTTGTCGGCGACGATCTCACCCTTACCGATGGCAGACATCTGTGCGGGGGTCAAGCCATCACCAGATCCGGCAACGACATTGATCGGACCATGCGGGGTGTCCGCCCTAATTACAGCCACCGTGCTCACGTTCTTGCGAACGAATTCGTCCGGCTCGGCGGCATGAATTTCACTCGCCCGTGCCGAGAGACCGCAATTGTGGACGAGGACCGGTGTGGCGCCTGCCAGCACATAGTACGTGTGGACGTCGGCCACGGTCAGGTTGTGCGTCGTGACGGCGTGCGGGTAGTTGCGGACGGCCTGGACGGCGAGGGGTGTGCCGTCCGGCTGGCGGAGTTGTTCGCCCGGGGTGAGGGTGCCGGCGTCGGTCCACTGACGGCGGGTGTCACTCCAGTAGGGGTGGTGGTATGTCGATGTGAGGGTGACGGCCGGCCCGTCGGGGTTCGCCCCATTGGTGAGGGTGAGGTCGGTGAAGTCCTTGTCGTCCGGCGTGGTGATGGTGTCGGTGACCTTCTTCGGGCTGGTTTCGCCCGTCTGCGGGTCGGTTGCCAACACGGTGTCGCCGACCTGGATGTCTTCGATGGCCTTGGTCGTCCCGTCGGCCATCTGGACGCGCGTTCCTGCGGGGAAGCTGTTCGTCTCGCAGGATTCGGGCTTCGACCTGGCATCGGAGCCGCTGCCTGAGGATTCGGCGTCGGCTTCGCCCTTGCTCGCCTTGTTATTGGTTCCAGCGCTGTCGCTGGCTGACTCCTTCGAGGCCTTTATGTCGCCTGATTTCGCCGCCTTGGCCGCGGCAACGGCTGCCTCGTTCTCGGCCTTCTTGGCCTTGGTAAAGGCCTCCATGGCGCGAGAGGCCCTGCGTTCGGCGGCATTGATGGCGTCGTAGGTCTTGTTGATCTCCTTGTAGATCTTGACGGCCTTGATGCCCACCTTGATCGCCTTGAATAGCTTGCCCCAGGGGACGGCATTCAAGGCGGTGTTGACGCAGGCCATGACGTCGCCCTTGGTGAAGCAGTCGCGGGCGTCGTTGTAGCCGATCAGGTCACCGATCAGGTCGATGACAGCGGACTTCAGTTCCTCGCGCCGGTGCTTCGATTTGACAACCTCGGCATTGGCGCTGGCCAGTTCCTTCGATGCTTGGCTGGTCTGGCCGTCACCGTCGTCACCGTCGCCGCCGCCGCCTGAAGAGGGCGGCGTAGGCGCCCCGCCCGTAGGCGTGTTGTTGCTACACCCCAGTTCACCCCGCTCGCACTTCCAGGCCAGTCCACTGGGGTCGGACTTGTTGATCGGGTCGTTGTTGGAGTAGGCGTAGGCGTTCCACTGCTGGGGGTCGCTCGCGTCGATGAGGGGGTCGGGGCTGATGAAACGGCCTGTGGTGGCGTCGTATTCACGGGCGCCGAGGAGGGTGAACCCGGTGGATTTCTCCTTGGTGCCGCCTACGAAGCCCTTGTCCCCGGCCCACGTGCCGGGTGCGGGCTGGGTACCGCGTTCGTTGCCGAAGGGATCGGCGGGGCGGCGGACCTGGGCGAGGTCCGTGGCGTTGAACTGGACACCGTTGGTGCCGTGGTGATCCGAGGACTGATAGGCGAGCGTGGAGGTGCCGGCGGTGGTGGTACGGGTGATGGACAGGCCGCCGGGGGCACTGTAGGTACGGACGTTCGAGACCTTGCCGGTGGCGGTGTCCAGGGCGATCTGGTCGGTGCCCAGATTGAGGGTGGTCTTGCCCGGCTCACGGCGGATCAGCTGGTTGCCGCCCGTGTCGTAGAGGTAGCTGGTGCCGGCGCTCTCGCCGGTTCCGATGATCTTGTCGATCTTGCCCTGGTCGTTCCAGGTCAGGGTCTTGGTGCCGGGCGTGCTGGTGACGGCTGCGGTGTTGCCGGCGGCGTCGTAGGTGTACGAGGTGACCTTGGTGCCGGCGGGGCCGGTCTCGGTGGAGGTCATCAGCGCGTGCGGCCCGCCGGTGCCGCCGCCGGTCTTGGGATCGGTGGACGGCGTATTCGGCTGGGCACCGAAGGTCTGGGTGACCGTGGTGTCCTTGGTGGCGTTGCCGGTGACGTCCTTCTTCACCAGCTTGGTCCGGTTGCCGATCTTGTCGTACTCGTACTGCTGCCAGTACGGAGCGGGACCGCCGACGCTGGGCTTGCCGCCGACGTCGGACTTGGGTCCGGTGGCGTTGGCGCAGTTGCCGATGCCTCGGACGCTGGGCTGCGGTGCGGTGCTGGTGGTACCGGTGTCGGTCCAGGCCTGGGTGAGGCGGCCGAGGTAGTCGGTGGCGAAGCACTGCAGGTCGCGGGTGGCACCGTCCTGGGTGTTGCTGAGAGAGGTCAGCTGGCCGACCCGGTTGTAGGTGAAGTCGACGACGTCGACGCTTGCGGTGGTCGCGGTCTGCTTGTCCAGGGTGGAGCGGACCGGCCGGCCGGTCGCCAGGTCGAAATCGGTGGTGGAGACGACCTGGCGGCCGGAGACACCGACGGTGGTGCGGATGGCGCGGCCGTAGGGGTCGCGGCGCAGGTCGACGACGTACGGGGTCCGGATCTCCAGCGGTCCGGTGGTGCCGTCCATCGCGGTCAGGTTTCCGGCGATGTCGGTGCCGAAGTGCAGCGTTTCGACGTCGAGCCCCGCACCGCTGATGGCTGGCAGTTCCGTCGTCTTGAGCTGACCGTACTTGTCGTAGGTGTTCGTGCTCTCGTAGGTGCCGGCCAACTGCTTCTCGGTGGCGGGAATGGTGGTCTTGGTGCCCAGCGGGCGGTATCCGCCGTCGTAGCCGGTGACTTCGGTGGTGTAGGCGCTGCCCGCGGAGCCGCCGACGAAGCGGGTCGTGGTCGAGGGCTTGCCGAGCTTCTTGGTGTCGTAGGTGACCGACCCGACCTGCTTGGCCGGATCGACCGCCTTGCCCGAGTACGTGGCGAGGGGACGGCCCAGGATGTCGCTGACGGTGGTAGCGCTCTTCTTGCGGGCGTCGGTGACGGTGACGAGGTTCTTGCTGTCGTCGTAGACCGTGGTCGCGGTGCCCGCGTCCGGGTCGGTGGTCTTGACCGTACGACCCAGGAGGTCGTAGGTGAAGGTCCACTCGTTGCCGGCGGAGTCCTTGCGGCGCAGCTCCTGGCCCTGCGTGTTGGACTCGTACGTGGTCTCGTCGTAGGCGCCCGTCGGCGTGTTGGACTTGTACTGGCGCAGGAGCGAGGTGGTGCCGTTGGTGATGCTCGCCGTGGCGAACCCACCGGTGGGCGGAATGCTGCGGACCTCATCGGCGCCGGCGTACTCGGTCTTGGAGCGCCACTGCTCGACACCGAAGGACTGGAAGACGGAGGCCGTGGGACGGCCGAGGCCGTCGAACACGGAGACGGACTGAGAGGGGATCTTGCTGTCGGGGTTGACTCCGCCGTTGGGGAGGAACAGGGCGCCGCCGGGAGCCTTCTCGTCGTTGAAGTACGGGGCGCTCGTCTTCACCTGCCAGCCGTGCGAGTCGAAGAGGGCATCGGTGACCATGCGGCCTGCGACACCGGAGGGTGTGTGCGCCTGGGTCTGGCGGACGCGGCCGAGGCCGTCGTAGAGGGTGTAGCTGGAGATGTAGGAGTCGTCGTTCATGAGCGTCTGGCTCAGAACGGTCGTCGGCGCCTTGGTGCCGTTCATCGCGTAGGAGAACTTGCGGACCGGCGGGTCGTCCTTGCGGACCTGGCCGGGCTGCCATACGGCTACGACGCGGCCGAGGGCGTCGTAGTCGCGTTCGGCCACATGGTTGTTCTCGTCCGTGCTCTTCAGCGGGAGCGCGCGGCCGACATCGAGGGTCGTCACCGTCTTCCAACCCAGGGGGTTGGTGTGGGTGACCGAGGTCGGCAGGGCGCCGGTGGCGGGCTGGTACTCGGTCCGGCTGACCGCACCATCGGGGTGGGCGGCGTCCTTGCGGACCTTGTTGGTGCTCGTGGTGATGCGGCCGTAGGCGTCGTAGGCGGAGACGATGTTGAGCCGGTAGACGGGGCTGCCCGCCGCGTCGTACTTCTCGAGGACCTCGGTGCCGGTCTGCTCGCCGGTCGCGTCGACCTGTCCCAGCGGCAGACCGTCGAAGTAGGCGCGGGTGTCGCCGACGGTGTTGACCGCGGTCGGGGTCTGACCGCAGGCACCGGAGAGGACCAGGGTGCGGGATGCGAGCTGGGTCAGGGCCGCGCCCGTACCCTGCGCGTACTCGAAGGTGGTGCACAGGCGCTGGTCGGGGCGTGAGATGTCGCTCCAGTCGTCGACGTTGACCGGGCGCGCGAAGAGGGTGTCGTCGTAGGTGGAACTGCGCTCACTGGTGCGCCAGGTGCCGTTGGCGAGTTTGGCGCGGGTGGTGACCTTGCCGGTGTTCAGGATGCGGGCGGTGACGGGGGGCATGTTCCCGGACTGGGCGCGGGTCGCCGTGACCTTCTCGCGGAGCCAGGGGGTGGTGACCTCGTCGGCGACGACCGTGCCGCCGTCACGGTCGAAGGTCTCCGTCTGGCGGACGAAGCCGGACAGGGCCTCCTCGTCCTTGATGGTGCCGCCCTGCACGTCCGCGACGGTGACGTTGCGCTTGCTTCCGTTGGCAAGGACGTCGCCGTCCATGCCCCGCAGGAAGGTGGAGACGGACTTGGTACGCGGGGCTTCCGCACTGTTGCCGCTACCGGTTCTGGTGGTGACGGTGGCATAGCCCCGGAACTGGTCATAGGTGCGGGTCTTGGGGTCGGCGAACTCGGAGTCGTTGCGGTGCCAGGCGACGCCGCCGCCGTACTCGTAGTCGGTCACGGTCGTGACCTGGCCGGCCACCATGTCCTGCTGCGTGACGGACTGCACGACGATCTTGTTGAACCAGTCGTTGACCGGATCGGGGAAGGACTGCTGGGGCAGGTACCACTTGACCGGCATGCAGGCCATGGTGTTGCCGTCCTCGGAGGACGGCATGGTGCCCTTGACCCGTGAGCACTCGGGAGCCTTGTAGACGACGTTGATCTGGCCGCCGGTCTCGGTGGTGATCGTCTGGATCCGCGGCCGGTTGAACCGGAGGGTGGTGGCTTCGGTGCCGTCGGGACGTTTGACGATGCCGTCGACGCGGTTGGGGATCTGCAGCGGCTGGAAGGAGACGGGCGGCACGGGGAGCGTGGCCTTGCCGTTCGTACCGCTGCGCTGGACGGACTCGAGCCACAGGGTGGGCGAGCTGCCGTCGCCCGACGGCTCGAAGCGCTGCTTGAGGGCGTACGAGTCCACGCTGCGGTAGGCCGTGCCGGCGAGGACCTCGGTGTCGATCTTCGTCAGGCGCTTGGTGGAGAAGTACGTGGGCGACAGGTTCAGGCACTGTCCGGTGGAAGCGCATTCCTGGTCGACGGGAGTGTCGGGCCAGAACGCGGCGTTCGCCTTGGTGCGTTGCGCCGGGGCGCAGGTGATGGCGCCGCTGGTGAAGCAGCGCTCCTCGGTGCGCAGCCAGACCTGGGCGGCGGGCTTGGCCGCCCCCTTGGCGGCGATCTGGTCGGGGAGGCGCTGGCCGTAGCCGATCCAGGTGGGGTAAGAGCCGCGCTGGTAGGCGGTGGCGGTGCCGTTGCCGTTGTTCTGGCCGCCGCCGCGCCCGTAGTGGTTGCCCTCCTGCTCGTAGCGGTAGGAGATGAGGTTCTGGTGCGGGTCGACGACGTAGTCGAGGTTCCACTGCCAGCCCAGCTGCGCGAAGGTGCCGTTCGCCGGGGTGAGGCCCTTCAGGCACTTGTCCTGGCCGCTGTTGAAGTAGACCGGGACGGTGGAGACTGACTTCGCCTCGGGGTCGGTGCCGTCACCGCCGGGCAGGCGGTTGGCGCCGAAGTAGTACTGGGTGCCGTCCGTGGTGGTGACCCGGTAGGCCTCGCCCTTCCAGGCGGGGTTCTTCTGCCCGGTCAGTCGCTCGATCCTGGTGCCGTCATCGCCCTGGAGGCGGTACACACAAGTGGCGTCGTCACGGACGATCTGCCCCGAGTGGCCCGCGAGGTTCAGGGAGAGGATGTCCCCCGCCCAGCACTCGTCACCGGAATCCTTGATACCGGCGTCCTTGCAGGTCCGGTAGGAGCGGGAGATGGAGCCGGGGCTCCAGTCCCAGCCTTCGCCGATCGGTCCGGACTGGGCGTTGGTGGACGCGGTGCGGCCGTCGATCGAGGAGGAGTCGTAACCGAGCACGACGCTCGGGGCCGGGCCGGCTATGGCGGCGGGGAGCTCGGCCGTGTAGCCGTAGGTGAAGTTCGCGGCGTTCGTACCGGCCTGCCAGGAGGCCGAGGGCAGAAGCGGTGTGGCGGAATAGTCGCCGCCCGCGCCGGAAGGGCCGGCCTCGACGGCCAGGGCGACGCCTTCGGCGGCGAGCACCTGTGGAGCGGCCGCCGGGGCGGATTGCGCGTTCGGTCGGGTCTTCAGTACAGACGCCGGGGACGCAGGCACACGGGGGGCCGCGATCTCGGCGACCAGGCGTCCGGTGGCGTCCCGGTGGGCGGCGACAGGGGTCCGGCTGGTGCAACCGGCCGCGCCCGGAGTGGTGAGGGCACAGGCGGGCAGTTGGACCACGCGTGCGCGGTCGGCCCAGTTGGCGCCGGCCGCGTCGGCCCAGGCGGTCACGTCGAGGCTGACCTGGACCTTGGCCGCCGGAGCGGTACCGGCCGGCTCGGTCAGGGCGACGAGTGCGCCGTTGACGCCGGCGGCCCGGGTCGCCGCGGCGTCCTTCACCTCGACCCTGAGGGTTCCCTTGTCGATGGTGTCGGGTGAGCCGGCACCACCGACCGAGGAGAGAGACGCCTTCGCGTCGTTTACAGCTGCGATCCAGACAGGCAGCGTGTCGGCCTTGACGGACCGCGCGCCGGCCGTGGGGACGGGAAGCGGCTCGGGCGTGAGGGCAACGGTCGCGGAGCCGGCCGGGACGGCCGCCTTCAGCGACGGCTTCCACTTCTGAACCGGGGCCTCGACCGGCACCTCGGGCTTGGCGTCGACTCCCTTGACCGGCTCCACGTCGGGCAGCGGAGTCTGCGGCGGTACCCACACCTTCGGTGGTGTCTCGGCAGCCTCGACCACGGGAAGGCCCAGGCCAGACACGAGAACAGTGAGTGCGGCAGCTACCGCGACCCTTGCTCGACCACGTTTCGAGCGCACGGCGAACACACGCCGACCAGACAAGTGGATCCCCCCACTGACAACCGGAACACGAGTATGTCCGGACCGATCAGGTCCAGATCAAGCGCACTCTATGGAGCATGCGTTCGACATGTAAGTGATTTATGAAAATCTCCTTAAGTGGCTACCGTCACGTGATGGACAACCCGGCACTTCACGCCCCAATGAGGCATCTCGCCTTGAAATTTTGTTGACAAGTTTGCAGACCGGAAGGGACGGTGCGCCTGACGTCTGCTCAATATCCGCACACAGCGAGGACTTCCGGCATGAGACCGTCACGTCGTTCACGCAGTACGAGTCCGGGGGGGCTCCGTCTACGCCGGACCTCCCGTTCCCTGACCCTTCCCCTGGCCGGGGCCGCCGCCCTCGCCCTCGGCGCCGGCCTCCTCGTGGGGCCGCCCGCCGCTGCCGACGACGCCCGGGGCCACGGCCCCGCCAACAGCGCCTGGCCCACTCCCGCACCACTGCCGCCCAGCCCGGAATCCCGCGCCATCGACGCGGCGAAGACCGAGGCCGGGAACAGCGGCAAGTCCGTCGTCATCGACCATCTGACGACGGCGAGTTCGCAGACCTTCGCCAACCCCGGTGGCACCCTCACCACGGACACCACACCCGTTCCGCAGCGCGTCAAGGCTCCCTCCGGGACGTGGCAGACCCTCGACGCCACCCTGCGGACCAACCCCGACGGCAGCGTGACGCCCACGGCCGTCGCCTCCCCGCTGAGCTTCTCGGGTGGCGGCACGGGCCCCATGGCCACCATGACCACGGGCGACGGCAAGAGGTTGGCCCTCAAGGCGCCCTTCCCCCTGCCCAAGCCCGCTCTCCACGGCGACAGCGCCCTGTACACCACGGTACTGCCCGACGTCGACCTGGAGTTGACCGCGACACCTGTCGGCGGCTGGCGCCAAGTCCTGATCGTCCGCTCCCCCGAGGCCGCGGCGAGCCCCGCCGTCAGGAGCCTCCGTCTCGGCATCGAAGCCGATGGACTGTCGGTCACCGCAGACGGCGCCGGTAACCTCACCGCCACCGACGACCGGGGCAGGACCCGCTTCTCCGCTCCCACCCCCCTGATGTGGGATTCCGCTGCGCCCCCGGCCACCGCGGCAGCCGTCCCGTCCCGGCAGGCGCGCTCCCTGGCCACCCAGTCCGCCCCGGCCGACGGCGAAGAGCCCGTGCGTTCCAGCACCGACGGTCCCGGCCAAGGCGCGGTGGTGAAGCAGATCCGCACGACCGTCGACGCCCAGGCCATCCACCTCGTGCCCGATGCGGCCCTCCTGGGGCAGGGCACCGGGCCCTGGTACATCGACCCGGGCATCAACCCGACCATCGACAACGCCAACCAGGCCTGGGCCCAGGTTCAAGAGGCCTACCCCGACACCAACGAGTTCAACGGCACCCAGTACGGGCAGGACAAGCCCGCCACCGGCTACTGCGGCTACAACGTCGGCAACCCGCCGTGCGAGGGCATCGGCCGGACCCGTGCCTACTTCCAGATCGGGGTCGACTCCAGGCTGTACTACAGCGAGATCATCAACGCGACCTTCCACGCGACCGTGATCTCCTCGTCCAGCCCGAGCACACCCACCCCGATGGGCTTGTACTCCACGACCGCGATCGGCAATCCGACCAAGTGGAACCAGCAGCCGTGTGACAAGAATTCACGGATGGGCGGCTGCACCAAGATCGGCCACGCGAACATCTCCGGGACCGGCGGCATAGCCTTCGACGTGAAGGACCTGTTCAAGACCGCCGTCCGGTACCAGTGGCCCACCCTCACCGTCGGCCTCGCACCCGATGACGAAAACAACAAGTACTACCGCCAGCGGTTCAACAACACCCCGCACATCGTGGTGGAGTACGGCATCACCCCCACCGTCTGGTGGCCGCGTGCCAGCCCGACCCCCGGCTTCGCCGGCACCGGCGCCTACGCCGACTGCCGCACCCCCGGCACCGCGAACCCCTGGGACAACCCAGGCTGGATCGGAGCCAACAACAACATCACCCTGAGCACGAACACCTACTCGGCCACCGGGCTCCAGCTCTGGACGGCCTTCCAGTACTGGGACGACGACAACGGCGGCCAGAGCGCTTACGCCGAGACCGGGTGGAACAGCAGCCACGGCACCGTCAGCGTCGACATCGGGCCGCTGACAGACGGACACCAGTACGGCTGGATGGCCCGCAACACCGACGGCACGCTCACCAGCGCCAACACCGACATGTGTTTCTTCCGGGTCGACCGCACTCCACCGACCGCCGTCGTCACGTCCACCGACTTCCCCGCCTCCGACACCATCGGCGCCCGCCCCAAGCTCGCCGGCCAGGAGGGCACCTTCACTCTCAGCGGCACCGACCCCACCCCCCTCGGTGGCGGCCGCACCTCGGGCCTGGCCTGCGCACGGTGGACCACCGACCCCGTCAAGGCGGCGGCCACGGGCTGGAAGTGCACCGACACCGAGCCCGGCATCACCCGTCTGACCGACGGCAAGGGCACCGTCAAGATCACTCCCCGGACCTGGGGCACCAACTTCGTCTACCTGCAGACCCAGGACAATGCGGGCAACATGTCCCAGCCCGCCGTCTACAGCTATTACGCGCCCTCCAACCCGGATGCCGGCAAGCCCGTCTTCGGTGACGTGGACGGCGACCACACGCCCGACATCCTGCTCCCCGACAGCGCCGGCAACCTCCGCAAGATCTCGGCCGGCTCGGATCCTTACGCCGCGCCCGCGGCCAAGGCCCAGGCCGCACCCGGTTACAGCGCCGACTGGAACGCCGTCCAGACCACGCACCGGGGCAGCCCGGGCGACAAGCTCGTCGACGACCTCTACGCACACCAGGCGGACCACCCGAAGCTCTACCTGTACGCCAACGACAACCGAGGCGCGTTCGACACGAAGGCCCCCGAGCCGATCACCAAGCCGGGAACCTGCCTCAACGCGACCTTCGCCGTGATCAACTGCACCGATCACGGCTACACGACCGATTGGTCCAAGGTCACCCGGATCGCCGCCTACGGTTCGGTCACGGGGGACGGCAACGGACCCAACGCGGACGCGCTGCCCAGAACCTCCCTGCTGTTCGTCGAGAACGGCCGCCTGTGGCTCAGCCTCGCCGGCACCGCCGGCCAGCTGTCGAAGAACGCGATTCTGCTCTCGGGCAACGACACCGCGTGGGGCGGCTACGAGCTGATCACGCCCGGACGCGCCCAGGGCACCGACTTCCCCACCCTGCTGGCCCGGTCCAAGACCGACGGCTCGGTGCGCGCCTTCTCCGTCCAGGGCGCCGCGCAGGCACCGGTCCTCACCGGATTCGCCAACCCCGCGTCCGGACCGGTCATCGGCACGGTGGACCCCAAGGTCTACCCCCTCGCCGGTTCGGACGGCGACCTCGACGGCGACCGCATCCCCGATCTGTGGGCACTGGACACCAAGCAGCAGCTCGTCGCCTTCAACGGAACCGGTGTCGCCCCCAAGGACAATGTCCTCTACCCCACCCTCAGCGGCATCGGCACGACTCCCCTCACCCTGGGCAATCTGAACACTCCCAAGGCCCAATGGATCCTCGCCGGTCAAAGCGGTGGAAAGACACCGGACGCCGTAGGCGCCGGCGCTGCCAAGCCGTTGGGCACCACTCCGGGCACCGTCACCGGCGTCACGTTCCCCGAGGAGGTCATCGGCGGCCGACCTGCCCGCCACGCCGCCTTCACCCGGGGATCCGCGATCGCCATGCCCGCTCCGGTGATCGACACCCGCAAGAGCTTCACCATCAGCACCATGGCCAAGGCCACCAAGGCGGGCGGAGTCGTTCTCAGCCAGGACCTGAGCCGCAACAGTTCTCTGCTCCTGTACCCCGACCACAACAGGAACACCTGGCACTTCGCCCTGGCCAACGGTGACACGGGCTCGTGGCCGTACGACGACACCAACGAGTCGAACAGCACCGCGAACCTCGCCCTTGGCACCTGGACCCAGCTCACCGCCGTCTACGACCACACCACCGGCCTGATGCGCCTGTACGTCAACGGCGTCCTCGCTTCCACCGGACACCACGACGCGGCCACCAGCCCGGCCCCCGTCGGACCCTTCGCTCTGGGCCGCTTCAAATCGGACGGCGCCTACGCCGACTCGCCCTTCGAGGGCGGGATCAGCAACCTGGCGGTGTACCCCTACGCCGCCTCTGTCGCGGCCCCCGGCGCCACCGGGCCCCTCGCTCTGACCGCCGCGGCCACCCACTGCGTCGACAACGACTACGGGCGCTCCGACGACGGCAACAAGATCCAGATCACCGGTTGCAACGGCAGTGCGGCCCAGCAGTTCCAGATCCGCAACGACGGCACCGTCCAGATCCAGGGCAAGTGCATCGGCGCAGCGGGGGCCGGTACCGCGAACGGCACGCTGATAGAACTCCGGACCTGCGCCGACGTCCCCAGCCAGAAGTTCCTGCCGCGCGCCAACGGCGCGCTCTTCAACCCCGTCTCGGGCCGCTGTCTCGACCTCGGTGGCTTCAACACCACGCCCGGCACTCAGCTCGGACTCTACGACTGCAACCCGAGCAACGCCCAGCGCTGGACCATCCCCACACTCGGGACGGCCCGGCTCCCCCTCCCCAGCCCCGTCCCCATCATCTGACCCCACCGCATCACCGCACGCGGGCCGCTTCCCGGTATCGGGAGGCGGCCCGTCGCGTTGCGGGGCGCGCCCGCCGGGGCCGGCCGCTCCGGCCTGTCCGGCGGCCGGGGGGCCGGCCCGGATATCCTGCCTCGTCCCGAACAGGCCAGGGAGGCCCCGCAGCATGAGCAGCAGCACGACGTCCTTTCCCGACCGGATCGAGCTCGCCGGGGAGGGACTCGTCCTGCGCGACTGGACGGAGGCGGACCTCGGCGCGATGCCGGAGCTGTTCGACCACCCGGACATCGCGTACTGGACGCCGATCGCCTCGCCCTTCGACGCGGCGGCCGCCCGTGCCCGGCTGGAGCGGGCCCGGCGGTTGCGGGCGGAGGGGACGGCCGTCCTGCTGGCCATCACCGTCGACGGCGGAGCCCCGCTGGGCGAGGTGATGCTGCGCCGCGCCCCCGAGGGCACCGAGCTCGGCTACGCGGTGGGACCGGCCCACCGCGGGCAGGGGCTGGCGGCCCGCGCGGTGCGGGTGATGGCCGCGTACGCCCGCGACCGGCTCGGCGCGGAGCGGGTGATCCTGGAGCTGGAGGCGGAGAACGCGTCCAGCGTCGCGGTGGCGGTCGCGGCGGGCTTCGCCCTGCTCGACGTGCCCTTGATCACCGGCGAGGAGAAGGGGCGGGCCTACGCCCTGCAGACCTGGGGCCGCGAGCTGTCCTGACCCCGCCGCTCCCCTGTCCCGCGGTTCCCCGGCCCCGCGCCCCCGTCGCCCCCGTCACCCCGTCGCCTCCGTACCCCGTCGCCCCGGCCCGCCCCGCGCGCCGGGGCGTGCGCGTGCGCGGCCGGGCGCGTGCGCGTGCGCGGGCCCGGGGTGAAACCGGATCGGCCGTGCTGCGTTAGAAGGTCGGACCGCGCGCCCTCCGGGCGCCGACCAGCGGTGTCGACGAGTACGAGGAGCGAGATGGCACATCCGATGCCGGCCGGGCACGGCCGGGCGAAGCTGGCGGCCCGTTGCCGGGCGGCCGCGGAGGCGCCGGCCTTCGGCATGGCCGTCTTCTGCGTGATCCTGCTGAACGCGGTGCTGATGGGGGCGGAGACCTACAGCGGGCTCGCCGAAGAGTACCGGCAGGTGCTGCAGGCGGCGGAGGACGGCTGCCTCGTCCTGTTCACGCTGGAGATGCTGGTGCGCCTGGGCGCCTGCGCGGACCAGCCGAAAGCATTCTTCCGCGACCCGTGGAACGTCTTCGACCTCGTCGTCGTCGCCTCCGCCTTCGTCCCGCTGGTGCGCGAGAACACCACCCTGCTGCGGCTGCTGCGGCTGGCCCGCGTCCTGCGCACCGCGCGCTTCCTGCCCCATCTGCGCATCCTGCTGGTAGCGGTGGGCCGCAGCCTGCCCGGTACCGCCAGCTTCCTGTTCGTCGGGGCGCTCGTGCTGTACGTGTACGCCATGGTCGGCTGGGTGTGCTTCGCCGACGCCGACCCGCAGCACTACGGGTCGGTGGGCCGCGCCGCACTCACCCTGTTCCTGCTGACCACCCTGGACGGGCTGACCGATGCCGTCCGCGCGGGGCTGCAGATCTCCCGCCTCAGCATCATCTACTACGCCTCGTACGCGCTGCTCGCCTCGTTCGTCCTGGTCAACGTCCTCATCGGGGTGGTGCTCAACTCCCTCGACGAGGCCCGCGAGATGGAGAAGGAGGCCTCCCGGGCGCAGCCGGACCCGGGGCGGGACGGGCCGGACGCGGCCGACGGCGATCTGCGCGACCGGATCGCCACGGCCCGGCGCGCGCTGGACGAGATCGAGGCGGGTCTCGGCGCCGCGCCGCAGGCGGCCCGTCCCCCGGCCCGGCAGCTGGAGGCCTCGCACACCGGCGGCTGAGCCGGCGGCCGACCCGGGAGGCCGAGCCCGGGGCCGGCCCGGGGCGGGCGGTCAGCCGGCCCGGGCCGCGACCGGGGTGAGCGCGGCGTACTCCAGGGGGGCGGAGGGGTCGATGGTCATCTCGGGCGGGCCCGGTTCGGCGCCCGCGCGCACCAGCAGGTCCCCGACGGCGGCGATCATCGCGCCGTTGTCGGTGCACAGGGTCATCGGGGGCACCCGCAGTTCGATGCCGGCAGAGGCGCAGCGGCGCTCGGCGAGGGCCCGTACCCGGGAGTTGGCCGCGACGCCGCCGACGACCACCAGGGTCCGCACCCCGTGCGCCGTGCAGGCCGCGACCGCCTTGCGGGTCAGCACGTCGGCCACCGCCTCCTGGAGGGAGGCCGCGCCGTCGGCGACCGGCGGCTCCCCGCCGCGCAGCCGGTGCCCCTCGGCCCAGCGGGCGGCCGCGGTCTTGAGCCCGGAGAAGGAGAAGGAGTACGCGTACGGGTCGTCCGCGCGCGGTCCGCCGGTGAGCGGGCGGGGGAAGGCGACGGCCTCGGGGTTGCCGCCCCGCGCGGCGCGGTCGATGGCCGGACCGCCCGGGTAGGGCAGGCCCAGGACGCGGGCCACCTTGTCGAAGCACTCCCCGGCCGCGTCGTCCAGGGTGTCCCCGAGGTGCAGGATCGGCTCGCGCACGAGGTCGCGGACGAGCAGCAGCGAGGTGTGTCCGCCGGAGACGACGAGCACCATGCAGGGCTCGGGTAGCGGGCCGTGCTCCAGGGTGTCGGCGGCGACGTGGCCGGCCAGGTGGTGGACTCCGTAGAGCGGCAGGCCGAGGGCGTAGGCGAGGGTCTTGGCTCCGGCCAGTCCGACCTGGAGCGCGCCGGAGAGGCCGGGGCCGGTAGTGACGGCGACGGCGTCGAGTTGGGAGGCCTTCAGCCCGGCCTGGTCGAGCGCCTGGCGGACGACCGGGTTGAAGGCGTGCAGGTGGGCGCGGGCGGCGATCTCCGGGACGACCCCGCCGAAGCGGGCGTGCTCGTCCATGCTGGAGGCGACGACGTGCGCGAGGAGCTTCCCGTCGCGGACGATGCCCGCGCCGGTCTCGTCGCAGGACGACTCGATCCCGAGCACCACCGGAGATCCCGACACGACTACCCCGACTCTTGTTGCGAATGGTTCGCAACAAGGCTACTCGCCGCGGGGCACCACCGTTCCCAGCACCTGGGGCAGCGGGTACCGGTCGGCCGAGACGATGGTGGCGTGGCGCCGGGCGAGCAGGGCCGGGCGCTCGCGCGCCCTGCGCCTCGGTCGGCCGGACGGCGTCGATGGCGGGGGCCACGTTGTGGGCGTCGGTGGCGATCAGCAGGTAGTGGTTGCGGTCGTACCAGCCGGTGTCGATCGAGCCGCCCGCGTACGCGCTCGCGTCCCCGTCGAAGACGACGAACCAGGGGCGCAGGGAGGCGTCGGCGTACCGGGCGCGCGGGTCGCCGGCCTCGGCGCGGTGCACGGCGGGGAAGGCGGCGGCCAGGTCGAGCCGGCGTAGGCGAGTCGGGTGACGCGGGGAAGGACGGCGGAGTGACGCGGGGAAGGACGGCGGGTGACCGGCCGGAGGCTGTGAGAACGGACACGTGCCGCGCACGGAACCGGGGCGACCGCTCCCCCATCGAACGGAAAGTCGGACAGAGTGTCGGACACGATGTCGGACGACACGTCGGACCCCCTGCCGAGCGGGCGGTCCGCGGGGCGGGCGGGAGTGCACATGTCGAAGAAGGTCCCGGGGAGGGTCGTGGGAGCCACCCTGCTCACCGCCACCCTCGGCGCGCTGGTCCTCACCGGGGGCTGGTACGCCTGGGAGCTGCGCGGCATCGCCGCCCACCGCGCGGACGGGGACCCGGCGCTGGGCACCTACCGGCAGGACCCGGAGCGCGCCGACCGGACGGCCTTCGCCGTCCTGGACGACGTCACCCAGGGCGCCCCGGACCCGTCGCAGGACCGCGGCTCCGCCACGGGCACGGGCGCGGGTGCGGGCTCGGGCTCGGGAGCGGCCCCGGACTCCGGCGCGGGCGCGGCGGTCGGCGCCACCGCCCTCCGCGACACGGCCGGCCGGCCCTCCGACCCCCTGGTGGCCCGGCCCGCGCCCGCCGAGCCGTCCGTCGGCGCCCTCTTCTCCCCCGGCGACGACGGCGATCCCGACCACCACTGCTCGGCGGTGGTGGTCCACTCCCCCGGCGGCGACCTGATCGCCACGGCCGCGCACTGCGTGTACGGCGGAGGCTTCCGGACGAACCTCGCCTTCGCCCCCGGCTACCGCGACGGCGTGGCGCCGTACGGGGTGTGGGTGCCCACCCGGATCGACGTCGACCCCCGCTGGGCCGAGGACCAGGACCCGGCCCACGACGTCGCCTTCGTCCGGCTGCGCCGGCCCGGCTACCCGGGGCAGCGGCTGGAGGACCTCACGGGCGCCACGACCATCGGCTTCCGGCCCCGGCTGCCCGCCCCGGCGCGGCTCGTGGGCTACCCCAACACCTCCGAACAGCCCCTGGAGTGCAGCAACACCGCCGTCGCGGCCGGCCCGACGCAGCTGCGCCTGGACTGCGCGGACGTACCGAACGGCACCAGCGGCGGCCCGGTGCTGACCGGCGGGGACACCCTGATCGGGGTGATCGGGGGCCGCGACGGGGGCGGCGACGAACGGACCTCGTACAGCAGCTACTTCGGCGACGGAGTCGAGGCGCTGTACGAACGGGCCGTCACCCCGTAGCCCCGACCCGGCAGGATCCGTTCACCCCGGGGCGGCCCGACGGGCGAGGTCCGACGGACACCGGCCGGTCGGACCCGGGAGCCGGTCGCGCCGCGGTCGCGCAGATCACCCGGCGCGGCCTAGGCCGTCTCTTTCGGATCTTGCCGGGCCCCCGGCGGCGCGTGGTGGGACGGGTACGGGGTGGTGTGCGGGGAGGCCGGCCGGCGCCAGCGGGACAGGACGCGGAGCATCGTGGCCGGGCCCAGCAGGGTGTCCGGCGTCGCGGACAGGGACAGCACCCCGAAGAAGCGGGCGGCCACGGCCGGGTCGGCGTTGGCGCCGACGATCACGCGGGACATGTAGCGCTGCATGATCCGGGTGGTGCGGTCCGGTGGCGGGCCGTCTGTCTGCGGGTAGCGCAGGTCCTCGCTCGTGGCGATCTGCCAGGCCGTCTCGGCCGCGGCCGCGGTGCTGCGCTGGATCCGCCGCACCGCCCCCGGGACCTCCCGCGGGGACAGGGTGCGCAGTTCCTCGCGCAGGGCGTCCGCGGCCAGGGCGGCCACGGTCATCCCGTGCCCGTACACGGGGTTGAAGCGGCAGGCCGCGTCGCCGAGGACCAGGAAGCCGTCGGGTGCGTGCTCCAGGCGCTCGTAGTGGCGGCGTTCGTTCGCGGTGTTGCGGAAGCCGACCGGCGAGGACAGGGGCTGCGCGTCGCGGAGGGCGTCGTGCAGGGCGGGGCTGCGCAGGCTGCGGGCGAAGCCGAGGAACTCCTCCTCCGCGGTGGGCGGGGCGTGGTCGCCGTTGCCGATGAGCGTCGCCAGCCACCGGTCGCCCTCCAGCGGGACCAGCACGCCGCCGCGCGGGCTGTCGGGACGGCCCTGCACGTACATCCCCCGCCAGCGGCGCGCGGGGTCGGGCGGGACGGCGTAGGAGCGGCTGGAGTAGCCGAGCCGGGAGTCGTAGCGGGTGGTCGCGGGGACGGGGTGGCCGAGGGCGGCGAGCCAGTCGGGGGCCCTGGAGGTGCGTCCGGTCGCGTCGACCACGAGCCGGGCCGGCAGCCGTTCGCCGCTCCGCAGTTCCACGCCGGCCACCGAGCGGCCGTCCGCAGCGGCCACCAGCCCGGTGGCCGTGCACCGCGCCCGTACGCGGATCCGGGCGTCGCGCAGCACCTGGCCGCGCAGGGTCCGGTCGAGCAGTTCCCGGCTGCCGAGCAGGGCCCGGGCGCCGTGCACCGGGAGGAACCAGTCGGCGGGGCTGAGCCACAGGAAGTCGCGGGGCAGGTCCAGCAGGACCGCCCCGCCCGCGAGCAGGCGCGCCGTGGTGCCGGGCAGCAGGTCCTCGATCAGGTCCACGCCCTTGGACCACAGCACGTGCGCGTGCCGCGACTGCGGGACACCGGGCCGGAAGGCCGGTCCGGAGTCGGGGAGTTCGTCCCGTTCGACCACGGTGACGCGGTCGAAACGCTCGGCCAGGACCCGCGCCGCCAGCAGCCCGGCCACGCCCGCTCCGAGGACCACGGCGCCGTCGCGGGGTTCCGGGTGGTCGTCCATGTCGTCGTCCATGCGGCCGAGTCTCCGGCGCGGCGGGGCGCTGCGGTCAGGTCCCGGCCGGGGCGCACGGACTCACACCGGGGCGCCCGGGGAAGCCCTGCCGGGGCGGCCGGGTCCGCGGGGCCGGGGCGTCAGCGCGGCAGGGAGGCGTACGAGACGCCCGTGAGCCGCTCGGAGGCGGCCCAGAGGCGCTCGCCGGAGGCGTCGTCCAGGGTCCACTTCGCCCGCCGGGAGCGCGCGGGCGCGCCGCGCCAGCCGAACCGCGGCCCGATGAACTCGTCCGGGCGGACCCCGGGCGCGGTGGCGGCGTAGAGCGTGGGCAGGGCGCCCGAGGCGGCGGGCTGGGCGAGGAGCGCGTTGCCGGCCGCCGTCATCCGCGAGGTGAGGGTGGGACCCTCCAGCCGCGCGGCGCCGGCGTGCAGGTTGCTGGAGGCGTAGCCGGGGTGGGCGGCGGCCGGGACGATCGTCTCGCGGGCTTCGGTGAAGCGGCGGGCCAGCTCGTGGGTGAACAGCAGGTTGGCGGTCTTGGATCGGCCGTAGGCGGTCCAGCGGCGGTAGTCGCGCTCACTGCCGAGGTCGTCGTGATCGATGTCGCCGAGGGCGTGGAAGGCGCTGGAGACGTTGACGATCCGGGCGCCGGGGGCGGCGGCGCGCAGCCGCGGCAGCAGCAGTCCGGTCAGGGCGAAGTGTCCGAGGTGGTTGACGCCGAACTGGGTCTCGAAGCCGTCGGCGGTGCGGCCGTAGGGCAGTGCCATCACCCCGGCGTTGTTCACCAGCAGGTCCAGGGAGGCGTGGCGGCGGCCGTACCCCTGCGCGAACTCCCGTACGGACGAGAGGTCGGCGAGGTCCAGCTCGGTGAACTCCACCTCGGCGGCCGGGACTTCGGTACGCAGCCGGATCACGGCGGCGCGGCCCCGGGCGGCGCTGCGGCAGGCCAGCACCACGACCGCGCCGCGCCGGGCGAGCTCGCGGGCGGTGACGTAGCCGATCCCGCTGTTGGCGCCGGTCACGACCGCGGTGCGGCCGCTCTGGTCCGGGATGTGCGTGGCGTTCCAGCCGGGCATGGCGTCTCCCTCTCGCGACACGGATGGTTACCTGGGGTAATTGACCCCGCCCACCCTACTCGGGCCCCCCGGAGCCCCCGCGCGGCCCCACAGCCCCTCCAGGCCGTCGCGTCGGCCCGGTCGGCCCGGTCGGCGCGGTCGTGGCCGCCACCGGCACGCCCCCGGCCGGGAGCCGGCCGTGGAGCACGGTACGGCCCGTGCGCCGCCGCAGGATCAGCCGGGCCCCGAGCGGCACCTTCAGCTGTCGGCCACCGCACCCGGGCCGAGCCCGGTGAGCGCGGCCGGCTGCGGCGTGGCCTCCGTCCGGCCTCCGTCCGGTACGCGGCCGGGCTGCTGGTGCGGGAGCGCCCGGGGGTCCTGCACGCGGACGGCACCCAGGGCCGGGCGCTCGGGCTCCGCTCGGCCGGGATGCCGGCCGCGCGGGGCGGGTGCGCGGCCCCCGCCGGAACGGTCCCCCGGTACACCTCCCCGTCGACCGCGATCACCGCCCCGGCCTCGGCTTCGGTCCTGGTCACCCTGGTCCTCGAACCGCGGCCGCGCCCCAGTAGGCTGCGGGTCCGCCCCCCGCGTCCCCGCGTCCCCCTACTCCCGTTCCCCTACTCCCGTTCCCCGAGGTACCGCGCCGTGAGCTCCGCACCGCCCCCCTTGCCCGTGACGGTCGTCGGCCTCGGCGCCGACGGCTGGGCCGGGCTCGCCGCCACCGCGCGCTCGGCGCTCGGCTCCGCCGAGGTGCTGATCGGCGGGCCGCGGCAGCTGGCCCTGCTGCCCGCCGCCGAGTGCGCCGGGGAGCGGGTGGCATGGCCGAGCCCGCTGCGCCCGGCCGTGCCCCGGCTGATGGCGGAGCACGCGGGCCGCCGGATCGCGGTACTGGCCAGCGGCGACCCGCTCTTCTACGGGATCGGCCGCGCCCTCGCGCAGGAGCTCGGCCCGGACGCGCTGCGGATCCTGCCGCACCCCTCGTCGGTGTCGTACGCCTGCGCCCGCCTGGGCTGGCCGGTGGAGGAGACCGAGGTCGTCACGGTGGTCGGCCGTCCCGTGGCCAGGGTCGCGGCGGCCCTGCACGACGGGCGGCGCGTCCTGGTGCTCAGCGCGGGTGCCGGTTCCCCGGGGGAGATCGCCGCGCTGCTGCGCGAGCGCGGCTTCGGCCCGAGCCGGATGCGGGTGCTGGAGCGGCTCGGCGCCCCGGAGGAGGACGCGTACGAGGGGCGCGCGGACGCCTGGGAGCACCCGCCGGGCGACCCGCTGAACGTGGTGGCCGTGGAGTGCCGCCGGGACCCGGCCCATGCGGGGCCGCGGATCGGTGCGACCCCCGGACTGCCGGACGGCGCGTACGAGCACGACGGGCAGCTCACGAAGCGGCACGTCCGGGCGGCGACCCTGTGTGCGCTCGCCCCGGCCCCCGGCGAGCTGCTGTGGGACATCGGCGGCGGCTCCGGTTCCATCGGCATCGAGTGGATGCGCACCCACCCGTCGTGCCGGGCGGTGACCGTGGAGCGGGTGCCGGAGCGGGCCGAGCGGATCGCCCGCAACGCGGCGTCGCTCGGCGTGCCCGGCCTGCGCGTGGTCGTCGGCGCCGCCCCCGAGGCGCTCTCCGCGCTCCCGGCCCCCGACGCGGTGTTCATCGGCGGCGGCCTGACCGCGCCGGGCCTGCTCGACACGGTCTGGTCGGCGCTGGCGCCCGGCGGGCGGCTGGTGGTCAACACGGTGACGCTGGAGTCGGAGGCCGTGCTGGCCGAGCGGTACCGGCGCCACGGCGGCGAGTTGGTGAAGCTGGCGGTCGCGCACGCGGTGCCGGTCGGCGGGTTCACGGGCTGGCGGCAGGCGATGGCGGTCACCCAGTGGTCGGTCACCAAGCCCGCGCCGTCCCCCGCGGACGCCGGGGACCACCACCACGGCCGACACGACGAACACCACCACCACGACAACCACGGCAAGCACGGCAACCACGACGACAAGGCCCACGAGGCCGACGAGGCGAAGGAGAACGAGCGCTCATGACCGTGTACTTCATCGGTGCGGGCCCCGGCGCCGCCGACCTGATCACGGTGCGCGGTGCCCGGACCCTGGCCGCCGCCCCCGTCTGCCTGTACGCGGGCAGCCTCGTCCCGCGCGAACTGCTCGCCGAGTGCCCGCCGGACGCCCGGCTGGTCGACACCTCGCAGCTCGATCTGGACGCGATCGTCGGCGAGTTCACCGCGGCCCACGCGGCCGGCCTGGACGTGGCGCGGCTGCACTCCGGGGACCCGTCGGTCTTCAGCGCGGTCGCGGAGCAGATGCGCAGGCTCGACGCGGCCGGCATCCCGTACGAGGTGGTCCCGGGCGTACCGGCCTTCGCCGCGGCCGCGGCCGCCCTGAAGCGGGAGCTGACCGTCCCGACCGTCGGCCAGACCGTGATCCTGACCCGGGTCGCGCAGCAGGCGACCCCCATGCCCCCGGGCGAGGACCTGGCGACGCTGGGCCGCAGCGGCGCGCTGCTGGTGCTGCACCTGGCGACCCGTTACGCGGACCGGGTCGTCGAGGAACTCCTGCCGCACTACGGGGCCGAGTGCCCCGCGGCGGTCGTCGCGATGGCCAGCCGGCCCGACGAACTGGTGCTGCGCGGCACCCTCGCCGACATCGCGGACCAGGTGAAGGCGGCGGGCCTGGTGCGCACCGCGGTCATCCTGGTCGGCCGCACCCTCGGGGCGGAGCAGTTCCGCGACAGCCACCTGTACTCCCCCGAGCGCGACCGGCATGCCTGCTGAACCGGGCCGTCCCGCGTCCCGCCACGTCCTGATCCTGGGCGGTACGACCGAGGCCCGCGGCCTGGCGGAGGCACTGGCCGGCGCGGCGGCGGCCCCGGCGCGGGAGCCGGCCGGTGCGCCGCGGCCGGTCCGCGTCACGACCTCCCTCGCCGGGCGGGTCGCCGCACCGGTGCTGCCGCCGGGGGGCACCCGCGTGGGCGGGTTCGGCGGCGCCGCGGGGCTCGCGGCCTGGACCGCCGCCCACGGCGTCACGCACCTCGTCGACGCCACGCACCCCTTCGCGGAGCGGATGAGCTTCCACGCGGCCGCGGCCCACGCCCTGACGGGCGTCCCGCTGCTCGCGCTGCGGCGACCCGGCTGGAGCCCGGGGCCGGACGACGACTGGACCTTCACCGGGTCGCTCGGCGGGGCCGCGGACCTGCTGGCCTCCCGGGGCCGCGCCCGGGTGTTCCTGACCACCGGCCGGATGGGGCTGCACCACTTCGCGCACCTCACCGACCCCTGGTTCCTGGTGCGTTCGGTGGATCCGCCGGCCGCTCCCGCGCCCCCGCGCCTGGAGGTGCTGCTGGACCGCGGCCCGTTCACCCTCGCCGGGGAACGGGAGCTGCTGGACCGCCACCGCGTCGACGTGCTCGTCACCAAGGACAGCGGCGGCTCGGCCACCGCGCCGAAGCTCGTCGCGGCCCGCGAGGCCGGCCTGCCGGTCCTCGTCGTCCGCCGCCCGGCCGCCCCGCAGGGCGTACCGGAGGCGGATTCGGTGGCCGCGGCCCTGCGCTGGCTCGCCCGGACCCCGTAGGGCCGGGCCGCCGGGCCCGTGGCGCGCCCGGGGCCGGGAGCGGTCGTCCGCCCCCGCCCCGGGTGGTCACGGTGCGCGGCGGGTCATCCGTAGCGGCGCGGAGTCCACGTGATCCGGGAGCCGTCGGCCCGCTCGGTGACCCGGGTCTGCGAGGAGCCGATCAGCAGGATGGTGCGCATGTCCACCTCGGAAGGCTCCAGTTCGCCCAGCGTGACGATCCGTACGGACTGCTCCGGCCCGCCCACGTCGCGCGCGACCACCACCGGGGTCTCGGGCGCGCGCAGCTCCAGCAGCAGTGCGCGGGCCTGGGCCACCTGCCAGGTGCGGCTGCGCGAGCCGGGGTTGTACAGGGCGAGCACCAGGTCGGCCGCGGCGGCGGCGCGCAGCCGCTGCGCGATGACCTCCCACGGCTTGAGCCGGTCGGAGAGGGAGACGGTCGCGTAGTCGTGGCCGAGCGGGGCCCCGGCCGCGGCGGCCGCCGCGTTGGCCGCGGTCACGCCGGGCAGGACGCGTACGGGCACGTCCTTGTACTCCGGCTGCCCGGCGGCCTCCAGGACGGCGGTGGCCATGGCGAAGACGCCCGGGTCGCCGCCGGAGACCACGGCCACCCGCTTGCCGCGCCGGGCCAGGTCCAGGGCGAACTCGGCCCGCTCGGACTCCACCTTGTTGTCGGAGCCGTGGCGCAGCTGGCCGGGCCGGGCCGGGACCCGGTCCAGGTAGGTGGTGTAGCCGACCAGCACCTCGGCGTCGGCCAGCGCCCGCCGCGTCTGCGGGGTGAGCCACAGGGGGCCGGCCGGACCGGTGCCGACGACCACGACCTCGCCGGGCCCGGACGGCACGCTGCCCGGGTTGCCGATCCGGCTGGGGACGACGGCGACGGCGAAGTACGGGACGGAGCCGGGGTCGACGTCGGCGAGGAGCCCGGTGCGCTCCCCGGCCATGGTGGCGCGCTCCACGTAGTGCGCCTCGGCGAGCCGGCCGCCGGCCTCCATCGCCGCGCGTACGGCGGGGAAGGTACGGCCGAGCTTCATCACGACCGCCGAGTCGGTGGCGGCGAGACGGGCGGTGAGCTCCTCCTCGGGCAGTGTGCCGGGGAGGATGGTCAGCACCTCCTCGCCCTCGACGAGCGGGGTGCCGAGCCGGGCGGCGGCGGCGCTCACCGAGGTGACGCCGGGGACGACCTCGGTGGGATAGCGGTGCGCGAGCCGCTTGTGCATGTGCATGTACGAGCTGTAGAAGAGCGGGTCGCCCTCGGCGAGCACGGCGACGGTCCGGCCCGCGTCGAGGTGGACGGCGAGGCGGGCGGCGGCGGACTCGTAGAACTCCTCCATGGCGCCCTGGTAGCCGCCGGGGTGGTCGGTGGTCTCGGTGGTGACCGGGTAGACCAGCGGCTCCTCGACGTGGTCCTCGCGCAGGTGCTTCGCGGCGATGGACCGGGCGATGGAGCGGCCGTGCCGGGCGCTGTGGTAGGCGACCACGTCGGCTTCGGCGATCACCTCGACGGCGCGCAGGGTCATCAGCGAGGGGTCTCCGGGGCCGAGTCCGACCCCGTAGAGCCGCCCCTGCGCCGGGGCGGCGCCGGTGCTCCCGGTGGTGTCCGCAGTGGGGATCGCCGCGGCGCCCGCTCCCGTGCCCGCGTCGGTTCCGGTGCTCATTCGGCCACGCTCGCGAGGGCGTTGACGGCGGCGGCGGCGATGGCGCTGCCGCCCCGGCGGCCGCGCACGATCAGGTGGTCGAGTCCCGAGGGGTGGGCGGCGAGCGCGTCCTTGGACTCGGCGGCGCCGATGAAGCCGACGGGGACGCCGATGACGGCCGCCGGGCGCGGGGCGCCCTCCTCGATCATCTCCAGCAGCCGGAACAGGGCGGTCGGGGCGTTGCCGACGGCGATGACCGAACCTTCCAACAGGCCGCGGTCGCGCCAGACTTCGAGGGCCGCGGCGCTGCGCGTGGTGCCCATCCTGGCGGCGAGCTCCGGGACCGAGGGGTCGGAGAGGGTGCAGATCACGTCGTTGCCGGCGGGCAGCCGCTTGCGGGTGACGCCGCTCGCGACCATCTGTACGTCGCACAGCACCGGGGCGCCCGCCTCCAGCGCGGCCCGGGCCCGCAGCACCACGTCGGGCGTGTACCCGAGGTCCCGCGGGAGGTCGGTCATCCCGCAGGCGTGAATCATGCGCACCGCGACCTGGGCGACCGAGGCGGGCAGCCCGGAGAGGTCCGCCTCGGCGCGGATCGTGGCAAAGGACTGGCGGTAGATCGCGGCGCCGTCCTTCTCGTACTCGAACACTGTGTACTCGCTCATTTCTTCACTGCGTCTGCGGATACGGCGACTGCGGGTGCGGGTGCTGCGGGTGCGGCCGGTGTTGCGGGGTCGGCCGGTGCTGCGGGATCGGCCGGTGCGGGCGGGTCGGGGGGCGTGCTGCGGGCGGCCGCGAGGGCCTCGGCGAGGCCGGCGCGGGGCGGCAGGGGCCGGCCGTCCAGGGAGAGCGCGTAGGTGCCGTGCCCGGTGGCGAGCGCGTCGACCCAGGCGGAACCGCGCGGGTGGCCGCACCGGCGTTCGCAACCGGACCAGTGCACGGGCAGCGGGCCGCGCGCCGCGTGGACGACGGCCCGCGCGTCGGTGCGCACGTCGGCCAGGGCCTTGGCACAACCGGGCCGCCCCGTGCAGGCGGTGACGGACCGCCAGGGGTCGTCGGGGGCGGTGACGAGCCCGGCGCCGGCGAGTCCGGCGAGCGCGGCCCCGGCCTCGTGCGCGGGTACGCCGACGACGACGATCCCGCGCCAGGGCGTCAGGCGGATCCGTCCGGTGAGGCCGGCCAGGTGGCGCCACTGGGCGGTGGTCAGCCGCCCGAGCGGCGCGAGCACGCTGAGCGCGACGGGGGCGCCGGGGCCGGCGTCGGGGCCGGCCACGGTGCCGGGCTCGGGCGGGAGCCCGGTACCGGCGGGGGGCGCGGCGACCACCTCCGCGCGGATGCCGGCGGCGGCGAGCCGGGAGCCCGACTCGGCGGCGCTCAGGGCGTGTTCGGCGGGCAGCTCGCTCACCCGCCAGGCCCGGGTGCCGGCGTCCCGTACGGCGTCGAGGAAGTGGGCGGCGGCCGCGAGCGCGGCCCGGGGGGCGTCGGCGGCCGCCACCAGCAGTGCCTCACGGGCGCCACCGGTCCACAGCAGGGCCCGGCCCGCGTCCAGGGCGGCCAGGTTCACGTCGGCGTCGAGCCGGGTCACGTCACCGCGGCCGTCGTCGAGGGCGAAGAGGAACCGCCCGGAGAGCCCGGCAGCCGCCGCGCTGGCGCACAGCAGCCGGTCCAGCTCCGGCACCCAGGGGGCGACGTCGGGCAGGCCGCGCCGGTCCAGCCCGGTCAGGGGCGAGGCGACGATGTTGCGGACCCGCTCGTGGGTGGGTGCGGGCAGCAGGCCGGCGCGCTCCAGGACGGCGGCCAGCTCGCCCCCGCAGCCCGCGCCGAGACCGCGCAGCTGTACGTTGCCGCGCGAGGTGAGGTCGAGGTGCCCGTCGCCGAGCCGGTCCGCGGCCCCGGCCAGCAGCAGCGCCGCCGGGCCGTCGAGCAGCCCGCCCGGTATCCGCACCCGGGCCAGGTACCCGTCGTCGGCCGCGTGCAGCCGCAGCGCGCCGGGGCAGGCGTCACCGCGCTCCCGTATGACGGGTTCGTCCCGCGATGCGGCGGAGGGGAGCTGGGGCATGGCGGCGAGCATACCCACGATTCCCCTCCCCCGAGCTGTGTCCGTCACCACCCCCGCCCCGCCCCACCCCCACTCCCGGCCAGCGGAAAGGCCACCTAGGATGACCACCGGCGGACCACACGGCCCGCCATCGCCGAGGACGGCGACAAGGGAGGAAGCCCGGTGAGATTCCGGCGCGGTCCCGCCACTGTGAACCCCGCGGAGCGATCGGCGGGGTGAGCCAGGAACTCCCGCCGTCCTCACTGCCCGGGGCGCGGAAACCCCGAGGAAGGCCTGCCGCCGCATGATCCTGCTGCTGTCGACGTCCGACACCGATCTGCTCAGCGCCCGCGCCGCCGCGGACGGCCCCGTGCCGTACCGGTTCGCGAACCCCTCCCGCCTTCCCCTCGACGACCTCCCCGGCCTCCTCGACGGCGTCGACCTCGTCGTCGTCCGCCTCCTCGGCGGCCTGCGGGCCTGGCAGGAGGGGCTGGACCTGCTGCTGGCGCCCGGTCAGACCCGTCCGGTCGTGGTCCTGACCGGCGAACAGGCCCCGGACGCGCAGCTGATGGAGGCCTCCACGGTCCCGATCGGCACAGCCGCCGAGGCCCACGGCTACCTCGCCCACGGCGGCCCCGCCAACCTCGCGCAGCTGGCCTGCTTCCTCTCCGACACCGTCCTGCTGACCGGCCACGGCTTCGAGCCGCCCGCCGCCGCCCCCACCTGGGGCCCGCTGGAGCGCACCGCCGGCACCGCGAGCGGCCCCCGGATCGCCGTCCTGTACTACCGCGCCCACCAGATGAGCGGGAACACGGCCTTCGTCCACGCCCTGTGCGAGGCCGTCGAGGCCCACGGGGCGCAGGCGCTCCCGCTGTACGTGTCCTCGCTGCGCACCCCGGAGCCGGAGCTGCTGGCCGCGCTGGAGGGCGTCGACGCCGTCGTCACCACCGTGCTCGCGGCCGGCGGCACCAAGCCCGCCACCGCCTCGGCGGGCGGCGACGACGAGTCGTGGGACGCGGGCGCGCTGGCCTCCCTCGGCGTGCCGATCCTCCAGGCCCTGTGCCTGACCGGGTCGCGCGCCGCCTGGGAGGAGAGCGACGAGGGCCTGTCCCCCCTCGACTCCGCCACCCAGGTCGCCGTGCCCGAGTTCGACGGCCGTCTGATCACCGTCCCGTTCTCCTTCAAGGAGTTCGACGAGGACGGCCTGCCCGCCTACGTGGCCGACCCCGAGCGCGCGGCCCGCGTCGCCGGGATCGCCGTGCGCCACGCCCGGCTGCGGCACATCGACCGCCGGGACAAGAAGGTCGCGCTGGTCCTCTCCGCGTACCCCACCAAGCACTCCCGCATCGGCAACGCGGTCGGCCTCGACACCCCGGCCAGCGCCGTCGAGCTGTTGCGCACGCTGATCGCGGGCGGCTACGACTTCGGTCCCGTCGAGGAGATACCGGGTCTGGTCTCCGGTGACGGCGACGAGCTGATCCGCGCCCTGATCGAGGCCGGCGGCCACGACCAGGACTGGCTGACCGAGGAGCAGCTGGCCCGCAACCCGGTCCGCATCCCGGCCGCCGACTACCGCCGGTGGTACGAGCAGCTCCCGGCCGAGCTGCGCGAGGGCGTCGAGCGGCACTGGGGCGAGGCCCCGGGCACCATGTTCGTGGACCGCTCGGCCAATCCCGAGGGCGACATCGTGCTGGCGGCGCTGCGCCGCGGGAACCTGCTGGTCCTGATCCAGCCGCCGCGCGGCTTCGGCGAGAACCCGATCGCCATCTACCACGACCCCGACCTGCCGCCCTCGCACCACTACCTGGCCGCGTACCGCTGGATCCAGGCGAGCGCGCAGGACGGCGGCTTCGGCGCCGACGCGATGATCCACCTGGGCAAGCACGGCAACCTGGAGTGGCTGCCGGGCAAGAACGCGGGCCTGTCGGCGGCCTGCGCGCCCGACGCCGCACTGGGCGACCTGCCCCTGATCTACCCGTTCCTGGTCAACGACCCCGGCGAGGGCACGCAGGCCAAGCGGCGCGTGCACGCCACCCTGATCGACCACCTGGTGCCGCCGATGGCCCGCGCGGAGTCGTACGGGGACATCGCGCGCCTGGAGCAGCACCTGGACGAGTACGCGCAGATCTCGGCGATGGACCCGGCCAAGCTGCCGGCCATCCGCGCGCAGATCTGGACGCTGATCCAGGCGGCCAGGCTCGACCACGACCTCGGGCTGCAGGAGCGTCCGGACGACGAGGGCTTCGACGACTTCCTGCTGCACGTCGACGGCTGGCTGTGCGAGGTGAAGGACGCCCAGATCCGCGACGGCCTGCACGTCCTGGGCGGCGCCCCGACCGGCGCGGCCCGGGTCAACCTGGTCCTGGCCATCCTGCGGGCCCGGCAGATCTGGGGCGGTACGACGGCCCTGCCGGGGCTGCGCGAGGCGCTGGGCCTGGACGAGTCCGCGGCCACCCGCACCGCGGCCGACGCCGTCGAGGAGCGGGCGCGCGCGCTGGTCCAGGCGATGGAGGACGCGCACTGGTCCCCGGACGCGGTCGCGGACGTCGCCCGCGAGCACTCGGCGGACGTCGCCGCGGTCCTCGACTTCGCGGCGCGCGAGGTGGTCCCGCGCCTCGCGGGGACGGTCGACGAGATCGCCCACGTGGTCAGCGCCCTGGACGGCCGGTTCGTCCCGGCCGGCCCCTCGGGCTCGCCGCTG
The DNA here is from genome assembly GCF_008704535.1 of Streptomyces subrutilus. Lineage (NCBI taxonomy): Bacteria > Bacillati > Actinomycetota > Actinomycetes > Kitasatosporales > Streptomycetaceae > Streptomyces > Streptomyces subrutilus. The sequence continues at coordinate 1,809,943 of NZ_CP023701.1, forward strand.
CGCGGGCTGGTCAACGTCCTGCCGACGGGCCGCAACTTCTACTCGGTCGACCCCAAGGCCGTCCCCTCCCGCCTCGCGTGGGAAACCGGTCAGGCCCTGGCCGAGTCGCTGCTGACCCGCTACCGCACGGACAACGGCGAGTGGCCCGCGTCCGTGGGCCTGTCCCTGTGGGGCACGAGCGCGATGCGCACCTCCGGCGACGACGTGGCCGAGGCCCTGTCGCTGCTCGGCGTGCGCCCGGTGTGGGACGAGGCCTCGCGCCGGGTCACGGGCATCGAGCCGATCCCGCTCGCGGAGCTCGGCCGCCCCCGCATCGACGTCACCCTGCGCATCTCGGGCTTCTTCCGCGACGCGTTCCCGCACGTCATCGGCCTGCTGGACGACGCGGTACGGCTGGCGGCCTCGCTGGACGAGCCGGCCGCGGAGAACTTCGTACGGGCCCACGCCCAGGCGGACCTGGCCGAGCACGGTGACGAGCGGCGCGCGACGACGCGCATCTTCGGCTCGCGTCCCGGTACGTACGGGGCCGGCATCCTGCAGCTGATCGACTCCCGCGACTGGCGCACGGACGCCGACCTCGCGGAGGTGTACACGGTGTGGGGCGGGTACGCGTACGGGCGCGGACTGGAGGGCCGTCCGGCGCGCACGGAGATGGAGACGGCCTACAAGCGGATCACCGTCGCGGCGAAGAACACGGACACCCGCGAGCACGACATCGCCGACTCGGACGACTACTTCCAGTACCACGGCGGCATGGTGGCCACGGTCCGCGCCCTGCGCGGCACGGCCCCGGAGGCGTACATCGGCGACTCCACCCGCCCGGAGACGGTCAGGACGCGCACGCTCGTCGAAGAGACCAGCCGCGTCTTCCGGGCCCGCGTGGTCAACCCGAAGTGGATCGAGGCGATGCGCCGCCACGGCTACAAGGGCGCCTTCGAGCTGGCCGCGACCGTCGACTACCTCTTCGGCTACGACGCGACGACGGGCGTGGTGGCGGACTGGATGTACGACAAGCTGACGGAGACGTACGTCCTGGACCCGGAGAACCGCGCCTTCCTGGAGCAGGCCAACCCCTGGGCCCTGCACGGCATCGCGGAGCGCCTGCTGGAAGCGGAGTCGCGCGGCATGTGGGAGAAGCCGGACCCGCAGGTGCTGGAGTCCCTGCGCCAGGTCTACCTGGACACGGAGGGCGACCTGGAGGGCGGGGCGGAGTAGCGGCCGTCCGCCGCGCACGACGAGGCCGTCCTCCCCGGTGCACCAGCCGGGGAGGACGGCCTCGCCTATACCCCCGCTCCGGCCCGCGCGCCAGGGAACACGGCTCGCTTCACCTGATGCGGTGAACTACCCCTTGGGCCACCCGTACCAGGGGTAGGGCACTGCTGATCTCGTGCGGGGGCCGGGCCCAACCGGTTCCCGTACCCATGGACGAAGGGCCGACCCCGCCGTGACGCAGCCGTTTCAACTGCCGGATTTCTATGTGCCTTATCCGGCGCGACTGAACCCCCACCTGGAGGACGCGAGGGTCCACACCAAGCGGTGGGCGCGCGACCTGCAGATGCTGGAGGGCTCGGGCGTCTGGGAGGAGCACGATCTCGACTCGCACGACTACGCGCTGCTCTGCGCCTACACCCACCCCGACTGCGACGCCGAGGCGCTGTCCCTGGTCACCGACTGGTACGTGTGGGTGTTCTTCTTCGACGACCACTTCCTGGAGATGTTCAAGCGGTCCCAGGACCGCGACGGCGCCAAGGCCTACCTGGACCGGCTGGCCGCCTTCATGCCCATGGACCTGGCGGAAGGTTTCCCCGAGGCGACCAATCCGGTCGAGGCCGGGCTCGCCGACCTGTGGGCCCGGACCGTGCCGGCCATGTCCCTGGACTGGCGGGAGCGGTTCTCCCTCTCCACGCGGAACCTGCTCAACGAGTCGATGTGGGAGCTCGCCAACATCAACATCGGGCGCGTGGCCAACCCGCTCGAATACATCGAGATGCGCCGCAAGGTGGGCGGCGCGCCCTGGTCGGCCGGCCTGATCGAGTACGTCTCCGCCGAGGTCCCCGCGCGCGTCGCGCACGCCCGCCCGCTCCAGGTGCTGCGCGACGCCTTCTCCGATGCCGTGCACATCAGGAACGACATCTTCTCCTACGAGCGGGAGGTCGCCGACGAGGGCGAACTGTCCAACGCCATCCTGGTGTTGGAGACCTTCCTCGGGTGCACCACCCAGGAGGCCGCCGAGGCCTCCAACGACCTGCTGACCTCCCGCCTCCAGCAGTTCGAGCAGACCGCCCTCGCCGAGCTGCCCCAGCTGTTCGCCGACCGGGCGATGGACCCGGCCGAGATCGCCGCGGTCCTCGCGTACGCCAAGGGGCTCCAGGACTGGCAGTCCGGCGGCCACGAGTGGCACATGGTCTCCAGCCGCTACATGAACAAGGAGGCCAAGGCCACCGCGCCGCTGACCCTCCCCTTCCTGCCCTCCGGCCTCGGCACCACCGCCCTCGACCTCGGTTCGGTCTTCGCGCGGCGCTCGGTGGAGCTGCGCCGGCGCTCCTTCACGCACGTCCCGTTCCAGCGCACCGGGCCGTCGGTCATCCCCGACGTGTACATGCCCCACCCCTTGGCCCTGAGCCCGCACCTGGCGCACGCCCGCGAGGAGTCGGTGGCCTGGTGCAGGCGGATGGGCATGCTGGACCCCCAGCCGGGCGACCCCGGTTCGGCGATCTGGAACGAGCAGAAGCTGCGCGGCTTCGACTTCGCGGTCTGCTCGGCGGGCATCGACCCGGACGCCACCGCCGACGCGCTGTTCCTGAACGCCTGCTGGCTGAGCTGGGGCACCTACGGAGACGACTACTACCCGGTGGTCTTCGGCCAGGCCGGGGACCTCGCGGCCGCGAAGGCCACCACCGCCCGCCTGATCGCCATGATCCCCGTCGACCACGCGGAGCAGGCGGTACCGGTGACCGCGATGGAACGCGGCCTGGCCGACCTGTGGGTGCGCACGAGCGCGGGGATGTCCGCGCAGGCGCGCACCGAGTTCCGGGCGACGCTCGTGACCATGCTGGAGAGCTGGCTGTGGGAGGTGGACAACCAGGTCCACCACCGCATCCCGGACCCGGTGGACTACGCCGAGATGCGGCGCAACACCTTCGGCAGCCACCTCACGATGTACCTGTGCCGGCTCGGCCACCAGGGCCGCGGCATTCCGGAGGACATCTACGCCTCGGGCACCATCCGGTCGCTGGAGAACGCCGTCGCGGACGCCGCCTGCATGATCAACGACATCTTCTCCTACCAGAAGGAGGTGGAGGTCGAGGGCGAGGTGCACAACTACGTCCTGGTCACGCAGAACTTCTTCGACATCGGCTATCCGGAGGCGCTGCACATCTGCCACGCGCTGATGACGCAGCGCACCGAGGAGTTCGAGCACATCGTGGCGACCCAGCTGCCCGTGCTCTACGACGACTGGAAGCTCGGCGCGGAGGCCCGCGCGGCCCTCGACGCGTACGTCGGCGAACTCCAGGACTGGCACGCGGGGATCCTCAACTGGCATCGGAAGATCGCCCGTTACCGGCCGCAGGACCTGAACGGGCTGCCGGACGGCCTGTCCACCCGGGTCTGGGGCGCGGACTTCGGCATGGCCGCCGCCCGGATCGCACTGCCCTCCTGACCCGTCGGCGGGGGCGGTCCGCTCGCCCGCCCCCGCCGCCGCTCCCGTTCCCTCCCCGGGGCCCCCGGGCCCCGGCCGCCCCGGTTCAGAACTCGTCCGCGGTGTGCGGCAGCAGACCCGTGCGCAGCGCCGCGTCCAGCGCCGCCGCCGCGCCCGGGGTGTGTTCCGCGACCAGTCCGGCGGCGACGAGCTCGGCGGCCCGGGTGCCGCCCAGGTAGCACGCGGCCAGCTCCCGTACGTCCAGAACGAGATCGGCCGGAGCGCGGGCCGGTTCGTACGCGGCTCCGTCCGGCCCGGCCTTGAGCCGGTGGCGGCCGGCGTTGGCGGGGATCCGCGGGTCGGTCAGCTCCAGCACCAGCTCCGCCGGCGCGGCCCAGGCCCGGGCGGTCAGCGCCGCCCGTACGTCGACCAGCCGCAGCCACAGCGCCGGGAACTGGGCGGTCACCCTGACCTGGTCGCGGTCGGCCGCGAAGTGGAGCAGGGGGTCGTCGGCCGGGCGGCCCCACGCGCGGACCCGGCCGGTGAGGTCGAGCCCGGCCACGCAGCGCCACAGGGCGGCGGCGACCGCCGGGGTGGCGGCCTCCAGCTCGTCCACGCGGACCAGGCCGGGGGTGCGCAGCGGTCCCGTGCCGTCCTCGCCCTTGGTGCGGTAGAGCACGTACCCGGCGGGCGGGCCGTCCGGATCGCCCAGGACGATGGCCCGGGGCGGCCCCAGCTCCTCGTCCTCCTCGTCCCGTTCGGTCAGCCACTCGCCGGTCCAGCGCTCGGGGCTGCGGCTGGGCCGGCCGGCCCGCCGCCTCCGCGCGGCCTCGTGGAGCGGGCCGAGCACGGCGAGGGCCTCGGCGGGGTCGAGGAGCCGCAGCGGGCGCGGGTCGGGGTCGATGCGCAGGGCGAGGGGGCGGGTGGAGTCGATCTCGATGGTGGCGCCGGTGGTGGCGCCGCCGAATCCGAAGCGGCCGTAGATGGCGGCTTCGGAGGCCCACAGGGCGGCGAGGGGACCGCGGGCGGCCGCGGTCCGCCGCAGTCGTTCGGTCATGAGGGCGGTGAGCACGCCGCGCCGGCGGTGGGTGGGGGCGACGGAGACGAAGGTGAGGCCGGGGCAGGGCAGGTCCGCTCCGGGTACCGACAGCCGGAAGTCGTGCGCGGCCATGAAGCCGACCAGGGCGCCGCCCTCGTAGGCGCCGATCCGGTCGCAGCGGGTCAGGAGCGCGTGGTGCCGCTCCCGGCCGTCCTTCTCGGGCCGGTCGTGGAAGACCAGGTAGGCGAGCTCCAGAGCGCGGTCGATGTCGGCCTCGGGTACCTCGCGGATGTCCACCATGATCGCGAGACTAATCGGTCATCGCGGACCGGTCACCCCATACGGGCCATACTGGCCGGTTCTGCACGGGTGGGATCGGGCGGCGAACGAAGCGGGCCGCACCCCGACGGGTGCGGGCCGCCCGCGGGCGCGGATCGGTGCCTCAGGCGACGGACCCGATCCGGCCGAACACCGTGCGCGCGACGTCGGGGTGGATCGGGGTGTGCGCACCGGTGAGCGCGACGCCGGTGCCGCCGCGGCGGTTGGCGACGATCTCGGCGGCGATGGACAGCGCGGTCTCCTCGGGGGAGCGGGCGCCGAGGTCCAGGCCGATCGGGGAGCGCAGGCGGGCCAGTTCGAGCTCGGTCACCCCGACCTCGCGCAGGCGCTTGTTTCGGTCCTCGTGGGTGCGTCGGGAGCCCATCGCGCCGACGTAGGCGACGGGAAGCCTGAGGGCCAGTTCGAGGAGCGGCACGTCGAACTTGGCGTCGTGGGTGAGGACGCACAGGACGGTCCGGCCGTCGGTGTCCGTGCCCTCCAGGTAGCGGTGCGGCCAGTCGACGACGATCTCGTCCGCCTCGGGGAAGCGGGTCTTCGTCGCGAAGACGGGCCGGGCGTCGCACACGGTGACCCGGTAGCCGAGGAACTTGCCGATCCGCACGAGGGCGGAGGCGAAGTCGATGGCACCGAAGACGATCATGCGGGGCGGCGGGACGCTGGACTCGACCAGCACCTGGAGCGGCTCTCCGCAGAGCCTGCCGTCGGCGCCGATCTCCAGCACGCCGGTCCGGCCCGCGTCGAGCATGGCGCGGGCCTCCTCGGCGATGGTGCGGTCCAGCTCGGGGTGACCGCCGAGGCCGCCCTCGTGGGCCCCTTCGGCGCGGACGAGCACGGCCCGCCCCATCAGCTCGGCCGGACCCTGCGCTATCCGTGCCAGGGCAGCGGCCTCGCCGCGCGAGGCGGCGGCCAGGGCCGCCTCGAAGACCGCACGGGCCGCGGAGCCCACGGGGACCGGGGTCACCAGGATGTCGATGATTCCGCCGCAGGTCAGACCCACGGCGAAGGCATCGTCGTCGCTGTAGCCGAAGCGCTCTCGGACGGTCTCGCCGTCGTCGAGCGCCTGCCGGCACAGCTCGTACACCGCGCCCTCCACGCATCCGCCGGATACCGAGCCGATGGCCGTGCCCTCGCCGTCGACGGCCAGGGCCGCCCCGGGCTGCCGGGGCGCGCTCCCGCCGACGGCCACCACGGTGGCCACGGCGAAGTCGCGTCCCTGCTCGACCCACCGGTTCAGCTCTTCGGCGATGTCCAGCATGGGGGCCTCCTCGAAGAGGTTCGGTTTCCAGTATGGGATGCGCGGGGGTTCGGTTCGGTGCGGCGGACCGGGCGGGCCGGGTCAGCCGACCCCGAGCCAGGACTCGATCGGGTGGAGCGCGAAGAAGACCAGGAAGATGCCGGTCAGCGCCCACATGAAGCCGCCGATCTCGCGCGCCTTGCCCTGCGCCACCTTGATGGCGACGTAGGAGATGACACCGGCGGCGACGCCGGCCGTGATCGAGTACGTGAAGGGCATGACCACGACGGTCAGGAAGACCGGGATCGCGGTGGAGGTGTCGGCCCAGTCCACGTGGCGGGCGTTCTGCATCATCATCGCGCCGATGACGACCAGGGCCGCGGAGGCGACCTCGCCGGGGACGATCTGCGTGATCGGGGTGAAGAAGAGGCAGGCGGCGAAGAACAGGCCGGTGACGACGGAGGCGAGACCGGTACGGGCACCCTCGCCGACGCCGGTGGCCGACTCGACGAACACGGTCTGGCCGGAGCCGCCCGCGATGCCGCCGATGGCGCCACCGGCGCCGTCGATGAACAGGGCCTTGGACAGGCCCGGCATCCGGCCCTGGTCGTCGGCGAGCTTGGCCTCGGTGCCGACGCCGATGATGGTGGCCATCGCGTCGAAGAAGCCGGCGAGCACCAGGGTGAAGACGATCATGCCGACCGTCATGTAGCCGACGTCGCCCCAGCCGCCGAAGTCGACCTTGCCGAAGAGCGAGAAGTCGGGCATCGAGACCGCGGAGCCGGACAGCTCCGGCGGGCCGTTCTTCCACGCCTTCGGGTCGATGTCCACGACGGCGTTCAGGATGGCCGCCAGCACGGTGCCGCCGACGATGCCGATCAGGATGGCGCCGGGCACCTTGCGGGCCTGGAGCATGAAGATCGCGAGCAGGGTGATCGCGAAGAGCAGGACGGGCCAGCCGGAGAGCTCACCGGTCGCGCCGAGCTGCACGGGGGGCATGAACTCTCCGCCGTTGCCGACGAAGCCCGCCTTCACGAAGCCGATCAGGGCGACGAAGAGGCCGATGCCCATGGTGATGGCGTGCTTGAGCGCGAGGGGTATCGCGTTCATGATCATCTCTCGGAGGCCGGTGACGACCAGGAGACAGATCACGACGCCGTAGACCACGCACATGCCCATGGCCTGCGGCCAGGTCATCTGCGGGGCCACCTGCGAGGCGAGCACGCCGGAGACGGACAGGCCGGCGGCGAGGGCCAGCGGCACCTTGCCGACGAAGCCCATGAGGAGCGTGGTGACGGCCGCGGCGAAGGCCGTGGCCGTGATGATCGCCGAGCCGTCCATCACGGCGCCGGAGACGTCCTTGCCCGAGAGGAGCAGGGGATTGAGCAGGAGGATGTACGCCATGGCCATGAAGGTCGTGATACCGCCACGGACCTCGTTGCCGACGTTGGACCCTCTGTGCGTGATGTGAAAGTACCGGTCGAGCCAAGACCGTCCGGCGGGGTTCAGAGAGCCGTCGCCGGCCTCTTCCGCACTGGTCTTGGGCTCCACTGATGACTGGGTCATGGTGCCTAACTCCCAAGGTTCAAAGGGGCACCCGCATGAAGATTGGAGACGCGGGATTTGGGAAACTCCGTTGGCTGCACGACCCGGGGTGACGGCCCGAGGCGACGCGAAGGTGCACTGCGTTTACTGCGGGTAGCGCGGTGGTGACCGCTGGTACTACGTGGGGGTTTCGCAGGGGTGCTGCGGGGTGGTGCGGACCGCGAGCGGTGCGGTCTCGGTGCACTCCGGGCGGCGGGGTGGAAGTGTGACGTTCCCGTCCCGCACCGCCCGGAGGATCCGGGGGGTCCGGGGGCCTCTCGGCCCCCGGACGCGCCGTCCTAGAGGGTGCCGGTGAGGGCTTCCGGGCGGATCGGCGTCTTGTTCAGTTCCAGACCGGTGGCCTGCCGGATCGCGGCGAGGACGGCGGGGGTGGACGAGAGGGTCGGAGCCTCGCCCATGCCGCGCAGGCCGTAGGGCGCGTTCGGGTCGGCGAGCTCCAGGACGTCGACCGGGATGGTCGGGGTGTCGAGGATGGTCGGGATCAGGTAGTCCGTGAAGGAGGGGTTGCGCACCTTCGCGGTCTTCGGGTCCACGATGATCTCTTCCATGATCGCGACGCCGAGGCCCTGGGTGGTGCCACCCTGGATCTGGCCGACCACGGAGAGCATGTTCAGGGCCTTGCCGACGTCCTGGGCGGTGGCGAGCTCGACGACCTTGACGAGGCCGAGCTCGGTGTCCACCTCGACCACCGCGCGGTGCGCGGCGAAGGTGTACTGGACGTGGCCGTTGCCCTGGCCGGTCTTCAGGTCGAAGGGGACGGTCGGCCGGTGCCGGAACTCCAGCTCCAGGTCGATCGCGTCCTCGCCCTCCAGGATGTCGGCCAGCTCCGCGAGGACCTCGCCGCCGTCGGTGACGACCTTGCCGCCCTCCAGGAGCAGCTCGGCGGTGGCCCACGCGGGGTGGTAGGAGCCGTTCTTGCGGCGGCCGATCTCCAGCACCGCCTCGCGGACGGCCTCGCAGGTGTTCTTCACGGCGCCGCCGGTCATGTACGTCTGCCGCGAGGCGGACGTGGAACCGGCGGAGCCGACCTGCGTGTCGGCCGGGTGGATGGTCACCTGGGTGACGCCCAGCTCCGTACGGGCGATCTGGGCGTGCACGGTGACGCCGCCCTGGCCGACCTCCGCCATGGCCGTGTGGACCATCGCGACGGGCTCGCCGTTGATGACCTCCAGGCGCACGCGGGCGGTGGAGTAGTCGTCGAAGCCCTCGGAGAAGCCGACGTTCTTGATGCCGACCGCGTAGCCGACGCCGCGTACGACGCCCTCGCCGTGCGTGGTGTTCGACAGGCCGCCGGGCAGCGCGCGGACGTCCGCGCCCTCGCCGGCGGTCTCCCACTGGCGCTCGGGCGGGAGCGGGCGCGCCTTGACCCGGCGCAGCAGCTCGGCGACGGGCGCCGGGGAGTCCACGACCTGGCCGGTGGGCATGATCGTGCCCATCTCCATGGCGTTCAGCTGGCGGAACTCGACCGGGTCCATGCCCAGCTTCGCCGCGAGCTTGTCCATCTGGGCCTCGTACGCGAAGCAGGCCTGGACGGCGCCGAAGCCGCGCATGGCGCCGCAGGGCGGGTTGTTCGAGTAGAGGGCGATGGCCTCGATGTCGACGTCGTCGATCACGTACGGGCCGACCGACAGCGAGGAGGCGTTGCCCACGACCGCCGGCGAGGCCGACGCGTACGCGCCGCCGTCCAGGACGATCTTGCACTTCATGTGCGTGAGCTTGCCGTCCTTGGTGGCGCCGTGCTCGTAGTAGAGCTTCGCCGGGTGGCGGTGCACGTGGCCGAAGAAGGACTCGAACCGGTTGTAGACGATCTTGACCGGCTTGTTCGTGGCCAGGGCCAGGAGGCAGGCGTGGATCTGCATCGAGATGTCCTCGCGGCCGCCGAACGCGCCGCCGACGCCCGAGAGCGTCATGCGGACCTTCTCCGGCGGGAGGCCCAGGACCGGGGCGATCTGCTGGAGGTCCGAGTGCAGCCACTGGGTCGCGACGTAGAGGTCGACGCCGCCGTCCTCGGACGGCACGGCCAGACCGGACTCCGGGCCGAGGAAGGCCTGGTCCTGCATGCCGAAGGTGTACTCGCCCGTGACGATGACGTCGGCGCGCTTGGCGGCCTCGGCCGCGTTGCCGCGGACGATGGGCTGGCGGTGCACGATGTTCGGGTGCGGGACGTGGCCGGCGTGGTGGTCGTCGCGGCCCGGGTGGATCAGCGGCGCGTCGGGGGCGATGGCCGAGGCCTCGTCCGTGACGAGCGGCAGCTCCTTGTAGTCGATCTTGATCTTGGCCGCGGCGCGGCGGGCGGTCTCCGGGTGGTCGGCGGCCACGAGGGCGACCGGCTCGCCGTGATGGCGCACCCGTCCGTTGGCCAGGACCGGGGTGTCCTGGATCTCCAGGCCGTAGTTCTTCATCTCGGCCGGCAGGTCGTCGTAGGTCAGGACCGAGTAGACGCCCGGCATCGCCAGGGCCTCGGAGATGTCGATCGAGACGATCTCGGCGTGGGCCACGGTGCTGCGGAGCGTCTGGCCCCACAGCATGTCCTCGTGCCACATGTCCGAGGAGTACGCGAACTCTCCGGTCACCTTGAGGGTGCCGTCGGGGCGCAGGGTGGACTCGCCGATGCCGCCCTTGGTGTGCTTCTGCGTGACGTTGGTCGGCGTACCCGCCGGAACCGTGCGCGTGCTCTGGGCCATGGTCAGACCGCCTCTCCCTGACGGGCGGCCGCGAGGCGGACCGCGTCGAGGATCTTCTCGTAGCCCGTGCAGCGGCAGAGGTTGCCGGACAGGGCCTCACGGATGTCCTGGTCGGACGGGGAGGAGTTCTCCTCCAGCAGCGCATCGGCCTGGACCAGCAGACCCGGGGTGCAGAATCCGCACTGCACGGCGCCGGCGTCGATGAACGCCTGCTGGATGGTGGAGAGCTCGACGCCCTCGCCGGTCTGCGAGTCGCCCGGCTTGGACTGCCAGCGCTTGGCCTCGTCCAGCGAGACCCCGCCCTTGGCTCCGCAGCCGCCGCCGGTGCCGCAGGCACCGCCGTGGCCGTGCTCCTCGCGCTGTTTGGCGAACTCCGCCAGGCCCTCGACGGTCACGACGTCGCGGCCCTCGACCTGGCCGGCGGCGACGAGGCACGAACAGACCGGCACGCCGTCGAGGCGCACGGTGCAGGAGCCGCACTCGCCCTGCTCACAGGCGTTCTTCGAGCCGGGCAGGCCGAGCCGCTCGCGCAGCACGTAGAGGAGGGACTCGCCCTCCCACACGTCGTCGGCTTCCTGCTGACGTCCGTTGACGGTGAAATTGACGCGCATGATTACGCAGCCCCTTCAAGCGAGCGGCCGGTGGTGCCGCGGTACTGCTCCCAGGTCCAGACGAGCTGGCGGCGAGCCATGATGCCGACCGCGTGACGGCGGTACTTCGCCGTGCCGCGGACGTCGTCGATCGGGTTGGCCGCGCCCGAGGCGAGGTCACCGAACTGCTTGGCGATCGACGGGGTGATGACCTTGCCGGACTCCCAGAACCCGCCCTCTTCGAGCGCGGAGTTCAGGAATTCCTCGGCGACCTTCGCGCGGATCGGCGTCGGCGCGGCCGAGCCGATGCCGGTGCGGACCGTGCGGGTCTGCGGGTGCAGCGCCAGGCCGAACGCGCAGACCGCGATGACCATGGCGTTGCGGGAGCCGACCTTGGAGTACTGCTGGGGGCCGTCCGCCTTCTTCACGTGGACGGTCTTGATGAGCTCGTCGGCGGCGAGCGCGTTGCGCTTGACGCCGGTGTAGAACTCGTCGATCGGGATCAGGCGGGAGCCGCGTACGGACTCCACCTCCACCTCGGCGCCTGCGGCGAGGAGCGCGGGGTGGGAGTCACCGGCGGGCGAGGCGCAACCGAGGTTGCCGCCGACGCCGCCGCGGTTGCGGATCTGCGGGGACGCGACCGTGTGCGAGGCGAGCGCGAGTCCCGGAAGCTCCGTGCGGAGGTTCTCCATGATCTGCGTGTACGGGACGGAGGCGCCCAGACGAACCACGTCCTCGCCGACCTCCCACTCCCGCAGGAGACCGATGCGGTTCAGGTCCAGGAGGTACTCCGGCCGACGGTGGTCGAAGTTGATCTCGACCATCACATCGGTGCCACCCGCAATCGGCACAGCTGTGGGGAACTCGGCCTTAGCGGCGAGCGCCTCCTCCCAGCTGGCGGGGCGAAGGAAGTCCATGTGCGGCTCTCTTCTTCTTAATCGGGTCGTTCACTTCAAGCCAGGAGGCCCAATGGCCCTCGACTGGTCGTTCACGTGCTGTTAACGCGGTGTGGAGTCAGTACACAAGCCACGCGTCCCCCGGGTGCAGTCACCGAAACCATGAAGGAGTTGGCTGGGGACCTCCCTCGTCTTGTAGATTCGTATGAAAGGCAGGATGCGACGACCTGCCCGATTTCCAACGGCAACATTCGAGACAGATCGGCGGCGACATCATGCGGCTGCGCGCACTGCTGGAAACCGAGGCGCTGGGGCTGCGGCTGCTGGGCGGCGAGGAAGAACTCGACCGTACGGTCCGCGGGGTCATGACGACCGACCTGCGCGACCCCAGCCGGTACCTGTCCGGGGGCGAGCTCGTCCTCACTGGCCTGGCCTGGCGTAGGAATTCGGCCGATTCCGAGCCGTTCGTACGAACGCTGGCCGGCGCGGGCGTGGCGGGGCTGGCGGCGGGCGAGGCGGAGCTGGGCGACATCCCGGATGATCTGGTATCGGCCTGTCTGCGCAACCGGCTGCCGCTCTTCGCCGTCAACGAGAACGTTGCATTCGCCACCATCACCGAGTACGTGGTGCGCCAGGTTTCCGGGGAACGCGCCGGGGACCTCGCGGCCGTCGTCGACCGCCACCGGCGCCTGATGACGTCGGGCCCGGCGGGGGGCGGACCCGACGTGGTGCTCGATCTGCTCACCACCGACCTCGACCTCCGGGCCTGGGTGCTGTCACCCACGGGCCGGCAGATCGCCGGGGCGGGCGAGCCGCTCGCGCCGGGCGTCTGCGCGGCGCTGGCGAGCGAGCACCTCGCTGCGGTCCGCACGGGCCGCAGGGGACCGCACAGGATCTCGATCCAGGGTATTGCCTACTCCCTGTTCCCGATCAGGGGACACGGCCGCGGACCGGGCGGCCCCGCCGTGCGCGACGTGCGCGAGAGCGTGCTGTCGGACTGGCTGCTGGCCGTCGAGGCGGACGCGGGCGACTGGCCGGCCGAGCGGCTGGACCTGCTCCAGGGCGTCACCCAGCTGATCGCCGTGGAGCGCGAGCGGCGCGACGCGGCCCGCACCGTGCGCCGCCGCCTGGCCCAGGAGGTCCTGGAGCTGGTGCAGACGGGCGCCCCGCCCGCCGAGATCGCGGCCCGGCTGCGCGTGGCGGCCCCGGTGCTGCTGCCGGGCCTGGGCTCGGCCCCGCACTGGCAGGTGGTCGTGGCCCGGGTGGACTGGGACGGCGGGGACATCCCCGGCGGGCCGGTGGCCCAGTCGCTGCTGGAGGAGATCCTCGTCGACCCGTCGCTGGCGGGCCCCGAGCCGTCCGACCGGATCGCGGTGGCCCATGCGGGTGACGAGGCCATCGCCCTGGTGCCGCTGCCGTCGCTGTCCGGGGAGGGCGGGGAGGACAAGGGCCCCGACTCGGCCCTGCACGCCGACGAGCTCCTCGCAGCCGTACGCGACCCCCTGGCGGCCGGGCTGGCCGACGACGGCCGGCTCACGCTGGGCGTCAGCGCGGCCGTGCACTCCGCGGAGGGGCTGCGCGGCGCCCTGGAGGAGGCCCGGCACGCCCGCCGCGTCGCCGCGGCCCGTCCGGGCCGGGTCTGCGCCGCCGGCCACCACGAGCTGGCCTCGCACGTCCTGCTGCTGCCCTTCGTCCCGGACGACGTGCGGCGCGCCTTCACCGCCCGGCTGCTGGACCCGCTGCGCGACTACGACCGGCGCCACCGCGCGGAGCTCATCCCGACCCTGGAGGCCTTCCTGGACTGCGACGGCTCCTGGACCCGCTGCGCGACCCGGCTGCACCTGCACGTCAACACGCTGCGCTACCGGGTCGGACGAATCGAGCAGTTGACGGCGCGCGACCTGTCCCGGCTGGAGGACAAGCTCGACTTCTTCCTCGCACTGCGCATGAGCTGAGCGGATCCGCCCGCGGACCGCCCGGGGCGGGCCCCGGGCGGCTGATGATCCGTCCGGACTTTGTGAAAAAGTTCACCCGACCCCTTGGCCGAACCCGCCGATCCGTGCTCTCATTTCGCCCCAGGGCTCGACGACGTGCTGCTTGGTTGCTTTGGGGAGGGCAATGTGGCGGATACCGCCATGTCCGGTGCCGGATCTACCGGGGGAGACGACCCCCTCCAGCGGGCGATATGGCGGCTGCGCTCGCGCGGCTGTTGGACCGACGCGGCGGCCCTGCTGACGCCGCACCTGAGCCATGCCGGAGCGGCCGTGCAGCGCACGGCGCTGCTGGTGGAGCGCTGCCTGTTCACCGGGCAGGGCTGGGCCGAGGCCGAGGACGCGCTGCGGATCGCCGAGGCCGTGGCCCGGGACGACGACGAGCGGGGTGCGGCCGCGTGCGAGCGCGGCCAGCTGGCGTACGCGGCGACCGTGCTCGGGGTGCGCGACCGGGCCGACGAAGCCCGCTCGGCGCTGGGCAGGGCGGCCGCCCTGCTCTCCCCCGGCTCGCGGAGCCGGCCGCTGCTGGACTTCCGGCGCGGGCTGGTGGCCGAGCACCTGGCGGACGCCCCCCAGTCGGCCCGGCCGGCGTACCACCGGGCGCACGCCGGGGCGGAGGCCCACGGGGACACGCTCCTGCTGTCGTTCACCTGGCGGCACCTGGCCGCACTGGCCTTGCGCGACGGGGAGGTGGCGGAGGCACGCAAGGGCTTCGCGGAGTCCCTGCGCATCCGGGAGGAGCTCGGCTTCCTGATCGGCACGGCGCCGGCGCTGGCCGCCCTCGCCGAGGCCGAACCGGAGCCGGAGGCGGCCCGGCTGCGGGCGGAGGCCCGGCGGCTGTTCCACCTGCTGGGCGGCGTCCCGACCTGGCTGGCGGAGCAGCTCCACCCGGCCCCGGCGGCCTGACGCCCCGGGATGCCGGAACTCCCTCGGGGGACTCCCCCGGCCTCCCTGACGGGCGCCGGGGGAGGCGCCGGGACCGCGGTCAGCCGGCCGCGGCCGCCAGGTGCGCCCGTACGAGCGACTCGGCGGCCGCGAGGTCGCCGGCGGCCAGCGCCGCCAGCAGCGCCGTGTGCTGGGCGGCGTCGGCGACGAGCTCGGCCCGGCGGGCGCGGGGCGCCCCCGGCAGCGGCCACTGGGCGCGGCGGTGGAGGTCCTGGGCCACCTGGACCAGTCGGCCGTTGCCCGCCAGGGCGAGCACCTCGCGGTGGAAGGCGCGGTCGGCCTCCGCGTAGCCGGGGGCGTCACCCTCCGCGGCCGCGGTGGCGGCGGCGGCGGCCGCGGGGCGCAGGGCCTCCCAGGCGGCCGGCGGCACGGTGCGGGCCAGCCGGAGCATGACGGGCACCTCCAGCAGGGCCCGCACCTCGGCCAGTTCGGCCATGTCGCGCGGGGTGCGCGTCAGGACGCGGAAGCCCCGGTTCGGCAGGCATTCCACGGCCCCTTCCAGGGCCAGCTGCTGCATGGCCTCGCGCACCGGCGTGGCGGAGACGCCGAAGCGCTCCCCCAGGGCCGGGCCCGAGTAGATCTCTCCGGGCGCCAGCTCGCCCTCGACCAGGGCGGCGCGGAGGGCGTCGAGGACCTGTCCGCGCACCGAGTGGCGCAACACCTTCCGGGGCGTGTGCTGCGCCGGGACCGACGGCCGCGCGGTCCGCGCGCCGTCCCCGGCCCGAGCCGCTTCGCGCACTCGGTCCTCCTCTCCGCAATGGTCTCGACCTGTGAGGAGAATAGCGACCGCCCGCGGAGCTCCGGTGGTGGCGTGACTCCGGTCACACCCGGGGGGACCGGTCACAAAAGCCCTCCACTCAGGTAAGGTAAGGCTTACCTTTTGAACGACGTCCGATGGGTGGTCCCGCATGACCGTCGCGGTCCTCAGCGCCTCCCCGCCCGTCACCTCCGCCCCGGCCGGCTCTCCGGTGGCGGAGGCGTACGCGCGGCTGGCCGAGGCCTACGAAGGCCTGGTGGTCACCGAGCGGTCCGCGCACGAACCCGTCCCTCGCGGTGTGGGATGGGTCGGCGCGGACGAGCTCGCGGCGGGCGGGCCGGCCCTGGAGGCCTACCTCGCCTGGGACGAGGCCCAGGTCCTGCGGGACTACGGACAGCGGGGCCGCCCCGACGTGGTGGCGGGATTCGGGCTGCACCGGTACGCGTGGCCCGCCGTGCTGCTGATCACCCTCCCCTGGTTCCTGCACCGGCGGGTGCCCGACCTCCCGGTGGACGCGGTGGCCTACCACCGGACCGGCGGCCGCATGTCCGTGCGCGTCGAGACCTTCGCCTGCCTGCCGGACGACCCCGCGGCGTCCCTCCCCGGAGCCCGGGTCGTGGCCGACGGGGAAGCGCTGCGGGGCGAGGTGCGGGCCGCGGTGGCCGGGCACCTCGGACCGGTGCTGGAAGGTTTCGGCCCGCGCATGCGGCGCGGCCGGCGCGCCCTGTGGGGCATGGTCACGGACGAGGTGGTCGAGGGCCTGTGGTACCTCGGCGGGCTGCTCGGCGAGGAGCGCCGGGCCATGACCGAGTTGGAGGCGCTGCTGCCGGGCTCGACCGCCCCGTACACCGGGGCCGCGGGATTCCGTACGCTGCCGGGCCCCGACGGGGCGCCGCTGGCGACCCGCGACCGGGCGAGCTGCTGCTTCTTCTACACCATCAGCGCGCAGGACACCTGCGTGACCTGCCCCCGCACCTGCGACGCCGACCGCGTCGCACGGCTGACCGCGACCTCCTGAGGGACGCCCCGCAGCACCGAACCCACCCGCGGGGATGACCCGCGCTCGAACGCGACTCCGCAGGTGCGGAGATCCGTTCGAGCGACAACACCCTATCCGGCGGGCCCCGCCCCCCGATGGCGTCCACTTGCCCCGAAACCCGCGTGCGCGGGCGACCCGCTGCGCCACTATGGCGCCCGGAAAGCCGCACAGCGCAGACGCGAGGCAAGGACATCCGCATGAGACTGACCGACATATCGCTGGACTGGCTGCTGCCCGGCAGCCTGCTGATCCTGGGCGTACTTGCGGCAGTTGCGGTACTGGCCAGGGGCAAGCGCGAGAGCGAGAAGGCAGCGGCCGACGACAGCTGGGAGCGCAGCGAGGAACGGCGCAGGCGCAAGGAGGCCTTCTACGGGTCGGCCTCGTACGTCCTGCTCTTCTGCTGCGCGGCGGTGGCCGCCGCGCTCTCCTTCCACGGGCTGGTCGGCTTCGGCCGGCAGAACCTCAACCTGTCCGGCGGCTGGGAGTACCTGGTCCCCTTCGGCCTCGACGGCGCCGCCATGTTCTGTTCGGTGCTCGCCGTCCGCGAGGCCAGCCACGGCGACGCGGCCCTGGGTTCGCGCATGCTGGTCTGGCTGTTCGCGGGCGCGGCCGCGTGGTTCAACTGGGTGCACGCGCCCAGGGGGATGGGCCATGACGGCGCTCCCCAGTTCTTCGCGGGGATGTCGCTCTCGGCGGCCGTGCTGTTCGACCGGGCCCTCAAGCAGACCCGCCGGGCCGCCCTGCGCGAACAGGGCCTGATCCCCAGGCCGCTGCCGCAGATCCGGATGGTCCGCTGGCTGCGGGCGCCGCGGGAGACCTTCGGCGCCTGGTCCCTGATGCTGCTGGAGGGGGTGCGCACCCTCGACGAGGCCGTGGACGAGGTGCGCGAGGACAAGAAGGAGAAGGAGAACGACCGGCACCGCCGCCGGGAGCAGCACCGCCTGGACCGGGCCCACATCAAGGCCCTGGGCAGGCAGAACAGGGCGTTCGGGCGGACCCGCGCCCGCGAGGGCGACATGCCGGGACTGACCCCCGGAACGGGCTCCGCGCCGGTCGGCGCGGAGCCGGCCATAGCGGAACCGGGACAACTGCCCGTGCGCCGAAGGCCCTCCCTGCAGGCCGTGAACGGAACCGACTCCCTTGACGGGACCGGACCGCGCACCGTCGACCTCACGGCCGAGGACGACACCCAGACCCTGCCCCGACTCGACTCACTGGAGCGCAAACTGAAGGACCTGGAGCAGCAGTTCGGCTGACAGGACCTCCCCCACACCCTGCGGGGCCCGCCGGTTCAGGCGGGCCCCGCTTCGCATGCGGCGTCGAGGGCCGCGCCGTACGGCGTGCCGTGCGCGGTGTCGTACGCGGTGTCGCGGGCGGCGCCGTACGGTCCGGGCCCGCCGGGGGGTCCGTGCAGTTCGAACCACATCACCTTTCCGGCGCCCCGGGCGAGCACCTCGACGCCCCAGGCGTCGGCCAGTGCCTGCACCAGCACCAGACCCCGGCCGTGCGTACCGTCGTCGGCGGTCGGTACGTACGGGCGGGGGCGCTTGGCGACGCGGTCGCGGACCTCGACGCGCAGCAGGGCGGGGGCGAGGCTGGCGGAGACCTCGGCCCCCTGGTCGGTGTGGACGAGGGCGTTGGTGACGAGCTCGGTGATCAGCAGTTCGGCCACGTCGGCGGTGTCGGTCCGGCACCGGTGGCGCATCAGCTCGCGCAGCGCCCTGCGGACCTCTCCGACCGCCTTCAGGTCCGCGCGGCGCACGCTCCGGGTGATCCGCAGCGTGTCCACCGCTCCCCCGCCCTCGGGGGCGGTGGACGGTTCGCGCGCTTCCGGCCTCCCCCTCCTCCACAGCTTTCCGGTCTTCGCCCCCACCCGCACGGCGATGTCCCTCCCGCGTCCATGGCTCTCGAACAGGTCTACGGGATGCATGCCCTCCGGGTCGGTCCGCACTCCTGCGGGCTCAGGGGCGCGGCACGTTGCGCAGGTTGGATCGAGCCATCTGGATCATGCGGCCCACGCCGCCGTCCAGCACGATCTTGCTGGCGGAAAGCGCGAAACCGGTCACCATGTCGGCGCTGATCCTGGGCGGGATCGACAGGGCGTTGGGGTCGGTCACCACGTCGACCAGAGCGGGCCCCTTGTGCCGGAACGCGTCCTTGAGCGCCGCCGTGAGCTGCTTCGGCTTCTCCACCCGCACCCCGTAGGCACCCGCCGCGCGGGCGATGGCCGCGAAGTCGGGATTCTTGTTCGTGGTCCCGTAGGAGGGCAGGCCGGAAACCATCATCTCCAACTCGACCATTCCGAGCGATGAGTTGTTGAACAGGACCACTTTGACGGGCAGGTCGTACTGCACCAGGGTGAGGAAATCTCCCATCAGCATCGAGAAACCGCCATCGCCCGACATGGAGACCACTTGACGGTTCCGGTCGGTGAACTGTGCGCCGATGGCCTGCGGGAGGGCGTTGGCCATGGAGCCGTGGCTGAAGGAGCCGATGACGCGCCGCTTGCCGTTCGGGGAAAGATAGCGCGCGGCCCACACATTGCACATGCCGGTGTCGACGGTGAACACCGCGTCCTCGTCGGCCAGTTCGTCGAGGACCGAGGCGACGTACTCGGGGTGGATCGGCGTGTGCTTCTCGACCTTGCGCGTGTAGGCCTTCACCACTCCCTCCAGCGCGTCCGCGTGCTTCTTCAGCATGCGGTCCAGGAACCGCCGGTCGGTCTTGGCCCGCACCCGGGTGTTCAGGGCGCGCAGGGTCTCCCGTACGTCGCCCCAGACGGCGAGGTCCAGCTGGGAGCGGCGGCCGAGGTGCTCGGGCCGGATGTCCACCTGGACGATCTTCACGTCGTCGGGGAGGAAGGCGTTGTACGGGAAGTCGGTGCCGAGCAGGATCAGCAGGTCGCACTCGTGGGTGGCCTCGTAGGCGGCGCCGTAGCCGAGGAGCCCGCTCATCCCCACGTCGTACGGGTTGTCGTACTGGATCCACTCCTTGCCGCGCAGGGCGTGGCCGATGGGCGCCTTGACCCGGTCGGCGAACTCCATGACCTCGGCGTGCGCACCGGCGGTGCCGCTGCCGCAGAAGAGGGTGACCCTGTCGGCCTCGTCGACGAGCCGGACCAGCTTCTCGATCTCGCCCTCGCCGGGGCGCACGGAGGGGCGCGCCGTGACGAGGGCGGTCTCCACCGACTTCTCCGGCGCGGGCTCGGAGGCGATGTCCCCGGGCAGCGCGACCACGCCCACTCCGCCGCGCCCGACGGCGTGCTGGATCGCGCTCTGCAGGACCCGGGGCATCTGCCGGGGGTTGGAGATCAGCTCGCTGTAGTGGCTGCACTCGGTGAACAGCCGGTCGGGGTGGGTCTCCTGGAAGTAGCCGAGGCCGATCTCCGAGGAGGGGATGTGCGAGGCCAGCGCGAGCACCGGGGCCATGGACCGGTGGGCGTCGTAGAGGCCGTTGATCAGGTGCAGGTTGCCCGGGCCGCAGGAGCCGGCGCAGGCCGCGAGCCGGCCGGTGACCTGGGCCTCCGCGCCGGCCGCGAAGGCGGCCGTCTCCTCGTGCCGGACCTGGATCCAGTCGATGCCGTCCGTGCGGCGGATCGCGTCCACCACCGGGTTCAGGCTGTCTCCGACGACTCCGTACATCCGGCGCACGCCCGCGCGCACCAGGATGTCGACGAACTGCTCCGCGACGTTCTGCTTGGCCATGGGGAGGCGCCCTCTCCGGTTTCCGGTCCGGTCCCGTCCGGTTCTCCGTTGCGTGTGCCTCCCATCCAGCCACGTATGTCCCGGTTACGCCTCCCAGACCGCGGCCGTGGTGCGGTCGTCGGCGTACCCCTTGAGGCGGAGCTGGGTGTCCGCGAGGAAGGCAGCGAGGCCCGGCGGCTCGGGCGCGGACCAGCGCGCGGTGAGCTCCGCGGACAGGGACGCCTCCTCCCGCATGGGCTCCGCGAGCCCGCCGGAACACAGCAGCAGGACGTCCCCCGGGCGGGCGACGGAGGCCCGGAACCGGAAGTCCGCCCCGGCGGGGCCGTCCGGGGCACCGGGCTCCAGGTCCTGCCAGCGGCCGGCCCGGAGCCGGAACAGTCCGCCCGCGCCCGCGCCGAAGCAGATCCGGGTGCTGCACCGCGGGTCCACCGGGAGCAGCAGGCCGCGCAGCCCTGCGGTGTACGCGCCCTCCGCCAGGCCCAGCTCGGCGGCGCGGGCCCGCAGCCGGCCGTGGCCTCGGTCGGTGAGCCGCTGGAGGCCGGAGCGCAGGGCCTCGCGGTGCCCGGCCAGGATGTCGGCCGCGAGGCGTTCGCGGCTGCGGCCGACGGCCGCGGCGACCGTGCGGCACAGGTCGGCGGCGGCCTCGGCGGCGCCGGGGGCGGCCCGGTCGCCCCCGGCGAGGACCACGAGCACGAGGGCCTCGTCGCCGCTGCCGAAGCGGGCGGTGAGCAGGTGGTCGCGACGGGGCTCGCCCCGGTAGCGGGCCGAGTCCCCGCGTACGGAGGCGGCGCGCAGGGTGTACGTGCCGTACCGGGCGCCCTCCAGGACGGTGTCGGGGGTCAGGGTGTCGACGGCGGCCGGATCGGTACGGGGCAGGGCGCCCGGTTCGGCGGCGTAGGTGGGGGCGCGGTCGCCGAGGTGGCGCACCACGGGCCGCGCGCCGGGCGGTGGGGCGACCGGCGCCCGGGGCGGCCCGCCGCCCGGCCCGTCCGACACGGGCGGCACCGCCACCCCGCCCAGCGCGTACCCGGTGACCCCGCCGATCCGGGGGTCGGCGGGCGGGTCGGCCGGGGGCGGTGGTGCGGGGGTGGTCGCCGGCGCGGTCGCCGGGGGCGGAGGCACGGCGGGCGTGGCGCCGGGCCCGGAGCCGCCCTGTCGCGGCCCCGGCAGCAGCCCCTCCCGCCGCCGGGCCGGGGCGGGGGGAACCGCGGGCACGGGCGGCGGCAGCGCGGGGCCTTCCGCGCGCGGAACCGGCGGCTCGGACGGCTCGGCGACGGCAGGCGGGGCCGGCGGGGCCGGCGGCGGCGCGGATTCCGCGGCGGCGCCGGGTGCCCGTGGCGGCGGTTGCGGTCCCGCCGGGGCCGCGGGCGGCGGCGGGGGTGGTGGTGGTGCGGCGGCCCGCGGCGGTTGCTGCGCGGGTGCGGGCGACGGGCGCGGCGGGGGCTCCGGGATGCCGGATGCCGGGGCGGCCGGTGGTGGGGGTGGGCTGTCGTGGCGGGTGGGGGTGGGGGTGCCTGCGGAGGGACCGTCGGAGGGGTCGTCAGGACCGCCGCCGAGCGGAAGCGGTGGTCCAGCGTGTCCCCCGGGTCGGGGGCCGCTGCCGCGTCCGGGTCCTCGTAGAGCTTCTGCCACCAGTCGTCCGCGCCCTGCTGACTCATTCCCCTATTGTCGGCCTCCGGCCCGGCCGGAAAACGCCGAACGCGCGAAAAGGGCCCACCGGACCGCCGTCCGGTGGACCCCTCCCGCCGTGCCCCGGCGGTCACGCGGGCTGCGGAGCGGTCCCGGACGGCGTCACCCGCCGGGACCGCCCGCACCCGCTAGCGGACGTCGTACGCCCGCGCGACCGTCTGGGCCACCGACGCCCCGTTCGCGTCGGTCAGTTCGACCTTCAGCGACACCGGCTTGCCGGAGGCTCCCTCGTGGTTCACGACCGCGGTCCACGCACCGCCGCGCTCGGTCACCTTCGCGTCCGTCCAGGTCTCCCCGTCGTACGAGTACGACAGCCGGGCGGACTTCAGCGCACCGGGCGCGTAGCCCGCGTGCCCGGTGACGGAGAGTCCTATCCGCTGTCCGTCGGCCGCCGGGACCGTCTTCGTCCCGTCCATCGGGGCCGCGTAGCGCGGGAAGAGCACCGGCAGGCCCTGCGAGTAGGCGGCCGGGTCGAGCGCGGAGGTGAACCCCCACGTCGTGCGGACCGAGGTGGACCGCTGCCAGGTGCGCGCGGGCGGACCGATCTTCTGGACGGACTGGGTCAGTTCGTACCGGCCCCGCTCGGCCGGGACCTCGAACGCGCCGAACGGGTACCAGCTCTCGCCGATGACCTCCCCGTCGCGCTTGAGCTGGAGGCCGCCGATGTCGCCGAAGGAACCGGGCTGCGCGAAGTGCGACCCGTCGCCCCACATGGCGGGGGCGAAACCGATCAGGTTGCCCTGGCGCTCGGCGGCCAGCGTCTCCTTGCCGGTGCGGTCGCGCGGGGCGACGGGGCCGGTCACCCCGTCGTACCAGCGCGCCGTGGTCCGCTGCCCCTTGGTGTAGGTGCGCTGCGCTCCCGTCATGAACTCGCCCCAGGGGAAGCTGCTGGAGAGCAGCTGGTCCCAGGAGGTGTCGCCGGCGGTGTAGTACTCGGTGCGCCGGCCCGGGGCCGCGACGGTCTCGATCGAACCGAAGGAGACGGCGCTGCCGATGGGCCGGTAGGCGCCGGCGATGTCGATGA
Source organism: Streptomyces subrutilus (assembly GCF_008704535.1). Taxonomy (NCBI): domain Bacteria; kingdom Bacillati; phylum Actinomycetota; class Actinomycetes; order Kitasatosporales; family Streptomycetaceae; genus Streptomyces; species Streptomyces subrutilus. Next base: position 1,833,119 of record NZ_CP023701.1, read on the forward strand.
AGTCGGCCGGCGTGCCCATGGAGTCGTACGTGGCGTCGACCCGGCCGAGGTCGCGGTCGCGCACCCGGTAGGTGTGTCCGCCCTGGACCCGGCCCGTCTCGGGGAAGGCGAGGGAGTAGACGTACGGGCTCTTCGCCGTGCCCTTCCAGGACAGCGCGACCCTGCCGGCCGCGAGCCGGTCGAGCAGGGCCCGGCCCTCGCCGGACTGGACGGCGAGGACGGGCACGGGGGCGCCGCCGAAGCCGGTGGAGGGGATCCAGCGGCCGGGGGCCGCGCGGTGGGCGAGCACGGCGACGGCGCCGGCGTCCTTGGCGTGCTGCGCGGCCTCGGACAGCGCCCCGTCCGCGGTCTCGACCAGGGCGATCGCGCCCTTGGCGCCGGCCGCGGCGAACTCCTCGGGGGTGCCGGAACCGGCGTTGACCAGGGGCGCGCTGCCGCGCCCGTCGAGGTTGTCGCTGCCGGTGGAGGCGGTGACGGGGTGCAGCGCCGGGCCGCCGGCCACCTTCAGCTCGGAGAGCACGGGGGCGCCGGCCCGCCAGTAGCTGCCGAACTCGAACTCGCCGTCCTCGGCGCGGCCTTCGACGGAGGCGTAGTAGCCGCGGATGCTCCGGCCGCCCGTGGCGGTGCCGGCGTGCAGCCAGGCGGCGTCCCAGCTGCGGGCGAAGCCGAGGGTGGTGTTGCGGGCTTCGAGGGGCTGGTCGGCCGCGATGTCCAGGCGCCCGGCCCTGCGGGCGTCCAGGACGACGGTGGTGTCCTTCTTCACCTCGACCTGCGGGCGGCCGAGGTAGGTCAGCGAGTCGATCAGCTCGGCGCCCTCGCCCGCGTCGGGGGTGCCGACGAAGGCGGAGAGGAAGTACGCGCCGGGGCGGACCCGGTAGACCTGGTCGGCGGCGCCCTCGTTGAAGCGGCGCTCGCCGCTGGCGTCGTCGGTGCCGATGACGTCGAGGGAGGACGGTCCGCCGGCCGGCTTGCCGGCGCGGTCGATCAGCTTGACGCGCAGGGTCACCGTCTGCGGCTCGACGTAGAGCGAGAACGGCGTGGAGACGCGGACCGTGCCGGAGGTGGCGACGACACGGCCGGTGACGTCCCCGTACTGGGAGCGCTCCAGCTTCGCGGCCGGGTCGAGGGCGAGCGGCACCTTGACGGTCGCCCCGGCCGGGACGGTCACCGAGCGCCGCTCCAGGCGGGCGATCGGGCTGCGGACGGCGGAGCCGTCGTTGCCGGTGACCTTCTCCACGGCGAGGTCCAGGGTGACGGGCCGGGTGCCGGTGTTGGTGTACGGGACCTCGACGGCGGTGCGGTCGCTGCGGTCCTGCGGCCAGTTGTAGGCGCCGCCCTGGACGGCGGGGGCGCTCAGGACGGCGGTGTCCACGGCGGCCTTGACGTCGAGGCGGCCGCCGCCGGTCTCCCGGACGTCGCCGGGGACCCTGGTGTTCGCGGAGCCGACGAGCGCGGCCTTGATCTGCCGGGCGGTCCAGTCGGGGTGTCGCTGCTTGACGATGGCGGCGGCGCCCGCGACGTGCGGGGTGGCCATCGAGGTGCCGGACATGGACTGGTAGGCGTACACCCCGCGGCCGCCCGCGGCGGCCGCCGAGATCCCGACGCCGGGGGCGGCGATCTCGGGCTTGAGGGTGTGGTCGAGGCCGGCGGGTCCGCGGCTGGAGAAGGACGCCGTGGTGTCGTCGCGGTCGACGGCGCCCACGGTCAGCACGCTCGGCGCGCAGCCGGGAGAGGAGACCGTGTTGTTGCCGGGGCCGGAGTTGCCCGCGGCGATCACGAAGAGGGTGCCGGTGTTCTGGGCGAGCCGCTCGGCGGCGGCGCTCATCGGGTCGTCGCAGCTCGTCTGCGAGGGGTCGCCGAGGCTCATGGAGACGACGTCGGCCTTGCTCGCGACGGCCCACTCCATACCGGCGATGATCCACGAATCGAGGCCGTAGCCCTGGTCGTTGAGGACCTTGCCGCTGAGCAGTTCGGCGCCCGGGGCGACGCCCCTCTTGGCGCCGCCGCTCGCGGCGCCGGAGCCGCCGACGGTGGAGATGGTGTGCGTGCCGTGGCCCTGGCGGTCGGCGTCGGAGTCGGAGTCGGTGAAGTTCTTCGACTCCCCCACGCGGCCCTTGAGGTCGGGGTGGTCCAGGTCGGTGCCGGTGTCCAGGACGGCGACCCTGGTGCCCTTGCCGTCGTATCCGGCGGCCCAGGCGGCGGTGGCGTTCACCTGCTTCGTGGAGCGCTCCAGGTTCGCCCGGACCTTGCCGTCCAACCACAGTTTGCGCAGGGTGCCTGAGGCGGCGCGGGCGCGGGCGTCGGTGCCGGTGACGTCGGCCCAGAAGGAGGCGGCCTGCTGCTTGTCGGCGCTGAGCGCGACGCCGCCGATGGAGTCGAGGACGCGGGAGCGGTCGGCGCCGCGGGGTGCGGGCGGGGCGCTGCGCGCCACGTCGACGGAGGCGTCGTACACGGCGATCAGCGGCAGCTTCGTGCTGTGCACGTCGTCGTAGCCCTGCCGGACGAGGCCCGTGACGTTGAAGAGTTCGTGGTCGACCCTGCCCGAGGCGAGCGCCTTGAGCGCGCCCTCGGGGTAGACGTAGAGGTCCTCGCCCGACTGGCGGGTCTGCACGACCGGCTGCGAGCCGTCCTCGCGCGGCATGGCGGTGGCGGCGCTGCGGCCGGCGGCGTCGGTGGAGACCACGATCCGGTCGCCGGTGACCAGGGTGACGGTCACGGGCGCCGTCGACCGCTTTGCGGCCGCTTCGCTCCCCGTGACGGGTCTCGTGTCCGGTGCTCCGCCGCTCGGCTGTGCCGTGGACGGGCCCACGGCGGTGACGGCGAGGGCGACCGCCGTGGCAGCCCCCCATGCCGTACGCGATATCGGGCGCATCGCTCTCCCCAGGTGAATTCCGGCCAACTACTGCATTGCACGGCAAAGCTGCCGCGTAAATGGCTTCTGGCCAGCGGATGTTGGTGCTGCGGTGGCATGACCTTGGCAGAGAGGCAGGGGGTGCGGCGATGATGTCCGCGGCGGGTTTGCGCCGTGGCCGCTTCCCGCCAGGCGCGGCGCGGAGGGCGTGGAGAGGTGGGGGTGGACGGGTTGCTGGGTGCCATAGGCCTGGACGAGGGCCAGGAGTCGGCCTACCGCGCGCTGGTGGCGCTGGGCGCGGCGGAGGTCCCCGACCTCGCGCACCGGCTGACCCTGCCGGTGCCGCAGACCGAGCGGACCCTGCGGCACCTGGAGCGGCACGGACTGGCGGCCCAGTCCTCGGCGCGGCCGGGCCGGTGGGTGGCGGCGCCGCCGGGGGTGGCCCTGGGCGCCCTGCTGACGCAGCAGCGGCACGAGCTGGAGCAGGCGGAGCTGGCGGCGGTGCTGCTGGCGGAGGAGTACCGGGCGGAGGCGGACGAGCCGGCCGTGCACGACCTGGTGGAGGTGGTGCAGGGTGCGAGCGCCGTCGCGCACCGATTCCACCAGCTCCAGCTGGGCGCGGCGGAGGAGGTGTGCGCGCTGGTCAGCGGCCGTCCGCAGGTGGTGACGGGCACCGAGAACGAGGCGGAGGAGCGGGCCTCGGTGCGCGGGGTCGACTACCGGGTGGTGATCGAGCGGGAGGTGCTGGCCCTGCCGCGCGGCATCCGGGAGGCGTCGACGGCGCTGGCCCGCGGCGAGCGGGTGCGGGTGACGGGCCAGGTCCCGACGAAGCTGGTGATAGCGGACCGGACGCTCGCCATGGTGCCGCTGACCTCGCGGGGCGCGGAGCCGGCGGCGCTGGTGGTGCACGCGTCGGGGCTGCTGGAGTCGCTGACGGGCCTGTTCGAGGCGGTGTGGCGGGAGTCGCTGCCGCTGCTGCTGGGCACGTCGGGGGCGGCCGAGGAGTCCGACGGCGGCCCCGACGCGACGGACCTGGAAATCCTCACCCTGCTGCTGGCGGGACTGACGGACGCGAGCGTCGCCAAGCACCTGGAGCTGGGCCTGCGCACGGTGCAGCGGCGGGTCAAGGGGCTGATGGAGCTGGCGGGGGTCACGACCCGGCTCCAGCTGGGTTGGCACGCGTACGAGCGGGGCTGGGTGGCCCGATAGCCGCGGGTCGGTCAGGCTGGGCAGATGGAACTGCCGCAGCTGCTGCTGGTGGGACTGGTGCTGCTGCTCGGGGTGGTGGGGGTCATGATCCCCGGTGTGCCCGGCACGTGGCTGGTGTGGGCGGGGCTGATGTGGTGGGCCCTGCACGAGCAGTCGACCCCGGCGTGGACGCTGCTGGTGGCGGCGACGGCCCTGCTGCTGGTGGTCCAGGTGGTCACGTGGCTGCTGCCGCCGCGCCGGCTGCGGGGTGCGGGGGTCACGACCCGGATGGCGGTGTGCGCGGGCGCCGGGGCGGTGCTGGGGTTCGTCCTGGTGCCGGTGGTGGGCGCGGTCCCGGGGTTCGTGGGCGGTGTCTACCTGTGCGAGCGGCTGCGCCTGGGGACCCACGGGGAGGCGCGGGCCTCGGTGCGGGCGGTGATGCGGGCAGTGGGCACCAGCGTGCTCGTCGAGCTGTTCGGGTGCCTGCTGGTGGTGGGGGCGTGGCTGGGCATGGTGGTGGCGGGGACGTAGGCCGCGGGTCGCCGGCGGCGCGGGCCGGGACCGCGGCGCGGCCCGGAGTCGGGTGTTCGCCCGGGGGCCGGACGACGGCCCCCTAGGTGCTGTTGCAAGCCCATCGCACCTGTTCACAGGGTGTACGACCGCTGTAGCCGCAATCGGATCGGTGTGCCACATTGGGCCGCATGGCGGGTCACGGGCACGACCACGACGGACGACACCACGCGCACCGCGACGGGCACGGGCACGGCGACGGACACGGCCGCGCACGGGGCGACGGCCGCGGCGACGGCCCAGTACACGAGCACGGGCACGGCCGGAGCAGGGCCCGGGACCGGCTGGCGCATCTGCTCGCCCCGCACAGCCATCACGCGGGCGACAAGGTCGACGCGGCCATGGAGACCTCGCGCGAGGGCATGCGCACGCTGTGGGCCTCCCTCGTCGTCCTCGGGCTGACCACCGCCGTGCAGGTGGTGATCGTCGTGCTGTCCGGGTCGGTGGCGCTGCTCGGCGACACGGTCCACAACGCCGCCGACGCGCTGACGGCCGTGCCGCTGGGCATCGCCTTCCTCCTCGGGCGGCGGGCGGCGAACCGCCGCTACACCTACGGGTACGGCCGCGCCGAGGACCTGGCCGGCATCGTCATCGTGGCGACCATCGCGGCCTCCGCGGCCCTGACCGCCTGGATGGCGGTGGACCGGCTGCTCCACCCCCGCGACATCACCCACCTGTGGGCGGTCTGCGGCGCGGCGCTCGCCGGCTTCGCGGGCAACGAATGGGTCGCCCGGCTGCGCATCCGCACCGGCCGCCGGATCGGCTCGGCGGCGCTGGTCGCCGACGGACTGCACGCCCGTACCGACGGCTTCACCTCGCTCGCCGTGCTGCTCGGCGCGGCGGGCGCGGCACTGGGCTGGCGGGCGGCCGACCCGGTGGTCGGCCTGCTGATCACCGTGGCGATCCTGCTGGTCCTGGCGAACGCGGCCCGCGAGGTCTTCCGGCGGCTGATGGACTCGGTCGACCCCGCGCTGGTGGACGCGGCGGAGGCGGCGCTGCGCGGGGTGCCGGGCGTCCTGGACGTGGGGCAGGTGCGGATGCGGTGGATCGGCCACGCGCTGCGGGCCGAGGCGGACATCGTGGTCGACCCCGACCTGACGGTGGTCCGGGCCCACGCCCTGGCGGTGGCCGCCGAGCACGCCCTGATCCACGCGGTGCCCCGGCTGACGGCCGCGACCGTCCACACCGACCACGCCCCGGCCCCGGGCACCGACCCCCACACGCTCCTGTCCCACCACGTCCACCCCCCGGCGCTCCGCACCGGTGCCTGACCCGCCGTACGGGACGGCGTGCGGGCCCTTACGGGCCTACGGGGCGTCAGCCCTCCCGGCCGCGGTCCGGCACGGCGCGGGTCGCGCGGGCGGGTGCGGGCAGCAGGACGCCGGGGTTGAGGATGCCGGCCGGGTCGAGGGCGGCCTTGGCGGCGGTGAGGGCCGCGGCGAACGGGTCCGGGCGCTGGGCGTCGTACCAGGGGCGGTGGTCCCGGCCGACGGCGTGGTGGTGGGTGATCGTGCCGCCGTGCGCCGACAGGGCCTCGGACACGGCCGTCTTGATGTCGTCCCACTGGGCGACGGTGCTGCCCCAGCGGCCGGCCGCGTAGACCCCGAAGTACGGGGCCGGGCCGTCCGGGTAGACGTGGGTGAAGCGGCAGGTCACCACCCCTTCGGCGCCGGTGGCGCGGCGGATCGCGTGCCGGGCCGCCTCGGTGACGGCCTGGTGCAGGGCGTCGAACCGGTCCCAGGTGCAGGCGGTTTCGAAGGTTTCGGCGATGAGCGCGTGCCGGGCCAGCGCGTCGCGCTGGTAGGGCATCCGCAGGAAGGACGAGCGCCACGCGTCCGCGTCGCCCCCGGCGCCCCGGTCCTGCGCCGTGCCGGCGTCGTCGGACGACCGGGCGAGGTCGGCGGACGGTTCGCCGCCGTGCGCGCGGCACAGTTCCACGGCCCGCTCCAGCGCCGCGCCCACCGGGTGGTCCGCCGACTCGAAGCCGAGGACCAGCACGCCCCCGCCGACGGCGACCCCCGCGTTGACCAGCGCCTCCGCCGCGTCGAGCAGTCGGCAGTCCGCCGGGGCCAGCCCGCTCTGCGCGACGGCCCGGGTGGCGGCGACGGCGGCGCCCCAGTCGGCGAAGCGCACGGAGGTCCGCGCCCGCCACCGGGGGCGCGGGCGCAGCCGCATCCAGGCCTCGGTGATGATGCCGAGCGTGCCCTCGCTGCCGAGGAACAGCCGGTCGGGGGAAGGTCCCGCGCCCGAGCCGGGCAGCCGCCGCGAGGCGCTGGTCCCGGCGGGCGTGACCACGCGCAGCGATTCGACGAAGTCGTCGATGTGCGTGTGCAGGGTGGCGTAGTGGCCCGCCGCGCGCGTGGCCAGCCAGCCGCCCAGGGTGGAGAACTGGAAGGACTGCGGGAAGTGGCGCAGGGTCAGCCCGTGCGGCCGGAGCTGGTCCTCCAGGTGCGGGCCGAAGACCCCGGCCTGGATCCGGGCCGCCCGGCTCACCGGGTCGACCTCCAGCACCCGGTCCAGCCGCGCGAGGTCGAGGGTGACCACCGCGCGCCCGTCGTCGAACCGCGGCTCGACCCCGCCGACCACCGAACTCCCCCCGCCGTAGGGGATGGCGGCGATGCCCTCGCGGCCGCACCAGTCGAGCAGGTCCACGAGGTCGTCCTCGGTGCGCGGGCGGGCGACGAGGTCCGGTACGCGGGGCAGGTGTCCGTGCAGGTTGCGCACCACGTCCCGGAACGCCTTGCCGTGCGCGTGCCCGGCCCGGTCGGCGGGATCGGCGGAGCACAGGCGGGCGAGGGAGGCGGGAGGGTTCGCCCGGGGCCGGGGCAGGCCGAGCGCGCCGACGGCGGGCGGCGCGTGGTCGGTCAGCTCTCCGGGCACCAGCGTCCGGGCCCGGGCCAGCAGGGTGTCCAACTCGGCTCCGCGCACCGCGTCCTCGACGGTTCCCCAACCCCACCACGACCGTGTCATCACCACTCCCTCAGAATTGACTGCTGGGTAACTTACCCATGAGTCACCCCTTGGACTAGGGTTCCGGCGTGAGCAGAGCCGGTACGAAGGGCGTCTCCCGCGCCGAACGGGAGCAGCAGATCCTCGCCGTGGCGATCGAGGAGTTCGGACGGCGCGGCCACGCCCGCGCGTCCGTCGCCGACATCGCCGCCCGCGCCGGGATCTCCAAACCGCTGGTCTACGGCTACTTCGACTCCAAGGACGGCCTGTACCTGGCCTGCCTGCACCACGTCGGCCGCCTGCTGGTGGACGCCGTGGCCGCGGCCCGGACCCACGAGGGCTCGCCCCGGCACGCGCTCGACACCCTGGCCGCGGTCTTCACCGCGATCGACGGGTGCCGGTACGCCTGGTCCCTGCTCTACGACCCCACCCTGCCGCCCGCCGGCCCGGTCCACGACACGGCGCACCACTACCGGGGGCGGCTCGCGGGCATGGGCGCGGCGGGCAGCGCCCGGCTCCTGGCCGCGGCGGGCCACCGCGATCCGCTGGACCACGCGTTCCTCGACCACCTCTGGCAGTACACCGTCACCGCCGTGATGCGCTGGTGGATCGACCACCCCGAGCAGTCGCCGGCCGACATGGCGGCCCGCTCGGCCCGGGTGCTCGGCGCCCTGGGACCCCGCTGACGGCCCGCCGCGCGCGGACGGCGTACGCGCGCGGCGGGCCGGGCCCGCGGGCCGGACGGCGCGGACGCCGTCCGGCCCACCGCGACGGCGGCGGCCCGGCTACGCCCGCCCGGTGCGCTTGGCCGCGTAGTTGGCGCGTCCCTCCGCCGACTTCAGGCGCCAGTCGCGGCGGATCTCCGAGCGCAGCCGGGCATCGGTCTTGGCGACGATCCGCCGGTTCTCCCGCAGCAGCTTGCGGTAGCTCTCCAGCCGCCGCTCGGGCAGCTCGCCCGAGTCCAGGGCCGCCAGGACCGCGCACCCCGGCTCCGCCTCGTGCGCGCAGTCGTGGAAGCGGCAGCGGCGGGCGTACTCCTCGATCTCGGCGAAGACCTGGCCGACTCCGGTCCCGGCGTCCCACAGCCCCACGCCCCGCAGCCCCGGGGTGTCGATCAGGACGCCGCCGCCGGGCAGGGCGAGCAGGTTGCGGGTGGTGGTCGTGTGGCGGCCCTTGCCGTCGGCCTCCCGGGTCTGGCGGACCTCCATCACGTCGGCCCCGAGCAGGGCGTTGGCCAGGGTGGACTTGCCGGCGCCCGAGATGCCGAGCAGCACGCCGGTGCCGTCCGCGACGACGGCGGACAGGACGTCGGTGCCCTCGCCCGTGTGGGAGGAGACGGTGAGGACCTGGACGCCCGGCGCGGCCGTCTCCACGTCCCGTACCAGGTGCGCGAGGGTGGCCGGGTCCGCGACCAGGTCCGCCTTGGTGAGGACGACCAGGGGTTGCGCACCCGATTCCCAGGCCAGCGCCAGGAAGCGCTCGACGCGCCCCAGGTCGAGTTCGACGGCGAGGGAGACGGCGATGACCGCGTGGTCCACGTTGGCGGCGAGGATCTGCCCCTCGGACCGCTGGGAGGAGGTGGACCGCACGAAGGCGGTCCGGCGCGGCAGGTACGCCTTCACGTAGCGCGGGTTGCCGGACGCCTCCACGGCGGCCCAGTCACCGGTGCAGATGACGCGGAGCGGGTCGTGCGGGGTGACGAAGGCGGTGTCGGCGCGGACCGGACCGGCCTCGGTGACCAGGTCGCACTGCCCGCGGTCGACCCGGACGACCCGGCCGGGCAGCAGGCCCTGCGCGGCGTACGGGCGGAACTCGGCCTGCCACGCCGCGTCCCAGCCGTAGGGGGCGAGGACGTGCGGCTGCGACGGGAGGGAGGACGCGGAGGACGACGGGGAGGAAGCGGAGAAAGACAAGGGGAACCCTTCACAGGGTGGCCCCGGCGGCACGCGCCGAGCGCGTGGAGGTCTGTGGGGTCAGCCGGGGACCACGGTGGTGGCATCGATGGTCTTCTGAGTGCGGGCAGCGCCCTGCGCGACGACAGTCATCAACGAACTCACCTCCGGGTCATGCACGGCCGGTCGTTCCGCACCGGTCGGCGGGAACGGGCTCACGCTAACAAGCCCCCGCCCGCCGCGGCCACTTCTTTTTTCCGGCCGGCAGCGCCATGCCCGGCCCGCCACGCCCGGCCCCGCCGCGCGCGGTGTCCGATGCGTCCAAGACGTCCGTGTCCGGCCCTGCCTAGCCTGCTGCCATGACTCCACGACTCGACATGATCGGCATGGTCGTCTCCGACATGGCCGCCTCGCTCGCCTTCTACCGCCGCCTCGGCCTCGACGTCCCGCCCGGCGCCGAGCAACAGCCGCACGTCGAAGCCGCCCTGCCCGGCGGTCTGCGGATCGCCTGGGACACGGAGGAGGTGGTCCGCTCCTTCGACCCGGCGTGGACCCGCCCCTCGGGCGACGGCCGGCGCGACCTGGCCTTCCTGTGCGACTCCCCCGCCGCGGTGGACGCGCTGTACGCCGAGCTCACCGCGGCGGGCCACCCCGGGCACCTGAAGCCCTGGGACGCCTTCTGGGGACAGCGCTACGCCGTGGTCCTCGACCCGGACGGCTGCGGGGTCTCGCTCTTCGCACCGTCGGAGCCCGCGCCCGAGGCCGCGGCCGACCGCGCGGTGTAGGCGCGCAGCGTGGTCCCGGCCAGGGCGCGCATCTCGCGGGCCAGGTGGGCCTGGTCGGCGTAGCCGGCCACGGCGGCCGCCTCGGCGTGGGCCGTGCCGGCCAGGACCAGCGCGAGGGCCCTGCGCAGCCGCAGGATGCGGCCGAGCGTGCGCGGGCCGTACCCGAAGGCGTCGAGCGAGCGGCGGTGCAGCCGGCGCTCGCCGAAACCGACCCCGGCGGCGACGGCGGCCACCGGCTGGCCCGCCCGGAGCCGGGCGGTGACCTCGGCGGCGAAGGGGTCGGGCGCCCCCGCCTCGGCGGCGCGGCGCGCGGCCAGGGCCTCCAGCCCGGCCCGCGGGTCCCCGTGGGCGGCGACGGCCCCGGTCAGCCGGCGCACCTCGCGGGCCGGCCACAGCTCGGCGAGCTCCACCCGCCGGTCCCGCAGGACGTGGGCGGGTACGCCCAGCAGCGCGGGCGCCGTGCCGGGCGCGAACCGGACCCCGGCGAAGGAGCCGCCCGCGACCTCGCCGGCGGGATGCGGGCCGGTGTCGGGCCCGGCGACCAGCAGCCGTCCGTCCGCCCACAACAGGTCCATGCACCCGTCGGGCAGCACCGGGCCGCCGGTGCCCGCGGCCCGCCACAGGACCGCTCCGGGCACGGCCGCCGAGCGCGCTTCCTCGTACACGGGGCCAGGGTAAGCCCGGGTCCGGCGCCTGTGCCGGGCCACCGGGCCACCGGGCCACCGGGCCGCCGGGCCGCCGGGCCGCCGGGCCGCCGGGGTCAGTGTTTGCGGAGCCGGGACGAGTAGTCCTCGGGCGGCAGGAACTTCGACCACCGCTCCGGGAACTCCGACGGCATCCCGTCGTCCTCGTCGTCCTCCGACTCGCCCTCCGCCATCGCCCGCCACGCGGCGGCCCGGGCGATCAGCTGCGCCGCCTCCGCCTCCCGCACCCGTTCGTTCGCCTCGCGCGCCGCGGCCGTGGCCACGGACGGCCAGACCCGGTCGATGGCGGCGTTGACGGCCGCGCCGACCAGCACCGCGAAGGCGGAGATGCCGATCCACAGGAGGACGGCCACGGGGGCCGCCAGCGAACCGTAGATCGTCGGCCCCTCCACCGTGTTGGTCAGGTAGATCCGCAGCAGGAACGAGCCCAGCACCCACATGGCCAGGGCCACCAGCGCACCGGGCACGTCCTCGATCCACGGCGAGCGCACCGGCACCGACACGTGGTAGAGCGTGGTCAGGAAGGCGATGGACAGCACGGTCACGGTCGGCCAGTACAGGACCGCGATCACCTCGGTGCCCCAGGGCACCAGCCGCACCACGGCGTCGGGCCCGACCACCATCAGCGGCAGCACGATCGCGCCGATCAGCAGGGCGATCACGTACAGCAGGAAGGCCAGCAGCCGCGTCTTGACGATCCCGCGGTGGCCGTCGAGCCCGTACATCACGGTGATCGTGTCGATGAAGACGTTCACCGCGCGCGACCCGGACCACAGCGCGAAGGCGAAGCCGAGCGAGATGAGGTCGGGCCGGCCCCGGCCGGTGACGTCGTCCAGCAGCGGGCGGGCGATGTCGTTCACGCCCCGGTCGGACAGGACGGTGCCGACCGCGCGCAGGATGTTCTCCTCGATGCTGAGGACGGTCTTGGTGTCCGTCCAGCCGTCCACGTAGCCGAGGAGCCCGAGCAGGCCGAGGAAGAGCGGGGGCAGCGAGAGGAGCGTGAAGAACGCCGCCTCGGCCGCGAGTCCGAGGATGCGGTACTCGATGCACGAGTTGACGGTGTCCTTCAGCAGCAGCCAGCCCATCTTCCGCTTGGAGACGTTGCGGTAGAGGGCGCGGGCCCGGTGGAGCCGTCCTGGGATCCGCTCGGGTGTTTCTTTTGCTGGCTGCACGTCCTTACGGTATCCGCATGGCAGCCACGACCCACACAGTCAGCAACCAGGCCCCGCCCCTGGTGGGCTACGACGTCTACGGCGGCGATCGCGCCCTCACCGAGGGAGTGGAGCGCCACCTCGCCTCCGCCGGTCCCGAACTCCTCGACGGCGTACGGGAGGAACTCACGGCCCTCGGGCGCGCCGCGGGCTCCGCGCAGGCCCTGGAATGGGGCGCGCAGGCGAACGCGAACCCGCCCGTGCTGCGGACCCACGACCGGTACGGCAACCGGATCGACGAGGTGGACTTCCATCCGGCCTGGCACCGGCTGCTGGGGCACGCGGTGACCTCGGGGCTGACGGACGCCTGGGGCCGCCCGGCCGGGCACCTGCGCCGGGCCGCCGGGTTCTTCGTGTGGTCGCAGGCCGAGGCGGGGCACGGCTGCCCGGTCTCGATGACGCACGCGGCCGTGCCCGCGCTGCGGGCCGACCCGGAGCTGGCGGCGGAGTGGGAGCCGCGGCTGACCTCGCACGTGTACGAGCAGGGGCTGCGGCCGGCCGGGGAGAAGGCCGGCGTCCTGTTCGGGATGGGGATGACCGAGAAGCAGGGCGGCAGCGACGTACGGGCCAACACGACGGCGGCGGTGCCGCTGGACGCGTCCGGGGAGTACCTGCTGACCGGGCACAAGTGGTTCTGTTCGGCGCCGATGTGCGACGGGTTCCTGGTGCTGGCGCAGGCGCCCGGCGGGCTGACCTGCTTCCTGGTGCCGCGGGTGCTGCCGGACGGCACGCGCAACGTCTTCGCGGTCCAGCGGCTGAAGGACAAGCTGGGCAACCGGTCGAACGCGTCCGGCGAGGTCGAGTTCGACGGGACCTGGGCGCGGCGGGTGGGCGAGGAGGGCCGCGGGGTCCGGACGATCATCGAGATGGTCGCGGCGACCCGGCTGGACTGCGTGATCGGGTCGGCGTCGCTGATGCGGCAGGGGCTGACCCAGGCCGTCCACCACGCGGAGCACCGCTCTGCTTTCGGAGCACGGCTCATCGACCAGCCGCTGATGCGCAACGTCCTCGCCGACCTCGCCCTGGAGTCGGAGGCGGCCACCACCCTGACGCTGCGCCTGGCCGCCGCGTACGACGCCGACACGGACGAGGAGCGGGCGTTCCTGCGCCTCGCGGTGCCCGCCGCCAAGTACTGGGTGACCAAGCGCTGCACGCCGATGGTGGCGGAGGCGTTGGAGTGCCTGGGCGGCAACGGCTACGTCGAGGAGTCCGGGCTGCCCCGGCTGCTGCGCGAGTCCCCGCTGAACTCCATCTGGGAGGGGTCCGGCAACGTACAGGCCCTGGACGTCCTGCGCGCCCTCCAGCGGGAGCCCCAGGCACTGGACGCCTTCCTGCGGGAGGTCGGCCGGGCCCGGGGCGCCGACCACCGGCTGGACGCCGCCACCAAGGGGCTGCTGACGGAGCTCGCCGACCTGGAGGGCATCGAGGCCCGCGCCCGGCGGGTGGTGGAGCGCATGGCGCTGGTGCTCCAGGGCTCGCTGCTGGTGCGCTGGGCTCCGCCGGCGGTCGCGGACGCGTTCTGCGCCTCGCGGCTGGGCGGCGACTGGGGCGCGGCCTTCGGCACGCTCCCGCACAGCCTGGACCTGGGCGCGGTCGTGGCACGGTCCCGGATCGCGGGCTGAACCCGCACCGGCCGGGGCGGGCCGGGCGGCACTGGTCGGGACGGGTCCCGGCGTGATTCCCTGACCTGCATGAATACCATCACACTGACCACCTGGTCCCTGGAAATGACCTCGCCCGGGGGCCTGGTCCCGGCGGCCGTGCCCGGCCCGGAGATCACCGTGGCCCGGGCGGAGGTCCCCTCGCCCGAGTTCAGCCGCTTCCTGTACGCCTCGGTGGGCGGTGACATCCACTGGACGGACCGGCTGGCGCTGACCCGGGAGCAGTGGGTGGAGCAGCTGGCGCGGCCCGGGGTGGAGACCTGGGTCGCGTACGACCGGGGCACTCCGGCCGGCTACGTCGAGCTCGACCCGCAGGCGGACGGCGTGGTGGAGATCGTGTACTTCGGACTGCTGCCGGACTTCCGCGGCCGCCGCATCGGCGGGCACCTGCTGTCGGTGGGCACGGCGCGGGCGTGGGACCTGGCGTCCCGCTGGCCGGACCGGGAGCCGACCCGGCGGGTCTGGCTGCACACCTGCAGCCAGGACGGGCCCACGGCGATGGCCAACTACGAGCGCCGCGGCTTCAAGGTCTTCGCGACGGAAACGGAATCCAAGGAGGAGACCGCCACGCCCGGCCCCTGGCCCGGCGCCTGACCCGGCCCGACGCGCCCCCGCCCCCACCGGGGCGGGCGGCGCCGGTGCCCCGGTCCGGCCCGCCGGCGCGCACCGGAAGGTGACCCCGGTCACGCCGTCTCGCGATACGGGACGACTTCGTCCGCATCATGGACAGTAGTGGACTCCTCCAATCGGCACATGACACGCTTCCGCCATGAATGGAGCTGGAATTGCCTTGGTGAGTCGGCGGCACGTCGACCTCGGCCGCATGTCCAGCGCCATCTGTCCGGCGAGCTGACGGAACCAGCCACCGCCGCACATCGCCGCGTACCCGGCACCGCCGCCGTGGAGCCGTCGATCACCGCAGCCCCCTGAAGGCCGAACACCGCCCTGCCCGCCGGCCACCCCGGCAACGGCGCGGCACCCGGCCGTACCCGCTCAGCGGCGTTGAAATGTGGCAGGGGCGCGCCGCCTCCCCCGCCCTGCCCCCGCCCAGAGCCGCCCGAGAAGGACGTACCGCCATGGCCGCCACCCCCGAAACGCCCGCAGCAGCAGCTCCCGCAGCCGCCGCGCGCCGCAAGACCGGCCGCCACCGCGGCGAGGGTCAGTGGGCCGTCGGACACCACACCCCCCTCAACGGCAACGAGCAGTTCAAGAAGGACGACGACGGTCTCAACGTGCGGACACGCATCGAGACGATCTACTCCAAGGCCGGCTTCGACTCGATCGACCCCAACGACCTGCGCGGCCGCATGCGCTGGTGGGGCCTCTACACGCAGCGCAAGCCCGGGATCGACGGCGGCAAGACCGCGATCCTGGAGCCGGAGGAGCTGGACGACAAGTACTTCATGCTGCGCGTGCGCATCGACGGCGGCCGGCTGACCACCGGGCAGCTGCGCGTCATCGGCGAGATCTCCGAGGAGTTCGCGCGCGGCACCGCCGACCTCACCGACCGCCAGAACGTGCAGTACCACTGGATCCGGATCGAGGACGTCCCGGAGATCTGGCGCCGGCTGGAGGCCGTCGGCCTGTCCACCACCGAGGCCTGCGGTGACACGCCCCGCGTCATCCTCGGTTCGCCCGTCGCCGGCATCGCGCAGGACGAGATCATCGACGGCACGCCCGCCATCGACGAGATCTACCGCCGCATCGTCGGCAACCCGGACTTCTCCAACCTGCCCCGCAAGTTCAAGTCCGCGATCTCCGGCTCGCCGCTGCTCGACGTGGCGCACGAGATCAACGACATCGCCTTCGTCGGCGTGCACCACCCCGAGCACGGCCCCGGCTTCGACGTCTGGGTCGGCGGCGGCCTCTCCACCAACCCCAAGCTGGGTGTGCGCCTGGGCACCTGGGTCTCGCTCGACGAGGTCCCGGACGTCTACGAGGGCGTCATCTCGATCTTCCGCGACTACGGCTACCGACGGCTGCGCACCCGCGCCCGCCTGAAGTTCCTCGTCGCCGACTGGGGCGCGGCCAAGTTCCGCCAGGTGCTGGAGGACGACTACCTGAAGCGCCGGCTCACCGACGGTCCGGCGCCCGAACAGCCCTCGGGGCAGTGGCGCGACCACGTCGGCGTGCACCGGCAGCAGGACGGCCGGTTCTACGTCGGCTTCGCGCCCCGCGTGGGCCGCGTCGACGGCGCCACCCTGACGAAGATCGCGGACGTGGCCGAGCGGCACGGCTCCGGCCGGCTGCGCACCACCGCCGAGCAGAAGATGATCGTGCTCGACATCGAGGCGGACCGGGTCGACTCGGTCGTGGCCGCGCTGGAGGCCCTGGACCTGCGGGTCTCGCCCTCCCCGTTCCGCCGCGGCACGATGGCCTGCACCGGCATCGAGTTCTGCAAGCTGGCCATCGTCGAGACCAAGGCGCGCGGCGCCTCGCTCATCGACGAACTGGAGCGCCGCCTGCCGGAGTTCGCCGAACCGCTCACCATCAACATCAACGGCTGCCCCAACGCCTGCGCCCGCATCCAGGTCGCGGACATCGGCCTCAAGGGCCAGCTGGTCCTGGACGAGAACGGCGACCAGGTGGAGGGCTACCAGGTCCACCTGGGCGGCGCCCTCGGCCTGGAGGCCGGCTTCGGCCGCAAGGTCCGCGGCCTCAAGGTCACCTCCGCCGGTCTGCCCGACTACGTCGAGCGCGTCGTCACGCGCTTCCAGGAGCAGCGCGAGGACGGCGAGCGCTTCGCCGCCTGGGTGACCCGCGCCGGGGACGAGGACCTGTCGTGAGCGAGCGCGCGGCACCGTTCTACTGCCCCTACTGCGGCGACGAGGACCTGTTCCCGCACGAGACGGGCCACGGCGCCTGGGAGTGCCGGGCCTGCAACCGCGCCTTCCAGCTGAAGTACCTCGGGCTGCTGTCCCGGGGCGTCCGGTCCGACACGGGTGGAGGGGACGGCATATGACGGCGCTTCGGGAGAAGGGCGACCTGAGGTCGCTGGCCGAGCGGGCGGGCCGGGACCTGGAGGACGCCTCCGCACAGGAGATCCTGGCCTGGGCGGCCGAGACCTTCGGCGCGCGGTTCGCCGTCACCTCCTCCATGGAGGACGCGGTCGTGGCCCACCTCGCCTCCCGGGTCCGCCCCGGCGTGGACGTGGTCTTCCTCGACACGGGCTACCACTTCGAGGAGACCATCGGCACCCGCGACGCGGTCGAGGCCGTGATGGACGTCAACGTCATCACCCTCACCCCGCGCCGCACCGTCGCCGAGCAGGACGCCGAGCACGGCCCGAGGTTGCACGACCGCGACCCCGACCTGTGCTGCGCCCTGCGCAAGGTCGCGCCGCTGGAAGAGGGCCTGACCGCGTACGACGCCTGGGCGACGGGCCTGCGCCGCGACGAGTCCCCGACCCGGGCGAACACCCCGGTGGTCGGCTGGGACGAGAAGCGCCGGAAGGTCAAGGTCTCGCCGATCGCCCGCTGGACGCAGGACGACGTCGACGCCTACGTGGCCGAGCACGGCGTGCTCACCAACCCCCTGCTCACGGACGGCTACGCCTCCGTCGGCTGCGCCCCCTGCACCCGCCGCGTCGCGGCGGGCGAGGACGCGCGCGCCGGCCGCTGGGCCGGGCTGGGCAAGACCGAGTGCGGACTGCACGGCTGATGACCGGACGCACGGAACCTACGGAGACGGAACAGATGAGCGTGAGCGACCAGGGCGCCACCGTGTGGCTGACCGGGCTGCCGAGCGCGGGCAAGACCACCATCGCCCGTGCGCTGGCCGAACGGCTGCGCGCGGAGGGCCACCGGGTGGAGGTCCTCGACGGCGACGAGATCCGCGAGTTCCTCTCCGCCGGCCTCGGCTTCGGCCGCGAGGACCGGCACACCAACGTGCAGCGGATCGGCTTCGTCGCCGAACTGCTCGCGAGCAACGGGGTCAAGGCGCTCGTTCCGGTGATCGCGCCGTTCGCCGACAGCCGCGAGGCCGTCCGCAAGCGGCACGCCGCCGAGGGCACCGCGTACCTGGAGGTCCACGTGGCCACCCCGGTCGAGGTGTGCTCCGAGCGCGACGTGAAGGGCCTGTACGCCAAGCAGGCGGCGGGCGAGATCTCCGGTCTGACCGGGGTCGACGACCCGTACGAGGCGCCGGAGTCGCCGGACCTCCGTATCGAGTCGCACACGCAGACCGTGCGGGAGTCGGCCTCGGCCCTGTACGCGCTGCTCACCGAGAGGGGTCTGGCATGACCACGGCCGCACACCTGCACGCCGATTCCGGCTCCGACGCCCCCTACGCGCTGTCGCACCTCGACGCCCTCGAATCCGAGGCGGTGCACATCTTCCGCGAGGTGGCCGGCGAGTTCGAGAAGCCGGTGGTGCTCTTCTCCGGCGGCAAGGACTCCATCGTCATGCTGCACCTGGCGCTGAAGGCGTTCGCGCCGGCGCCGGTGCCGTTCACGCTGCTGCACGTCGACACGGGCCACAACTTCCCCGAGGTGCTGGAGTACCGCGACCGCACCGTCGAGCGGCACGGCCTGCGCCTGCACGTGGCGTCGGTGCAGGACTACATCGACGCGGGCAAGCTGCGCGAGCGCCCCGACGGCACCCGCAACCCGCTGCAGACCCTCCCGCTCACCGAGGCCATCCAGCGGCTGAAGTTCGACGCCGTCTTCGGCGGCGGCCGCCGCGACGAGGAGAAGGCCCGCGCCAAGGAGCGCGTCTTCTCCCTGCGCGACGAGTTCTCCCAGTGGGACCCGCGCCGCCAGCGCCCCGAGCTGTGGCAGCTGTACAACGGCCGGCACGCCCCCGGCGAGCACGTGCGCGTCTTCCCGCTCTCCAACTGGACCGAGCTGGACGTCTGGCAGTACATCGCCCGCGAGGGCATCGAGCTGCCGGAGATCTACTTCGCCCACGAGCGCGAGGTCTTCTCCCGCAACGGGATGTGGCTCACGGCCGGCGCATGGGGCGGTGCGAAGGAGGGCGAGACGACCGAGACCCGCCTCATCCGCTACCGCACCGTCGGCGACATGTCCTGCACCGGCGCCGTCGACTCCGACGCCGCGACCCTGGACGCGGTGATCGCCGAGATCGCCGTCTCCCGCCTCACCGAGCGGGGCGCGACCCGCGCCGACGACAAGATGTCCGAGGCCGCGATGGAAGACCGCAAGCGCGAAGGGTACTTCTAACCATGACCAGCCCCACCGATCAGGTCGCCCAGCTGGCCGACCTCGCGGCGACCACCCTGCTGCGCTTCGCGACCGCCGGTTCCGTCGACGACGGCAAGTCCACCCTGGTGGGCCGGCTGCTGCACGACTCCAAGTCGGTCCTGACCGACCAGATGGAGGCCGTCGAGGCCGTCTCCGCCCAACGCGGCCAGGACGCCCCCGACCTCGCGCTGCTCACCGACGGCCTGCGGGCCGAGCGCGAGCAGGGCATCACCATCGACGTCGCCTACCGCTACTTCGCCACCGCCCGCCGCCGGTTCATCCTGGCCGACACCCCGGGCCACGTGCAGTACACCCGCAACATGGTCACCGGCGCCTCCACCGCCGACCTGGCCGTGGTCCTCGTCGACGCCCGCAACGGCGTCATCGAGCAGACCCGCCGGCACGCGGCCGTCGCCGCCCTGCTGCGCGTGCCGCACGTGGTCCTGGCCGTGAACAAGATGGACCTGGTCGACTACCGCGAGTCCGTCTTCGCGGCCATCGCCGAGGAGTTCACCGCGTACGCCTCGGACCTGGGCGTACCGGAGATCACCGCGATCCCGATCTCGGCCCTGGCCGGGGACAACGTGGTGGACGCCTCCGCGCACATGGACTGGTACGGCGGGCCGACGGTGCTGGAGCACCTGGAGACCGTGCCGGTCAGCCACGACCTGACGGCCTGCCCGGCCCGCTTCCCGGTGCAGTACGTGATCCGCCCGCAGTCCGCGGAGCACCCCGACTACCGCGGCTACGCCGGCCAGATCGCCTCGGGCGTGCTGCGCGTGGGCGAGGCCGTGACCGTGCTGCCCTCGGGCCGCACCAGCACCATCGAGGGCATCGACGCGCTCGGCGAGAGCGTCGACATCGCGTGGGCGCCGCAGTCGGTGACGGTGCGGCTCAAGGACGACATCGACATCTCGCGCGGCGACCTGATCGCGCCGTCGGCGAGCGCCCCGGCCACCACGCAGGACGTGGAGGCGACGGTCTGCCACGTGGCGGACCAGCCGCTGGCCGTCGGCGCACGGGTCCTGCTCAAGCACACGACGCGCACGGTCAAGGCGATCGTCAAGGAGATCCCCTCGCGGCTGACCCTGGACGACCTGTCCCAGCATCCGGACCCCGGTCAGCTGGTGGCCAACGACATCGGCCGGGTCGTCGTCCGGACCGCCGAGCCGCTCGCGCTCGACGCGTACGCCGACTCGCGCCGCACCGGGTCCTTCCTGCTGATCGACCCGGCGGACGGGACGACCCTGGCGGCCGGCATGGCGGGCGAGTCCTTCGCCTCCCAGGCCGAGACCACCGTCCAGGCCGATGAGGAAGGGTGGGACTTCTAGCCCATGCCCTCCGACATCTACTCGACCTTCGCCAAGGAGGGCGGCCGCGTCGGCAGCGGCTCCCTCGGCAGCGGCCAGGGAGGGGTGGCGCGATGTGCGCGCTGACGTACGCGCACCGCATGCGCGCCCTCACCCCCCACCAGACGTACCCGGTCCTGCTCCACAGACGAAGACCCGCGCCGTGATTCCCCGGCGCTTCGAGAGGAAGCCCTCCCGTGCCTGCCACCGGTACCACCCGTAACACCCTGCGCCGCAGCGTCGTCGCCGCTGCCGCCCTGCCGCTGCTGATCGGCGCGCTCGCCTCCTGCGGGTACGGCTCCGAGGCGAAGAAGGACGAGCCGAAGGCCGATGCGGCCGCCTCCGCCGACACCGGGAAGAAGCTCTCCGCCCCCGAAGTCCGCATCGGCTACTTCCCCAACCTCACCCACGCCACCGCACTCGTCGGCCTCCAGGAAGGCCTCATCGAGAAGGAACTCAACGGCACCAAGATCAAGCCGCAGTCCTTCAACGCCGGCCCCTCCGAAATCGAAGCCCTCAACGGCGGCTCCCTCGACATCGGCTTCATCGGCCCCTCCCCCTCCATCAACGGCTACGTCAAATCCAAGGGCACCAACCTCCGCATCATCTCCGGCTCCGCCTCCGGCGGCGTCAAGCTCGTCGTCAACCCCGACAAGATCAAAACCCTCGACGACCTCAAGGGCAAGAAAATAGCCACGCCCCAAAAGGGCAACACCCAAGACGTCGCCTTCCTCAACTGGATCTCCGAAAAGGGCTGGAAGGTCGACCCCGAATCCGGCAAGGGCGACGTCTCCGTCGTCCGCACCGACAACAAGGTCACCCCCGACGCCTTCAAGCAGGGCTCCATCGACGGCGCCTGGGTCCCCGAACCCACCGCCTCCAAACTCGTCTCCGACGGCGGCACCGTCCTCCTCGACGAAACCGACCTCTGGCCCGACAAGAAGTTCGTCATCACGAACATCATCGTCTCCCAGAAATTCCTCAAGGAGCACCCCGACGTCGTCGAGGCCGTCCTCAAGGGCACCGTCAAAACCAACGAGTGGATCAACGCCAACCCCGACAAGGCCAAGGAATCCGCCAACGCCCGCCTCGCGGCCGAAGGCGGCAAGCCCCTCGAAGCCAAGGTCATCGACCCCGCCTGGAAGAGCATCCTCGTCACCGACGACCCCCTCGCCTCCACCCTCAAGACCGAATCCGAATGGGCCGTCAAGGCCAAGCTCATCGAACAACCCGAACTCACCGGCATCTACGACCTCACCCTCCTCAACAAGGTCCTCAAGGCCGCCGGCAAGCCCGAAGTCTCCGACGCCGGCCTCGGCGCCAAGTAACCCGTACCCAGCCATCCCAGGAGGTGACGACCATGGCCACCACGCTTGCCAAGGCTGCCGAGGGCTCCGCCACGGAGCAGCACGACCACGCCGCCCGCATCGAGCACGTCTCGAAGTCCTTCTCCGGTCCGGCCGGATCGCAGCTCGTCCTGGACGACATCAGCCTCGATGTCGCCCCGGGAGAGTTCGTCACCATCCTGGGTGCCTCGGGGTGTGGCAAGTCCACCCTGCTGAACCTGGTGGCGGGCCTGGACAAGCCGTCGGCGGGGTCCATCGCGACCCCCGGCGGCCGTCCCGCGCTGATGTTCCAGGAACACGCCCTGTTCCCGTGGCTGACCGCGGGCAAGAACATCGAACTCGCCCTGCGGCTGCGCGGGGTGGCGAAGGCGGACCGCAGGCCGGAGGCGGAGCGGCTGCTGGAGCTGGTCCGGCTCGGCGGCGCGTACGGCAAGCGCGTGCACGAGCTGTCGGGCGGCATGCGCCAGCGCGTGGCGCTCGCCCGGGCGCTGGCCCAGGACAGCCAGCTGCTGCTGATGGACGAGCCGTTCGCGGCCCTCGACGCCATCACCCGCGACGTGCTGCACGGCGAGCTCACCCGCATCTGGGCCGAGACGAACCTGTCCGTCCTCTTCGTGACGCACAACGTGCGCGAGGCCGTCCGCCTCGCGCAGCGCGTGGTCCTGCTCTCCTCGCGGCCCGGCCGGGTCGCGAAGGAATGGACCGTGGGCATCCCGCAGCCGCGCCGCATCGAGGACGCGGACGTCGCGGAGCTGTCCCTTGAGATCACCGAACACCTGCGTGGGGAGATCCGCCGCCATGGCCAGCACTGACACCACCCCCCCGAAGGTCGCGGCCCCGGGCAAGGGCGACGACCTGGCCGGCCTGGAGGCGGGCCTCGACGCGCTGGACACCGTCGAGACCCACCGCACCCCGGTCCGCGAGGTCTTCGTCAAGAAGGTCCTCCCCCCGCTCCTCGCCGTCGGCCTGGTCCTCCTTGTCTGGCAGGTCCTCGTCGCGGCGAAGGTCACCGACGAGACCAAGCTCCCGGCCCCTTCCGCTGTGTGGGACAGCCTGTCCGACATGTGGATCAAGGGGACGCTGCTGGAGGTCATCTGGACCAGCGTCTCGCGCGGTCTGCTCGGCTTCCTGCTGGCCCTGGCCATCGGCACCCCGCTCGGCCTGCTCGTCGCCCGGGTGAAGTTCGTCCGCGCCGCCATCGGGCCGATCCTGCAGGGCCTGCAGTCCCTGCCGTCGGTCGCGTGGGTGCCGCCGGCCGTGCTGTGGTTCGGTCTCAACGACGCCATGATGTACACCGTGATCCTGCTCGGCGCGGTGCCGTCCATCGCCAACGGCCTGGTCTCGGGCATCGACCAGGTGCCGCCGCTGTTCCTGCGGGCCGGGCGCACGCTGGGCGCGACCGGGCTGCGCGGGGCCCGGCACATCGTGATGCCGGCCGCGCTCCCCGGCTACCTGGCCGGCCTCAAGCAGGGCTGGGCCTTCTCCTGGCGCTCGCTGATGGCCGCCGAGATCATCGCCTCCTCGCCCGACCTCGGCCTGGGGCTGGGCCAGCTGCTGGAGAACGGCCGCAACAACATCGACCTGCCCGGCGTGTTCCTCGCGATCCTGCTGATCCTGGTGGTCGGCATCGCCATCGACCTGCTGATCTTCAGCCCGGTCGAGCGGTGGGTGCTGCGCAGCCGCGGCCTGCTGGTGAAGAGCTGATTCCCGTGTCCGGCGCACCGGTCCTCCTGGTCATCGCCCACGGCAGCCGCGACCCGCGGCACGCGGCGACCGTGCACGCCCTGGCCCGGCGGGCGCGGGCGCTGCGGCCCGGGCTGCGGGTGGAGACGGCCTTCCTGGACTTCGACGCCCCGCGGGTCGAGCAGGCCCTGTCCGCCCTGTACGCCTCCGGGGTGCGGGAGGTCGTGGCGCTGCCGCTGCTGCTGACCCGGGCCTTCCACGCGAAGGCGGACGTCCCGGCGGTCCTGTCGGAGTCGGTGTCCCGCCTCCCGGGCCTGTCGGTGCGGATGGCCGAGGTCCTCGGCCCGTCCCCGCTGCTCGTCTCGGCCCTCGAACGCCGGCTCGCCGAAGCCGGCCTCGCCCCGGCGGACCGCGCCACCACCGCGGTGGTGCTCGCGTCCGCCGGATCCTCCGACCCGGAGGCGATCGCAGTGATCGCTGAAACCGCGCGGGAGTGGCGGCACACCGGTTGGTGCGCCGTGCGTCCTGCGTTCGCCTCCGCCGCACTGCCCCGTACCCAGGACGCCGTACGGGAGCTGCGCGCCGAGGGCCACCGCCGGGTGGTGGTGGCCCCGTACGTCATCGCCCCGGGCCGCCTCCCCGACCGCATCGCGGCCGGGGCCGCGGAGGCCGGCGCGGACCTGGTCGCGGGCGTCCTGGGCGCGGCCCCGGAACTGGCCCGCCTGCTGCTGCTGCGCTACGACGCGGCGACCGCCGCCCCGGCCCGCCTCCCGGCCCTGACGGCCTGACGGGCAGACCGGCCGCCGGGCCGCGGCGGGCGGTGCGGGCGCGCTACGCGCGGGCCGCGGCCTCGTCCGCGAGCGCGGTGAGGTCGGCGATCGCCATCGCGCCCGGCGGCAGGCCCTCGCGCGCGAAGATGTTGGCCGCGTGCCGCAGCACGTCGTTGACCGGGGTGGGCACCCCGTGCAGCCGGCCCAGCAGGCACACCTCCCCGTTGAGGTAGTCCGCCTCCACCGAGCCGGTCCCCCTGGCCAGGCTCTGCCACGACGATCCGCCCCGCACCCCGGCCGGCTGGTCCACCTTGCCGTCGCGGGCCACGGACTGCTCGGCGTCGGACGCGTACGGGATGCCGCCGGCCAGGAGGACCGCCTTCGCCTCGCGGACGGCCCGCAGCAGCAGCGCCGCCTTGGCCGGGTCGGGTTCGGGGCCGGTCGTCGCCTGGATCGCGTTGCCGAGGTTGCCCAGCAGCTTCGCGTACTTCCACCGCATCACGTCCTCGACCACCGGCGCGTCGAAGCCTGCCTTGGCTAGGTCGGCGGCGATCGTCCGGGCCGTGGCGTCCGCGCCGCCCGCGGCGCGTCCCAGGTGCAGGATGCCGGTGCGCGGTGCGCACAGCGCCGAGACCACGCCCGGCTCCAGGAAGGTGGAGGGCAGCCACACGCACACGCCGTACACCCGTGCGAAGCGGCGCAGGGCCAGTCGTTCGCTCTCCACGCCGTTCTGCGCGCAGAGCACCGGCAGCCGCTGGGCGGCCGTGCCCCCGCCCGCGACCTCCGCGTCGCCCCACGCGTCGAGGGCGGCGATGGCGTCCTGGGTCTTGACGGCGAGCAGCAGCACGTCGTCGGGCCGCAGTGCGCCGAGCCCGGCGGGTCCGTCGGCGACGGGCAGCCGGTGCACCCGGGTCCCGTCGGCCGTGGTGAGCCGCAGTCCGTCCGTCCGGAGGGCCTCCGCGTGGGCGCCGCGCGCGACGAGGACGACCTCGCTGCCCGCCTCCGCGAGCCGTCCGCCGATGGTGGCGCCTACCGCGCCCGCGCCGATGATGATGTAACGCATGCCCCGAGCCTGGCACACCGCCGCCCCCGCCGGGGCCGCGGGGCCGCGCGGACCGGAGTGCGGCCGGGGCGCGGTCGGGGCGCGGTCCGTCAGTCGCGGGTCAGTCCGGCCAGCTTCACGACGGTGTTCCAGTTGCGGGTGGTGACGTCGAGGCCCTTGACGACGGCGGGCCGCGCCAGGGCCTCGCCCAGCCGGGAACGGCCCAGCCCGTCCGGGGCGTAGAGGTAGACGACGCGGTCGCCGACCCGGTACTCCTCCGGGAGGTACGCGGCCGCGTCGAGGGCGGCGAAGCGCTCGGGGCCCGGCTGCGCGGAGAAGAAGGTGGCGTGGAGCTGCTTCCCCTCCAGTTCGGCGGCCGGGAAGGGGCAGGCCGCGACGACGGCGGCCAGGTGGGCGCCGCCCAGCACCAGGCACGGCACCCGGAAGCCGAAGTGCGCCTCGATGGCGGCCTCCAGCTCCCGGGCGAGCCCGGCCGGGTGCTGCCGGGCGCTGTCGAACACCGCGTTCCCGCTCTGCAGGTACGTCCGCACGTCCCCGTGGCCGAGCCCTTCCAGGACGGTGCGCAGCTCCGCCATGGGCACCTTCTTGTGCCCGCCGACGTTGATGCCGCGCAGCAGCGCCGCGTACGTCTTCCCGGTCGTCGTCATGGGCGCACCCTAGGCGGTCGGTGTGACGAGTTCCGCCTCGATGAGGTCGGCGGCCCGCGCCGTGCCGCCTTCGGCGGCCGTCTCGTCCCTGAGTGCGGCGGCGCGGGCGGCGACCTCGGGGTCGGCGAGCAGTCCGAGCACCGCGGCGCGCAGGGTCGCGGCGTCGGCCCGGTCCATGGGGACGTGCCGGGCCACGCCGAGGGAGGCCAGGACGTCGGCGTTGCCGAACTGGTCCACGGCCTGCGGGACGGCGACCATCGGGGTGGCGGTGGCGAGCCCCTCCTGGCAACCGCCGGCGCCCGCGTGGGTGATGAAGGCGTCGGCCCGGCGCAGGATGTCCAGCTGGGGGACCCAGCGGTGGACCTCGACGTTGGCGGGGAGCTCGCCCAGGTCGGCCAGGTCGGTGAACTTTCCGATCTGCAGCACGACGTGCCAGTCGGGCAGGTCGCCGAAGGCCTCGGCGCAGGCCCGGTAGAAGGCGGGCTGCTTGGTGAAGGAGGACCCGAGCGAGACCAGCAGGAGCTTCTTGCCCTCGGCCCGCGCCGGGCGCGGCCAGGTGCCCTGGGTGGCGGCGCGGTCGCCCTGGCAGGCGCCGACGAAGGTGTAGGCGGACGGGTCGACCCGGTCGGCGTTCGGCTGGAGCGCGCGCGGGATGAGCACGATGCTGCGGCGCGGGCGGCCCTGGAAGCGGTCCACGTCGCCGGGGTACCCGTGTGCGGCGAGCCACGCGGCGAACCTGGCGTAGTAGGCCCGTCCGCGCTCGGAGGCCTTCAGCTCGGCGAACAGGGGCTCGGCCACCTCTTCCTCGTACCCCTCCCACGCGACGATGTTCGGGGAGAGCGAGACGGCGGGGACGCCCCAGCGGTGGGCCAGCACGGGCGCCGGGTAGCTGGTGATGTCGTGCAGGACGAGGTCCGGCTCGTCGCCCTCGAAGGCCGCGGCGAGCTGCGGGAGCGCCTGCACGGCGTCGGCGAGGAAGGGCTCGATGTTGTCGATGAGTTCGGTGCCCCAGGCCTCGGGATCGTCGTCGGTGGGCAGCGTGGACGTCCAGAGGACGGGGGTGGCCCCGGTCTCCGCGACCTTCTCGGCGAAGGAGGCGGGGACGGCGTAGCTGACGCGGTGGCCCCGGGCGACGAGTTCCCGGATCACTTCGATGCTCGGGTTCACGTGCCCGTGGGCGGCGATGGAGAACATGGCGATGTGGGCGGGCTCGGCTGAGGTCATGGTCCGACCCTAACGAGACGATACGTCTCGTGCAACCAGTATGCCTGCGGCCGACCCCTGGGGCCGTGCCCCGCGCCACCGGCCGGGGGCGGCGGCGTCGAGGCGGCGGACACCGGGATGCGAGACTTGGCGGATTCACGACGGTGCGGCGCGGCCGTGCCCTCCCGGCCGGGTCCGGCCCGAGGGGCACGGCCCGGGAACGAGACGGACGGCATGGACGAGGCGCAGGCCAGGGACGTACTGACGGCGGCGGGTCTGACGGAGCCGCCCACCCTCCTGGCGTTCGGCGAGAACGCCGTCTTCGGCGTCGGCGACCTGGTGGTCAAGGTGGGCCGGGAGGCGGCGCTGCTGGAGCGCGCCGAGCGGGAGCTCGCGGTGGCGCGGTGGTTCGCCGCGTCGGGGGTGCCCGCCGTGCGCTCCGCCGAACCCGCGCCCCGGCTGGTGGACGGGCATCCGCTGACGCTGTGGCACCGGCTGCCGGAGGCCGTCCGTCCCCCGGCGCCCGCGGACCTGGCCGCCCTGCTGCGGGCCGTCCACGCCCTGCCCGCACCGCCCTTCGCCCTGCCCGCACGGGACCTGCTGGGCGGGGTCGAGCGCTGGCTGCGGCTGGCCGGGGACGCCGTCGACCCGGCGGACGCGGCGTACCTGCGGGACCGGCGCGACGCGTACGCGGGCGAGGTCGCCGCCCTGACCCCGCGTCTGGCCCCCGGCACGATCCACGGGGACGCCCTGCCCCGCAACGTGCACGTGGGCCCGGACGGGCCGGTCCTGGTCGACCTGGAGACCGTCTCGGCGGACCTGCGCGAACACGACCTGGTGGTGATGGCCCTCTCCCGCGACCGGTACGGGCTGCCCGCCGGCGCGTACGAGGAGTTCGTCTCGGCGTACGGGTGGGACGTCCGCGCGTGGGAGGGCTGCGCCGTGCTGCGCGGGGCCCGCGAGACGGCCAGCTGCGCGTGGGTGTCGCAGCACGCCGGCACCAACCCCGCGGCCCTGGCCGAGTTCCGCCGCCGGGTGGCCTCGCTGCGCGACGGCGACCGCGAAGCGCGCTGGCACGCCTTCTAGTCGGCCGGTGCGCGCGGCGCCGGGCCGGGCGCGGGCGCGCCGGGACGGGCGGCCCGGCAGAAGCGGCGGCTCACCGGCTCCGCGGGATGAGCGGCCAGGACGGTTCGACGACGGCCGCCGGGTCCGCGGTGCGGCGCAGGTAGGCCTGGAGCGAGACCGACTGCTCGGCCGCCGCGCGCACTTGGAGGTCGTGCAGGTCGGCCAGCGGCATCCGGCCGACGGGCCGGTGCGTCTCGCCCAGGCGGCGCACCACCCGGGCCGCGGCCACGGCGTCCGCCCGCGCGTCGTGCGCGTCGTCGAGGGAGACGCCGTAGTGGGCGCAGAGCGCGTACAGGGCCCGCCTGCCCTTGCGGTACTTGTCGACGTGCTTGTCGATGACCAGCGGGTCGATGACGGGCGACGGCGCCTCGCCCAGCCGCTCGCTGACCGACGCGACCGCGTACCGCCGGCACTCCCGGTCCAGCAGCGACAGGTCGTACCGGGCGTTCATCACCACCAGCGGCGTGCCGCTCCGCAGGCCCTCGGCCACGGCCGCGGCGATCTCCTCGACCGCCGCGGCGGCGGGGCGACCGTGCGCGCGGGCGTGCTCCGTCGAGATGCCGTGGATGGCCGAGGCCTGCTCCGGTATCGCCACTCCGGGGTCGAGCAGCCAGGTCCGTTCGGCCGCGACGGCCCCGTCCGGATCGAGCCGCACGACCGCGGCCGTGACGATGCGGTCCGTCTCGACGTCGGTGCCCGTGGTCTCCAGGTCGAAGGCCAGCAGGGGTCCGCGCATCCAGCTCATCGCCCCGCCCCCGCTCCGCCGGCCCCGGCCCGCCGCTCGGTCCGCGACTCCCGCGGCTCCGTGCCGGTCGTCCCCCGGTCCCGCCCGATCAGCACACCGCCGTGCCGCTCCTCCATGCCGCGCCCCTCCCCCGTACACCTTCGGTCAACGGCTTTCAGCCTGACACGGGGCACTGACAGGCCGGCCGCCGGGTCGGCCGGGGACGGTCGGCGGGCGGTCGGCGGGCCCGCCCGGGAGCCGCCCCACCCGCCGTCAGGACACGGGCCGGGAGTCCTCCCAGACCGATTCGAACTCCTCGCGGTAGGTCGTGAAGAGCCCGTGCTCGGCGTCCTTCGGTGCCGTGCGCCCGCCGCCCCCGCGCAGGACCAGGACCGGCGCCTCCATGCCGCGGGCCCGCCGCAGGTACGACTGGACGACCGCGATGCCCGAGCTCTCGCCCTCCACCAGGTAGGCGGTGAAGCGCGGGGTCTCGTCGAAGACGTGGATCTCGAAGCGGGAGGGGTCGCGCAGGCCCGCCCGGACCCGGCGCACGTGCAGGATGTTCATCTCGACGGAGCGGCTCAGCTCGCCCTTGCGCAGCCCCAGCTCCCGTTCGCGCCGTTTGACGGCGCTGCTCGCCGGGTTCAGGAAGAGCAGCCGCACCCGGCAGCCGGCCTCGGTGAGGCGCACGAGCCGCCGGCCGGAGAAGTTCTGGACCAGCAGGTTCAGACCTATGCCGATGGCGTCCAGCCGCCGGGCGCCCCCGAAGAGGTCCTCGGCCGGCAGCTGCCGCTGGAGGCGCACCCGGTCGGAGTGGACCGAGATCACGTCCGCGTACCGGTCCCCCACCAGGTCCTCGACGGCGTCGATCGGCAGCCGGTCCGCCGCGGGGCTGCCCGCGCCGCCGCCCAGCACCTCCAGCAGCCGCGCCGAGGCCCGTTCCGCCTGTTCCAGGACGGCGCGCGACAGCGCCCGGTTGCGGGAGACCACGTTGCGGGTGACCTCCAGCTCGTCCAGGGCCAGCTCGATCTCGCGCCGGTCGTCGAAGTACGGCTCGAAGCAGGGCCAGTGCTGGACCATCAGCTCCCGCAGCTGGGGCAGGGTCAGGAAGCTCAGCACGTTGTCGTCGGCCGGGTCCAGCAGGTAGCCCTTGCGCCGGCTGACCTCGCGGACGGCGACGGCCCGCTGCACCCACTCCTGGCCCGCGGGCCCGGCGGCCGCGACCACCCAGTCGTCCCCGCCGTGCACCGGTTCGTAGATCGGCCGCAGGACCGCGCCGACCACCGACCGCAGCCGCTGTTCGATGAGGTTCAGCCAGATGTACGCGCGGCCGGCCCGCTGGGCCCGCGTACGGACCTCGCTCCAGGCCTCCGCGCCCCAGTCCAGCTCGGCTCCGGCCCGCGCCTCGCCGGCCTCCGCCGCTCCGCCCGCCAGGGAGACCGCTCCGGCCGCCGCGCCCGCCGGCGCACCGCCGGGGGCACTGCCTGAGGCGTCCGCCGGGCCACCCTCGTGACCGCTGTCACCAGGGGGCAGCTCCAGACCTCCCGAGCTCACCCGTGCACCGCCTTCTGCGTCTGGACGCCCGTCCGAAGTGATCACGGAAGGGTACTCCGCGCGCGCGGCCCGATGCAGCCCGATGGCCCGTACACCGGCCGTCCGTTGACCCATTATCCGATGCGCACACAGTCCGCTGACCCGGCTATCAGCTCTGCGGGTCACCCGGTCGGAGCAACCCAAGTCCACGCGTGACGACGCTCTTTCGGGGAAGATCTGGCAGTGACGTGGTCCAGACGGATCAGCCGGAGCAGAATGGGAAGAGTCGTTATCTATGCAGGTCTGGCCTGGACAGACGTATCCGCTCGGTGCCACTTACGACGGCGCCGGCACCAACTTCGCGGTCTACTCGGAGGTCGCCCGGCGCATTGAGCTGTGCCTGCTCCACGACGACGGGTCGGAGACGGCCGTGGAGCTGCGCGAGACGGACGCCTTCGTCCGCCACGCCTACCTGCCGGGCATCATGCCCGGTCAGCGCTACGGCTTCCGCGTGCACGGCCCCTACGAGCCCGAGCGGGGGCTGCGCTGCAACGCGGCCAAGCTGCTGCTCGACCCGTACGCCCGGGCCATCGCCGGCCGGGTGGACTGGGGCGAGGAGGTGTACGGCTACCACTTCGGCCGGCCGGACTCGCGCAACGACCTGGACTCGGCGCCGCACACCATGAGCTCGGTGGTGGTGAACCCGTACTTCGACTGGGCCAACGACCGGCCCCCGCGCCACGAGTACCACCACACCGTCCTGTACGAGGCCCACGTCAAGGGCCTGACCATGCACCACCCGGACCTCCCCGAGGAGCTGCGTGGCACCTACGGGGCGCTCGCGCACCCCGCGGTCATCGGGCACCTCACCAAGCTGGGCGTGACGGCGCTGGAGCTGATGCCCGTACACCAGTTCGTCAACGACCACCGGCTGGCCAACGACGGGCTGAGCAACTACTGGGGCTACAACACCATCGGCTTCTTCGCCCCGCACAACGCGTACGCCTCGGGCGACCGCGGCCAGCAGGTGCTGGAGTTCAAGTCGGCCGTGCGGGCCCTGCACGAGGCGGGGATCGAGGTCATCCTCGACGTGGTCTACAACCACACCGCCGAGGGCAACCACCTGGGGCCGACGCTGTCCTTCCGGGGCCTGGACAACGCCTCGTACTACCGGCTGGGGGACGATCCGCGCCATTACACGGACACCACCGGTACCGGGAACTCGCTGCTCATGCGCTCCCCGCACGTGCTCCAGCTGATCATGGACTCGCTGCGCTACTGGGTCACCGAGATGCACGTGGACGGCTTCCGCTTCGACCTGGCGGCCACGCTGGCCCGGCAGTTCCACGAGGTGGACCGGCTGTCGTCGTTCTTCGACCTGGTGCAGCAGGACCCGGTGGTCAGCCAGGTGAAGCTGATCGCCGAGCCCTGGGACCTGGGCGAGGGCGGCTACCAGGTGGGGAACTTCCCGCCGCTGTGGACGGAGTGGAACGGCAAGTACCGGGACACGGTGCGGGACCTGTGGCGCGGCCAGCCGCGCACGCTGGCCGAGTTCGCGGGGCGGCTGACCGGCTCCTCCGACCTCTACCAGGACGACGGGCGGCGCCCGCTGGCGTCGATCAACTTCACCACCTGCCACGACGGCTTCACCCTGAACGACCTCGTGTCGTACGACGAGAAGCACAACGAGGCCAACCGCGAGGGCAACCGGGACGGGGAGACCCACAACCGGTCCTGGAACTGCGGCGTGGAGGGACCGACCGAGGACCCCGAGGTGCTGGAGCTGCGCGAGCGCCAGATGCGCAACTTCGTGGCCACCCTGATGCTGTCGCAGGGCGTGCCGATGCTCAGCCACGGCGACGAGTTCGCCCGCACGCAGGGCGGCAACAACAACGCCTACTGCCAGGACAACGAACTGGCGTGGGTGAAGTGGCCGGAGCCGGGGAAGCCGGCGCCCGCGCTGCTGGAGTTCACCCGGCGGATGGTGTGGCTGCGGCGCGACCACCCGGTCTTCCGGCGGCGCCGGTTCTTCCACGGCCGACCGGTGGAGGGCACCCACGACGAGCTCTCCGACATCGCCTGGTTCACCCCGCACGGCGAGGAGATGCGGGCCCGCGACTGGCAGGCGCAGCACGCGAAGGCGCTCACGGTGTTCCTGAACGGGGAGGCCATCTCGGAGCCGGGGACCCGTGGCGAGCGGATCACCGACGATTCGTTCCTGCTGATGTTCAACGCGGGGGCCGAACCACAGGAGTTCACCGTCCCGGCGGGCCACGGCGCGCAGTGGCGCCTGATCGTGGACACGGCCCGGCCGGAGGTGCTGCCACCCGATACCGGGCCGCGGTTCGCGGCCGGGGACCGGGTGGCGCTGACGGGCCGGTGCCTGGTGGTGCTTCAGCGGCCGGCGTAGGCGGCGGACTCCCCGAAGGACTCACCCGCCGAGGTCCCGGCGGTCTTCCCCGGCGGCCGGTCGGCCGCCGGGGCGGGGCCCGGCGCGCCGGGCCGCGCGGACGGCACCCGGGTCACGAGGGCCAGGGTCAGGGCCAGGCCGGCCGCGCCGACGGCCACGGCGAAGGCCGCCGCGGGCCCGTGGGACTCGGCGAGCCGGCCGGCGAGCGGGAGCGCGAGGGCCTGTCCGGCGACCAGCGAGCTGGCGGCGAAGGCCGTGGCCTCGCCGAGCCGGGCCGGCTCCACCACCCGCTCGGTGAGGGCGAACGCGGTGATCAGGTGCGGGGCGTAGGCGGCCCCCAGGACCGTGACGACGAGGTAGAGGGGCCACAGGCCCGCCGTGAAGAGCAGCGGCACGGAGAGCGCCAGGGCGGCGCCGGTCGCCGCGCGCCAGCGCAGCCGCAGGCCGACGCGGTCCGGCAGCGCGCCGAGGCAGATGCCGACGGCGGCGCTGGCCACGCCCATGGCGGCGTACACGACGGCGGCCTGGTCGGGGACGCCCAGTGCGAGGGTGAGCGCGGCGATCCCGGCCTGGCAGGCACCGAACATGGCGCCTTGGAGGGCGAGGGAGCCTCTGACGGCATGGACCACGCGCGGCTGCCGGGCCCGGGGCGCCCCGCCGCGGGGCCGCGCGGGCGGTCGCGCGGTGACGGCGGCGGTGGGGTGCAGCGCGAACGCGGCGCCGAAACCCGCGACGAGGACGGCGGCGCCGCCGAGGGCGACCGCCGGGTGGGCGACGATCGAGGCGAGGCCGACGAGGGCGGGCCCGAGGACGAAGGAGGTCTCGTCCAGGGTGCCTTCGAGCGAGTGCACGGCGCCCACGACGCTCTCCCCGGATCCGGCGCGGTGCGCCAGCGCGACGGAGCGGGTCCGGGCGAGCGGCCCGATCAGCGGCATGGACGCGCCGGTCACGGCGCCGAGGGCGGCGAGCGGGGCGGTGGCGAGGTGGCCGAGGGCTCCGGCGACCAGGGCGGCGGTCGCGACGGCGTTCACGGCGGCGGCCGCGAGGACGACCACCCGTTGTCCGTGCCGGTCGGCGAGGCGGCCCAGGACGGGGCCGCAGCACACCTGCCCGCAGGAGAGCGCGCCGCCGACGAGGGCGGCGGTGGCGATCGAGCCGCTGGTCCGGGCGACCAGCAGGACGCTGCCGAACTGGGACATCGCGACGGGCAGTCGGGCGAAGAACGAGACGAACGGGAGGAGGGGCCCGGTCAGGGCGATGACCTTGCGATAGGTGTTGACGGTTCCAACCACCCGGCCAACGCTAACCTGGTGCAGTCACCCGGATGCATGGGGTGATGGCACGGAATCCGGCAGGCTGGGTACGTACGTTCTCATGAGCCAGCAGACGTCACGCCCCCGGTCGGAACCTGCCGTTCCGATTCCTGCCACGCCCGCGTCGACCTACCGTCTCCAGCTGCGTCCCTCCTTCCCCTTCGCGGCCGCCGAGGCCGCCGTACCGCACCTCGCCTCCCTCGGCGTCTCGCACCTGCACCTGTCGCCGGTGCTGGAGGCCGTCCCGGGCTCGACCCACGGGTACGACGTCACCGACCACTCCCGGGTACGGGCCGAGCTGGGCGGCGAGGACGGCCTGCGGGCCCTGGCCGCGACCGCCCGCGCGCACGGCCTCGGCCTGGTCCTCGACATCGTCCCGAACCACATGGCGGTACCGGCGCCGCTGCGGCTGAACCGGCCGCTGTGGGAGGTGCTGCGCGACGGCCCGGACTCCCCGTACGCCCGCTGGTTCGACATCGACTGGGCGGCCGGCGGCGGGCAGGTGCTGCTGCCGGTGCTGCCCGGCCCGGCCGGGTCCTGCGAGCTCCGGGCCGACGGGGACGTGCTGCGCCACGGGGAGCAGGAGTTCCCGCTGCGCCCCGGCACCGAGGGGCTGGAGCTGCCGGAGCTGCTGGCCGCGCAGTTCTACCGGCCGGCCTGGTGGCGGGAGGCCCGCACGGCGCTCAACTACCGTCGGTTCTTCACCATCGCGGAGCTGATCGGGGTCCGGGTGGAGGATCCCGAGGTGTTCGCGGCCACCCACGCGAAGGTGCTGGAGCTGGTCCGGGACGGGGTCGTCGGGGGGCTGCGGATCGACCACGTCGACGGGCTGGCCGACCCCGGGCAGTACCTGCGGCGGCTGCGCGGGGCCGTGGGGCCGGACTGCTGGGTGGTGGTGGAGAAGATCCTCGCGCCGCGGGAGCAGCTGCCGTCCGGGTGGCCCGTCGCCGGGACCACCGGGTACGACGCGCTGCACCGGCTGGACGGGGTGTTCACCGATCCCGCCGGCACCGCCGAACTGGTCCGCGCGTACACCGACTCCACCGGGAGCGCCCCCTGGGAGGAGACGGCCGGGGCGTGCGCGCGCGAGGTGCTGACCGGCGACCTGGCGGCCGAGCTGGCCACCCTCGAACGGATGGCCGGGGCCGAACTCCGGGCGGCCGTAAGGGAATTGCTGATCGCCTACCCGGTCTACCGGCCCTACCCCGAGCATCCCGAGCCCGACCCGGGAGCGGTGGAGCGGGCCGCCCGGGCCGCCGGGCCGGACCCGGTGGCCCGGGTGCGGCGGCTGCTGCTCCACGATCCGGCCTTCGCCGCCCGCTTCGCCCAGACCTCGGCGGCCCTGCGCGCCAAGTCCCTGGAGGACCGGGCCTTCTACCGGTACGCCCCGCTGCTGTCCGCCACCGAGGTGGGCGGCGAGCCGGGAGCCCCGGCGGTGTCCCCGGCGCGGTTCCACGCGTACTGCGCCGACCTGGCCAGGCGGTGGCCCGGCTCCGGGACCGTGCTGTCCACGCACGACACCAAGCGCAGCGCGGACGTCCGGGCCCGGATCGCGGTGCTCTCGCAGGCCCCGGAGCTGATGGGCGCGCCCGAGGGCCCCGACCCGCAGCTGGCCTGGGTGGCGCGGCAGGGCGCGCTGGGTCTGGGCGACGCCCCCGAGGCGCGGGAGCGGCTGGCCGAGGCCCTGCTCAAGGGGGTCCGCGAAGCCGCCCTGCACACCAGCTGGACGGAGCCGGACGAGGCGTACGAGGCGGCCGTCGCGGACTACGCCCGCCCGGCCGGTGCGCTCCCGCCCGCGTTCGCCGAGGCGGCCCGGGCCAACCTGCTGGGCTCGGCGCTGCTGCACCTGGCGATGCCGGGGGTGCCGGAGGTCTACCAGGGCGCCGAGACCGAGTACCGGGCCCTGGTCGACCCCGACAACCGGCGGCCGGCCCGCTTCCCCCGCGCGGCCCTGGCCCGGCTGGACGCGGGGGCCGCGCCGCAGGACCCCGCCGAGGAGAAGCTCGCCCTGACGGCCGCGGTCCTGCGGCTGCGCCGCTCCCGCCCCGGGCTGTTCGCCGGGTACGCGCCGCTGGCGGCCCGGGGCCCGGCGGCCGACCACTGCCTGGCCTTCGCCCGCTCGCCGGGCCTGATCGCGGTGGCCACCCGCCTCTCCCTGAGGCTGGCCGCGGCCGGGGGCTGGCGCGACACCGTGCTGCCCCTGCCCCCGGGCCGGTGGGTCCCGGTGCCGCTGCCGGCGCAGGAGCCGCCCCGCGCCGCCTCGTACGCGGGCAAGGCCCCCCTGGCCGACCTCCTGTCCTCCCGGCCGGTGTCCCTGCTGATCCACCAGGAGTGACGCGGCCGGGCCGTCGGCCCCGCGGGGTCCAAGTCCGGTGCTCCGGGGAGCAGTAGGGGGCGCGCGCGGCGGGCATGGCACACCTTGTGAACCTCCTCTGCGACATGCGTTACCCCACGCCGCGCGAACTGGCCCTGGCCGCCCGCGCGCTGGCGGACGAACACCCCGGCCATGTCCGGCTCCGGCAGGCCGGGACCTCCCGGGCGGGGCAGCCCCTGTGGCTCCTGTCCGTCGCCCCGGTCGGCGCACCGGACGGCAGGCCGTACGACGGCCCGGTCGGGGCCGCGGCCCCGGGAGCGGCCGGGCAGGCGGCCCGGACGCCGGTGGGCGGCGCGGGCGGTGGGGCGGCCGGCGGCTCCGGCTCCGCCCGGCGGACCGGGCGGAACGTGCTCGTCGTCGCCGGTGCGCACGCCAACGAGCCGGTCGGCGGGGCCACCGTGCTCGCCCTCGCGCGCGGCCTGCTGCGCGATCCCGGCCCGCGCGCGGGCTGCGGCTGGCACTTCCTGCTCTGCGCGGACCCCGACGGCGCGGAGCTCCACCGCACGCCCCGCCCGCGCTCGCTCCTCGACTACCACCGCAACTTCTTCCGGCCCCCCGGTCCCGAACAGCCCGAGTGGGCCCCGTCCTTACTGCCCCCGGACCGGCTGCCGCCCGAGACCGTGGCCCTGACCGCCCTGATCGACGAGCTCCGCCCCGTCCTCCAGGTCTCCCTGCACGCCACCGATCTGGGCGGCTCCTGGGTGCAGCTCACGCGGGACGTCCCCGGTCTCGCCGAGCCCTTCGCCAAATCGGCTGCCGAGCTGCGCATCCCGGTGGAGAACGGCGCCTCGGACGCGGCCGGCTGGCCCTCCCCGGGGCCCGGGATCTTCGTGATCCCGGAGCCGGGCCGCGGGGCCGCGGGGGTGTTCCCGCCGGAGGACACCCGGCTCAGCACCTGGTACCACGCGCACCGGTACGCGGGGACGACCGCCATCGTCGAGGTCCCCATGTGGGCCTCCGACCTGGTGGACGATCCGGCCCCGCACCCCGACCCGCGCGGCGCGCTGCGGATGCTCGCCGCACGGCTGACGCACGACGCGGAGCTCGTGGCGCGGGCCCGCGCCGCGCTCCGGCCCGGGCCGCTGCCGTCCGGGGACGGGGACGGGGACGGGGAGGCGGACGCGGACGCGGCGCCGCTGCTGCGCGCGGTGGACTGGACCCTCGCCCTGATCCCGCGGATAGCCGCCGAATGGACCGGCGCCGACGCCCCCACCGAGGCCACGGCCGCCTACGTGGCCAGCATCGACGCGTTCGGGCGGCGGCTGTCCCTGCGGGCCGCCGCGATGCTGCTGCGGGTGCTGCGCCCGGTCGGCGATCCGGCCGCGCCGGGGCTGGACCGCCTGGTCACGGGGTGGTGCGAGGAGTTCGCGGCGCGGTTCCAGGCCCGCTGGGTCCCGGTGGCCACGCAGGTCGAGCACCAGTCCCGCACCGTCCTGGCCACGTACGAACGGCTCCCCGCGGACCCGCCCTAGGGCGGGCTCGTCCCCGGCGCCGGGCCGCGGCGACGAGCCGTCAGGACGAGGAGAGCCGGAAGGTCATCGTGCCGAAGCCGATCTGGTCCCCGTCCCGGACCACCGCCGAGCCCGTGACGCGGCGTCCGTTGACGGTGGTGCCGTTGGTGGAGCCGAGGTCCTTCACCACCCACACCCCGTCCCGATGGCCGAGCTCCGCGTGCGCCCGGGAGACCGTCTCGTGCGTGAGGCGCAGGCCGCTGCCCGGGTCGCGGCCGACCCTCAGGACCCCGGCGCTCGGGTGCGGGAGCAGCAGCCTGGGCAGCTTCTCGGCGGCCCAGGCCCGCCGGACCCCGACGCTCACCGCGGAGACCCGCCCCACCCAGCCGAAGAGCCGACGGGTCCACGGGCCTTCCGCCGCGCTCCGGTGCCGGAGGTCGGCCGTGAGGACGGCGAGGTCCTCGGAGCGGCGGGCGACCAGGGCGAGTTCCATCCGGCGCAGGAAGGTGTCGTGGGACAGCTTGCCGAGGGCCGCGCCCTCCCTGAGCTGGCCCAGCGCCACGTCGCGCTCGGCGTCGGAGAGTCGCGGCGCGGGATAGGCGGGGAACTCGAAACTCGACGTCACAGGGTGATTGTCGGCCCGTCGGGGCCGGAGTGTCCAGAACTCCCCCGCCGATCCCGGAATGATGGGCAGGATACGCATGCTGGACACCGCCGGAGACGAGGGGACCGTCCGTGCAGTTCGAGGTGTGGGCACCGCTGACAGGTCATGTCGCCATGCGACTGGACGACGCGACGTACGACATGGCACCCGATCCGAACCGGGACGGCTGGTGGCTCGCCGAGGCCCCCGCCTCCGACGGCAGCCGGTACGGGTTCCTGCTCGACGACGACCCCGTGCCCCGGCCCGACCCGCGCGGCCGCCGGCTGCCGGACGGGCCCGACGGGCTCTCCGCGGTGGTCGACTTCGAGGCCCTCGGCGCGCCCGGCGCCTCCGAGTCGCCCCCGGGGCGGGCGGCGCCGCGCGTCCCGCTGCAGGACGCCGTCCTGTACGAGCTGCACGTCGGCACCTTCACCGCCGAGGGCACCTTCGACGCGGCCGCCGCACGGCTGGGCCACCTGACCGCCCTCGGCGTCACGCACGTGGAGCTGATGCCGGTGTGCTCCTTCCCCGGGCGGCACGGCTGGGGGTACGACGGGGTCGCGCCGTGGTCGGTGCACGAGCCGTACGGCGGTCCGGCCGGCCTGGCCCGGTTCACGGCCGCCGCGCACGCGGCCGGGCTGGGCGTGGTGCTGGACGTGGTCCACAACCACCTCGGCCCCTCCGGCAACCACCTGCCCGCCTTCGGCCCGTACTTCACGGACGCGCACCACACGCCGTGGGGCGCGGCGGTGAACCTGGACGCGCCCGGTTCCGACGAGGTGCGCGCCTACCTGCTCGGCAGCGCGCTGGCCTGGTTCCGCGACTACGGGATCGACGGGCTGCGGCTCGACGCGGTGCACGCGCTGGCCGACGGGCGGGCCCTGACCTTCCTGGAGGAGCTGGCCGCGGCGGTGGACGGGCTGGCCGCGGAGAGCGGGCGGCCGCTGTTCCTGATCGCCGAGTCGGACCGGTGCGACCCGCGCACGACCCTGCCGCGCGCCGAGGGCGGGACGGGGCTGCACGCCCAGTGGAACGACGACTTCCACCACGCCCTGCACTGCGCGCTCACCGGCGAGTCGCAGGCGTACTACGGCGACTTCGCGCGGGCCCCGCTGGCCGCCCTCGCCAAGACCATGACCCGCGCCTTCTTCCACGACGGCACCTGGTCCTCCTTCCGGGGCCGGCACCACGGCCGCCCGGTGGACCGGCGCCGCACGCCCGCCCACCGGTTCCTCGGCTACGCCCAGACCCACGACCAGGTCGGCAACCGGGCCCTCGGCGACCGGCTCTCCGCGTCGCTGTCCCCCGGGCTGCAGGCGTGCGCGGCGGCGGTGACGCTGACCGGACCGTTCGTGCCGATGCTGTTCATGGGCGAGGAGTGGGGGGCCGGCACCGCCTGGCAGTACTTCACCGACCATCCCGATCCGGAGCTGGCGGAGGCGGTGCGCACGGGCCGCCGCCGGGAGTTCGCCGCGCACGGCTGGAAGGCGGAGGAGATCCCCGACCCGCAGGACCCGGCCACCCGCGACCGCTCGTGCCTGGACTGGACGGAGCCCGGCCGCGGCCCGCACGCCCGGCTGCTGGCCTGGTACCGCACCCTGGTCGCGCTCCGCCGCACCCACCCCGACCTGCGCGATCCCGACCTGGCGGCGGTCCGGGTCGCCCACGACGAGGAGCGGCGGTGGCTGACCTTCCGCCGGGGTGACGTCCGGGTGGCCGTGAACCTCTCCCCCGAGCCGGTGACGATCGCCCTGGGGCGCAACGGGGTGCGGGTGCTGGCCGCGTGGGAGCCGGTCGAGCACCCGGGCGCGGACGGGCGGGTGCACGTACCGGGAGAGTCGGCGGTGGTGCTGGGGCCGTGACGCCCGGCCGCTCCCCCGGCACGGGGGCCGCGGGCTACTCGACGACGGCCAGCTCGCGCGGGGCGTTGTTGAGGCGGCGCCCGCCGTCCGCGGTGACGGTCACGATGTCCTCGATGCGGACCCCGAACCGGCCCGGCAGGTAG
Source organism: Streptomyces subrutilus (assembly GCF_008704535.1). Classification (NCBI taxonomy): domain Bacteria; kingdom Bacillati; phylum Actinomycetota; class Actinomycetes; order Kitasatosporales; family Streptomycetaceae; genus Streptomyces; species Streptomyces subrutilus. Next base: position 1,873,769 of record NZ_CP023701.1, read on the forward strand.
ATCCCCGGCTCCACCGAGAAGCACATGCCGGGCACGAGCGGCCGCTCCTCGCCCTCGACCATGTACGGCGGCTCGTGGGTGGTGACGCCGATGCCGTGGCCGGTGCGGTGGATGAACCGGTCGCCGTAGCCGAACTCGGTGATCACCGCGCGGGCCGCCCGGTCCACGTCCTGGCAGGCCGCGCCCGGCCGGACCGCCGCGAAGCCGGCCTGCTGGGCCTCGCGGACCACGTCGTGCACGCGCTGCTCCTCGGCGGTCGGCCCGCCGACGTGGACGGTGCGGGAGATGTCGGAGCCGTAGCCGTACCGCAGGCCGCCGAAGTCGAGGACGACCATGTCGCCGGGGCGGATGACCCGGTCGCCGGCCTCGTGGTGCGGGTTGGCGCCGTTGGGGCCGGAGCCGACGACGGTGAAGTCGACCTGGGAGTGGCCGTGGGCGCGCAGCAGGGCGGCCAGGTCGGCGGCGACGTCGGTCTCCCGGCGGTTCGCGAAGGGCAGGTGCAGGATCTGCGCGTAGGCGGCGTCGGCGGCGGCGCCCGCGGCCGTGAGGCGCTCCAGCTCACGGTCGTCCTTGACCGCGCGCAGCATGGGCAGGGAGTCGGTGAGGGACACGTAGGAGGTGGCCGGTGCCTCCCGCTGGAGTCCGAGGAGGTGCAGGGCCCAGGTGTTGTCGCTCACACCGAAGCGGCCGGCGGGTCCCATCAGCGGGGCGGCGGCCGCGTACGGGCTCTTCCCGTCGGCCCAGTCGCGCAGGGTCAGCGCGGCGGCGCCGGGGGCCCGCTCCGCGTCGGGGGCCTCCAGGGCGGGCACCACGAGCACGGGATCGCGCCCGGCGGCCAGCACGAGCACGGTCAGCCGCTCGGTCTCGGCGGTGGGACGGTAGCCGGTGAGGTGGGCGAGGTCGGGTCCGGGGGCGATCAGCAGGCCGGCCAGGCCCGCGTCGGCGGCGGCCCCGGCGGCGGCGGCCATGCGGGCGGCGTAGTCCTCGGCGGTGAAGGGGGCGGGTTCGGCGTGCGTCGGGTCGGAGGTCATGCGGTGATCCTCCCGCGCCGGCGGGTCGGGCGCAGCGGCCGCGCCGCATCCGGTGCCGGGCGGTGCGGGGCCCGGCGGGGGCGGTGCCGGGCGGAATGCGGCCGCGCGGGAGCGCCCCCTCGATCGGCTATGCTGTGCGTGCACGTCGAACGGGTGGTCCGCCACCCTTCGTGGTGGGTGTAGCTCAGTTGGTAGAGCACCTGGTTGTGGTCCAGGTGGCCGCGGGTTCAAGTCCCGTCACTCACCCTGATGACCCCGTGGGGTACGAGGTTCTCCTCGTACCCCACGGGGTTTTTCGCTTGCCCGCCGGGCCGGCCGCGCGTCCGGCGCCGTGCCCCTACGCCGCGAGGAACGCCTCGGTCTCGGTCGTGAAGGCCACCGGGGCCTCGTGGGGCGGGTAGTGGCCCGAGCCGGGCAGGACCACGACCCGGCAGTCGGGGTACCAGGCCTGCCAGGTGTCCCGTATCAGCTCGGCGGTGAGCGCCAGGTCGTACGCGCCGACCAGGGCGAGCACCGGGACCGTGTTGCCCTTCACGGCGGAGGACAGGTCCAGGGTCCGCCAGCTCTCCAGGTACGCGGCGAAGGCCTCGGGGCGGGAGATGGCGAGGGAGTGGGCGACCATCCGCTCCAGCCAGTGCCGGCCCACCCGGTGCCCGGTCACCAGGTCGATGATGGCGCGGCGCTTGTCGGGGTCCCGGGCGGCGCCGTGGAAGAGGGCGTGGGTCGCCTCGTCCATCACGTACGGCGCGGCCGGGACCGGGGCGATCCCGACGAGCTTCTCGATGCGCTCGGGCACCCGGACCAGGACCTGCTGGGCCGCCTTGCCGCCCATGGAGTGGCCGAGGAGGGAGAAGGTGTCCCAGCCGAGCTGGTCGGCGAGGGCGACGACGTCGTCGGCGATCTCGGGGAGGGTGTGGTCGCCGGGCACGTCGCGGCGTTCGCCGTAGCCCCGGTAGTCGAGGAAGGCGTACGAGAACCGCTCCGGGTCGAGGTGGTCCAGCACGGAGCCCCAGTTGGCGCAGGTGCCGAACCAGTCGTGCAGCACGATGACGCGGACGGGGCCGGTACCGATCCTGCGGTGGGCGATGGCCATGCGTTCTCCCTCGGTGACGGGGTCGGCGGGAACCGACGCCGTACGTTCTGCCCACCCGGCCCCCCGTCACACCGCCGGCCCGGCGCCGGGGCGGCGCAGGGGCGGCGTGGGTGTGACGGGAGGGCCCGCCCGGGGCGCCCGGCGGCCGGCTCAGACGGTCTTGATCGCCGGGTCGGAGACGCCCGGCGCGCCCGTCTCCACGTGTCCGGCGAAGCGGCGCAGGAAGGTGGCGTCGGCGGCCGAGACCACCTTGACGTCGTACCAGCGGCCGGTGGTGCGCAGGTCCACGGTGTGCGGGACCGTCGCCCCGGGGTTGACCCGGAAGGTCTGGGCCGCGCCGCCGTAGGCGTTGACCACCGTGAGGTCGACCGCGGTGGCACCCGCGTTGGCGAGGGTGAGCGCCAGGTTGCCGGTGGCGTCCACGTGGCGGGCCGTGACCTCGGGGCCGGCCTTCTTCGCCGGGCCCTTCCAGGTGCGCAGGAAGCCGTTGGGCCCCCACACCGTGAGGTTGACCTGGTTGCCGGTGGAGCTGCTGGTGCTCCAGGTGTCGGCGAGGGTCTTGCCCGCTTCGACGGTGTACGGCCAGGGGCCGTCCGTGCGGTTGCCCGAGGTGCTGTGGAAGTGGGCGCCGAGGGCGGGGCCGCTCGCGAAGGTCAGGGTGAACTGGCCGCTGGAGACGGTGGCCCTGCCGTCCACGTACGGGCGGTAGCCGAGGGCGCGGGTCGGCTTGGAGCCGGCCTCCTGCCGGGGGAGGGCGGCGGTGGCCGGCGGGGTCGGGTGGTAGGAGGGGTGGCGGCCCTTGTCCGGCGGGAGGTACCCGGCCGTGGAGGGCAGCGCGGCGGGCGCGGCATCGGCCCGGGTGAAGTCGAACGCCGAGGTCAGGTCGCCGCAGACGGCCCTGCGCCACGGCGAGATGTTGGGCTCCTTCACACCGAAGCGCTGCTCCATGAAGCGGATCACCGAGGTGTGGTCGAAGGTCTCGGAGCAGACGTAGCCGCCCTTGCTCCACGGCGAGACCACGATCATCGGGACGCGCGGGCCGAGCCCGTAGGGCCCCGCCGCGTAGCCGCCGCCCCCGGCGTACAGCTCGCCCTTGACGTCCGCGGTCGACAGGCCCCATGCGGCGGAGGCGGGCGGGTACGGCGGGACGACGTGGTCGAAGAAGCCGTCGTTCTCGTCGTAGGTGAGGAACAGGGCGGTCTTCGCCCACACCCCCGGGTTCGAGGTCAGGGCGTCCAGGACCTGCGAGATGTACCAGGCGCCGAAGTTCGTCGGCCAGTTGGCGTGCTCGCTGAATGCCTCGGGGGCGGTGATCCAGGAGACCGCGGGCAGGGTGCCGGCCCGTACGTCCGCGCGCAGCCGGTCGAAGTAGCCGTCGCCCGCCTTGACGTCGGTGCCGGTGCGGGCCTTCTCGTAGAGGGGGCTGCCGGGCTGGGCGGTGCGGTAGCTGGTGAAGTACAGCAGCGAGTTGTCGCCGTAGTTGCCGCGGAAGGCGTCGTTGATCCAGCCCCAGGAGCCGGCCGCGCTCAGGCCGTCGCCGACGTCCTGGTAGATCTTCCACGGGACGCCGGCCGCCTCCAGCCGCTCGGGGTACGTCTTCCAGCCGTAGCCGGCCTCCTGGTTGCCCAGGACCGGGCCGCCGCCGGTGCCGTCGTTGCCGGTGTGACCGCTCCACAGGTAGTAGCGGTTGGGGTCGGTGGCGCCGATGAACGAGCAGTGGTAGGCGTCGCACACGGTGAAGGCGTCGGCGAGGGCGTAGTGGAACGGGATGTCGTTCCGGGTCATGTAGGACATGGTCGTGGCGGTCTTCGCCGGGATCCACTTGTCGTACTTGCCGTTGTTGTAGGCCTGGTGGCCGCCGGCCCAGTCGTGGTTGAGGCCCTCCAGGAACTGCATGCCGAGGTCCGCGACCTGCGGGTGGAAGGGCAGTACGTCCTTGGTCCCGTCGGACTGCTGGAAGACCGTCTTGCCGTTGTCCTGGAGGACGGGACGGGGGTCGCCGAAGCCCCGGACGCCCTTCATCGCGCCGAAGTAGTGGTCGAAGGAGCGGTTCTCCTGCATCAGCACGACGATGTGCTCGATGTCCTGGATCGTGCCCGTGCCGCCCTGCGCCGGAATGGCGGCGGCCCGCGCGATGCTCTCGTTCAGCATCGCGACGGCGGCGGTGCCGCCGGCGATCTGGAGGAACCTGCGGCGGTTGAGTTCTGCCATGGCGTGACGACCTCTGGGGTGAGGGGGGAGTCGAGGGGCGCCCCAAGGACAGCGGCCCCGGGGTACCGGAGGGCGATCCTCGTCTGACAGGGGACCGTACAGCGGGAGAACGGCAGGCCCCGCCCCGAGGGCCCGCACGTCCGCCCACGACGGCAGGGATAACCCCGCACGGCGCAACAGACCCCGTGGTCGCAGCGGTTCGGGCCCGGGTGCGCGGACGGGGGGTACTCAACCGGCCCCCGCGGCGATCTGAGCATCCGTACTCAGGCCCGGGACGGGCGGGCTTGTCATCGTGTGGGCATGCCCTTCCAGCCAAGTGCCGCCCCGCCGCGCGCGGGGATAACCGCCGTCGCCAGTCTGCTGCCCGAGCGGGTGCTGTCCTCCGACCGCCTCATGGAGCGGGTCGCCGCGCGCAGCGGCCTCGCGCTGCCGCCGGGCCTGCTGCGCCAGGCCACCGGGATCGCCGCGCGGCGCGTCGCGGACGAGGGCGTGTACGCCTCCACCCTCGCCGTCGGCGCCGGCCGCCGCGCCCTGGACGCCGCCGGGCTCATCCCGCCCGACATCGACCTGCTGCTGTTCGCCTCCGCCTCCCGCGACCTGGTCGAGCCCGCCACCGCGCACATCGTCCAGGCGGAACTGGGCTCGCGGGCGCACGCCGTGGACGTCACCAACGCCTGCAACAGCTTCGTCAACGGCATCGACCTGGCCCGCTCCATGATCCTCGCCGGGCGGGCCCGGCGGGCCCTGGTCGTCACCGGGGAGACCCCGAGCCGGGCCGTCCGCACCGCCCCGGCCGACCTCGCCGAGTTCCGCGCCGGGTTCGCCGGGTACACCTTCGGCGACGCGGGGGCGGCCGTCGTCGTCGAGGCCGTGGAACGCGGCGGCATCCTCGACGTGGACACCGCGACCCATTCGGAGCACTGGGAGGTCGGGGGCATCCCGGGCGGCGGGTCACGGCACCCGCGCGGGGACGCGCACACCTACTTCCGGGGGGACGGACACGAACTGCGGGGCGTCTTCGAGAAGGTCGGCACGGCCGTCGTCGACCGGACGCTGCACCGCACGGGCATGGACTGGGACGGCTTCGCCCGGGTGCTGGTCCACCAGGTGACGGTGCCCTACCTGGAGCGCTTCGCCGAGCTCACCGGGGTGCCCGCCGCGAAGCTGGTGGTGACGGTGCCCGAGCTCGGCAACATCGCGAGCGCGAGCATCGGCGTCCAACTGGACCGCGTCTTCGCGGACCTGGCCCCCGGCGAACGGGTGCTGTTCGTCGGCCTGGGCGGCGGCATCAGCATCACGACGATGGTCTGGGAGAAGTCGTGAACCGCCCGCTGTGGGTGGTCGTGCCCGCCCACGAGGAGGAGGCGCGGCTCGCGCAGACCCTGGCGGCCCTCGCCGCACAGCGCGACCGGGACTTCACCCTGCTGGTCGTCGACAACGCCTCGGCGGACGGCACCGCGGCCGTCGCCCGGCGGTTCGCGGCGCACGCGCCCTTCGCCGTCGAGGTGATCGAGGAGCCCGAGAAGGGCGTCGGCTCCGCCGTGGACACCGGCTTCCGGTACGCGATCGGCCGGGGCGCGGCCCTCCTCGCCCGCACCGACGCCGACTGCCTGCCCGGACCGGGCTGGACCGGCGCCGCCCGGGCCGCGCTCGCCGCCCGCCCCGGACTGGTCTGCGGGCGGATCACCGCCCGGCGCGACGAGCACGGGCCGCTCGGCCGGGCCGGATTCGCCGCCCTGGTGCGGCTCGCCGCCCTGTTCGGCCGGCTGCGGCCGGAGCACGCCCGGCGCCACGGCTACCGGGCCCCGTACCGCATGCACGCCGGCAACAACATGGCCATCACGGCCGAGCTGTACCTGGCCGTCGGCGGCATGCCCCGCCGCCCCTCCCCCACCGACCGGCTCTTCCTCAACGCCGTACGGCGCCACACCGACCGGATCACCCACTGCCGGTCCATGGTCGTGCAGAACTCGACGCGGCGGCTGCGGGCCTACGGGCTCGCGGGCACCGCCCGCTGGTACCTCGACCAGGGCAGCGGCTCGCGCGGAACGGACCCCCGCTGATGCTCGACCGCCTCGACCACGCGCTGCGCGCCCGCCCCGACCGGCCCGCCGTCCTGACCGCCACCCGCACCGGCGCGCCCCGCGTCCGCGCCACCCGCGGCGAACTCGCCGCACTCTCCGACGCGTTCGCCGCCGCCCTGCACGCCCGCGGGCTGCGCGCCGGGGACACCGTCGGCGTCGCCGTGCGGCCCGGCCCCCGCGCCCTGGCCGTGCTGCTCGCCCTGTGGCGGCTGGGGCTGCGCGGCGCCGTGCTCGACCCGGGCGCCGGGCCGGACGTGCTGCGCGCCCGGCTGGCGCTGGCCCGGCCCTCGCTGGTCCTGGCCGACGCGGCCGCCCAGGCGGTGGCCGGCTGGGCCCGCCCGCTGGCCCGCCGGGCCCGCCTCGCCCTCCCGGACCTGGCCGAGCTGGGCCCGGTGGCCACCGTCGGCCGACGGCTCCCGGGCTGCGCGCCCGCCCTCGACCGCGGGGCGCCGCGCACCGGTCTCCCGGCCCACGGCGACCACGACGCCGACGCGGTGATCGTCTTCACCTCCGGCACCACCTCCCGCCCGCGCGCCGTGGTCCACACCCGCTCCGGCCTGGCCGCCGGCATGGCCTCCGTCCGTACGCTCATCGACCCGGCCCCCGACCACCCCGTACTGGGCGGCACCTTCTTCGTCCTCGTCCCCGCCCTCACCGCCGGCGCACCGGTGGCGCTCCCGGCCCGCCGCCCCCGCGTACTGGCCCGCCAACTGCACCGGCTGCGGCCCCGGGACACCTACCTGACCCCGCCGCAGCTGCGCGACGCGCTGGACGCGGGCGCCCCCTTCCACGGCCGCGTCTGGACCGGCTCGGCGCCGGCCGGCGCCGGCCTGCTGGAGCGGGTCCGCGGCGCCGGCGCGGCCGAGGCCTGGGGGGTGTACGCGCTCACCGAACTGTTCCCCGCCGCCGCCGTCGAAGCCCGCGAGAAGGCCGCCTTCGACGCCCCCGGCGACCTGGTCGGCGCTCCCCTGCCGGGCGTCCTGGCCGAGTCCGACGCCGACGGCCAGCTCCTCCTCGCCGGACCCGCGGCCCGCCACCGCTACCTCGGCGAGGAGCCCGACCCCTGGGTGCGCACGGGCGACCGGGCCCGCCTGGACGGCGCGGGCCGGATCGTCCTGGAGGGCCGCTGCAAGGACATGGTGCTGCGGCGGGCCGAGAACATCTACCCGGGCCTGTACGAGCCCGCCCTGCACGTCCCGGGCGTGGAGCTGGCCGTACTCGTCGGGATCCCGGCGGCCGACGGCGACGAACGGCTCGTGGCCGTGGTCCAGCCCCGCCGCGGCGCCGCCGAATCCACCCTCCGCACCGCCCTGGCCGAACCCCTGCGCCGCATGGGCACCGCCCGCCCCGACTCCGTCGTGTTCGCCCGCATCCCCCTCGCGGGCCGCTCCCGCAAACCCGACCGCGCCGCCACCACGGCCCTCGCGACCCGACACCTGAACCGATGACCCCGGGCGAAGGACCGGGCGCACGCCGAGCCGCCCGGACCCGAGGGGCGGGCCCTCCCGAGCCCGACCGCAAGCCGGACCCCCCACCCCGCAGCCCCCACGGCACACCGCCCGAAACCCCGACCGAGGGGCAGTCCCCTCCCGGGCCCGACCGAGGGCAGGGACACCCCGAGCCCGGCCGAGGCGGCGACACCCCAAGCCCGGCCGAGGCGGCGACACCCCAAGCCCGGCCGAAGAGCGTGGACCCTCGCGGGCCCGGCCAAGGGCAGGGACCCTCCCAGACCCGACCGAGGGCAGCGCCACCCCAAGCCCGGCCAAGGGCAGGGACCCTCCCAGACCCGACCGAGGGCAGCGCCACCCCAAGCCCGGCCGAGGGCGGGGCCCCTCCGGGCCCGGCCGAGGGGCGGGGACACTCCGGGGCGTCCCCGCAGGACGAGTGAACCCACCCCGCCCCGCCCACCCCCACCGCTCGGGTTCGCGAGCCGAGGAGACGCCCCGGAGGGGCCCCGCCCCGCACCCGGACCCCGCACCCGGACCGCCCCGCCGCCCCACACCACCGGAGGTACACCCTCGATGACCACCACCCCCCGGACCGACGCCCCGGCCGACGCCCCGGCCGACGCCCCGGCCGACACCCCGCCCGACGCCCCGCCCGCCACCCGCACCCGCACCCGGGCCCAGGCCCAGGCCCGCGCCCGCCGCCGCGACCGCCGGGTCTACCTGCGCAGCCACCCGCTCCTGTTCGCCCTGCTCGCCGCCACCCGCCGGCGCCCCGTCCGCCGTCTCGGCCGGACCCTGCTGGTGCACGACCCGGCCGCTTACCGCGAAGCCCTGACCGCTCTGCCGCTCGACCGCACGGCCCCCCGCACCACCGGCGGCGCCGCCCGGGCCGCGCTCCGGGGCGACGGCACCGTGCTCTTCGACCAGGACGGCCCCGACCACCGCACGGACCGCCGCGAGCTGGCCGCCGCCCTCGGCACGGCCTCCGTGGCCCGCCTCCGCACGGCATGGCAACCCCTCCTCAAGGCCCACCTCGCCCCCCTAAACACCGCCACAGGCACAGGCACAGGCACAGGCACCCGCACCGTAGACCTGGTCCCCCTGGCCCAGGACCTCTCCGGCACCGTCGTGCGCGCACTCCTGGGCTGCCCCGCAGCCCCCCGCCCGCTGGCGAGCGCGGCCGCCGACGCGGCGGCCGCGTCCGTGCGCAGCCACCTCCCCGGCCCCCGCCGCCCCCGCGCGGAGGCCGCCGCCGCGCGGGCCGCCGACCGGCTGCGGGAGCTGCTGGGGCCCGGCGCGGACGCGCGCTCGGCGATGGTGGCGGTGGCGGCGGTCAACACCACCGTCGCCGCCCTGCCGCGCGCCGTGGCCCGGTGCGCCGACGCCGGCCTGTGGGACCAGGCCGCCGACCCGGCGCTGCGGCCCGCGCTGGTGGACGAACTGCTGCGGGTCACGGCGGCCTCGCCGGTGCTGCCCCGGGTGGCCGCCGCGGCCGGTTCCCTCGGCGGCTGCCCGGTGCGGAGCGGGGACCGGCTGCTGCTCGTCGCCCGGCACGCGGCCGACGCGCACCGCAGCGACCCCGACGCCCGGACCCCGGCCGCGCCCGCCCTCGCGCACCTGGTGTTCGGGGCCGGTCCGCACGCGTGTCCGGGGGCGGGGGTGGCCCGGGCCCTGCTGACGGACGTGCTGGAGGCGCTCGCCCCGCACCGCCCGGTGGTGACCCGCGCGAGGGCGGACCGCCGGGCCGCCCTCCCCGGCTGGCGCGTCCTGACCGTGGGGACGACCTCGTGAACGCCGGCCGCGCCACCGGACCGGCCCGCACCGGCGCCGCACCCCGCGCCGCGCCCCGCACCCCCGGCCGCACCCTCCGCATCGCCGTGACCGGCGCCTCCGGTTTCTGCGGCGGCCACGTGGCGCGTGCCGCCGCCGCGGCCGGCTCCGAGGTGCTCTGCGTGGGGCGCCGGCCGGGCCCCGTCGGGGAGCACCGGTTCTGGGACGCCACCCGCGGCGAGCCGGACCTCGCCGGGGCGGACCTGGTGGTGCACTGCGCGGCGGCGGTCGGCGATCCGGCCCCGGGCTCGCCGGCCGAGGCCCTGATGCGCGAGGTGAACGTCGGCGGCACCGAGCGGCTGCTGCGGGCGGCCGCCGGGCGGCCGGTGGTGTGGGTGAGCAGCGCGAGCGTCTACGATCCGCGGCCGGACCGGAGCCTGGTGGGCGAGGACCATCCGCGCGGCGGGCACCTCAACGCCTACGGCCGTACGAAGGCGGCGGGCGAGGCCCTCGCGCTGGCCGCCGGCGCCGTGGTGCTGCGGCCCCGGGCGGTCTACGGGCCGGGCGACACGCAGCTCCTGCCGCGGCTGCTCTCCCGGGTCCGGGCCGGGACCCTGCTGCTGCCGGGTCCGGACGTGCCGCTGAGCCTGACGGCGGTGGAGAACCTGGCCTCGGCCTGCCTCGCGGCCGCGGACTGGGGAGCGGGCGCGTACAACATCGCCGACGCCCGGCCCTACGCCCGGGACGCCGCCGTCCGCGCGGTGCTGCGGGCCCACGGGGTGCGGGCCCGCGTCCGGCACGTCCCGCCGGGGCTGGCCCGTACGGCGGCCCGGGTCGCGCAGGCGCTGGCGACCGGGGAGCCGGCGCTGACCCGGTACGCGGTGGACCAGCTCGCGCACCCGGTGGTCCTGGACGTGCGCAGGGCCCGGTCCCGGGGCTGGAGCCCGGGCCGGACCCTGGAGGACTACCTCAGCTCTCTGCGGGGGTGAGCCGCAGGGAGATGGAGTTGATGCAGTAGCGCTGGTCGGTGGGGGTGGGGTAGCCCTCCCCCTCGAAGACGTGGCCCAGGTGGGAGCCGCACTTCGCGCAGCGGACCTCGGTGCGGACCATGCCGTGCGAGGTGTCGGCGATCAGCTCGACCGCGTCCGTGTCCTTCGGGTCGAAGAAGGACGGCCAGCCGCAGTGCGACTCGAACTTCTCCGACGAGCGGAACAGCTCGGATCCGCAGGCGCGGCAGGAGTAGACGCCTTCCGTCCTGGTGTCGGTGTACTCGCCGCGGAAGGCGGGCTCGGTGCCCGCGAGGCGCAGCACCTGGTACTCGGACGGGGTCAGCTCCGCCTGCCACTGCTCGTCCGACTTCTCGACCTCGTAGGCCATGACGTTCCCGCTCCCTCGATCGGTGCGACCGGTCGTGCGACCGGTCAGTTCGACAGCCGGGCCAGGATCTGCGGTCCCAGATCCGTGACGTCGCCCGCGCCCATGGTGAGAACGAGATCACCGGGCTTGGCCATTCCCGCGATGACGTCGGCGACGTCCTCCTTGGTGTGCTCGGCGGTGACGTCGGCTCCGGCGGCGCGGCCGGCCGCGATGATGATCTCGCTGGTGATCCCGGGGATCGGGTCCTCGCGGGCCGGGTAGATGTCCAGGACCACGGAGGCGTCGGCCAGGGCGAGGGCTTGGCCCATCTCCTTGCCGAGCTCCTGGGTGCGGGAGAAGAGGTGGGGCTGGAAGACGACCAGGATGCGGGAGTCGCCGGCCGCGCCGCGGATGGCCTCCAGGTCGGCCGTCATCTCGGTGGGGTGGTGCGCGTAGGAGTCGATGACCTGGACCCCGGCGGCCTCGCCCTTGAGCTGGAGGCGGCGCTTGACGCCGGTGTACTTGCCGAGGGCCGAGGCCAGGTTGTGCGCCGGTACGCCGAGGGCGACGCCGGCGGCGAGGGCCGCGACGGCGTTGTGCGCGTAGTGGCGGCCGGGGACGGAGACGGCGAAGGTGAGGATGCGGCCGCCGATGACGACGGTGACCTCGCTGGTCAGGCCGCGCGGTGTGATCTTGGTGATGCGGACGTCGGCCTCGGGCTCCTCGCCGTACGTGACCACGTTCAGGCCGTCCCGGCCGCGGACGCGGCGGGCGATCTCGGCGGCGCCGTCCTGGCCGTGGGCGACGACCAGGGTGCCGCCGGGCACGATCTTGGAGACGAAGGTCTCGAAGGACGCGTAGATCTCTTCCATGGACGCGTAGTTCGCGTGGTGGTCGAGCTCGGCGTTGAGGATGATCGCGACCTGCGGCTCGTACGTGTGGAAGCTGCGGTCGCTCTCGTCGGCCTCGGCGACGAAGATGTCGCCCTCGCCGTGGTGGGCGTTGGAGCCGGGGGCGTCCAGGTCGCCGCCGATGGCGTACGAGGGGCCGAGGCCGAGCGCCGACAGGGAGACCGCCAGCATGGAGGTGGTGGTGGTCTTGCCGTGCGTGCCGGCCACCGCGATCGGGCGCAGGCCGCGCATCAGCCCGGCGAGGGCGTCGGAGCGGTGCACGACCGGGATGCCGAGCTCGGCTGCGCGGGCCAGCTCGGGGTTGTCGGCGCGGATGGCGCTGGAGACGACCACGCAGGTGGAGTCGGCGGCGAGGTGGCCCGCGGCGTGCCCGATGTGGACCTCGGCCCCGTGGGCGCGCAGGGCGCGGGCGGTGTCGGAGTCACGGGAGTCGCTGCCGGCGACCTGTGCGCCGCGCTGGGCGAGGATCTTCGCGATGCCGGACATGCCGGCGCCGCCGATGCCGATGAAGTGGGGCCGTTCCATGGCGGTCGGCAGGCCGGGCTTCATTCAGGTCGCTCCAGGGATCGATGGTGCTGGTACGTGCTGGTACGCGTCCGCGCCGTCCCGCGCGGTGCACGCGCGCCGGTCCGCGCGGTGCACGGCTCGCTCGCCTCACACGGTGCGGTGCGGGGCGGTGCCGTGCAGGGGTCAGCCTATTCGTTGTGGGCGAAGAGCTTGAGCACCGGAACGCCGACCTTGTGGCGGGCGCGGGAGGCCCAGTCGCGGTGGAAGAACTCCTCGACGAAGTGCGGGGCGGTCAGGACGATCACCTCGTCGGCGGCGGCCTCCTCCACGACGGCCTTCAGCTTGTCGAGCGGGTGGGCGCCGATGATCTGCCCGGTGGCCTTGGCCCCCTTGCTCCGCAGGGCGTTCAGGGAGTGCGCGAGGGCCTGCGCGGCGGGCCCCCGGGCGGCCTCGCCCTCGGGCTCGTCCCCCTCGTGGACGGCCTCGGGGAGCTCACCGAGCGCTACGTCGTCGATGGCGCGCAGCAGTCGGTCCTGGTCGCCCCGGGGCTGCATGAGGACGATGAAGGACACCGCGTCGTCGCCGTGCAGGGTGGTGACGAAGTCCACGTCCACCGGGGTCAGCGGCTGCTCGATCATCAATACGCTCGTGAACACGGACGCCCTCTCCTTCATGGGCCGAGGTCGGCTGGCCGACCCCTGCGGAAACCATCCTGCCCCGCTGTCGCACGGGGCCTGCGCAGGTATATGTGCCCAGCGGAAGCTAAGCGGAACGGTGAATTCCGCCCCTTGTCAGATCCGACGGTAGCTCGTGAACAGGAACCCGGCCTCCTCCAGTACACAGGCGGGCGCCAGCCGCCGCGGCACGGCGACCGGGGGGCCGCCGGAGATCCGCTGGGCGCCGCCGGCCGTGAGCATCGGGGAGATCGTCAGGCACAGTTCGTCCAGCACGTCGGCGGCCACGAACTGCCCCAGCAGCCGGGGCCCGCCCTCGGTGAGCTGGCGGCGCAGCCCCCGTGCGGCCAGCTCCCGTACGGCCCGCGCCGGGTCCACGGCGGTCCCGTCGCCGGCCACCACGACCTCGGCACCCGCCTTGAGGGCTTCGGCGACGCGGTCGGCGGGGGCGGCGGCGCCGGTGACCACCAGGGTCGGCACCAGCGGGGAGGTGAACAGCGGCAGCGAGAAGTCCAGGTCGAGGCCGGCCGTCACCACGGCGACGGCCGGGGCGGGGCCCTGGCCGTCGGCCGCGCGGCGGGCCGCGAAGGCCTCCCGGGCGCGGGCCGGCCGGTAGCCCTCCTGGCGAACCGTTTCCGCTCCCACGACCACCACGTCGGCCAGCGCCCGCAGGGTGCCGAAGATCCGCATGTCGCTCTCGCCGGAGATGGGCTGCGAGCGGCCGTCGTGCTGGGCGGCCCCGTCCAGGGTGGAGACCATGTTCGCCCGCAGCCAGTGGGCCCCGGCGTCGAGGGCGGGGTACGCGTACGCCTCGGCGAGCTCGTCCAGCGACCATGCGCGGTCGGCCGGATCCCGCTCCGGGGCTGGTGTCTGATCGGTCACAGGGAACAGGCGTCGCATCGGTGCAGTGTGCCACGCCCCGTAGAGTTGAGTGCTGTGTCGACCTCACTCTCCACCTCCGGTTCCGCCGCCGGGCGGCCCGCCGGCCGGCCCCCGATAGCCGATGCCGGCCCGCAGGCCCTGTGCGCCCGCGAGCCGCGGGTGCCCGCCGAGCGGCTGGTGGCCGAGATGGTGCCGCCGCCGCGTTTCGACTCGGTGCGCTTCGACACCTACGAGCCGGACCCGGCCCAGCCCAGCCAGAGCGAGGCCGTCACCGTCCTGAGCGGTTTCGCCGCCGGTCTCGGCGGCGCCCACGCCTCCGGTTCCGCCAAGCGCCGCTGGTTCGCCAAGAAGCCCTCCGCCCCGGCCACCCCGCGCGGGGTGTACCTCGACGGCGGGTACGGCGTCGGCAAGACCCACCTCCTCGCCTCCCTGTGGCACGCCACCCCGGCCGAGCCCGCGCTCAAGGCCTTCGGCACCTTCGTGGAGCTGACCAACCTGGTCGGCGCGCTCGGCTTCCAGCAGACCGTGCAGACCCTGGGCGGCCACCGGCTGCTGTGCATCGACGAGTTCGAGCTGGACGACCCGGGCGACACCGTGCTGGTGTCCTCCCTGCTCAGCCGCCTCGTCGAGCAGGGCGTGGCGCTCGCCGCCACCTCCAACACGCTGCCCGGCAAGCTCGGCGAGGGCCGCTTCGCCGCCGCCGACTTCCTGCGGGAGATCCAGGGGCTCTCCGCGCACTTCCGGCCGCTGCGGATCGACGGCCAGGACTACCGCCACCGGGGCCTGCCCGAGGCTCCGTCCCCGTTCTCCGACGAGCAGGTCACCCGGGCCGCGTACGCGACGCCGGGCGCGAGCCTCGACGACTTCACCGGCCTGCTCGAACACCTGTCCCGGGTCCATCCGAGCCGGTACGGCGCCCTGACGGACGGCCTCTCCGCGGTCTGCCTGACCGGCGTCGGCCCGGTGCCCGACCAGTCGACGGCGCTGCGCCTGGTGGTCCTGGCCGACCGGCTGTACGACCGCGAGGTACCGGTCCTGGCCTCGGGCGTCCCCTTCGACCGGCTCTTCGGCGAGGAGATGCTGAACGGCGGCTACCGCAAGAAGTACTTCCGCGCCATCTCGCGGCTCACCGCCCTGGCGCGCGACGCGAAGCCCCTGGTGTCCCAGTAGGTTTGGCACGGTCGGGCCGCTCTTGTCCACGGCCCGGCCGTTTCCACTTCTGCGAAGGGATCTCCGCCATGGCCACCACGCGTCAGGCACACACCGTCTGGGAGGGCGACCTCCTCAAGGGCTCGGGCGTCGTCACCCTCGACTCCTCGGGCATCGGCTCGTACGACGTCTCCTGGCCCTCCCGCGCCGAGCAGGCCAACGGCAAGACCAGCCCGGAGGAGCTCATCGCCGCCGCGCACTCCAGCTGCTACTCGATGGCCCTGTCCCACGGCCTGGCCGGTGCGGGCACCCCGCCCACCCGCCTGGAGACCAAGGCCGACGTGACCTTCCAGCCCGGCGAGGGCATCACGGGCATCCACCTGTCGGTCCGCGCCGAGGTCCCCGGCCTGGACGCCGAGGCCTTCGCCGCGGCCGCCGAGGACGCGAAGAAGAACTGCCCGGTCAGCCAGGCCCTGAGCGGCACGACCATCACGCTCTCCGCCGAACTCGTCTGACCCCCCCGGCCCCCCTGGGCCGGCCGCGGCGCCCGCTCCCCCGAAGTCCGGGGGTGCGGGCGCCGCGGCGCTCGCGGGCGGCTGCGCGCGCCGGGCGGCGGGTGGGGAGCGGCGGGACGGGGCTGCGGTGCGGGGTTTTGCGGCACCCGGTGGTGTGACGGGGCGCCGGGTGCGCTCGCGTCGGCCCGGCGCGGACGGACGGCCGTGGTACCACGGGCCGTTCACCCCTCCAGCACCGCCGGGAGTTGCCCATGTCCGTGACCCGACGCAGCCTGCTCGCCGCCGGCGGGATCGCCTTCACCGGGGCGCTGGGCGCCCTGTTCACGGGCCGCGCCGGCGCCGCCCGGGCGACGCGCGGGTACGGGCCGCTGCTGCCCGACCCGCGCGGCCTGCTCGATCTGCCCGCCGGCTTCTCCTACCGGGTGCTGTCGCGCGCCGGCGATCCGCTCCGCTCCGGCGAGGGCCCCGTCCCCGCCAACTGCGACGGCATGGCCGCCTTCGCCGCCGGAGACGGCGGCGGCGACGGCGACGGCGGCGACGGCGACGGCGGGGTCAGGCTGGTCCGCAACCACGAGAACCGCACCACCGCCGCCCTGCGGGTCCCCGCCGTCCCCGGCCTGACGTACGACCCCGCCGCGCTCGGCGGCTGCACGGTGCTGGAGCTGGACCGGGCCGGGCGGGTGACGGCCGAGCGGGTGGCCCTGGCCGGTACGGCGGTCAACTGCGCCGGCGGGCGCACCCCCTGGAACACCTGGCTGAGCTGCGAGGAGACCGAGGACCGGGCGGGCACCTCCGGCTACACGCGGGACCACGGCTTCGTCTTCGAGGTGGACCCGGCCGATCCGCACCGCTCCGGCGCCGTCCCGCTCACCGCGATGGGCCGGTTCGCGCACGAGGCCGTCGCCGTGGACCCCGAGCGCGGGGTCGTCTACGAGACCGAGGACGCCTTCGTGCAGCCGTTCGGACTCTTCTACCGGTTCCTGCCGCGCCGCCCCCTCGGCGGCCCCGGCTCCCTGCGGGCGGGCGGCACGCTGGAGGCGCTGCGCGTGCCGGGGGTGCCGGACCTGTCGGCGGTGGACGAGATCGGGGCCCGGTTCCCGGCGCGGTGGGTGCCCGTACCGGATCCCGGCGCGGCCTCGGTCCCGGTCCGCCTCCAGGACTTCGGGCCGGGCGGGATCACCCACGCGCAGAAGCTGGAGGGCTGCTACTGGGGCGACGGCGGAGTGCACTTCGTCTCCAGCTACGCCCGCGGCAGCGAGGGCTCGGCCGCCGACCACCACGGTCAGGTGTGGTTCTACGACCCGCGCAGCGGCCTGCTCCGGCTGGACGTCCTGTTCGGCCCGGCCACCGACGTGCAGCTGCCGGGGGACTCCCCGGACAACATCTGCCTCGCACCGGGCGGCGGCCTGATGGTGTGCGAGGACGGCGGCGGGGCGCAGTACGTGTTCGGGGTGACCCGGGGCGGCGAGGTCTACCCGGTGGCCCGCAACGCCGAGGACATCGGGGCGGCCGGGGCGCCGGAGTGGGGCGAGTTCGCCGGGGTCACCTTCTCCCCCGACGGGCGCACCCTGTACGTCAACGCCTACACCCCGGGGACCACCTTCGCGGTGACGGGCCCCTGGCACTGACACGAGCCGCCCCGCCGCGTCGCGCGGCCGTTCGATCTGGTGGACGATCGTACGGAGTCGACGCGATAGGGGTGGTGGCGTGGCGAGGAAGACGGACAAGGACAAGGGCAAGGCCGAGAAGGGCAGGGCCAAGGGCAAGGGCGGGGCCGCGGACCGGCTGCGGTTGCGCGAGGTGTTGCGGGTGCCGCCGGGCGGGGGGCGGATCGATCTGCGGCGGTCCGACCCGCGCGCCATCCCGGCCGGCCCCACGGGCAAGGCCGCGGGGGTCGCGGCCACCGCCGCGATGGCGGAGCGGCTCGCCTCCCTCCAGGAGCGGCTCTACGCCTCCGCGACGGCCGGGGACCGCCGGCGCGTGCTGCTCGTGCTCCAGGGCATGGACACCAGCGGCAAGGGCGGCACCGTCAAGCACGTGATCGGCCTGTTCAACCCCTCCGGCTGCCGCGTCAGGGCCTTCAAGGCGCCCACCCCCGAGGAGCTGGAGCACCCGTTCCTCTGGCGCGTCGCCAACGCCCTGCCCCGGCCGGGCGAGATCGGCATCTTCGACCGTTCGCACTACGAGGACGTGCTCATCGCCCGCGTCCGCGAGCTGGTGCCGCGCAGCACGCTCGGCCGCCGCTACGGGCAGATCAACCGGTTCGAGCAGGACCTCGCGGACGACGGGGTCACCCTCGTGAAGGTGTTCCTGCACATCGGCTACGAGGAGCAGCGCGAGCGGCTGCTGGAGCGGCTCGACGATCCGGACAAGCACTGGAAGTTCAGTCCGGCCGACATCGAGGAGCGCGCGGTGTGGCCCGCCTACCAGGAGGCGTACGAGAAGGCCCTGGAGCGGTGCTCCACCGAGGCGGCGCCCTGGTACCTGGTGCCGGCCGACCGCAAGTGGTACCGCAACTGGGCGGTCAGCCGACTGCTTCTGGAGCACCTGGAGGCCCTCGACCCGCAGTACCCGAAGGGTGAATTCGACGTGGAGGAGTGCCGCACCCGTCTCCTTTCCACATAGTCATATATTTTGCGTGCGTGACCATTTCTGTGCGCAAAGTGGCAGCCGTGGCCGTCCTCGGTGCAGCCCTCGCGGGCTGCGGGGGCGGCACCGGCGCGTCGGACGCCGGACGCGGAGCCCGTATGGGCACCCCGGCCGCCTCCGCCCCCGCGGCCCCCTCGTCCACCTCTCCGTCCGCAGCCTCCTCCGCCGCGCCGCAGCCCGGCGCACCCGCCAAGGTCCCCACCCTGGCCCCCGGCCAGGGCGGCCTGACTCCGGTGTTCGAACGGGCGAAGCAGCACGGCGACAAGACCGTCGCCCTGACCTTCGACGCCGACATGACCTCGGACCAGGGGCCGCGCGCCGAAGCCGGGGAGCACTTCGACAACCCGCAGCTGATCTCGACGCTGCGCACCCTCAAGGTGCCGTCGACGGTCTTCATGACGGGCCGCTGGGCCGAGGAGTACCCCGACCAGGCGAAGGCAATCGGAACCGATCCGAACTTCGAGATCGCAAACCACTCGTACAGCCACCACGCCTTCACGTCCCCCTGCTACGGGCTGCCCGCACTCGACGCCGCCGCCGCCCGGGCCGACGTGGACCGCGCCTTCGCCGCCTTCCGTACGGCGGGGGCCGTCAACACCGTCCCGTACTTCCGCTTCCCCGGCGGCTGCTACGACGACCGGGCACTGCGCGCCCTGTCCACGGCCAGGGTCACGGCCGTGCAGTGGGACGTGGTGAGCGGCGACGCGTTCGCGAAGGATCCGGACGCGGTGGCCGAGCAGGTCCTCGCCGGGGTCAAGCCGGGCTCGGTGGTGGTCATGCACTGCACGCGCAGCGCCGCCCCGGTGACCGAGGAGGCCGTCCGCACGATCGTTCCGGAGCTGCGCAAGCGCGGCTACCGCTTCGTCAAGGTCTCCGAGCTGATGGGCACGTAGCGCGCGGTCGCGGTGGGCCGTCGCGCCGCCCGCCGTCCCGGAGGAGCGGGTCTCCGGGACGCTTCGGCCTCAGCCGGAGCAGGCGGTGCGCTGCGCGTCCTGCCACTCGCACACCGGGCACAGCACGACGCCCGGCGTCGCCACCCCGTACTCGGTCGGCTCGCCGCACTCCAGGCAGTCGGCGTACGGCGGCCCGGCCACCCGCCCGGCGGGGGCGGCCGGAGCGGGGCAGTACGACGGGTCCCGTTCCTGCCGGTCCTGTTCCTGCCGGTCCTGTTCCTGCTGGTCCATGTGGACGAGCGTACTCAGTGCGCGGCCGTCTCGGTGACCTCGCTCGGGCGGACGATGACGAAGCCCTCGCCGCGCAGCATCAGCTGGACGGCCTCGCCGGACCCGCCGCGGATCATCGAACCGGCGGACTGGGAGCGGTGCAGTGCGGTCTCCAGCCCGGCGCTCCAGCCGACCACCGCGTCCGTGTCCACGTAGACCGGGGCCTGGGCGGTGACCGGGATGATGATCGGGTGGCCGTCGCAGACCAGCGCGAGCCTGCCGGTGCCGGTGAAGACGCTGTTGAAGAGGCCCCCGCCGGCCAGCCCCGCGCCCTTCACCATCTTGATCTCGTAGGACAGGGTCGGGTCGAAGCAGAGCACGTTGCGGCCGTTGAGGGTGAGCCCGTCGCCCGGCTCCAGGTCGACGATGAAGCAGTTGCCGGCCTGGTGGGCGAACCAGGCCTCGCCCTGCCCGCGCACGGACATCAGGGCCAGGCCCTCGCCGGTCACGGCGCGCTTGAGCATGCCGCCTATGCCCTGCCCCTTGCGCTCGAACCGGAGGCTGCCGCGCCAGGCCACCATGGAGCCCTGGCGGGCCAGCATCTCGCCGTTGACCGCGTACTTCACCGACTTGGCGTTCTGCAGGGACATGCCGGGGGCGGTGGCCGGACCGGCGAGGTTCTCGGAAGCGAAAAGGTCACTCTTCATGCCTTCGATCCTCACCCGGGCCGAGGACCCTGGGCATCATCCCGAAGGCGGATGCTGGCATCCTTGACGGGATGAGCAGCCAGCACGCGCACGACGCCCCCGACGTGCCCGCCGTCGGGGCGGACAGCCCCTTCCGGCAGGAGCACGCCGCCCGCGACGAGGCCCCGCAGTTCGTCCTGCCGCTGGTGGTGCGGATCGAGAAGACCGCGCCCCCGGCCCGCACGGACGCGCTGGAGACGGCCGCCCGGGCGGTGCTGGTCCTGCTCTCCGACGAGCGGGCCCGGGGCACGGGCGAGTGGGCCGCGGCGGTCCGCGACTGGCAGGACGCCCGCATCCGCAAGGTGGTGCGGCGGGCCCGCGGCGCGGAGTGGCGCAAGGCGGAGACCCTGCCCGGTGTGACGGTGCACGGTGACACGGCGGAGGTCCGGGTCTTCCCTCCGGTGCCGCTCGACGGCTGGCCCCGGGAACTGGCCAAGCTCCAGGTCTCCGGCACCGACCTCGACGACCCCGGGCCGGTCCCGGCGGCCGACGCGGCGGAGCTGCCCGTGCTGTGGCTCAATCCCGACCTGGACATGTCCGCGGGCAAGGCCATGGCCCAGGCCGGGCACGGCGCACAGCTCGCCTGGTGGGAGCTGACGGGCCCGGAGCGGACCGCGTGGCAGGTCTCCGGCTTCCGGCTGGCCGTACGGACCGCTCCGCGCGAGCGCTGGGCGCAGCTGAGCGGCAGCGGGCTCCCGGTGGTCCGGGACGCGGGCTTCACGGAGATCGCCCCCGGCAGCCCGACCGTCATCGCCGACCACCCGTCCCTGCGCGCCCGCCGCTGAGGCCACGGCTCGGCGGCCCCGGCCCCGGCTCCGAGCCCCCGCACCCGCCACGCCCCGGCCCGCAGGTCACGGTTCGGGTGGGGGCGGAACCTCAAATGTTGCTCTGAACGTCCCTCCCGGCGGTTGGCCCGACTCCGTCGGGGCCATCACTCCCGGACAGGTTCGCAGAGAGGGGGCGGGGGACATGGAGCCCATGGCACGCCTGGGGACGGGCATCGGCTGGCGCCCGGAGATCGCGGAGGCCGTCGGGCGGCTGCCCGGGCTGGACTGGGTCGAGGTGGTGGCCGAGAACATCTGCCCGGGCCATCTCCCCGCCGAGCTGCTGCGGTTGCGCGAGCGCGGCGTACGGGTCGTGCCGCACGGGGTCTCGCTCGGCCTCGGTGGCGCCGACCGGCCCGATCCGGCGAAGCTGGCGGCGCTGGGCGAGCGGGCGCTGGCGCTGGGGTCGCCGCTGGTCAGCGAGCACATCGCCTTCGTCCGCACCACCTCCCCCGCGCTGGAGGCGGGTCACCTGCTGCCGGTGCCGCGCACCCGCGACGCGCTGGACGTGCTGTGCGAGAACGTGCGCATCGCGCAGGACGCGCTGCCCGTGCCGCTGGCGCTGGAGAACATCGCCGCACTGATCTCGTGGCCGGGCGAGGAGCTGACGGAGGGGCAGTTCCTGACGGAGCTGGTCGAGCGGACCGGCGTACGGCTGCTCGTCGACGTGGCCAACCTGCACACCAACCGGGTCAACCGGGGCGAGGACCCGGCGGCCGTGCTCGACGCGGTCCCGCTGGAGGCGCTGGCGTACGTGCACGTCGCGGGCGGTGTGGAACGCGACGGCGTCTGGCACGACACCCACGCGCACCCCGTGCCGCCGGTGGTGCTCGACCTGCTGGCCGCGCTGCGCTCGCGGGTGGACCCGCCCGGCGTCCTGCTGGAACGGGACGACGACTTCCCGCCGGAGGCGGAGCTCGCGGGCGAGCTGACGGCCATCCGCACGGCCCTGACGCCCACCGGCCGACCGACCGACCGCCGACCGACCGCCGCACCGGCCCCGGTGCGCCCGGCGGACGGCGGGCTGCCCGCCGCCGCGGTCGGGGAGGAGGTGCGCACCCGGCTGGGGATCGGGCAGGCCGCCGTGCTGTCGGCCCTGGTCGCCGGGACCCCCGTCCCCGAGGGCTTCGACCGGCGGCGGATGGCCGTGCAGGCCCGCGCCCTGGTCGCCAAGCGGGCCGGGGTGGTGGCCAGGACGGCCCCCGAACTGCCCGGCATCCTGGGCGGCCCGGCCCCGTACCGCGCGGCGTTCGCCGCGTACGCCAAGGGGCGCCCGATGGCCTCCGGGTACCGCCGGGACGCGCTGGCCTTCGCCGAGCACCTGCTGGTCCGGGACCTGCCGGCCGACCCGGCCGCCCGCCGCCGGCTCACCGCGTGGTGGCGGGAGCGGGCCGGGGCGCGCCCGCTCCGCGGTCCCCTGCGCCGGCTCCGCGCCCTGCTGGGGAGGGCCGCGTGAACCTCCTCGCCCTCGCCGTCTGGGTCGGCGTCCTCACCTCCTGCGTGCTGCTCGGGGCCGGCGTGCGCCGCAGCCGCCGCCCGGTGGGCGCGGGTGCGGGCGGCGGCGTCCACGATCTGTCCGAGGCCGCGTTCCTGTCGGGCGGGCCCGGCGGGATGGTGGACACCGCGCTGGTCGCCCTGCTGGGCGACGGCCGGCTGGCCGTCGGCGGTCCCGGGATCGTGCACGTACGGCCCGGGGCGCGGGCGGCCGGCCCCGCCGAGCGGGCCGTGCTCCAGGCGTACGGCGCGGCCCCGTCCGGCTGGCTCTACCAGGTGCGGTACGCCGCCATGCTGGACCCGGCCGTGCAGCGGACCGGTGACGCACTGGCCGCGCGCGGCCTGCTCGCCCCGCCCGGCGCCGGGCGGACCTGGCGGCGGTGGGGTCTGGCCCAGATCGTGGTGTGCGTGCTCCTGGTGCTGCTGTCGCTGCCCGTCAGTTTCTTCGCGTACCTGGTGCGGCCCGGCCCCCAGGTGCCGTTCGCCGTGGAGGTGCTGCCCGTCCTGGTGCTCGGGATCGTCGCCGGCCGGGTGTGCGCGACCCGGGCCCGCAACCGGCTGACCCCGGCCGGGGCGCGGGAGCTGCGCCGGGTGCGCGCCGCGTACCCGGGCGAGCAGGGTCCGTACGTGCAGACGGCGCTGTTCGGGCCGCGCGGCCTGCGCGACCCGTACCTGCGCGAGCAGTTGACGGCCGCCGCGCGCAGCACCCGGCTGGCCGCGGCGCAGGCCCGCGCGCGCGGGACGCGGGGCGGGCGCGCCTCCTCCGCCTCGGACTCCGTCCACGGAGCCGCCGCCGTCGGGCTCGTCCCGGTGTTCTGGTGCGCGGGCAGCGACGGGGGCGGGGGCGGATCGGGCTGCGGTTCGGGCAGTTGCGCCTCGGGCTCGAACTGCGGCTCCTCGGGCGGCGGGTGCGGCGGCTCCGGCGGGTCGAGCTGCTCCGGGGGCTCCGGCTGCGGCGGGTCCGGCTGCGGGTCGTCGGGGTAGGGCTGCGGCCGTGCGGCGCGGGCGGGTGGTGGCGGCCGGGCACGGCGGCGGGGTACGGCAACCGGGGGCGGATCGCGCGGCAACGGGGCCACGGGGGCCGACACCGGCCGATGATCCTTTACAGCGGCCCGGTCCCGGCATCTGATCGGACCTTCGGACCAGTCGAAGGGACCGCCGTGCGCACGACGCCCGCCACCCGCACCTCCCGCCCGGTGCCGCTGGCGCGCGCGGCCCTCGCGGTGGCGCTCTGTCTCGCCCCGTGCGCGCCGGGCGTCGCCCGCGCCGCGACCCGCGACGTCCCGGCGCCCGCCACCGCCGCGGCGGAGTCGGCCGCGGACGCCGGTGCCGAACGCGCCGCCCGCCGCGCGGCCGGGGCCGCCGCCGCACCTGGACGGGACGGGGACCGGCTCCGCTTCGGGCCGTGCCCCGCCGTCGAGCGGCTGCCCGACCCCGTCGAGTGCGCGACGCTGCGCGTCCCGCTCGACTACGCCCGCCCCGGCGGCCCGCTGATCCCCCTCACCGTCAGCCGGGCCCGCGCCACCGGCGCCCGCGGCGCCGCCCGGCAGGGCGCCCTGGTCCACAACCCCGGCGGCCCCGGCGCCTCCGGCATGTACTTCCCGCTCGTCGCCGGGCTGGCCGGCTGGGAGCGGATCTCCGCCGCGTACGACCTCGTCGGCTACGCCCCGCGCGGCGTCGGCCGCTCCGCCCCGCTGTCCTGCCAGGACCCCGCGGTGCGCGCCCAGGGCCCCACCCAGGTGCCGGTGCGGCCCTCCGCCGCGTACAAGCGGCAGCGCGTCGAGGCGGCCCGGGCCTACGGCCGGGGGTGCGCGGAGCGGGCCGGGGCCGCCCTCGCCCAGTACACGACCCTGAACAACGTCCGCGACCTGCACGTGCTGCGGGCCGCGCTCGGCGAGCGGAAGCTGAACTTCCTGGGCTCCTCGTACGGCACGTACCTCGGCGCGGTCTACGCCGCCCGCCATCCCGACCGGGTCCGGCGGATGGTCCTGGACTCGGCGGTCGACCCCGACCCGGGCCGCGTCTGGTACCGCGACAACCTCGCCCAGGGGCCCGCCTTCGAGCGGCGCTGGTACGACTTCCGCTCCTGGACGGCCCGCCACCACGACGTCTACGGCCTCGGCGCCACCCCCGAGGCCGTGGGCGCGAGTTACGAGCGCGTCCGCGCCGCCGTGGCCCGTACGCCGGCGGGCGGCGTCGTCGGGACGGGCGAACTCCAGGCCGCCTACCTCCAGGCCGCCTACTACGACGACGTGTGGCCGGAGCGGGCCGCGGCCCTCGCCGCGTTCCTGCGCGGCGACCCGGACCCGCTGGCCGGCCAGGCGGCCCCGGACCCGGCTGCGGCGCCCGCGGCGGAGGCGGAGAACGCGGCGGCGGTCTACACGGCGGTGCTGTGCAACGACGCGCCCTGGCCCGCCGACTGGGAGACCTGGGACCGCGACACCACCGAACTGGCCCGCACGGCCCCCTTCGAGGCCTGGGCCAACACGTTCCTGAACCTGCCGTGCGCGTACTGGCCGGTGCGCGACCGGCAGCGCCCCGACCCCGTGGGGCCCCCGCCGGCGGCGGGGCCCCGGCTGCCCCGGACGCTCGTCGTGGCGGCGGAACGCGACGGGGCCACTCCGTACCGGGGGGCGCTGGAGCTCCAGCGGCGCCTGGGCGGCGAGGCCGCGCTGGTCACGGAGGAGGGGTCCGGCAGCCACGGGGTGGTCGGGGGGCGCAACGCGTGCGTGGACCGCCATGTGGAGCGGTACCTGCTGAAGGGTGACACCTCGGGGTGGCGTGTCACGTGTGCGCCGCATCCGGAGCCCGCACCGGTGTCGCTGGACGACCGGGCGGCGCGTGCCCGTGGGGCACTGCCGCCGCCGGTGGTCTGAACTTCCGGGCGGGGGCTCCGGCTGCGTCGATTCGGGGGCTGGGCCTCCCGATCACCGGAGGAAGCGGTCGGTCCTCCGGTCCGTCCCCCCAGGGGAGGTATCAGGCGAGCCCGGCCACCAGATCGGCGACGGACTTGCGGCGCCCGGTGTAGAAGGGCACCTCTTCACGGACGTGCATGCGGGCCTCGGAGGCGCGCAGGTGACGCATGAGGTCGACGATGCGGTACAGCTCGTCGGCCTCGAAGGCCAGCATCCACTCGTAGTCGCCGAGCGAGAAGGAGGCGACGGTGTTGGCGCGGACGTCCGGGTAGCCGCGGGCCATCATGCCGTGGTCCTTGAGCATGCGGCGACGGTCCTCGTCGGGCAGCAGGTACCAGTCGTAGCTGCGCACGAACGGGTACACGCTGACGTAGTCGCGCGGGTTCTCGTCGGCCAGGAAGGCCGGGATGTGAGACTTGTTGAACTCGGCCGGGCGGTGCAGGGCCATGTTCGACCACACCGGCTCCAGCGCGCGGCCCAGCCGGGTGCGGCGGAAGAGGTTGTACGCGCTCTGCAGCTCGTCCGAGGTCTCCGCGTGCCACCAGATCATGACGTCCGCGTCGGCGCGCAGGCCGGAGACGTCGTAGGTGCCGCGGACGGTGATGTCCTTGGCGGCCAGCTGGTCGAACAGCTCCTGGACCTCGTCGGCGTAGCCGGTGCGGTCCTCGGGCAGGACGTCCTTCAGCTTGAAGACGGACCACAGGGTGTAGCGGATGACCTCGTTGAGGTCCTTCGCCTTCTTCCCCGCGTTGGGAATCTTCTCTGGTGCAGTCATGCGTCCATTGTCCCGTGTGCTGATCAGTGGTCCGAGCCAGGGGTGCCGATCGCGGCGGTCACCGCGTCCGCGGCCAGGCCCGCGCTCGCGATGCACGCCGGGATGCCGACCCCGTCGTAGAGCGCGCCGCACACCGCGAGCCCGGGCAGGGCCGCGACGGAGGCGCGGATGCGGGCCACCCGGTCCAGGTGGCCCACCGGGTACTGGGGCAGGCCGGCGTCCCAGCGCGTGACGGCCCGGGCGACCGGGCGGGCGGCGAGGCCCACGGCCTCGCCGAGGTCGGCGAGCGAGACGTCGACGAGGTCGGCGTCGTCACGGCCCAGGTCCTTCTCGTCCCCGTGCCGGCCCACGGAGGTGCGCAGCAGGAACAGGTCCGGATCGGCGCCCGCCCAGGCCCACTTGTTGCTGGAGAAGGTGGAGGCCTTGATCGTACGGCCGTCCACGGGCGGGACCAGGAAGCCGCTGGCACCGCCCCCGGTGACGGAGGCGGGCAGGTCCGCGGTGCGGAAGGCCATGGTGACCAGGGCCATCGAGGCGTAGGAGACCCCGTCGAGCTCGGCGGCGGCGGCCGGTGCGAGCGCGGCGAGCAGCCGCGCGGCCGGTCCGGCCGGGGTGGCCAGGATCACCCCGTCGGCGTCGATGGCCTCGCCGCCGGCCACGACGCGCCATCCTCCGGCGGCCGTACGGACGAGCTCGCGGGCGGGGGTGTCGAGCAGGATGCGCGCTCCGGCGGCGCGGCAGGCGTCGGCGACGGCGGCCGGGAGCCGGCCGATCCCGCCGTCGATGCCGGCGAAGACGGGGCCGGCCGCCTGCGGCTGCCGGGCGGCGCGGCGCTGCACGTCCCGTACGGCGTCGCCGAGCAGGGCGTGCGTACGGGCGGCCGCGAAGAGCTGGGGGACGGCGGCGCGCAGGGAGATGCGGTAGGCGTCGCCCGCGTAGACGCCGCCGAGCAGCGGTTCCACCAGCCGGTCGACGACCTCGTGGCCGAGCCGGGCGGCGACGAACGCGCCGACGGCCACGTCCTCGCCGATCTCGGCGGGCGGCAGGTCGCGTTCGGCCCCGATGCGGGCCAGGCCCTCCGGGGAGAGGACGCCGGAGGCGGCGAGCGGGGCCGGGTCGCCGGGGACGCCCATGACGTGGCCGCGCGGCATGGGCCGCAGCGCGCCCCGGGTCCAGAGGTGGGCGGTGGCGGTGGCGGGGGGTTGGAGGGCGTCGCCGAGGCCGACGGCCCGGGCGAGGCCGACGGCTTCGGGGCGGCGGGCGAGGACGGATTCGGCGCCGAGGTCGACGGGGGCTCCGGCGAGCTCGCCGGAGCGCAGTTTGCCGCCGAGCCGGGGGCCGGCCTCCAGCAGGGTGACGCGGACCCCGTCGGCGAGCAGCCGGTGGGCCGCCGCGAGGCCGGCGATGCCGCCGCCGATGACGACGACGTGGCCGTGGGGGGCGGCGGGGGCTCCGGGGCCGCCCGGCCGGTCCGTACGCGTGTCCGCTTCGTGCATGGGCACATCGTCTCAGACCGCCCGCCGAGGCCGGACCGTGACCGCATCGAGGCCGGGCCGGAACCGGGAGGGCGAAACCCGGGCGGGGGTCGCGCACGTCGAAACGGCGACAGTCGGAGCGGCGGGCGCCGAAGGGCGCCCGCCGCCGTGCACCGGGGGGTTCACCACCATGCTCAGCTCACGCGGACACCGTCCGGCGGCCGCCCTGGCCGCCCTCGCCCTGGCCGGGGCGCTCGCGCTCACCGGATGTTCGGCCGGCGCCGACTCCAAGGCCGACAGCGGGCCGGCCGCAGCCGACCGGGGGGCCGCAGCGCCGCGGGAGGGTGCGGCGGCCCCCGGCGCGCCGACGGCCGGCCCGGCCGCGCCGGGAGCGGCCGGCGCCCCGGGCGGGCAGCCGCCGGTGGCCGTCCGCCCGCACGTGATCCGCACCGCGACGCTCGCCGTGGAGACGGAGCGGCCGCAGCAGGCCCTGGCGGCGGCCCGTACGGCCGCCGAGGGGGCGGGCGGGTACGTGGGCGACGAGTCCACCGAGCGCGGCAAGGACGGACGGCTGACCTCCACGCTGACCCTCCGGGTGCCGGGCGAGCGGTTCGACGCGGTGATCGGCTCGCTGGAGGGCGGCGGGAAGCTCCTGAGGCGCAAGGTCGAGGCGCGGGACGTGACGGAGAAGGTCGCGGACGTCGACAGCCGGGTCACCTCGCAGCGGGCCAGCGTGGTGCGGGTGCGGGAGATGATGGACCGCGCCTCGGCGCTGGCCGACGTGGTCATGCTGGAGGGCGAACTGAGCCGCCGCCAGGCCGACCTGGAGTCGCTGCAGGCCCAGCAGAACGCGCTGAAGGACCAGACGGCACTGGGCACGATCGCCCTCTCCGTCGTGGAACCGGCCGCGCGGGCGGAGCGGGCCGACGCGCCCGGGTTCTCCGATGCGCTGGGCTCCGGCTGGAGGGTGTTCACCGCGCTCGTGCGCTACCTGGTGCTCGCGGTGGCGGCCGTCCTGCCGTTCGCGCTGGCCGCGGCGCTGGTGGTGGCGGCCCACCGCCTCCACCGCAGGCTGCGGCCCGCGAAGCCGCGCACCGGGCCCGCCGCGCCTCCGGTGGCGGCCGGGCGGGCGGCGGCCGGCGGCGCCGGGGCGGGACCGGCCGAGGAGGGCTGAACGCGCTTTCGCCCGTAGCGTGTTCCCGGACGGCGGTGACGGACGAGGACGACGGACGGTGCGGACGATGGCGACGGAACGACTGGTGGTGGTCGGCGGGGACGCGGCGGGGATGTCCGCGGCGTCACAGGCCCGACGGCTCAAGGGCCCGGCGGAGCTGGAGATCGTCGCGTTCGAGCGCGGCCACTTCACCTCGTACTCGGCGTGCGGGATCCCGTACTGGGTCGGCGGCCTGGTGCCGGAGCGGGACGACCTGATCGCCCGTACGCCCGAGGAGCACCGGGCCCGCGGCATCGACCTGCGCACCCGCACCGAGGTGGTCGCGCTGGACGTGCCCGGACAGCGGGTCAGGTCCCGGGACCTGGACTCGGGGTCCGAGTCCTGGACCGGCTACGACCAGCTCGTCCTGGCCACCGGCGCCCGCCCGGTGCGGCCCCGGCTGCCCGGGATCGGCGCCCACGGGGTGCACGGCATCCAGACCCTGGACGACGGCCAGCGGCTGATGGACACGCTGGAGCGGACCGCGGGCCGCCGGGCCGTCGTCGTCGGCGCCGGCTACATCGGCGTGGAGATGGCCGAGGCGCTCGTCGGGCGCGGCTACGAGGTCACCGTCCTGCACCGGGGCGAGCAGCCGATGGCCACCCTGGACCCGGACATGGGCGGGCTGGTGCACCGGGCGATGAACGCGATGGGCATCGTGACCGTCTCCCGGGCCGAGGTGACGGAGGTGCTGACCGACGAGGAGGGCCGGGCGCGCGCGGTGGTCACTGCGGCCGGCGACACCTACCCGGCGGACGTGGTGGTGCTCGGTCTGGGCGTGGAGCCGCGCACGGCCCTGGCGCGGGCGGCGGGTCTGCCGCTCGGCCCGTCGGACGGGCTGCTGACGGACCTGTCGATGCGGGTGCGCGGGCACGCGAACATCTGGTCGGGCGGCGACTGCGTGGAGGTGCTGGACCTGGTGTCGGGCCGCACCCGGCACATCCCGCTGGGCACGCACGCCAACAAGCACGGCCAGGTCATCGGCTCGGGCGTGGGCGGCGGCTACGCGACCTTCCCCGGGGTGGTCGGCACGGCGGTGAGCAAGGTCTGCGAGCTGGAGATCGCCCGGACCGGGCTGCGCGAGAAGGACGCCCTGGACGTGGGGTTGCGCTTCGTGACCGCCACCATCACCTCCACCAACACGGCCGGCTACTACCCGGGCGCGGTGGAGATGACGGTGAAGATGCTGGCGGAGCGCCGCACCGGCCGGCTCCTCGGGGTCCAGATCGTCGGCGGCGAGGGCGCGGCCAAGCGGGTGGACGTCGCGGCGGTGGCCCTGACGGCGGGCATGACGGTCGACCGGATGGTCTCGCTGGACCTGGGCTACGCCCCGCCCTTCTCCCCGGTCTGGGACCCGGTCCTGGTCGCGGCCCGCAAGGCGGTCTCGGCGGTCCGCGCGGCGGGAGTCTGACCGGCCGCCGCGAAGGCCCCCGCCCGCCGGTACCGGAGGGCGGGGGCCGCCGGGCCTGAGGGCCGTCGGGCCCGGCGGCCCTCAGGCCGGGCGGACGGGCCGGGTCAGCGGGCCGTCCGGGTGTGGACGTGCTCCACCAGGCGGGTCAGCGCGTCGGGGTCCGTCGTGGGCAGGACGCCGTGGCCCAGGTTGAAGACGTGGCCCTCCAGGCCGGCGGCGGCGGCGAGGACCTCGTCGGTCTTGGCGGCGACGGCCTCGGGGGTCGAGAAGAGCACGGCGGGGTCCAGGTTGCCCTGGAGGGCCTTGCCCGGGCCCACGCGGCGCACGGCCTCGTCCATCGGGACGCGCCAGTCGACGCCCATGACGTCGGCGCCGGCCTCGCCCATCAGGCCGAGCAGCTCGCCGGTGCCCACGCCGAAGTGGATGCGCGGGACGCCGTACTCGGCGACGGCCTCGAAGACCTTCGCCGAGGCGGGCATCACCGAGCGGCGGTAGTCGGCGGGGGCCAGCGCGCCGACCCACGAGTCGAAGAGCTGGACGGCCGAGACGCCGGCCTCGATCTGGACCTTCAGGAAGGCCGCGGTGATCTCCGCGAGGCGGTCCAGCAGGTCGGCCCAGAGCTCGGGGTCCCCGTACATCAGGGCCTTGGTGTGCTCGTGGTTCTTGGAGGGGCCGCCCTCGACCAGGTAGCTCGCGAGGGTGAACGGCGCGCCCGCGAAGCCGATCAACGGCGTGGCGCCGAGTTCACCCGTGAGCATGCCGATCGCCTCGGTGACGTACGCGACGTCCTCGGGAGTGAGGTCGCGCAGCTGTGCGAGGTCCTCGCGGCGGCGGATCGGCTGGGCCACGACGGGGCCGATGCCGGGCTTGATGTCGAGGTCGATGCCGATGGCCTTCAGCGGGACCACGATGTCGGAGAAGAAGATCGCCGCGTCCACCTTGTGCCGGCGCACCGGCTGGAGGGTGATCTCGGTGACCAGGTCGGGCCGCATGCAGGACTCCAGCATCTGCGTGCCCTCGCGCAGCTTGCGGTACTCCGGCAGCGAGCGCCCCGCCTGCCGCATGAACCACACCGGCGTGTGCGGGACCGGCTCTCGCCGGCAGGCCTTCAGGAAGGCGGAATCGTACGTCTGACTCGGCTGGCCCGTGGGGCGGTGGTTGGCGCTCACGGCCCAAATCTTCGCACGTAAGGCGAAGTGCCCGACCCGGGGCGGGTGTCCCTGCGCCGTACGGGGGCCCGTTCCGCCTAGTCTTCCCCGCATGGCTGCGGCTCAGGGACGATTTTCAGATGGCGCTGACGGTGTGGACGGCGCGAAGGAGAGCCCGGTCCCGCTCCCGTTCCGGCGGGCGGTCGACGGCTTGAAGAAGGCGCGGCTGCGGTCGGGGATCGAGATCGACCCCACCAAGCCGCCGCAGAGGCTCGCACCGTACGCCTACGCACTGGAGGCCGCGGTCGTGGACGGCGAGGACGACCTCGCCGACGGCCGGCTCATCCTGCTCCACGACCCGGCCGGGCACGACGCCTGGCAGGGCACCTTCCGGCTGGTGACGCTGGTCCGGGCGGAGCTGGAGCCGGAGATGGCCGCGGACCCGCTCCTGCCCGAGGTGTGCTGGTCGTGGCTGACGGGGGCGCTGGACGCGCGGGGGCTCACGTACGGGGAGGCGAGCGGCACGGTGACCATGGCCGGCTCGCACTACTTCGGCGGGCTGTCCGAGCGCCGGCCGGCGACCCAGATCGAGATCCGGGCCTCGTGGACCCCCCGTGAGGGAGCGGGCGGGGTGCCCGACACCTCGGCGCACCTGGCGGCCTGGTGCGAGCTGCTGTGCCAGATCGCCGGCCTGCCGCCGGTCGGCCCGACGGACACGGCCACCGGCGTGGTCTCCCTGCCACAGCGCCGCGGCCCGCACCACCCGTAGCCCGGGCCGCGGGGCGGCGGCGCGGCGGTGCGCGCCGGCCGGCCGCCCCCTCGTACGGCCGATCGAAGCCCGCAACGGAGTGTCCGAACGGGTTGTCCCTTGTGGGCTTCTGATCACCCTATGATCGATCGTGCGTCCGAATTGCCCGAATTGTTACTCACCAAATCGTGATCATTCCCTAAAGCCGGGCGGGTGACGTGCCGAAGGAGTGAGTGACCACCCGCACCGTTCCCACCGGCTCCCTTCCCCCAGCCGGCCGTCCCCGCCACTCCCCCAGGAGGCCTAGGTGTCCGTTCTTCTCGAGCAGCCCGCAAGCCTGGTCGCCTACCGCCCGAACAAGCCGACGGCCATGGTCGTCGTGGCCGACCCGCGCGTCCGTTCCACCGTGACCCGCCATCTGTGGGCCCTCGGAGTACGCGACGTGATCGAGGCTTCGTCCATCGCGGAGGCCCGCCCCCGCGTCGGCAGCCCGCGCGACATCTGCGTGGCCGACGTCCACCTGCCCGACGGTTCCGGGCTCACCCTGCTGTCCGAGACCCGCGCCGCGGGCTGGCCCAACGGGCTGGCCCTGTCCGCCGCCGACGACATCGGCGCCGTCCGCAACGCCCTCGCGGGCGGAGTGAAGGGCTACGTCGTCACCGGCACGCGGACGAACATCGGGCTCCCCACCCGGCCCGGCGCCGCCCCCATCGGCGCCGCCGCCGCCCGCATGCACCGCCGCCCCCCGGGCGCCCCGAACCACCCGGGCGGCTACCGCGAGCTCTCCGGCCGCGAGGTCGAGGTCCTGCGCCTCGTCGCGGAGGGCCAGTCCAACAAGGCCATCGGCGTCTCGATGGGCCTGTCCGCCCTGACCGTCAAGTCCCACCTCGCCCGGATCGCCCGCAAGCTGGGCACCGGCGACCGGGCCGGGATGGTCGCCGTCGCACTGCGGACCGGGATCATCCACTGATCCCGCCCGGAGGAACCCGGGAGAACTCCGGGGGAACCCGGGGAGACGCCCGCACCCGCACCCCGCGCCCGTCGACGGAACGTTCCGGCGACGGGCGCGTCGCATCCACCGATACCCTTGACCGGTGACCGACGCCCAAGAGACCGCAGCAGACCTGCGCACCACCACCGGGGGCGGCCCCCCGGACGACGAAGCTCCGTCCGACGGGCCGCCGATCCCCCTGCTCGAACCCCGCGAGGGCATTCCGCCGGTGGTCGCCGACGCGGCGTCCCTCGCCCGGGTGGTCGCGGCGTTCGCCGCGGGTACCGGACCCGTCGCCGTGGACGCCGAGCGCGCCTCCGGATACCGCTACGGACAGCGCGCCTACCTGGTGCAGCTGCGCCGGGAGGGCGCCGGCTCCGCACTGATCGACCCGGTGGGCTGCCCCGACCTCTCCTCCCTGGGCGAGGCCCTGGCCGACGCCGAGTGGATCCTGCACGCCGCCAGCCAGGACCTGCCCTGCCTGCGCGACATAGGCATGCGGCCGACCTCCCTCTTCGACACCGAGCTGGCCGGCCGGCTCGCCGGTTTCCCCCGGGTCGGCCTCGGCGCGATGGTCGAGAGCGTGCTCGGCTACGCGCTGGAGAAGGGCCACTCCGCCGTCGACTGGTCCACCCGCCCGCTCCCGGAGCCGTGGCTGCGCTACGCCGCGCTCGACGTCGAGCTGCTGGTGGACCTGCGGGACGCGCTGGAGAAGGAGCTGGACCGGCAGGGCAAGCTCGACTGGGCCCACCAGGAGTTCGACGCCATCGCCGCCGCTCCCCCGGCCCCGCCGCGCAAGGACCCGTGGCGCCGAACGTCCGGCATGCACAAGGTGCGCCGGCGCCGGCAGATGGCCGTCGTACGGGAGCTGTGGGAGTCGCGCGACCGGGTCGCGCAGCGGCGCGACGTCTCCCCGGGCAAGGTGCTGGGCGACGCCGCGATCGTGGAGGCCGCGCTCGCGCTGCCGGCGAACGTGCACGCCCTGTCCGCCCTGCCCGGCTACGGACAGCGCATGGGCCGGCGCCAGTTGGAGCAGTGGATGGCCGCCGTGGACCGGGCCAAGGCCCTGCCCGAGAGCGAGCTGCCGCAGCCCGGCGCCACCCCGGCCGGCCCGCCCCCGCCGCGCTCCTGGGCCGACAAGGACCCGGCCGCCGCGGCCCGGCTGTCGGCGGCCCGTACCGCCGTGTCGACGCTGGCGGAGGGACTGAACCTGCCCCAGGAGAACCTGATCGCCCCGGACACCGTGCGCCGGCTGTGCTGGGAGCCGCCGCAGCGGATCGACGCGGACACCGTCGCCGCGGCCCTCGCGGGACACGGCGCCCGTCCGTGGCAGGTCGAGCAGGTGACCCCGGCGCTCGTCACGGCCCTCGCCGCGACCGCCTGACCGCGCTCCCCTCCTCCCCTCCGCTCCGTTCCCCTCCGCGAAGCCCCCGGCCGCCGGCCGGGGGCTTCGTCACGCGGTCACGACACCCCGACCCTTTCGAGTGTGACCTTCACCGCTCCTCCCGCAGGGGGTGTGCACACGGGTTACCCGCAAGTAGCATGAACCGGGTGAGCGCGCGCTCAGCGGCACCCGCCGGGCGCGCTCCCGCGCAGCAGTGCACACCCGCACCTGGAGGAGAGCCAACGTGCCTCGTACCGTCAGGGACGTCGTCTTCGTCGACGGCGTCCGCACCCCGTTCGGCAAGGCGGGCCCGAAGGGCATCTACCACGAGACCCGCGCCGACGACCTCGTCGTGAAGGCGATCCGGGAGCTGCTGCGCCGCAACCCGGACCTGGACCCCGCGAAGATCGACGAGGTCGCCATCGCCGCGACCACGCAGATCGGCGACCAGGGCCTCACGCTGGGCCGTACGGCCGGCATCCTCGCGGGCCTCCCGCAGTCGGTGCCGGGCTACTCGATCGACCGCATGTGCGCCGGCGCGCTGACCGCCGTGACCGCCGTCGCGGGCGGCGTGGCCTTCGGTGCGTACGACGTCGCCCTCGCCGGCGGCGTCGAGCACATGGGCCGCCACCCCATGGGCGAGGGCGTGGACCCGAACCCGCGGTTCGTCTCCGAGAAGATGGTCGACGAGTCCGCCCTGTTCATGGGCATGACCGCGGAGAACCTGCACGACCGCTACCCGGCGATCACCAAGCTCCGCGCCGACGAGTACGCCGTGCGCTCGCAGGAGAAGGCCGCCAAGGCGTACGCCGACGGCAAGATCCAGCAGGACCTGGTCCCGATCTCGGTGCGCAACACCAACGCGGAGGTCGGTGAGACGGGCTGGGGCCTGGTCACCTCCGACGAGCCGATGCGCCCGGGCACCACGCTGGAGAACCTGGCCGGCCTGAAGACCCCGTTCCGTACGCACGGCCGGGTCACCGCGGGCAACGCCGCCGGTCTCAACGACGGTGCCACCGCCGCGATCATCGCCTCCGAGGACTTCGCCCGGGAGAACAACCTCCCGGTCAAGATGCGCCTGGTCGCGTACTCCTTCGCGGGCGTGGAGCCGGAGGTCATGGGCTACGGCCCGATCCCGGCGACCGAGAAGGCGCTCGCGCAGGCCGGTCTGACCATCGACGACATCGGCCTGTTCGAGATCAACGAGGCCTTCGCCGTGCAGGTGCTGGCCTTCCTGGAGCACTACGGCATCGCCGACGACGACGCCCGCGTCAACCAGTACGGCGGCGCCATCGCCTTCGGCCACCCCCTCGCCTCCTCCGGCGTGCGCCTGATGACGCAGCTGGCCCGGCAGTTCGAGGAGCAGCCGCACGTCCGCTACGGCCTGACCACCATGTGCGTCGGCTTCGGCATGGGCGCCACGGTCGTCTGGGAGAACCCGCACTTCAACGCCGAGGGAGACTCCAAGTGAGCACCACCGCTGAGCTCCTGAAGGGCGCGGCCGAGCTGTTCCCGGACGAGGTCGTCACGCAGGCGCACGTCCGCCACCTCGACCTGCCGTTCGGCGCCGGGCGCTTCGCGCTCGTCACGCTGGACAACGGGCTGGACCACACCAAGCCGACCACGTTCGGCCCGCAGTCCCTCGCCAACCTGAACGCGGCGGTCGACCAGGTCGAGCAGGAGGCCCTCGCGGGCTCCATCGTCGGCGCGGGCATCACCGGCAAGCCGTTCATCTTCGCGGTCGGCGCCGACCTCAAGGGCGTCGAGCTGCTGAAGAAGCACGACGAGGCGCTCGCCATCGGCAAGGGCGGCCACGACGTCTTCAAGCGGCTGTCGGCCCTGACCGTCCCGACCTTCGCGTACTACAACGGCGCGGCGATGGGCGGCGGTGTCGAGGTCGGCCTGCACTGCACCTACCGCACCGTCTCCAAGGCCATCCCGGCCTTCTCGCTGCCCGAGGTCTTCCTCGGCCTGGTCCCGGGCTGGGGCGGCTGCGCGCTGCTGCCGAACCTGATCGGCGCGGACCGCGCGGTCTCGGTCATCATCGAGAACTCGCTGAACCAGAACCGCCAGCTGCGCGGCAAGCAGGTCTTCGACCTGGGCATCGCGGACGCCCTGTTCGAGGGCGCCGACTTCCTGGAGCAGTCGCTGCTCTGGACGGCGAACGTCCTGAACGGCGCCACCGAGGTCGTCCGGGCCGACGTGGACCGGGGCGCGGCCTGGGACGCGGCGGTCGCGCGCGGCCGCGCCATCGCGGACTCCAAGGTGCACGGCGCGGCCCCGGCCGCCTACCGCGCGCTGGAGATCATCGAGGCGGCCAAGGACGGCGACCTGCAGAAGGGCTTCGACGCCGAGGACGCGGCCCTGGCCGACCTCATCATGGGCGGCGAACTGCGCTCCGGCATCTACGCGTTCAACCTGGTCCAGAAGCGCGCCAAGCGCCCGGCCGGCGCCCCGGACAAGAACCTGGCGCGCCCGGTCACCAAGGTCGGCGTGGTCGGCGCGGGCCTGATGGCCTCGCAGCTGGCGCTGCTCTTCCTGCGCCGCCTGGAGGTGCCGGTGGTCCTCACCGACATCGACCAGGAGCGCGTGGACAAGGGTGTGGGCTACGTCCACGCCGAGATCCGCAAGCTGCTCGACAAGGGCCGCATCAACCGGGACAAGGCCAACCGCCTGACCGCCCTGGTGACGGGCGTCCTGGACAAGGCCGAGGGCTTCGCGGACGCGGACTTCATCATCGAGGCCGTGTTCGAGGAGATGTCCGTCAAGCAGAAGGTGTTCGCGGAGGTCGAGGCGGTCGCCCCGGCGCACGCGATCCTCGCCACCAACACCTCCTCGCTGTCGGTCTCGGAGATGGCCTCGAAGCTCGAACACCCCGAGCGCGTGGTCGGCTTCCACTTCTTCAACCCGGTCGCGATCCTCCCGCTGCTGGAGATCGTCCGCGGCGAGCGGACCGACGACGCCTCGCTGGCCACGGCCTTCGGCGTGGCGCGCAAGCTGAAGAAGACCGCGGTCCTCACCAAGGACGCCCCGGCGTTCGTGGTCAACCGCATCCTGACCCGCTTCATGGGCGAGATCCAGAACGTCATCGACGAGGGCACCCCGGTGGCCACCGCGGAGAAGGCCATCGAGCCGCTCGGCCTGCCGATGTCCCCGCTGGTGCTGCTGGAGCTCGTGGGCCCGGCGATCGGCCTGCACGTCTCCGAGACCCTGAACCGCGCCTTCCCGGAGCGCTTCACCGTCTCGCCGAACCTCAAGCGCGTGGTCGAGGCCGGCAAGCGCGGCTTCTACGTCTACGACTCCGGCGCGCCGGAGCTGGACCCCGAGGTCGCCGCGCTGCTGGTCCAGGGCGACAGCGTCCTGACCGAGGAGCAGGTCCGCGACCGCGTCCTGGACGCGGTGGCGCAGGAGATCGGCCTGATGCTGGAGGAGGGTGTCGTGGCCGAGGCCCAGGACATCGACCTCTGCCTCATCACGGGCGCCGGCTGGCCCTTCCACTTGGGCGGCGTCACGCCGTACCTGGACCGCGAGGGCGTCTCGGAGCGCGTGAACGGCAAGAAGTTCCTCGCCCCGGGCCTGGCGAGCGTGCCGGCCTGAGTGACGCGGGTCCGGCCGGTTCTGGCCTGACATACCGTTGCACAACGGTGCGAATGCCCCCGGGCGTCCGTCCCCCCACCGGGGGGCGGGCGCCCGTCGCCGTACGGTGAAGGTGCTGGCCAGGGGCTGACGCGGGGGCCGGTCGGGCCGGATGACAGAATGCCGGACATGGCGGACAACCAGACAGCGGTCAGCCGGCGGACCCTCCTGTTCGCCGGCGGCGCCGTGACCGCCGGACTCACCGCGGGCGGCCTCGCCTGGGCACGGGACGCACGACGGCCCGCGGAGCCGACGGAACCGGAGGCCACACCGCCGCTGGTGGGCGCGTTCGACCTCCGTTCGGGCGCCGAGCTGCTGGAGCCGACGGGGCTCTTCAACACCACGGGTCCGCAGTCGTTCGCCTTCGACGACACGAACGCCCTGATCTACACGCTCCAGACGCTCCAGAGCGGCATCCGCCTCTCCGACGAGGACGAGCCGGTGAGCGCCGGCGACCGCAAGAGCGCCGGCGACATGTGTCTGACCCGGCTGACCGCCGCCGGGAAGGTGACCGGGCACATGTATCTGCGCGGTTTCGGACACGGCATTTCGTTCGGCGTCGAACCGGTGGGCAAGCGCACGTTCCTGTGGGTGGAGGGGAAGGCCGATCCGAAGAACGGGTACGGCCGCTCCGTGGCCCGCACCCCCTTCAAGGACGGTGCGATCCTGGACAGCACGGACCCGGCGGTCGCCCACTTCGACCCGCTGCCGGGCGCCTCCGACCTCGCACCCTCGCTCGATCTGGCAGGGGGGCGCGTCCTGGTCAGCCACGAGAAGGGCCGCGAACACCGATTCGCCGTATACCCAATGACGGATTTCCTTGCCGGACGCCGGGATTCCCCGCAGGTGGTGAATGCCGGAGAACAGGTCAAGGAAGAGGAATGGTTCCAGGGCTGCGCCTTGCACGGCGACTTCGTCTACGTACTGACCGGCAACCCGTACACGGATAAAAAGGGCAAGAATCCGCGGAAGTCGGGCGGGAACACCTATATTTCGGCGATCGACGTCCGCACCGGAAAGCCCCAGGGGCGTCGGCGCGTGACCGTCGCCCCGGACCTCCCCTACCGGGAGCCGGAGGGCATGGCCGTCAGCATGGCGGGGGGCCGGCCCGCCCTGTGCATCGGATTCTCGGTGAAAACCGAAGATCGCCGGGAACTGACGCTGTATCGCTTCACCGGTTGAACGGGCGTCAACGATTCGAGCGGCCCGCACCTTTGACCGCCGTAGGCTCCGTGACCTTTGCGTGACCCTTACCGCAGGCCCGTCTCAACCATTGGCCTACGGTTCACCTGGAGTTCTCCGGGTGTCCATAAGGCTGCTTATACTACTCCGACACTTCACGAGATTCTCAAACCTCCACGGGGGAGGCACCGCCACCATGGGCTCCAAGCGACGCCAGGCCGCTCTTGGCATCTTGATCACCGCTGGGCTCATTCTCAGCTTCGTCGGCATGCTGGCGGCCGTAGCCCTCGCCTCACTCCCGATGTTCGCGTACTGCGCGGCCGGCAGCTACGCCTGCGACCTGCTCCTGCACAACACCGAGTCGACGACGCTGGAACGGCTGCGCGACTCGCGCTTCGGCCTCACCATGCGCTTCCTCATCAGGCAGTTCCTGCTGCTCGGGCTGTGCGGGGCCATCTCCGACATCGAGTCCTTCGTGGCCCAGATGACCACCATCGGGCTGCTCCTGCTGTTCATCCTGCAACTGGCGTACGGAGCGCTCCTCAAGCACGTCCGCAAGATGCGCAACGAGCTGCCGTTCACCACCCGCGGGCTGGACCTGGAGGCACTCGGCATCCGCCGCATGCCGCACCCGTTCCTGGTCGACAAGCACGTCCGCAAGACCCTCCACCTGGACGTCCCCCTGATGGCCGGCGCCCTCGCCACCATCGCGACCGACAACTGGCGCTGGGTCACGTACGGCATGATCGCGACCGTCTTCCTGGCCTACCTCTCCCTGCTGGTGCTGGTGCCCGACGCGCGCAACGCGCTCAAACTGCCCACCAACGACGAGGCCATCGACGAACTGAACCACCAGTTGGCCCTGTACCGGCCGCAGGTGGCGCTCTACTTCACCTTCGCCGCCATCTCCAAAGACTTCATGTACCAGGTGAACATGTGGCTGGAGGCCCTGGAGGAGCTGGACCTGCGGCCCATCATCGTGCTGCGCGAGCGGGCCACCCTGCGCCACCTGGACGCGACGCCCATCCCCGTCATCTGCGTCCCCAAGGCCGACAACCTCGCCCGGATCGAGATGCCCGAGCTGCGCGTCGCCCTCTACCCCGGCAACGCGGGCAAGAACGTGCACATGCTCCAGCGCGCCGAGGTCAAGCACGTCTTCATCGGCCACGGCGACAGCGACAAGCTCGCCAGCAGCAACCGCGTCAGCAAGGTGTTCGACGAGATCTGGGTGGCCGGCCGGGCCGGCCGCGACCGCTACGAGCGCATCAAGCACGCCGTCACGCACAACCAGATCGTCGAGGTCGGCAGGCCCCAGCTGATGCCGCTCCAGCGGTGGTCGGGGAAGGTCGCGGGCCCGCTGCCGACCGTCATCTACGCCCCCACGTGGGAGGGCTGGACCGACGACGCCTGCTACACCTCGGTCATCCCGGCCGGCGAGAAGCTCATCCAGGCCCTGCTCGACCACGAGCAGGAGATCCGGATCATCTACAAGCCGCACCCGCTCACCGGCTCGCGCTCCGCCCAGGCCGCCGCCGCGCACCGCCGCGTCATCACCCTCCTCCAGGAGGACAACGCCCGGCGCTTCGGCCGCAACGCCACCGACTCCAAGGCGGCCGCCAGGAAGCTGGCCCGCATCGACCAGCGCATCGCCGCCCTCTCCGAGCGCGGTGTCCGCTCCAAGTACCCCGACCTCACCGAGGAGGAGCGGACCGCCCGCATCCGGCGCAGCCGCAACCAGGCCGCCACCCTGTACTGGAACGCGATGCCGGATTCCGCGCACCACGTGGTGACCGAGCGCATCCCCGCCCTGTACGACTGCTTCAACCAGTCCGACCTGCTCATCGGCGACATGTCGAGCGTCGTGTCCGACTTCGTCGCGACGCTCAAGCCGTACGCCATCTTCAACCTGGACGGGCTTCCCGACGACCAGTTCCGCAACGAGCAGCGCACCGCCTACGCCTCGTACCTGCTGGACACCGAGTGCAACGGCCTGAGCACCGCCATCGAGGCGATGCTCCACCCGGACGAAGACGTCATGACGCCCTACCGGGAGCAGCTCAAGGAGTACCTCCTCGGCCAGGAGTACCCGCCCTCCGGGGTTCGCTTCAACGCGGCGGCCAACAACCTGTACCGGCGGGGACTGCTCGACTTCCCCGTGGAGTACCCGGACGACGCGCACCTGCCCGCGTAGCCGGATCTCCACAGTCGGCTCTCGCCCCATCCCCATGCCAGGAAGAAGGAGACCTTGTCCTCCAGCTCCACCCCGCGCCGCACGATCGCCGTCGTCCTCGCCGGAGGCACCGGCCAGCGCATCGGCCTAGAGATACCCAAGCAGCTGCTGAAGATCGCCGGGAAGCCGATCCTCGAACACACCCTGCACGTGTTCGAGAACGCGCCCGACGTCGACGAGGTCATCCTCCTGATGACCCCCGCCTACGTGGACG
The DNA here is from genome assembly GCF_008704535.1 of Streptomyces subrutilus. NCBI lineage: Bacteria > Bacillati > Actinomycetota > Actinomycetes > Kitasatosporales > Streptomycetaceae > Streptomyces > Streptomyces subrutilus. Next base: position 1,915,598 of record NZ_CP023701.1, read on the forward strand.
AGGCCCAGCGCATCGTGGACCGCGCGGGCCTGGGCAAGGTGACCCGGGTGCTGGCCGGCGGCTCGGACCGCAGCGAGACCACCCGCATCGCCATCCGCGCGGCGGCCGGGGACCTGGGGCCCGGCGAGGACTGCAACCTCCTCTTCCACGACGCGGTCCGCCCGCTGCTGTCGCAGCGCGTGGTCAAGGAGTGCGTCGAGGCCCTGGAGAACTACCAGGCCGTCGACGTGGCCATCCCGTCCTCCGACACCGTCATCGTCACCCGGACCCACGGCGACGACGGCGAGTTCATCACGGAGGTGCCCGACCGCTCCCGGCTGCGCCGCGGCCAGACCCCGCAGGGCTTCCGGCTCTCCACCATCCGCGCCGCCTACGAGCGGGCCGAGCACGACCCGTCCTTCCAGGCCACCGACGACTGCTCCGTCGTGGTCCGGTACCTGCCGGACGTCCCCGTGCACGTGGTGCGGGGCGACGAGTACAACATGAAGGTCACGCAGCCCGTCGACGTCTTCATCGCCGACAAGCTCTTCCAGCTCGCCTCGCACACCGCGCCCGCCCAGGCCGGCGAGGCCGCGTACCGCGAGCAGCTGGCCGGGCGGACCGTCCTCGTCTTCGGCGGCTCCTACGGCATCGGTGCCGACATCGCCCGCATCGCCGAGAACTTCGGGGCCCGCGTCTACGCCCTCGGCCGCTCCACGACCGGCACCCACGTCGAGAACCTCGACCACGTGGAGGAGGCGCTGGCCCGCGCCTACGCCGAGACCGGCCGCATCGACTACGTGGTGAACACCGCGGGCGTGCTGCGCGTCGGCCGCCTCGACGAGACGGACAACGACACCATCCGCGAGGCGCTGGAGGTCAACTACCTCGCGCCGGTGAACATCGCCCGGGCCTCGTACAAGTACCTGAGCGAGACCCGCGGACAGCTGCTGCTGTTCACCTCCAGCAGCTACACGCGAGGCCGCGCCGACTACAGCCTCTACTCCTCCACCAAGGCCGCCATGGTCAACCTGACGCAGGCCCTCGCCGACGAATGGGCCGGCGACCGCATCCGCGTCAACTGCGTGAACCCCGAGCGGACCGCCACCCCGATGCGGACGAAGGCCTTCGGGCAGGAGCCGTCCGGATCCCTGCTGAGCTCCGAGTCGGTGGCCCTCAGCTCCCTGGACGTCCTGCTCTCCGAGATGACGGGCCACGTCATCGACGTGCGCAAGCAGGACCCGACCTCCTCCCCCGCGCAGCGGTCGGCGTTCGAAGCGGCTCTGGAGTCGGTGCTGACCCAGACCGCGGAGGAGCAAGAGGTCTAGGCATGACGTACGCACCCGGGCAACAGCAGGGCCGGCGCCACAGGATCTTCGTGGCCGGCGGCTCCAACGCGGTCGACCGCCCGTACAGCTTCCTGCCGATGGCGGGCTGGACGCAGGCGCTGCCGCTCTTCCTCACCGACGCGGTCGAGGTGGTCAACTGCGCCCGCGCCCGCGCCAGCTCGAAGAGCTTCCGCGAGCGCGGCCGGCTCCAGTGGATCCTGGACACCATGGAGCCGGGCGACTACCTGCTGTTCGGCTTCGGCCAGACGGACTGGAAGCCCGACCCCGGGCTGCACACCGAGCCGTTCTCCACCTTCCTGGAGCACATGGCCGCGTACGTGCACGGCGCGCGCGAGCGGCAGGGCCACCCGGTGATCCTGCTGCCGTACGAGCGGCGCCGCATCGACGCCCACGGGAACGTGGCCCGGTTCCTGGGCGACTACCCGCTCGCGGCCCGGCAGCTGGCCGAGGAGGAGCACGTCCCGGTCGTCGACCTGTACGGGCAGAGCCTGCAGTGGTGGGAGGAGCTCGGGCCGGAGGCGTCCAAGCGCGTCTTCACCTACCTGCGGCCGGGCGAACCCCTCCAGCGCGACGTCCAGGACGGGGACAACGTCCACCTGCGGGCGGAGGGCGCGATCGAGTGCGCCCGCTTCATCGCCCGCAGCATGCTGGAGCAGGGCGTCATCCCGTCCCACTGGGGCCGGGACCTCGACCGCCGCACCTTCTCGTACGACGAGATGGGATGGCTGGACGAGGAGACCTTCGCCCACCGCACCAAGTCCCGTGTGTCCATGTCCCCCGGTAGTTGAGGAGTACGGCACGTGAACCTCCTGTGCCGGGGCCGGGCCCTCGGCGACGACCCCTCGCTGGGCGCCGTCTACGCGGCCCTCTACAGCTCCGCCGACCCTCGGGGCGGCGTCGTCCCCGGAGAGGCGTTCCAGCTCGGCCTGTCCGTGGCGCCCGACCAGGGGGCGCCGCGCGGCTGCGCCTACCTCCTGGAGGCGTCGCTGAAGGACACCGTCGAGATCGTGGCCCTCCAGGGGCTGGAGTACTTCCCGCGGCAGCGCTGGTTCCGGGTGCGGGCCGACGCGGGGGAGAACGCCACGGGCATCCTGCACGTCCGGCTCCTCGCCGAGGTCACCGCGCCCGTGCTGCGTCCGCAGATCGTCGTGGGCGTCCCGGACGCGACCGGGCTCAGGCTCGTGCGCACGGGCAAGCTCTCCGACGGGGCACTGCGGCTGCGGCCGCCGGGCGCCCGGGGCCTGCGCGTCCAGACCGAGCCGGGGCGGCCGGGCACCGTGAACGTCCTGTCCGCGGCTCCGGCCGGCAGCACGGCCGTCTCCCTGACGCAGCCGCGCAACGGGGACGCCCAGCTGTCGTACGACGGCTGGGCCACCTACACCCCCGCCCCCGGCTTCACCGGGTACGACCGGTTCACGTACGTCGTCGGGACCCCGGACGCGCAGCAGCTGACCTCGCACGTGAACGTCTTCGTGGGCTCGACGGCGCACGCCCCCGGCCTGTTCCCGCAGCAGCCGACGGACGTCGCCTTCCGGCCCTGGCAGTGGCCCGAGCTCAGCGGGGAGATGCCCTGGCCCCGGCCGGGGCGGCCCGCGCCGAACCGATGAGGATCAACGCATCATGAACACAGCAGTCGTGCACGCCGCCTCCATCAGGGACGTGACGGTCGCGCTGCGGGTCTGCAACCAGGCCGCGCTCCTCGACGCCGCCCTCGACGCGCTCGCCGCGCAGACCATCGGCACCGACCGGCTCGACGTCATCGCCGTGGACGACGGTTCGACCGACGCGAGCGGCGAGCTGCTGGCCCGCGCGGCGCAGCGGTACGCGGGCTTCCTGCGCGTCGGGCGGGTCGCGCACGGGCTGAGCCCGGCCGCCGCCCGCAACTGGGCGCTGAGCCAGGCCGCCGGACGCTACGTCATCTTCCTGGAGGCGTCGGACCGGCTGGCTCCGGACGCCCTGGCCCGCATGGTCGCGGCGGCCGACACCAACGAGGCCGACGTGGTGCTCGGCAAGCCGGAGGGCGGGGACCGGCAGGCGGCCGCCGTCTTCCGCAAGAACCTGTCCCACACGGACGTGTACTCCTCGCGCGCCTACTGGTCGCTGTCGCCGGACAAGCTGTTCCGCACCGGCATGCTCCAGCGGCGGGCGCTGGCCTTCCCCACCGACATGCCGGTCGGCGACGACCAGGCCTTCACCGCCGCCGCGTTGATCGCGGCGGACAACGTGTCGGTGGTCGGCGACCGCACCTGCGTGTTCAGGGGACCCGCGCCGGCCGGCGCGGCGAACCTGCCGGACCGGGTCGCGCTGGTCTCCCGGATGCTGGCCCTGGTCAGCGCCCAGCTCCCGGAGGGCGCGCGCCGCGACCGGCTGCACTCCCGGCACTTGGAGGTCGAGTTGGGCCGGGCGACGGCCGAGGCGCTGCTGACGCAGGACGTGGACCCGGCGGAGCGCGAACGGGCGCTGTGGGGGGCGGTGGAGATCCTGCGGACCCAGGTGGCGCCGGGAGCGCTGGCGCTGCTGCCGCGCATGCTGGCGGTGCGGTTCGCGCTGCTGTCGCTGGGGCACGCCGCCGAGGCGCAGTCGATCGCCGCCTTCGAGGCGGACAAGGACCGGCCGGCCGTCCGCAAGACCGTCGAGGACGGCAGGGTGTACACGACGCTGCCCTTCTTCCGCGATCCCCGGGTCGTCCTGCCGGACGCACTGTTCGACATCACGGCCGACATGACGGTCACTCACCAGTTGCAGCGGGTGGCCTGGGACGGGTCGATGCTGCTCCTGGACGGCTTCGCGTTCTTCGAGCAGTTGTCGACGAAGGACCGGGCCACGCGCGTGGTGATGCGGGAGCGGGCGAGCGGCGCGGAGCAGAGCTTCTCCGTGACCGCCCGCCGCGACGACACGCTGACCAACGCCAAGGGCAACACCCGGGCGATGGGCCGCTTCTCGACCCGGGTGAACCTGGCCCAGACCGCCGACGGCCGGCCGTTCCCGCCGGGCGTCTGGGACCTGTACCTGTCGGTCTCCTTCGAGGGCGTGACGCAGGAGGTGCGGCTCGGCCGGCGCCGGGCGGACGGGCTCGACACGACGGCCCGGCAGCCGGTCACGGTCGCGCCGGCGCCGGACGCACCCTCCATGGAGCTCGTGGCCACGCCCTACTACACGGCCGCCGGGGACCTCAGCCTGGAGATCTCGCAGCGCAGCCCGCTGCCCGTACGGGGCTGACGCGGACCGAGCACCCCGAGGCCCCGGCCGGGGCCTCGGGGTGCTCGGTCAGGCGCGCTGCCAGGGGCCGAACGCGAGGCCCTGCTGCGCGGTGTCCTGGCGGGTGACGGCCAGGTCGCCGTCCCGGTCCAGTGCGGCCACCACGATGCGTCCGTCGGCGTCCACGGCCACCTGGGGGCTGCGCAGTCCCTGTCCACCGAGGGAGGCCCACCAGGTGCCGTACGCCTCGTTCTCGCTGACGTAGGCGGTGAGTTCGATGTCTCCGTCGGCGCCGTTCTGGGCGAGGACGGTGCAGTCGTAGCCGCCGATGGCGGCCCGGCCGACCGCGACCTCGCCGTGGCCGCCCGCGCCGCCGAGGCCCAGCATGCCGCCCTGGATTCCCTGCTGCACGGCCCGCCAGGCCACCAGGGAGCCGTCACCGGGGTGCCGCCAGAAGAACGTCGCCCTGCGCGGACCCGTCTCGAAGGCGACCGGGATTCCGGCCAGTTGGACGGGGATCCGGTCGACGAGCCGGAACTCCCCCTTGGCCGAGCCCACCCAGCGGTCCACCCCGGCCGGGCCGGCGGCGAGGATCTGCAGGGCCCCGCCCTCCGGCATCACCGCGGCGGTTCCCCCCGGGTAGGGGTCGGGGGCTATCTGCTTCCAACCGCCCCAGGTTCCCTGCGCGTTGCGGCTGCGGCGCACGATGCCGCCGCGGCGCAGGGAGACGATCACGTGCACGGTGCCGGACCGCTGGTTGACGACGATGCGCGGCGGGCAGGCCGGACCGTCGTCCTCGGGGCCGCCCCGTACGCCGGGGACACCGAGGCCGCGCCAGTCGGTCAGGGCGCGGCCGGACTGGAACTGGGTGGCGACGGCGATTTCCGGCCTGCCGGATCCGTCCGAGGGTGTACGGAGGATAACGAAGTGAACGTATCCCTCTCGGCTCTGGGCCATGGCCGCGGTACCGGCCCAGCCCGGTGCGTCGATCTCCTCGGGCCCGGTCCATCCGGTGGCCGGATACGTCGCCTCGGTACGGCGGATGAGCCCGTGGGCTCCGCTGGAGTACGCCGTCAGGCGCCCGTCGGCGCCTCTGAACAGCCATTTTCCACTGGGGGCCGCAGGGCTCGGGGAGACGGGTTCGCCGGGCGCCGCATGCTGTTCACCACGTGCCGGATGAGTGGGCCGGCCGCCGCCCCTGCCTCGGTTCACGACGCCGTCCGTCCTTCCGCACTGTGCTGTCCCCGGTGGGCGCGGCCGCTCCGGTCCACCCCCGGACCGGCCCACTCGAAAGTCTGTCTATTATTCACACTCATCTATAGCAGAAGGGCTCTGCCTCCATGACCGACCAGCCCGCCGCTTCCCCGCGCTCCGCCCGGCGCAAGCCGCGACGCGGCAAGCGCGTCCTGTGGATCGTCCTGCTGTCGGTCGCGGGACTGATCGTCGCGGCCGGCGGAGCCGGATGGTGGATGTACAGCAGCCTCAACGGCAACATCTCCAGCGTCGACCTGGACCAGGCACTCGGCGACAACCGGCCGAAGAAGGTCGTCGCCGGGGCGCAGAACGTCCTCGTGCTCGGTTCCGACTCCCGCGCCGGTGCCAACGCCGACCTCGACCACGGCGACGTGAGCGGCGCCCGGTCCGACACCACGATGCTGGTGCACATACCCGAGGGCCGGGCCAAGGCGACCGCGATCAGCATTCCGCGCGACACCCTGGTGACCCGGCCCGAGTGCAAGGGCGACGACGGCAAGACGGTCCCGGAGCAGAAGCGGGCCATGTTCAACAGCATCTACAGCACCGGCGGTCCGGCCTGCGTGGTCAAGACCGTGGAGTCGATGTCCGGCGTCCGCGTCGACCACTTCGTCGAGGTGGACTTCGCCGGCTTCAAGGGCCTGGTGGACGCGCTCGGCGGAGTCACCGTCACCCTGGACAAGCCGATGAGCGGCGAGAAGGGCGGCCTCAAACTGGACGCGGGCACGCACCGGCTCAACGGCACCGACTCCCTGAAGTTCGTCCGGACCCGCTACGGCTACGGCGACGGCAGCGACCTCGGGCGCATAGGCCTCCAGCAGCAGTTCATGATGGCGATGCTGTCCGAGGTCAAGAAGCAGGACGCGCTCGGCAACCCGGCCCGGCTCTACAAGCTCGCGGACGCCGGCACCAAGTCGCTGACCACGGACTCCGACCTCGCCTCGCTCACCGCGCTGTCCGACTTCGCGCAGAGCATGAAGGGCGTGGACCCGGACACCATGGAGACGGTGATGCTGCCCGTCGCCTACGACAAGGTGGACCGCAACCGCGTGATCGTGGCGGAGCCGCAGGCGACCCAGCTGTGGGAGGCCCTGCGCACCGACCAGAAGATCCCGGCCTCCGCGAAGAAGTCCCCTGCCACCGGCGGCTGACGCGGCCCGCGCACGCGGGGGCGGCCCCGTACGGCACGCCCCGTACGGGCCCGCCCCCGCGTGCGCGGCCTAGAACTCGGCGTCGGGGCCCGAGCGGCCCAGCCGGCTGTGGCTGCGGCCGTACAGGAAGTAGACGGCGATGCCGATCACCATCCAGATCGCGAACCGCAGCCAGGTCTCGGTCGGCAGGTTGAGCATCAGCCAGACCGAGGCCGCGATCGACACGACCGGCACCAGCGGCACCAGCGGGGTGCGGAACGCCCGCGGCAGGTCGGGCCGGGTGCGGCGCAGGATGATCACGCCGAGGGCGACGACGACGAAGGCGAACAGGGTGCCGATGTTCACCAGGGTCGCGAGCTCGTTGATGCTGGTGAAGCCGGCGACGACGGCGATGATCACGCCGAGCAGGACGGTCGGCCGGTAGGGCGTCTGGAACCTCGGGTGGGTACGGGAGAAGAAGCGCGGCAGCAGGCCGTCGCGGCTCATGGCGAAGAACACCCGGGTCTGGCCCAGCAGCAGGATCATGCAGACCGTGACCAGGCCGATGGCGGCTCCGAAGCTGATGATGTCGCCGTACACGGGATGGCCGGCGGCTTCGAAGGCGTCGGCCAGTGGGGCGCTCACGGACAGCTCGGTGTAGTGCTGCATGCCGGTGACCACGAGCGAGACCGCCACGTACAGCACGGTGCAGATCAGCAGCGAGCCCAGGATGCCGCGGGGCATGTCGCGCTGCGGCAGCTTGGTCTCCTCGGCGGCCGTCGCGACGACGTCGAAGCCGATGAAGGCGAAGAAGACCACGGAGGCGGCGGTGAAGATGCCCATGACGCCGAAGTTGGTCGGCGTGAACCCGAACATCAGCTGGACCAGGGGCGCGTCGAGTCCCCCGCCGCCCTGCTGGGGCACGGCCTCGGGGATGAAGGGCCGGTAGTTGCTGCCCTTGATGAAGAACACGCCCGCGACGATCACGATGAGCACCACGGTCACCTTGATCGCGACGACGACCGTGGTGATCCGTGCGGAGAGCTTCACGCCGACGACCAGGACCGCCGTGAGGACCAGGACCAGCACGAAGGCCAGCAGGTCGAACGTGCCGCCCGGCACGTCCGGCCCCTCCAGCGCGGCCGGGAGGTTGATCCCGGCGTTGTCCATCAGCGAGCGCACGTACCCCGACCAGCCGACCGCGACGACCGCGGTGCCCAGCGCGAACTCCAGCACCAGGTCCCAGCCGATGATCCACGCGGGCAGCTCGCCGATCGAGGCGTACGAGAAGGTGTACGCCGAACCGGCGACGGGGACCGTCGAGGCGAATTCGGCGTAGCACAGGGCTGCCAGGGCGCAGACGATGCCCGCGACGACGAAGGCCAGGGCGGTGGCGGGCCCGGCGGTCTCCTTGGCGACCTTGCCCGTCAGGACGAAGATGCCGGTGCCGATGATGACGCCGACGCCGAAGACGGTCAGGTCCCAGGCGGAGAGGGACTTGCGCAGTGCGTGGTCCGGCTCCTCCGTGTCGCGGATGGACTGCTCCACGGATTTCGTACGGAAGGGGCTCTTCAGATCCTTGCTCACCGACGCACCTCCGACAGGCTACGCACGCACGTGACGCTCAAGAAGCAGGCCGGGAGGCCACCCCTACAGGGTGGGCCTCCCGGCCTGCGGCGTGCAACCGCGCGTGGGTCCGCGCGTCAGTCGACGGTGGCCGCCGGCTCGTTCTCGTAGCGCCCGTCGAGCTTGGCCACCAGGCCGGTGACCTGACGGGCGATGTCCGGGGCGGTCAGGCCGATCTCGGCCATGATCTCCTTGCGCAGCGCGTGGTCGAGGAAGCGCTGCGGGATGCCGAAGTCGCGCAGCGGCACGTCGACGCCCGCGTCGCGCAGGGCCTGCGACACCGCGGCGCCCACGCCGCCGGTGCGGCCGTTGTCCTCGACGGTGACGACCACGCGGTGGCCGTCGGCGAGCGGGGCCAGGGCCTCGTCCACCGGCTTGACCCAGCGGGGGTCGACGACGGTCGAGCTGATGCCCTGCTTGTCGAGGAGATCGGCGATCTCCAGGCACATCGGGGCGAGCGCGCCGACCGAGACGATCAGTACGTCCGGCCGGGTGACCTCGGGGGCCGGGGAGCGCAGCACGTCCATGCCGCCGATCCGGCCGACGGCGGGGACGGCCGGGCCGACGACGCCCTTGGAGTACCGCACGACCGTGGGGGCGTCCTCGACCGCGACGGCCTCGCGGAGCTGGGCGCGCAGCTGCTCGGCGTCGCGCGGGGCGGCCAGCCGCAGGCCGGGGACGACCTGGAGGATGGACATGTCCCACATGCCGTTGTGCGAGGCGCCGTCGTCACCGGTGACCCCGGCCCGGTCCAGGACGAAGGTGACCCCGCACTTGTGCAGGGCCACGTCCATCAGGACCTGGTCGAAGGCGCGGTTGAGGAAGGTCGCGTAGACCGCGAAGACCGGGTGCACGCCGCCGCTGGCCAGGCCGGCCGCGGAGGTGGCCCCGTGCTGCTCGGCGATGCCGACGTCGAAGATGCGGTCCGGGTAGGCGTCCGCGAACTTCTTCAGGCCGACCGGCTGCAGCATGGCCGCGGTGATCGCGACGATGTCCTTGCGGTCCTTGCCGAGCTTGACCATCTCGTCGGCGAAGACGGAGGTCCAGCTGGCCGCGGCGGTCTTGACCGGCAGGCCGGTGTCCGGGTGGATCACGCCGACCGCGTGGAAGCGGTCCGCCTCGTCCTGGACGGCCGGCTCGTAGCCCCGGCCCTTCTGGGTGAGGCAGTGCACGATGACCGGGCCGCCGAAGCGCTTGGCGCGCTGGAGGGCCGATTCCAGGGCCTCGATGTCGTGGCCGTCGATGGGGCCGACGTACTTGAGGCCGAGGTCCTCGAACATGCCCTGCGGGGCGATGAAGTCCTTGAGGCCCTTCTTGGCGCCGTGCAGGGTCTCGTAGAGCGGCTTCCCGACGACGGGGGTGCGCTCCAGGAGGTCCTTGCCGCGGGCCAGGAAGCGCTCGTAGCCGTCCGTGGTGCGCAGGGTGGCCAGGTGGTTGGCGAGGCCGCCGATGGTGGGGCCGTAGGAGCGCTCGTTGTCGTTGACGACGATGACCAGCGGGCGGTCCTTGGCGGCGGCGATGTTGTTCAGCGCCTCCCAGGCCATGCCGCCGGTCAGGGCTCCGTCGCCGATGACGGCGGCGACGTGGTGGTCCTCGCGGCCGAGCACCTCGTTGGCCTTGGCGAAGCCGTCGGCCCAGCCGAGCACGGTGGAGGCGTGCGAGTTCTCGATCACGTCGTGCTCGGACTCGGCGCGCGAGGGGTAGCCGGAGAGGCCGCCCTTGGTGCGCAGGCCGCCGAAGTCCTGGCGGCCGGTGAGCAGCTTGTGGACGTAGGCCTGGTGGCCGGTGTCGAAGAGGACCTTGTCCTTGGGCGAGTCGAAGACCCGGTGCAGGGCGATCGTCAGTTCGACCACCCCGAGGTTGGGGCCGAGGTGCCCGCCGGTCTTGGAGACGGCGTCGACGAGGAAGGACCTGATCTCCGCGGCGAGCTGGTCGAGCTCCTCCCTGCCGAGCCGGTCCAGATCGCGCGGTCCCTTGATGCGGGTCAGCAGCACCCGTGCCTCCTTGCAGTTGCTTGCTGGTCTGTCGAGTCTAATCTTCCGCTCGCGGGTGCGGTCATCGGGCCGTCCCGGGGGCGTCACGCCTTTGTCATACATGTACACACCGCCCCCCGGTCACACATCCCGAACGGGCGTATACCCGCACAGCTGTACGCACATGTGTACGCGCGGATGCCCGGCGCCACCGGGGGTGGCGCCGGGCACTGTGACCGGTCTTACGGGCGGATGCCGCTTCCGGGCGCGCGGTCAGGCGCGTCCGGCGGTCTTCTGGGTCTTGCGCGTGATCGAGTCGATCACCACGGTGGCCAGCAGCACCGCACCGGTGATCATGTACTGGATCGGGGTCGCGATGCCCTCCAGGGCCAGACCGTACTGGATCGAGGTGATCACCATGACGCCGAGGAGGGCGTTCCAGGTGCGACCCCGGCCGCCGAAGAGGCTGGTGCCGCCGATGACGGCCGCCGCGATGACGTTCATCAGCAGGTCGCCGGCGCCGGCGCTCTGGTTGGCCGCCGCGATCTTGGAGGCCCAGAAGAGCCCGCCGATCGCGGCGAAGGTCCCGGCGATCGCGAAGACCGTGATCCGGACCCGGTTGACGTTGATGCCCGCCCGCCGGGATGCCTCGACGCTGCCGCCGAGGGCGAAGACCTGGCGGCCGAAGGAGGTGCGGCGCAGCAGGAAGTCCGTACCGACCAGGGCGAGCACGAAGAGCACCACGGCGAGCGGCAGGCCCTTGTACTGGTTGAACACCACGGCGGGGCCGAAGGTGAACAGCGCCAGCAGCCCGGTGCGGAGCAGGATCTCGCCCAGCGGACGCGAGGGCACCCCGGCGGCGGCGCGGCGGCGCGCGTCGAAGTGCGTGGCCAGGAAGTACCCCGCCACCGCGAGGGCGGCCAAGGCGTAGCCGACGGCCACGTCCGAGAAGAAGTACGTGGTCAGCTTGCCGACGACGCCCTCGGAGTCGAGGTTGATGGTGCCGTTGCTGCCGAGGATCTGCAGCATGGCGCCGGACCAGAAGAGCAGGCCCGACAGGGTGACGGCGAAGGCCGGGGCGCCGATCCGGGCGAAGAAGAAGCCGTGGACGGAGCCGATCAGGGCGCCGCCCGCGATCGCTCCGAGGATCGCCAGCCACTCGTTCACGCCGTGCGTGACCGACAGCACCGCGACGATCGCGCCGGAGACGCCGCTGACCGAGCCGACCGAGAGGTCGATCTCGCCGAGCAGCAGCACGAAGATGATGCCGACGGCCATCATGCCGGTGGCGGTCATCGTGATCGCGATGTTGGTGAGGTTCTCCGGGGAGAGGAAGTTGGCGTTCAGCCCCTGGAAGATGCCCCAGATGATGATCAGGCCGAGGACGACCGGGATCGAGCCCAGGTCGCCGGCCTTCATCTTGCGGCCGAACTCGCCGAGGTATCCGGCGAGCCCCTGTTCGCGGACGAGCAGGCGCGGGTCCACGGCGGGGATCGCGGCCGCGGCGGCCGCGGGATTGACGACCGCCCGTTCGTCGGCGGTGTCGGCCGGCTTGCGCAGCGGATCCGCGGCCGACTGCGGGAGCGGGTCTGCGGCTGGGTTCTCGGTGCTCACTTGCGGGCCTCCCCGGTACGGGCCGCGCGGCGGGTCACGGCGTTGTCCGTGGCTCCCGTGATGGCGGAGATGATCTCTTCCTGCGAGGTGTCGGCGACGGTGAAGACGCCGTTGTTGCGGCCCAGCCGCAGGACCGCCACCTTGTCGGCGACGGCCTTCACATCGGCCATGTTGTGGCTGATGAGGATCACGGCGTGGCCGCGCTCGCGCAGCCGCTCCACGAGGTCGAGGACCTGTGCGGTCTGCTCGACGCCCAGGGCGGCGGTGGGCTCGTCGAGGATGACGAGCTGCGGCTCGCCGAGCATCGAGCGGGCGATCGCCACGGTCTGGCGCTGGCCGCCGGAGAGCGAGGCGATGGGGATCCGGACACTGGGGATCCGGATGGACAGGGTGGTCAGGAGCTCGCGGGCGCGCCGCTCCATCTCCACCTCGTCGAGGATGCCGCGGCGCTTGAGCTCGCGGCCGAGGAAGAGGTTGCCGACGACGTCGATGTTGTCGCACAGCGCGAGGTCCTGGTAGACGGTCGCGATGCCGAGGCTCTGGGCGTCGTGGGGCTTGCCGATGGAGACCGGGCGGCCCTGCCATTCGATGACGCCGTCATCGATGGGGTGCACGCCGGCGATCGTCTTGACCAGCGTGGACTTGCCGGCGCCGTTGTCGCCGACGAGGGCGACCACCTCACCGGAGTGGATCTCGAGTTCTACGTCGGTCAGGGCCTGAACGGCGCCGAACCGCTTCGAGACCCCTCGCAACGCCAGCACGGGCGCAGCGGACACATGAACCATCTCCTTCGCCGCCTGACCGGCGGGGATGTCGTGCAGAAGAGCAGGAGCGGGGCGAATGGGGGGGTGGGACTGGAGAGTGGAGCCGAAGAAAGGCGGGGAAACGTTTCTGCCCGGCGCCCCGCGGGTGGCGGGGTAAGAATGGGCGGGACGCCGGGCAGGCGCGGGGGCCGCCGCGCGCGGGCGGCGGCGGGGGCCTTACTTCAGGCCGGCGGCGGCGCAGGCGGCCGCGTACTTGTCGGTGCAGATCTCTTCGATCGTGTACACGGCGTCCTTGACGACCGTGTCCTTGATGTTGCTCTTGGTGAGCGAGACGACCGGGATCAGCACGGACGGCACGGCCTGCGTGGTCGGGCTGTCGACCTTCTGGTTCACGATGCCGTCGATCTTCTCGCCCTTGGCGAGGGCGACGGCCATCTCCGCGGCGGCGGCGGCCTCGGGCGCGTACGGCTTGTAGACGCTCATGAACTGCTCGCCCGCCACGATCCGCTGCACACCGGCGAGTTCGGCGTCCTGACCGGTGACCGGGGGCAGGGTGGACAGGCCGGCCGCCTTGAGGGCGGTGATGATGCCGCCGGCCATGCCGTCGTTGGCGGAGTAGACGCCGACGATCTTGTCCTTGCCCAGCGCCGAGAGGGCGGCCGCCATGTTGGTGTTGGCGTTCTCCGGCTTCCACTCGACGGTGTCGTACTCCTTGCCGACGGTCACCTTGCCGTCGAGGACGGAGTGCGCACCGGACTTGAAGAGCTTGGCGTTCGGGTCGGTCACCGAGCCGTTCATCATGACGATCTGGCCGTCCTTGGCCTTGTCGCCGAGCGCCTCCAGCAGCGCCTTGCCCTGGACCTTGCCGACCTCTTCGTTGTCGAAGGAGGTGTACGCGTCGATCGGGCCCTCGGCCAGGCGGTCGTAGGCCACGACCGGGATGCCGGCCTCCTTGGCCTTCTTGACCGAGCCGGCTATCGCCTTGGAGTCCACCGCGTCCACGATGAGGACGTTCACCTTGTTGGTGATCATCGTGTCGACCTGGGAGTTCTGCGTGGTGGCGTCCTGCTTGGCGTTGGCGTAGACGACCTCGCCCTTGCCGCCCGTGAGTTCGGCGACCTTCTTCTCGATCAGCGGCTTGTCGAACTTCTCGTACCGCGCCGTCTGGTTCTCCGGCAGCAGCAGGCCGACCTTGATCGCGTCGCCGACGGCGGCGGAGTCCTTGGGCTTGTCTCCGGCCTCCTTCGCGCTGCCACAAGCGGCAAGCGAAACGGCCATGGCGCCGGCGGCAACGGCTACGGCGGCTCTACGCATACGCGTGTTCATTACTTGAACCTCCCTGACGAGGCCGCAACGCTGCGGCCGAGGTGGATGTGAGTCAACCCCGGCCGCGTTTTGCCGTCAAGGAGTGAATCCTTAACGAGATGACAACGGTGCCATCCGTTATCTACCTGAAGACAAGATGGCGGGAGCCCGCACCCCGCTCGCATGGTCCGACAAAAGCGTCGAATCACCCATCTCGCTGAGGACGAGGGCCAGCGCGCCCAACACCTCGGCCCGCCCGCCCAGCGAACCCGTGAGGACCGACAACTGCCGGGCCGCGCTGGGGATCGCGTACCTCCCCACTGATTCACGGATGGGGGCCAGGACGAGTTCACCGGCGTCCGCGAGGGAGCCGCCCAGGACCACCCGGCTCGGGTTCAGCAGGTTGCACAGGCTGGCCACGCCGCTGCCGATGTGGCGGCCCACGTCCGTGATGACCCGGCGGCAGCCCGGGTCCCCGCCGCGGGCCAGCTCCACCACCTGTTCCATCGTCAACTCCGGTCCGTGCGTGCCCTGGAGGAGCGGCAGCACGTAGCGCGCGGCGGCGAAGGTCTCCAGGCAGCCGCGGTTGCCGCAGCGGCAGACGGGGCCCGACTCGTCCAGGGTGATGTGGCCTATCTCCCCGGCGGTGCCGCCCGGCCCGCGGTAGATCTCCCCGTTGATCACCAGCCCCGCGCCGACCCCGCTGGCGACCTTGATGTACGCGAGGTCCTTGACCCCGCGGCCGCTCCCCCACACCAGCTCGCCGAGGGCCCCCAGGTTCGCGTCGTTGTCCACGTAGACCGGCACGCCGAGCCGCCGCGAGAGCTCCTGGCGGGGGTTGATGCCCGCCCAGCCCGGCAGGATCGCGGTCGAGCCCAGCGTCCCGGACTCCACGTCGATCGGACCCGGGACGCCCAGGCCGACGCCGATGACCTTCTCCAGACCCACCCCGACGTCCGCGACCAGCCGGCCGACCAGGGTCTCGGCCCGGTCGAAGCCGTCCGTCCACGACGCGTCGACGTCCAGCGGCTCGGATTCCTCGGCCAGCACCCGGTGGGCCAGGTTCCCCACCGCGACCCGCAGGTGGGTATGGCCGAAATCCACGCCTATGACGATGCCGGCGTCGCCGCTGAGCGAGACGCTGCGCGCCCGCCGGCCGCCGGCGGAGGTGTCGGTGACCTCGACGGTCCCCCCGTCCTTCAGCTCCCGGACGATGTTGGAGACCGTGGCCGCCGACAGTCCGGTGGCGCGGGCGATCTCCGCCTGGGTCAGCGATCCCGCGAGCCGCACCGCCCGCACGACCCGTTCCAGATTCGCGCGATGCAGCGAGGACTGCGATCCGGGAGTCTGCACGACTCATCCACTCCTGCCCATAAGCGACGGCCAGCCGTCGCCCCCCGGCCGGGCCCCTGCGGCTGCACGCTCCGAGACCCCGGCGTCTCTCCAACTTGTGAACCTTAAGTCGAGCCTTTGCGCATCCTGACGTCAAGAGGCTGACGCAGCACGAATCGGCCACTACCGGCCACAAGAGGGAGGGAACGGTCGGGGAGATCGTGCTACGGTCGCCAGGGCGCCGGTCCTCTGCGGCCTTCCGGCCGGACCGGGCGCCACGTCATGACAGCGCTGCGCGAGGAGGTGTTCGGGATGAGTCCCGATCGAAGTCCTCGCAGCGCCCTCCTCGGCTGATCCGTTGACCGGCTGACCCCTTCCCGAGCGCGCGCCGCCGCGGCACTCCCGCCGGCTCCGTGCGCTTCCGCGTACCCTCCTTCCCCCTTTTCCGCTTCCCTCCCCCCCTTCCTTCCGCATGCCCCGACGGCACCGTCGGGGGTGCGCCCCCATGCCCTCCGGCGTGCCCGCGGCCCCTACGGCGCCGCTGCGCGCCCACCCCCCATCACTCCACGTGACCGGGCGGCTCCGCGCTGCCCGGGGACCGTGGAAGGAGGCCATTGCCATGACCATGCTGACCCCCCGCACCCCCTCCCCGCTCGCACCGCCGGGCCGGGGCCGCCGCGAGCGCAAGGCCGCCGAGCTCGCGCTGCGCACCCGGCTCGCCGCCGAACGCCTCACCGCGGCCGGCGCCCGACCGGCCGCCGAGGCCCTTCGGGCCGCCGACTCCTCCGCCGACGGCCTCACCCACGCCGAGGCGGCCCGGCGCCTGGAGCGCCACGGGCCCAACGCCGTCGCCCGGGAGCGGGCCCCGCGCTGGTACCTCCAGCTGGCGAAGGCCTACGCCAACCCGTTCATCGCCGTCCTCGTCCTCCTCGCCGCCGTCATGTACGCACAGGACCCCGCGGACCCGGGCGTCGTCATCCTGTCCGTGATGGTGGGCGTCAGCGGACTGCTGCGCTTCTGGCAGGAGTTCCGCTCGGGGCGGGCCGCCGACGCGCTGAAGCGGCTCGTCACCACCACCTGCGCGGTGCGGCGGCGGGCCGGCGGCGGCTGCGTGCCCACCACCGTCGAGGTGCCGGTGGACCGGGTGGTCCCGGGCGACCTGGTGAAGCTGGCGGCGGGCGACCTGGTCCCCGCCGACCTGCGGCTGGTGGCCTCCAAGGACCTGATGGTCTCCCAGGCCGCCCTGTCCGGCGAGTCCCTGCCCGTCGCCAAGGCCGACGTCCGGCCCGACGACCTCGGCCGCCCGGGCGCCGACGACCCGGTCGAGGCGGAGAACCTGGCGCTGATGGGGACCTCGGTCACCTCCGGTACCGCGTCCGGGGTGGTCGTGGCGACGGGCTGCGACACCTACTTCGGTTCCATGGCCGGCTCGCTGGTCGGCGAGCGCCCGCAGACCAACTTCGACACCGGGGTGCGCAAGGTCGGCTTCCTGCTGGTCCGCTTCATGCTCGTCATGGTCCCGGTCGTCTTCGTGGTCAACGGGGTCACCAAGGGCGACTGGGACGAGGCCCTCCTCTTCGGCATCGCCGTGGCGGTCGGTCTGACCCCGGAGATGCTGCCGATGGTCGTCTCCGCCAACCTGGCGCGCGGCGCGGTCGCCATGTCCCGGCGCAAGGTCGTCGTGAAGCGGCTGAACGCCATCCAGAACCTGGGCGCGATGGACGTGCTCTGCACGGACAAGACCGGCACCCTCACCGAGGACCGGATCGTCCTGGACCGCTGCCTCGACGTGCACGGCGAGGCGGACGAGGAGGTCCTGGAGTACGGCTACCTCAACGCGCACTTCCAGACCGGGCTGCGCAACCTGATGGACCGGGCGGTCGTCGACCGCGTCGGCGAGGCCGAGGAGGTTGTCGTCGACGCACGGTTCTCGATGGTCGACGAGATCCCCTTCGACTTCGCCCGGCGCCGGATGTCCGTGGTCCTCGCCCGCACCTCCCCGGGGGACGGCGCCGGCCGCACCGAGCACGTCGTCATCACCAAGGGCGCCGTCGAAGAGGTCCTGGACCGGTGCACCCACCTGCTGGACCGCGGCCGGACGGTCGGGCTGACCGGGCGGCTGCGACGCGACGCCGCCCGCGTCGCCGAGGAGAACAACCGGCAGGGCCTGCGCGTCCTGGCCGTCGCGACCCGTACGGTCGCCGTCCCGCGCGACACCTACACCGTCGCGGACGAGGACGGCCTCACCCTGGTCGGCTTCCTCGCCTTCCTCGACCCGCCGAAGGCCGACGCCGCGCGGGCCCTGCGGGGCCTGGCCGACAAGGGCATCGCGGTCAAGGTGGTCACGGGCGACAACGACCTCGTCGCCGCCCGGGTCTGCGCGGACGTCGGCCTCGACGTCGGCCGGGTGGTGCTCGGCGCCGAGACCGAGGCCCTCGACGAGGGGGCGCTGCGCGCGCTGGCCGCCGGTACGACGGTCTTCGCCAAGGTCAACCCGGTGCAGAAGGCGCGCATCGTCCGGGCCCTGCGGTCCGGCGGGCACACGGTCGGGTTCCTCGGGGACGGCATCAACGACGCGGCCGCGCTGCGCGACGCGGATGTCGGCATCTCGGTGGACACCGCCGTCGACATCGCCAAGGAGTCGGCGGACATCATCCTGCTGGAGAAGGACCTGACCGTCCTGGAGCAGGGCGTGCTCCAGGGCCGGACCACCTTCGGCAACACCGTCAAGTACATCAAGATGACGGCGTCGTCGAACTTCGGGAACGTCTTCTCGGTGCTGGTCGCGAGCGCCTTCATCCCCTTCCAGCCGATGCCCGCGATCATGCTGCTGGTCCAGAACCTGGTCTACGACCTCGCGCAGCTGGCCACGCCGTGGGACCGGATGGACGAGGAGTACCTGCGCAGGCCCCGCAACTGGGACGCCCGGGGCATCGGCCGCTTCATGGTGGCCATCGGGCCCGTCAGCTCCGTCTTCGACATCTCGATGTTCCTGGTCATGTGGCACGTCTTCGGTGCCGACAGCGAAGCGGACCAGGCGCTCTTCCAGTCCGGCTGGTTCGTCGAGGGGCTGCTCTCGCAGACCCTGATCGTCCACATGATCCGCACCCGGAAGATCCCCTTCGTCCAGTCCCGGGCCTCGTGGCCGGTGATGGCGGCGACCGTCCTCGCGGTGCTGACCGGGCTCTGGCTGCCCTTCTCGCCGCTGGCCGCCCCGCTGGGGTTCGTCGCCCTGCCCGCGGGTTACTTCCCGTGGCTGATCGGCGTGCTCCTCGCCTACTGCACGCTCACCCAGTTCGTGAAGAACCGGTACGTGCGCCGGTTCGGCGGCTGGCTCTGAGCGGCCGGCCGCGCCGGGCCCGGTCCGGGTCCGGCGCGGCCGGGGGCGCGCTCGCGGGGGCCTACTTGAGGGTGGCCGAGGTCAGGCCGGCCTGGATCTGGCGCTGGAAGGAGAGGTAGACGGCGAGCATCGGGATGATCGCGATGGTCGCGCCGGCGAACAGCACCGGCAGGTCCGTCTCGTACCCCATCTGCTGCTGGAGCTGGATGAGGCCCTGGGTGAGCATGTAGCGCTCGGGGTCCTCGCTCGTCTGCGGCTGCATGAGCACCGCGGGCAGGATGTACTGGTTCCACTGCCCCAGCACGTTGAATATTCCGACGCTGATCAGGCCGGGCTTGGCCATGGGCAGCATCACCTGGAAGAAGATCCGGGTGTCGGAGGCCCCGTCGATGACCGCCGCCTCGTACACCGCCGTCGGCAGGGTCCGGAAGAAGGAGTGCATGAAGAAGACGGTGAACGGCAGCGAGTAGGCGATGTAGACCAGGATCAGGCCCTGGTAGGTGTTCAGCATGTCGAACCGCTTGACCATGAAGAACAGCGGGACGAGCGCCAGGAAGACGGGGAACATGGCTCCGCTGACGAAGAAGTAGTAGACGGGCCGGTTGCCCCGGAACGGGTAGCGGGCCAGTACGTACGCGGCCATGGAGCCGAACAGCATGGTCAGCGGGACCGAGAACACCAGGACGATGACGGTGTGGGCGAAGTAGCCCCCGATGCCCTTGTCCCAGGCCCGCGAGAAGGCGTCGAAGTGCCAGTTGGAGGGCCAGCTCAGGGCCGAGCCGCCGATCTGCGCATCGGTCTTGAACGAGCCGAGGACGAGCCAGATCAGGGGCAGCACGATCATTATCGCCCAGAGGGCGAGGAAGCCGTGCGAGAAGACGTTGAGGACCATGCCGTCGGCGCGGCGCTTCTCCCGCTCCTTCGCCTGTCCGGCTCCCCCGGAGCGCTCCGCGGGGGCCTCGCCCGGAGCCTTGATCACTGTGGACTCTGCGGTCATCGTGGAACTCCGCTCAGAACTCGATGCGCTCGCGGCGGGTGGCGCGCAGCGTGACGACGGAGAGGATCATGGTCAGGGTGAGCATGACCACGCCCATGGCGCAGGCGTATCCGCTCTTGCCGAAGTACAGGAAGTTGCGCATCAGCACCGTCGCCATGACCTCGCTGTGGTGGTCGGGTCCGCCGCCGAACTGGCCGGAGGTCATGGTCGACACCAGCACGAACATGTCCATCGCGGCGATGCCCAGGTAGACCGCGGAGGTCTGCACAGAATCCCACAGCAGGGGCAGGGTGACCCTGAAGAACGTCTGGGCGCGTCCGGCGCCGTCGAGCAGCGCCGCCTCGTAGATGTCCTTGGGCACGGTCTGCATGGCCGCGGAGAAGAGGACGAGGTAGAAGCCGACGCCGTGCCAGACGACCACGAAGAGCAGGCACCAGAGCACGAAGTTCGGCTCGTTGAGCCATTCGACGGGGTGCTGGGGGTCGACGACGCCCAGCTTGACGAGGAAGCCGTTGAGCAGGCCGCCCTCGTCGCTGCGGTAGATCGCGCCGAAGAGCACGGCGAGGATCGCGAGGGAGAGGACCTGCGGGAAGAAGTAGATGACCTTGTACCAGCGCGAGCCGCTGACGCCCTGCACTCCGCCGGCCCCGCCGCGCCCTCCCGCGTTCACCATGAAGGCGAAGAAGAGGGCGAGCAGGATGGTGATCACCGGGACGAACACCAGGAGCAGCAGGTTGTGCCACAGCGCGCCGCGGAAGACCTCGTCCTTCATCAGGGCCGCGTAGTTGTCCACGCCGACGAAGTCGAAGGTCGGCGACTGGCCGGTCCAGTTGGTGAAGGAATATCCGAATGTCTGAACGTACGGCCAGATGACGAAGGTCAAATACAGTGCGAGTGGCGCGATGAGGAAGCCGGCGATGAAGCCGCCCTTCCCCCTTCCCTGGGCTACGTGGCTCATGGTGTCCGTCCCTGGTGTTGCCGGGTGACCGGTGGACGCGGCGTCAGCTGCGGCGGTTGTTCTTGGCGTTGGGGTCCTTGGCCGCCTTGTCTACCGCAGCCTGGGCGCGCTTGATCCACTCCTTCGGCTGGATCCGCTGCGCCATCAGCTCATTGGACGCGTTCTCGATCTCGGTGCCCATCTCGCTGTACCACTCGGTGTACAGGTAGTTGAAGGTGTTGTCACCGGCGCCCTTGAGCGCTTCCACGGCCGACTGGGTGCCCGGGCGGAGCTTGACCGCCGGGTCCACGCCGTCCTTGACCACGGTGAGCGAGTTGGCCTGCTGGGCGAAGATCGTCGACCATTCGCGCGACAGCATGGAGCGGAGGAACTCCAGTCCGCCGGCCTTGTTGGCGGCCTTCTCCGGGACGATGAAGGGCTCGCCGGCTCCGGCCCGGATGGCCTCGAAGGGCAGCTTGCTGTCGGCGAGCACCGGGACCGGGAGGAACTTCATGTCGAAGTCGTCCGGGGTCTGCTTCAGCTGCTCGTTCTCCAGCCAGGAACCGGAGGGGATGAAGGCGGCCTTGTACTGGTTCCAGGCCGTCTGGGACTCGGTGTGGGTGAGGCCGTTGGTGCCCGGCATCAAGAGGCCCTTCTCGACCACCTCGTAGACCGCCTCGACGGCGGCGAGGGCGACCGGGCTGCCCTCGAAGGCGTTCGGCTCCAGGTTGTCGATCGCCTTCATGGCGTCCAGGCCGCCCTTCTTGGCGATCAGGTCCATGATGACGACGTTGATGTAGTACGGGAACTTGCCCTGGTGGGCGAGGCCGCCGATGCCCGCCTCCTTGGCCTTGGTGCAGACGGCGAGGAACTCGTCCCAGGTCTTCGGCGGGGTCCAGCCCTTCTCCTTGAAGAGCTTGCCCGAGTACCAGAGGCCGAAGACCGTGTACACGTAGTTCAGCGCGACGAACTTGCCGCCCTGGGTACCCTGCTCGACGGTGCCGGCGATCAGGGTGTCGCGGACCTTCTTCGCCGGGTCGTCCAGCGAGGGGGCGTCGAGGAGCACGGCGAGGTCGGCGAGCTGGCCGCCCTTGGCGAGCACGTCGAGCTTGATCTGCTGGGCGCCGGCGTCGTCGACGACGTCCGGCGGGTTGCCGCCGTTGAAGCGCGGCTGGAGCTTGGCGGTGATCTCCTGGGTGCCCAGGTGGGAGCTGGTGGTGCCCCACTTCTTGTCGAAGGCGGCCTCCCATGCCTTCGCGTAGTCGTCGCCGAACCCGCCCTTGAAGACCACGACGTCGAGCTTGCCGCCCTTGGCCACGCCGAAGGGGTTCTCCTTGGTGACCGCTCCCTTGGGGGCGCCGCCCTTGGTGGCCGACTCGTCACCGCCGGCGGCGCACGCGGAGAGGAAGCTCATCGTCGGCACGGCGATCAGGCCGAGTGCGGCGGATCGCTTGATCAGGTCGCGGCGGCCGAGACCGTCGGTGCTGTTCTCGCCGTGGGCGGAGGTGGATCCCATGCTCAAGTCCTCGCCTTCGTCAGAAGTGTGAAGGAGGGGGAAGTCGCAGCAGTTGCCGTACGTGCGGCATCACCGCAGGTCCCCGCCGTCCCCCGGTCCGGGGCCGCTCGATGCGCGGTGGTCCGGACGGGCACAGGTATAGTCCACTTCCGCTCGTGTGAGCAAGATCATGCACAAGGATCAGCCCCGGCTTTTCCGAGTTGAGACCTCACCGTCACCTGATCCGGCCGCCGAAGGCACCGGAACAAACGGAAGGGCCGTATCCCCTTTTTCGGGGATACGGCCCTATGGTGCCGACAAGCGGAGCCGAGTCGACTGATTCGGCTCCGCCTGGCGCGCCCCTAGCCTCGGATGAGGTTGCGGAGCACGTACTGCATGATGCCGCCGTTGCGGTAGTAGTCCGCCTCGCCCGGCGTGTCGATGCGCACGACCGCGTCGAACTCCACACCGGTGTCGGTGGTCACCTTGACGGTGCGCGGGGTGGTGCCGTTGTTGAGCTCCTCCACACCGGTGAAGGCGAAGGTCTCCTCGCCGGTGAGGCCCAGGGAGGCCGCGGTGGCGCCCTCGGGGAACTGCAGGGGCAGGACGCCCATGCCAATCAGGTTGGAGCGGTGGATGCGCTCGTAGGACTCGGCGATGACGGCCTTCACGCCGAGCAGCGCGGTGCCCTTGGCCGCCCAGTCGCGGGAGGAGCCGGAGCCGTACTCCTTGCCCGCCAGGATGACCAGCGGGATGCCGGCGGCCTGGTAGTTCTGCGAGGCGTCGTAGATGAAGGAGACCGGCGCGCCCTCGACGGTGAAGTCGCGGGTGAAGCCGCCCTCGGTGCCCGCGGCGATCTGGTTGCGCAGGCGGATGTTGGCGAACGTACCGCGGATCATGACCTCGTGGTTGCCGCGGCGGGAGCCGTACGAGTTGAAGTCGCGGCGCTCGACGCCGTGCTCGGTGAGGTACGTGCCGGCCGGGGTGTCGGCCTTGATGGCGCCGGCCGGGGAGATGTGGTCGGTGGTGACCGAGTCGCCCAGCTTCGCCAGCACGCGGGCGCCGGCGATGTCGGAGACCGGGGTGGTCTCCATCGTCATGCCCTCGAAGTACGGGGGCTTGCGCACGTAGGTGGACTGCGGGTCCCACTCGAAGGTGTTGCCGGTCGGGATCTCCAGCGCCTGCCACTGGGCGTCGCCCGCGAAGACGTCCTGGTAGGACTTGTTGAACATGTCCTCGCCGATGGCGTTCGCCACGACGTCGTTGACCTCGGCCTCGGAGGGCCAGATGTCCGCGAGGTAGACCGGCTTGCCGTCCGTGTCGGTGCCCAGGGCGTCCCGGGTGATGTCCACCTTCATGGAGCCCGCGATGGCGTACGCGACGACCAGCGGCGGGGAGGCCAGGTAGTTCATCTTGACGTCGGGGTTGATGCGGCCCTCGAAGTTGCGGTTGCCCGAGAGCACCGAGGTGACGGCGAGGTCGGCCTCGTTGATCGCCTTCGAGATCTCCTCGTCCAGCGGACCGGAGTTGCCGATGCAGGTGGTGCAGCCGTAGCCGACGAGGTTGAAGCCCAGCTTGTCCAGGTACGGGGTCAGGCCGGCCTTGTCGAAGTAGTCGGTGACGACCTTCGAGCCCGGGGCCAGGGTGGTCTTGACCCAGGGCTTGCGGGTCAGGCCCTTCTCGGCCGCCTTCTTCGCCACGAGCGCCGCGGCGACCATGACGTAGGGGTTCGAGGTGTTGGTGCAGGAGGTGATCGCGGCGACGGTGACGGCGCCGTGGTCGATCTCGAAGGAGGTGCCGTCGGCCAGCGTGACCGGGGTGGGCTTGGTGGGCACGCCGTTGGCGGCGGCCGGGGAGTCGGACGCGGGGAAGGACTCCTTGCCGGCCTCCTCGTCGTCGCTGACGTAGTTGCGCACGTCGACCGCGAACTGCTCCGCGGCGTTCGCGAGGACGATGCGGTCCTGCGGGCGCTTCGGGCCGGCGATGGAGGGGACGACCGTGGAGAGGTCGAGCTCCAGCTTCTCGGAGAAGTCGGGCTCGGCGGCCGGGTCCAGCCACAGGCCCTGGGCCTTGGCGTAGGCCTCGACGAGCGCGACCTGCTGGGCGTCGCGGCCGGTCAGGCGCAGGTACTTCAGCGTCTCCTCGTCGATCGGGAAGATCGCGGCGGTGGAGCCGAACTCCGGCGACATGTTGCCGATGGTGGCGCGGTTCGCGAGCGAGGTGGCGGCGACGCCCTCGCCGTAGAACTCGACGAACTTGCCGACGACGCCGTGCTTGCGCAGCATCTCGGTGATGGTCAGCACGAGGTCGGTGGCGGTGGTGCCGGCCGGCAGCTCGCCGGTCAGCTTGAAGCCGACGACCCGCGGGATCAGCATGGAGACCGGCTGGCCGAGCATCGCGGCCTCGGCCTCGATGCCGCCGACGCCCCAGCCCAGCACGCCCAGGCCGTTGACCATGGTGGTGTGCGAGTCGGTGCCGACGAGGGTGTCGGGGTAGGCCTGGCCGCCCCGGACCATGACCGTGCGGGCCAGGTGCTCGATGTTGACCTGGTGGACGATGCCGGTGCCCGGGGGGACGACCTTGAACTCGTCGAAGGCGGTCTGACCCCAGCGCAGGAACTGGTAGCGCTCCTTGTTGCGGCCGTACTCCAGCTCGACGTTCTGGGCGAACGCCTCGTGGGTGCCGAACTTGTCCGCGATCACCGAGTGGTCGATCACGAGCTCGGCCGGAGCCAGCGGGTTGATCTTGGACGCGTCGCCGCCGAGCGCCTTCACGGCCTCGCGCATGGTGGCGAGGTCCACGACGCAGGGGACGCCGGTGAAGTCCTGCATGATCACGCGAGCCGGCGTGAACTGGATCTCCTCGCTGGGCTGGGCCTGCGAGTCCCAGTTGCCCAGCGACCGGATGTGGTCGGCGGTGATGTTCGCGCCGTCCTCGGTGCGGAGCAGGTTCTCCAGCAGGACCTTCAGGCTGTAGGGAAGGCGGGCGGAGCCCTCGACCTTGTCCAGCTTGAAGATCTCGTACGACTCGTCGCCCACCTGCAGCGTGCTGCGGGCGTCGAAGCTGTTCGCCGACACGACAGTCTCCTTCATGCATGAATTCGCGCGTTTTACCGCAATCCTGCCGCGTGGCGCTCTGGCCAATCCGCTAAGGTGAGGCTAAGTTAGGTAACCCTTACTAGCGGGACGGCTGCGGTTCGCCTGGGGCAGATATCTCGATGTCGAGATAACTCTAGTACATGTCCGGGGGCCGGGACGAGGTGCGCACCCTCAGTCCTGTCGCCACCGTGCGCTGCCCCGGCGATTCCGCTTGTCCGGATTCGATGATCCCGACCAGCGCGGACACCGCCACGACCGCGATCCGCTCGGGGTTCAGGGTGACGGTGGTCACGGCGGGCTCGTGGTCCGCGTACCCCGCGTCCTCGCTGGCGCAGACCAGCAGCAGGCCCTGCGGCGTCCGGATTCCGTGCCGGGCGGCCGCCGCGAGCACCTGGTGTCCCCCGGGGTCGTAGACGCTGTAGACGGCGTCCGGGCGGTCCGGCGCGGCGAAGGCCGCGTCGAAGGCGTGTCCGGCCGTGTCCGCCGGGTCGAAGGGGATCACCAGGGCCGGTACGCCGCGCTCCGCGCACCACTGGGCGTAGGCCGAGGTGACGGCCGCGGTGTAGTGCTCCCGCCCGTACCCGGAATGCAGGGCGGGGCGGCGGGCCCCGGACGCGGCGAGGTGGTCGAGCACGGCCCGGGTGGTGGCGGTGTGGTCGTTGTCCACCCACACGTCGTCGGGCCGGGGCGCGGCGGGCCGCCCGTCGAAGACCACCGGCAGCCCGCGCGCCCGCAGGGCCCGGAGCACCAGGTCCCCGTCCGGGCTGTCGAGCAGCAGCATGCCGTCGACGGCCAGGGTGTGCCAGAGCGGCTCGGCCCCGCGGTCGGCGGGCAGGGTGGTCAGCGCGTAGCCGCGGGCGTGCGCGGCGGAGGTGGCGGCGGTCAGCAGCCGGGAGAAGTAGGCGACGCCCGCGAAGTCCCAGGCCGAACCGGCGTACGTGGTGACGGCGAGGCCGAGGGTGCGGGTGCGCGTACGGGGGCCGCGGGCTCCGTAGCCGAGGGCGGCGGCCGTGTCGCGGACCCGGCGGCGGGTGCCGTCGGCGAGCCGGCCGGTGCCGTTCAGCGCGTGCGAGACGGTCGCGGTGGAGACCTCGGCGGCGCGCGCGATGTCGGCGATGGTCGGTCCCGGTCCTGGCACGCGGTCATCGTACGGAGCGGGGCTGCGGATTCCGTGGGCCGGAGCGGGTTCCGGTTACGGCCTTAACCAAAGAGTGTCCTGGCCACGTCCAACGTTTGGAGTGGTCATGACGGATTCTTCCCTGACGCCGGCGCAGCCCGGCCCCCGCCCCCTGTCACGGCGGGGGCTGCTGGCGGCGGCCGGAGCCGCCGGGGCGGCGGGCCTGGTGGGCGCGACGGCCGGCCCGGCGACGGCTGCGCCTTCGGCATCGGCATCGGCATCGGCATCGGCATCGGCATCGGGGCGCGGTTCGGCCGCGCTGGTCGTCCGCAACGCACGGGTGTTCAGCGGGGTGACGCGGGGCCGCCCCGCGCAGGCGGTGGCCGTCGGGCGGGACGGGAGGATCCTGGCCACGGGCCCGGACGCGGAGCTGCGCCGGTACGTGGGCCGGGACACCGAGGTGGTCGACGCAGGCGGGAACACCGTGATGAGCGGCATCCACGACGGGCACGTGCACCCGCTGGGCGCCGGCGACCGGTCGCTGCGGCCCTCGCTGGAGGGCGCGGAGACCACCGTGGCCGAACTCCTCGCGCTCCTCGGCGGCTTCCTCGCCGACACCGGGGGCGCGGGGGCCGAACCGGACGGCTGGCTGGTCGTGGAGGACTGGAACCCGGTCGGGCTGCTGCCGGCGGGCACGGCCGCGCACCACACCCTGCTGGACGCGCTGGCGACCCGCAGGCCGGTGGTCCTGGTCGGCGGCGACGGACACAACCTGTGGGCCAACCGCCGGGCCCTGGACCTCGCCGGCATCACCGCGGCCACCCCCGACCCGGTGGGCGGCCGGATCGTGAAGGGCGCGGACGGGCAGCCGACGGGCGTGCTCAAGGACGACGCGCAGGACCTGGTCAAGCGGCACGTCCCGGAACCCTCCCGGGCCGAACTGGTCACGGCGTGCGCCCGGGTGCTGGAACTGGCCGCCGCCTCCGGGGTCACCACGATGATGGACGCCCTGGTGGGACGGCACGAACTGGAGCTCTACCGGGACCTGGCGGGCTCGGGCCGGCTGCCGCAGCGGATCGTCCCGGCGCTGCGGCTCGACGCGGCGCAGGCGAAGGACCCGGCGGGCGCCCTGGCGTACGCGCGCGGCCTGCGGCGGGAGTTCGACGGGGTGGCGGGCCTGCGGTTCGGGATGGTGAAGGTGTTCCTTGACGGGGTGATCGAGTACCCGGCGCAGACCGCCGCGCTGCTGGAGCCGTACCTGGACGGGTCGGGCCGGCCGACCGGCAACCGCGGCGAGCTCTACACCTCGGCGGCGGACTACGGCCGGCTGACGGCCGCCTTCAACACCGCCGGGTGGCAGCTGCACGCCCACGGGCTGGGCGACCGGGCGGTGCGCACCGCCCTGGACGGCTACGCGTACGCCCGACGGGCGACCGGGCTGCGCGACCCGCGCAACGCGGTCGCGCACCTCCAGCTCGTGGACCCGGCGGACCTGCGGCGCTTCGCGGAACTCGGGGTGGCCGCCTGCATGCAGCTCCAGTGGGCGGCCCGGGACACCTGGACCGTGGAGGCGCTGCTGCCGTACATCGGGCCGCGGCGGCACCGGTGGATGTATCCGGCGCGCAGCCTGCAGAAGGCGGGGGCCCGGCTGTCCGGCGGCTCCGACTGGCCGGTGGACGCCCTCCAGGTGTGGAACCAGCTGCGCACGGCCGTCGACCGGCAGGGCGCGCACGGTACGGGCGGGCTGTACCGGGAGCTGGAGGGGCTGGACCGGAGCACGGTGCTGCGGATGCACACGTCCGGGACGGCGTGGCAGCTGCGGCAGGAGGGGCTGACGGGGACGGTGGAACAGGGCCGGGCCGCCGACCTGGTGGTGCTGGACCGGGATGTGACCCGCTGCCCGGTGGCCGACATCAGCGGGACGCAGGTGCGGATGACCCTGGTCGGCGGCCGGGTGGTGCACGACGCGGAGTCGTCGGCGGGACGGACGGCCGCGGCCCGCCTGGCCCGCGGCACGTCCGCACCGCGCCCGTCCGCGTACGCGTCGGTCCACGGCGGCCGCCACCGCGCCTGCGGCTGCACCGGGGGGTGAGGGGAGCGGGGCGGGGGGCCGAGGCTGGGCCGGGTCGGGTCGGGGTCGGGTCGGGTCGGGTCGAATTTGAGTCGCGCCCAGAGAATGGGGACGAATTCCGCCGAATTGGCCCGGCCAGTCCCCCAACGCACGCACCCGGAGCATCCGTCCACGGGAAGGCGACAAATAGCCCCATGTCCACCCGAACAGCACCCGACCGGCACCCGACCGGCACGCGTTCACCCGTTCGGCCGTTCCGCCGCGCGCCGCTCCCCCGCGGCGCGCACCCTGGAAGCCGACGGACGCCCCGGGCCAACGGGTGTCCGTCGGCACGCCGACGAGATCTGACGGTGGGTAACACCCGTTCGCCACACCCGGCGCGAGCGACATCTCATATCTGAGATACCGTTCACCCATGGCAGACGACTACCTCGTACGCATCGGCAAGCTCATCCGTGACGCCCGGCAGCACCGCGGCTGGACACAGAGTCAGCTCGCCGACGCGCTCGGCACCAGCCAGAGCGCCGTGAACCGGATCGAGCGCGGCAACCAGAACATCAGCCTTGAGATGATCGCCCGGATCGGCGAAGCCCTCGACAGCGAGATCGTCTCTCTGGGCTACGCCGGTCCGATGCACCTGCGGGTCGTCGGCGGCCGTCGGCTGTCCGGTGCCATCGACGTCAAGACGAGCAAGAACGCGTGCGTCGCCCTGCTCTGCGCCTCCCTGCTCAACAAGGGCCGCACCACGCTGCGGCGCGTGGCCCGGATCGAGGAGGTCTACCGCCTCCTGGAGGTCCTGAACTCCATCGGTGTCCGCACCCGCTGGATCAACGGCGGCGTCGACCTGGAAATCGTCCCGCCGGCCCGCCTCGACATGGAGGCCATGGACGCGGACGCGGCGCGCCGGACCCGGAGCATCATCATGTTCCTGGGCCCCCTGCTCCACCGGATGGACCACTTCCGCCTGCCCTACGCGGGCGGCTGCGACCTCGGTACCCGCACCATCGAGCCGCACATGATCGCGCTGCGCCGCTTCGGGCTCGACATCACCGCCACCGAGGGCATCTACCACGCGCAGGTCGAGGCGGGCGTCTCGCCCGACCGCCCGATCGTGCTGACCGAACGCGGGGACACGGTCACCGAGAACGCGCTGCTGGCCGCGGCCCGGCACGCCGGCGTCACCGTCATCCGCAACGCCTCCTCCAACTACATGGTCCAGGACCTGTGCTTCTTCCTGGAGGCGCTGGGCGTCAAGGTCGAGGGCATCGGGACCACCACCCTCACGGTCCACGGCATCGCGAACATCGACGTGGACGTCGACTACTCCCCCTCCGAGGACCCGGTCGAGGCGATGAGCCTGCTGGCCGCCGCGGTCGTCACGGAGTCGGAGCTGACCATCCGCCGGGTCCCGATCGAGTTCATGGAGATCGAGCTCGCCGTCCTGGAGGAGATGGGCCTGGACCACGACCGCTCGGCGGAGTACGTGGCCGACAACGGCCGCACCCGCCTCGTCGACCTCACGGTCCGCCCGTCCAAGCTCGAAGCCCCGATCGACAAGATCCACCCGATGCCGTTCCCCGGGCTGAACATCGACAACGTCCCGTTCTTCGCGGCCATCGCCGCCGTCGCCCAGGGCCAGACCCTGATCCACGACTGGGTCTACGACAACCGCGCGATCTATCTCACCGACCTCAACCGCCTCGGCGGCCGCCTCCAGCTCCTGGACCCGCACCGCGTCCTGGTCGAGGGCCCCACCCGCTGGCGCGCAGCCGAGATGATGTGCCCCCCGGCCCTGCGCCCGGCCGTGGTGGTCCTCCTGGCGATGATGGCGGCCGAGGGCACCTCGGTGCTCCGCAACGTCTACGTCATCAACCGCGGCTACGAGGAACTGGCCGAACGCCTCAACTCGGTGGGCGCCCAGATCGAGATCTTCCGCGACATCTGACGGGCGGGGTGTCGTGCTCCTTGGTGGCAAGGGGCACGACACCTCAATATGCCATCTGACCTGCGGATACCTACCTTCACTACCCTCCACTGATCTCTGTAGTTTTTCAGCACCTTGTGCAACGCTGGTGCAAGATGATCCTGCATCCATGACGGCGCGTCAGGGCAACCTGATGGTCCGTCACTCTTTACGCAGAGTTATCGCCGAAGCGACCTCGCAATGTCCGGCGTCGGTCGCGTCACGTTGGGCCGACGAGCCGAACCGCTATCCACCTGCGGCTGGCGAGCAGGCCGGGCACTCGTCCTCGAACAGCGCCACCAGCGTCTCGCGCTTGTCGGCTTTCGCGCAGGTACGAGGAACGACAGTCCCCCGCAAGCAGGCCGTACCAGCCAGTCAAACATCGTGATCAACGACCACCGCAGGAAACGCGGCTTGATCAATTTGACTATGCGTCACAGCGCCTGACAGCGTTCCGCATCTCGGAACAACCGGGAACAACTGGGGGGTTGGCAATGGGACGTCACTACACCGCGTCGAAAAGTCGTTCGCAGGGGCGAGACGGATGGTCAGTTATCTTCCGGCACCCGAGTCGACTTGATCCGGCGACCGGTAAACAGGGGCGGCGTGTCCGACGAGGACTGGGAACGAGCGTCGACGAGGAGGCTGACGTCCTCGTCGAACAACTGAATCAGATCCTTCAGGACGAAGGACTGTGGGAGTCGCAGGCCCGGTCGAAAGCAATCGCGCTGTACGACCAGCGGATCGTCGATGTCTTCTACGACGGACTCGAAGCCACCCGCACAGACTTCAGAGGACTGCGCGAAGAATTTCTGCCTCTGCCGACCTTGGCTGATGGATACCCCCATGTCCTCCTGTTGGGTACGACAGGTGCCGGGAAAACCACGGCGGTGCGGCAACTGCTCGGCACAGATCCCGGCACCGAGCGTTTCCCGTCCACGTCGACGGCGAAGACCACGGTGGCCGATACCGAGATCATCCCGACGGAGGACGGTCCTTACCAGGCTGCGGTCACCTTCGCCGCTCGAGATGAGGTGATCGATCACCTCACGGACAACGTGTCCTCCGCTGCATTGGCAATCTTCCAGGGGAAGTCGAACAGCGAAGCACTGAGGCGACTTCTGGATCACGTGAACCAGCGCTTCCGGTTCAGCTACACACTCGGCCGGCCGACCCTGACATCCGATGACGACGACATGCCGGATGACGAGGACGAGACGGACGAGGACCCGACTGCGCTCGAAGCCGACGAACTCGCCGCCATCGACAGTGACGCGACCGCCGCCATGCTCATCACGGCCGTGGCCGAGCTGCGAAGGTTGGTGGCGGAACAGAAGCAGGGTGCCCTTGCGGACCTGCAGCCGCAGGCGGGTGACGACGAGCGTGTCATCGAGGAACTCCTGGAAGAAGTGCTCGACTCCTCGCTCCGTCAGCTGGAGGAGTTCCACATCATCGTCGACAACATGCTCCACGAGATCGAACTCCGTTTCGCACTCCTCACGGAGGGCGAACTCCGGCGCACGCGTCAGGGGTGGCCGCTCACCTGGACGCTGTCGACCGAGGACCGTGGCGCGTTCCTCAAGTCGGTCACGTGGCTTTCCAGCAACTACGCTCCGCTCTTCGGCCGGTTGCTCACGCCACTCGTCAACGGTATCCGAGTGGGGGGGGCCTTTTACTTCCTCGTGGGCAGATGCGCCCCAACGGATGGTCCTCATCGACCTGGAGGGTCTGGGGCATACGCCGAAGTCGGCGTCCACGCTCTCCACCGATCTGGCCAAACGACTCGACGAAGTCGATGCCATCCTCCTGGTGGACAATGCCACCGCTCCCATGCAGGCAGCCCCGGCCGCAGCTTTGAAGTCCATCGCCGTTTCGGGGAACACAAGCAAGCTGAGCTTCCTGTTCACCCATTTCGACCGCATGAGAGCCGACAACCTTCCGAGTTTCGCGGACCGGGAGGAGCATGTTCGCGCCTCGGCGGAAAACATGCTCAGCTCCATCGGGGAGGAGCTGGGTACGACAGCAGAGCGGGGAATCCGACGGCGACTGGAGCGACGCTGCTACTTCGTCGGTGGAATGCACAAGCCACTACGCCCCGTCAGCAACAGTGCCAGACGCACCATCAGTCAGCTTGAGGCATTGACACGACAACTCGCCGAGGGTGAGAAGTCGGTGCCACTGGGGCCGGCGAAGCCGGTCTTCGACCGGATGGATCTGGCCCTCGCCGTGACCAAAGCGGCGAGCACCTACCGTGCTCGATGGCGTGGGCTTCTCGGTCTCGAGTCGAACTCGAAAGAGCATTGGACGCGGATCAAGGCACTTTCCAGGCGGCTCGGTGAATGGGGTTGGGACGAGTACGACACACTCAAACCTGTCGCTGAACTCCGCAATGAGCTTCAGGTGCAGATCATGTGGCTGCTTGAGCGTCCCGTGCGCTGGGAAGGGGAATCTCCGACCGGTGAGCAGCGGGACGCGATCGTCGAAGAGATCAGCAGCGCCATCACCAGCAAGATCTACGCTCTGACGGAAAAACGCATCAAAACGGATGTTCAGAGTGCCTGGCTGGATGCCTACTGCCAGCAAGGAAAGGGCTCCACCTTCATTCGGGCGGAGATCATCGACTCCGACGTGCTGGAGCGTGGCGCTCCCATCCCCACCGCCACCCCGTCACGCGATGGTAACGGCCTGCTGCATGCCATGTCCGCTCTCGTGGACCAGGTGATCGAGGAACAGGACCTGTTCCGCTGGAACGGTCACCGATCCTAGGCAATAGCGCGGACATGTCGGTCAAGTACAAGGAGACCGCCAGCGGCGGCCTCGCGGTGAACATCATCGAGTGTTAGGCATGTAGGCCCTGACCAGCGCGTTCGTACCTTTCCGCGCTGTCAGGGCCTTCCCTGCTTGCACAGCGGAAAGTCCCTGGAAACCCCCTGGGACAGACGTGAAAGTCCCTGAAAAGTCCCTGGGCTGTGCCATGTCCTGAGACCCGGTCGGATGCGGCCCGAGTCACCTCTCGGTCGCCAGCGCACAACGCCGTCCAAGCAGATCAGGACTCCAGCTGCGGAGCGCACGCGTGCGGTCGCATCGCACGGAGTCGCGCCTCGACGTCGGCGACGACCAGCTTGGATTCCTCGGTCGGGCGTCCCACTGGGTCGGCGAGCGGACATGTCATGACCCTCACCGCGAGTCCGTCGAGATCGACCATCGTCGCCACTTCCGCGCGCTGACGGGAGTCGTAGCGGGTGAAGTCGTCACACGCTTCGACCAGAGCGACGAACGACGGCAGCCGGGCCGTCAGCTCGGACCGCAGATCCTGGATGACGCGTTGCACCTCCTCGGAGTGCTCGTGCAGCGCGAGCGCCTCGTCCCGTCTCTGCTTGACGGCGGCTTCGCGCCGTTCCAGTCCTCGCGCCTCATCCTGCTGGCCGTCCCCGAACGTTTGGATCCGCCACGTCGCAGCGACTTGGTAGGTGATCTTGGCTGACTTGAATTCGATCTTGCCCAGCACCTTCCTGCCGGCTGCTCGCCCGCCACCGCCGACCGCGACAGCCCCGCGGCC
The DNA here is from genome assembly GCF_008704535.1 of Streptomyces subrutilus. Lineage (NCBI taxonomy): Bacteria > Bacillati > Actinomycetota > Actinomycetes > Kitasatosporales > Streptomycetaceae > Streptomyces > Streptomyces subrutilus. The sequence goes on from NZ_CP023701.1 coordinate 1,949,699, forward strand.
AAACCATGCTTCCGCCGCGTTCCGGGCTGCGGCCCCACGAAGCGTCTTGATCGCCCTGCCCGTGGATGCGGAGCCGAATTCCTGCACCGCTCGATAGGACCCCGACTTGGCAGCGTGACCGACAGCGAGACGGGAGCGCGACGAACAGAACCACACGACCCGCCATGCGAGCGGCCGGCAACACGGCGATACCCCCCGTTCGCCTTGGCTCGACACCCCCCTCACGGCTCACAGTGGACATCTCGATCGTCGCCAGAGCGAAGTGATCCACGTTCTTCAGACGCCCGTAAACATCACGGGAGGGAAGAACGGCCACTTCGCAGAGCATCTGCCGAGCCTCGTTCAGGGCAATGCAGTCCTCAGCGGCTTGCTGATCGAGCTCCTGCGTAGCCTCTTGCAAATGCCTTGCGCATCTTCCGGTTTCTACGGACGAGCCCTACGGCGTCGACTACGTCGATGGTCACGTTGCCCCCCACATGCTTTTGTATGAGCGTAGTTGAGATCGCCGAGTCGCGTCTCGGCGTTCGGCTACGCCGAAGTCACGCAGGTCGACTTGATCGTTCTCGGCCCTCCGCCCGTTGATGCGAAGACGCCGTCGGCCCTTGGCATCCGCGGGCACGTACGACGGCAGCCGTAACGTGCTTCCGACGTGGGCCGAAGGACTTGCCCGCAGTCTTCGTCCGCCTCTCGATTGCGTTCTGCCAGTCAGCATCGTTCGCAACCGCTGCCTGACGGCGCTCGGCCTGTCAGTCAGCCAGGAGCTTGCTGCACCGTCCTGGGATCACCGGGTAATGGTGTTCAGCCGTTCGCCCTGAGGAGACGGGGCGTCAACCTGCACCCCTTCGGCAGTCGACCGATTCAGCCAAGAGTTCGGTCCGTTCCGAACAGATTCGATCAACTTGGTTTATCGGCTTGTAACTTGCTTCGCTCCGAGCTCATCCTGATCAGGTTCGGAGAAGCAGAGGATGTCCGGCCACGGCGTCGTGCCATGGCGGCTTCTGACTCGCGGACCCTGGAGATTCCCGTGGACACCCCTGTCCTGCGGGCCGGTTGTGCATGCTCGTCGCCGCCGGCACGTACCTCGGAGCCGCCTCGGCTCCCCCGTCGCTCGTTCGTGAGCGACGGCGCCAGTCTGCTGCTCAGGCCCTCCTGCAGCGCCTCCTCCCTGTCGGCGACCTACGCCGAGGCTGGAGGAGGGACGCCGTGACCACACCGCCGTTCAAGCCGAGCGTTACCCAGCAAACGGCTCTCGTCGAGCACCTCGTGAGCGCGGTGGTCACCGACGCGACAGGCGAGGCACAGGGCGACGTCTGCCTCGGCGAACCTCCCAGCGCGCGCTACTTCATGGAGAGCCTCGGCCCCCACGCCGTCGAGCCGGGTGGCGCCGCCCCCAGGTACGGTCGGATGACTCCGGACAGCCTCGGGTTCGAGTTCGAGGCCGAGAACGCCAGCTCCGTCATGGTCAGGGCGAAGGCGTCCTTCTACTACGCGGCCCTGCCGACCCGAGCGGAGCAGCTGGAGTGGGCCGGCGACCGCGAGGAGCCGTACCGGCTGGCGCCGTTGTTCAGGCGGCTTGACGTGGCGGTCGGCCCCGTGGAGATCGTCCTCGGTCAGGCCGGCCTCCGTCAGACTCTGGAGGGTGAGTTCCGGCACGCCTTCGCGGGGGCCGTCGAGCTGGCGCTCCGTGATCCGCGTATCGACCGTCGCGTGGGCAACGACCGGCGGGAGCGTCTGGTGCCTCCCGCAGCGATGGAGGACGACAGGTCATTCGAGCAGTGGCTGGCCCGGGAGGTGGCCGGGGATCCTGTGATGCCGGCCCCCGCAGCACACGTCGTCATCACGTCGAGGCCGGTGGCCCCGGGACGGCTCCGGGTGACCGCGACCCTGCAGAACCTCGCCGCGGACCCGGTCGTGACCGTCCAGGGAAAGGGCAGGAACGCGGGCCGCAGCCGCCGCGACGAGGCGAGGGACAACGCCCTGTTCCGCGCGGGGCTGGAGATCGACGGTGACCGTCTCCTGCCCATCGTGATGGATCTCGGTGCCGACGCCTACCGCTACTCGGGGGACCTGGGAGCATACGCGAACAACTGCGGTGTCGAGCCGCGGTGGCACGACGGCCGGCTCGTCTCCGTCCGCAGCGTGCCCGTGCCGCAGCACGACACCCATCGCGCGGTGGCCCGTGCTGACGAACGCTGGGGCTACTCGGCGCTCGCTGCGGACCCGCTGCCGGTTCTGGAGGAGCTCGCCGACGAGATGGAGGCGTATCTCGACGCCCCCGCGTGGAGCACGGAGGACCTCCAGGACAGGCCGGAACTGGCCCGCCGGAAGGAGTCCGACCGCCAGGCCGCCGCGTTGGAGGTCGCCCGCTTCCGCGACGGCATCGCGTGGCTGCGGCGGGATGACCGTCTGCTGACCGCGTTCCAGCTCGCGAACGAGTCCATGACGGAGCTCAACACGCGGTCAAAGCGGCCGAACCGGGGGTGGCGCCTCTTCCAGCTCGTGGCCATCGTGAGCCAGCTCGGCGCCCTGGCCTGGCGGGAGCACCCCCAGGAGCTCTTCACGCCGGGACTCTGGGGTGACGACCAGGACGTGGATCCCACCGAAGCGGCGACCGTCGTCTGGTACCCGACCGGGGGCGGCAAGACGGAGGCCTATCTCGGCTTGGTCCTCGTGTGCATGTTCTACGACCGGACCAGAGGAAAGGAGGTCGGGGTCTCGGCCTGGTGCCGCTTCCCACTCCGGCTCCTCACCCTCCAGCAGACACAGCGGCAACTCGACGTCATTGCTGCCGCTGACATCGTCCGAGGCCGCAACGCCGACCGCATCAAGGAGGTCGGCGGCAATCCCGGGTGGCCCTTCTTCATCGGTTTCTACGCCGGCGGAGGCAACACCCCCAACTCGCTCACCTCCGATCGCACGCTCGACCGCCTTCGGTCGAGCGAGGCAGAGCGGCATGCGTACCGACTCGTACACGACTGCCCCTACTGCGGTGAACGGTCGGTACACATCCCGCCCCCCGATCCCCAGGAGCTCAGGCTCAAGCACGTCTGCGGCAACGAGCAGTGCGGGAAGGTCCTGCCCATCGTCGTGGTGGACACCGAGATCTACCGCTACCTGCCCACGGTCGTGGTCGGCACCTTGGACAAGCTGGCCAACGTCGGGCTGTCGGACAAGTTCGGCGCGCTCCTGGGGGACGTCGACTGCTGGTGCACGCCGCACGGGTTCGGTCGGGGCGGGAAGTGCCACGAGCGCCACGCGCCCGGTCATCCGAAGACGGCTCCCGGGCCACTGAAGGCACCTCTCTACGACCCCTCCCCCTCCCTGGAGATCATCGACGAACTGCACATGGTCAACGAGGAGCTCGGGGCCTTCTCGGGGCACTACGAGGGGCTCCTGGCAGAAGTGCAGCGCACCCTGACGTCGAGGCACCGGGCCGACGGACGAGCAGTCCGCATGAAGGTGGTGGCGACGACCGCCACCATCCGGGGCGAGGACCGCCAGAGCGAGCATCTCTTCGGCCTCAGGTCCGTCGTCGTGCCTCTCCCGGGACCGAACCTCGACGAGAGCTTCTACTGGCGTCTGGACCGAGGGCTCCCCCTCCGTCGTTTCGTCGGGGTCATGCCGACCCGGGGAACTGCGGAGATGACGCTGGTCAGGATCCTGACCTCCGCACACCGAGCCCTGTGGAAGCTCGAGCAGCGCCGTGAGCTGCCGCCGGCCTTCGAGGCATGGCCGGAGGAGGAGCTTCGTGCGGTCGTCGACCTGTACCGCACGAGCCTCACGTACGCCACCACGCTCGTCGACTTCGGCCGTATCCGCCGCTCGCTGGACACGCAGGTCAACGAAGCGCTGCGCCGGGAGGGTTATCCGGACCTCCGCGTGGCCGAGCTGAAGAGCGAGACGCGCCTGGACGAGGTGCGTGGCGTCTTGGACGACCTGAGCAGCACCAACGGCGAGACAGGCATGGTCGTGGCCACGAGCATGGTGAGCCACGGGGTCGACGTGGACCGACTGAACTTCATGCTGTTCAACGGCATGCCCAGGTCGATGGCGGAGTACATCCAGGCGTCCTCACGAGTCGGCCGCGCACACCACGGACTCGTGTTCATGCTCTTCAACCCGGTACGAGAGCGGGACCGCTCGCACTACCGGTACCACGGCAAGTTCCACGAGTACCTGGACCGCATGGTCGAACCTGTGGCGATCAATCGCTGGAGCCGGTTCGCGGTGCGCAGGACCCTTCCCGGAATTCTCATGGGTCACCTGCTCCAGATCGCCAACCGCGACTGGTGGCAGGCGGGCAACGCCCCGGGGCATCTGCACGACCTCTCCAAGATGCAGGCCGCTCTCCGCGATCCCTCCCGTGGCGGCCTGGAGGGCGTCCAGCTCACCGAGCTGCTCGAGGCGCTCCATGCGGTCTTCCAGTCCCATCGGCCGGAAGGACAAGAACTCCGGGGCGACTTGGAGCAGATGGTGAAGGACGCGATCGCCAGCCTCCGTTCTGCAGGCGCCTCTGCCGCCCTCGCTGGCGGGAACAACCGGGGGTACCGCGCGACGGGCGACTACCTGGGACTCGAGCACCGCCCGATGACGAGTCTCCGCGACGTCTCCGAGGGCATCCCGTTCCACGTCGTGTCCGACAGCCGGAGGTCGTGATGGCGTTCAACCCCAGGAACGACGAGATGTCGCGCGACCGTGGCCAGGTCCTCTTCCGGTTCCGGCCCGGCCAGACCTTCGACCACCGCGCCGGCTACACCGCGCAGGTGATTCAGCTCGGGCGTGACGAGGAGTTCGACGGCCCCTCCCTGGATCGTGACCACCTCGTTCAGGAGGCGATGCGGTTCGTTCGCAGATGGCGGGCCGCCGGACGTGCGTTCGTCGCCGGATCCGACCGGGCCCCTGAGTTCCCCGGGGACCAGGACAGACTCGCCGATCGCCACTACGAGGTCGTGGTCCCGGGCAAGGTCTTCTGCCGCATCTGGCCCCGGGTGGTGCGCTGCTCCAGGGCAGGATGCGGGCACGTCTGGACGGCCAGCGACCCACGGCCCGGAACCGACGACTGGCCGCCGGCCTGCCCGGCCTGCGGCGGCGTCGTCGGCAACCGGCAGCTCCAGTTCGTCTTCGCGCACAAGTGCGGGGAGACGTCACCCATGTACCCTCCGAGCAAGTGTCCCAGGGGGCACACCCGGTTCAGGCTCGACGACCGCGCCAGCCGGTTCCTGGACTTCCGGTGGGAGTGCATGACCTGTGGCTTCCCGCTGGGCGTGCAGTGGAGTTGCAGCAACTCCTCGTGCAGCTACCCGGACAAGTTCATGAACCCCCTCCTTCACTCCGCGGGAACCGCGCACGTCGGCCACGGGCTCACCCTCGTGAACGTGACCACGACGGAGGAGGCGACCCGGCAGAGCAATCCCCTGTACACCGCGGCCGTACTCGGCTGGTGGCTCGGGGAGATCACCGAGGACGAGTTCCGTCGGCTCACGGACGGACACACGGTCGATGTCCCCGACGAGGTCGTCGAGAGCATCCGGGTGATGGAGGATGCCGGTCTGCACGACCAGGCGCGTGCTCTGCGGGCACGCTTCATGCCGGTCGAAGTGGACCATCTGCGGGACCGGGTGGGTAAGGCCCTCGGGCTCGACACGGGGAGTGACGACGCCCGCGGGCTCGCAACCGAGCTGCACACCTACCGTCGCGTTCTGAACCTGAAACGCCTCGGGGTCCCCCGACTGCAGCGAGAAGCGCGCAACCCGGAGCGGCTTGCCCTCTACGAACGCTACCCCGGAGTCCTGGCAGCTGCCGGTCTCAGCCGTGACACCTGCCTGGTAAGTGATCTCCCGATCACGTACCTCGCGATCGGCTACAGCCGGACCGGCTTCAGCCCCGAGGAGGCGGACCTGGTGCCCTACCGGGGTCGCGTTTCACGGAGTGCTCCCGAGAAGACCCTTCTCTACGCGCACCCCACCCAGGCGGAAGCGCTGCTCTTCCCGGTGGACCGGGACCGGGTGAGCCGTTGGATGGTCCGCAATGATCTCGTAAGCCAACGCACTCTTGATGACGCCGGGGGCGTCGCCCAGTGGCTCGTTCATCAGCTCGGTCCGAGTAACGGCCAGGCTCTCTCCCACGAGGTACGACCTGCTCCGGGACACCCCGACCTGCCGGTGCACGAGCTGTTCGGTCTGCTGCACTCCCTGTCGCACCAGATCCTGCGGGCGCTGGCGGTCGACAGCGGGTACAGCGAGACGAGCCTGTCCGAGTACCTGTTCCCGTACGACCTGGCCTTCGCCGTCTATCCCAACGGGGGCAGCGACTTCAGCCTGGGTGCGATGCGGACCGTTTTGGAGCAGAACCTCGACGCCGTCGTGAGTCGCGCCGTCGACAACGACTCGTGCCTGTACGACCCCAACTGCATGATCACGAACGAGGGTGCCGACCACGGCTGCCTGCAGCTACCCGAGACGGCCTGCCAGTCCTGGAACAGGAACCTCTCCCGCTGGCACCTGTTCGGTTCCCCGGACGGTTCGAGAGTCGGGTACTGGGACCCGACTCTCTGAGCCCGAGGACCGTCCCCGCCCCGCCCTGTCGACAACGCAGGGCTCCCGACCACCGAAGTGCACGAGTGGAGCTCTGCGTGAGACCAGAACAGGACCTGCTGGGCATCCTTGCCGACGCTCGGGACCGGGCCCGAACGCTGCACGGATGGAACTCCGGTCCGGAGCGGATCTACGATCTGCTCCGGACCGCGACCAAAGTCCGCGCGATGGAGATCAGCGCGGGAGTCACGACAGACGTGCCGTGGGAAAGCGTTCTCGCGCAACTCGTCGCGTGGCATCACGACCAACCCGTCGGCACTGGTGCGTGCTCGGAAGAGGACGCCGCCGAGATCGTCCTCGCTGCAGTGGCAGCTCAGCGGTTCGACCCTCTGGAGGCCAGCATCCGGAGCGGCGTCTACGAGGTACACATGACGAGAGGCGACTTTCGCGTGCGTCACCGCTGGGACGCCTCGGCCGAGGTAGCCGACATGCTCCTCGAGCAGGACGCGCGACCCACGGGCGTACCCCCGCTCTCCGACGTGGAGCGAAAGTGGATCTCGTCCCAAGTCGTCGGCTCCCGTAGTGGTCCACCGCTGGAGGTCCTCGAGGCCGCCGTCCAGCGGGCAGCTGCAACGATCGAGGTGTACCGGCAGTCGGTACCCGAGGGCCAGGTTCCCGACTCCTTCCAACTCGGAGAGGGAATGACCGCCGGTGACATGACCAGCGTCTTGGCCGTGATCACGGGAATCGCCTCTCTGAGTGAGCACACTGCGCACAGGCTCTCCCGTCTGGAGGCGACGCTCGCGCACATGCCGACCTCCCAACTGCGCGCCGTCATCGCGGAGATGTGCCCGAACGTGTCGGAGGCGCACCAGGCTCTGGTGGTGGAGAGACTCACCTACCGACCCGGCAGGTCCTGTAGGACCTCCCCCTTGATCAGCCACGACGGCGTCGTGATCATCTGTCCGCCCCTCCTGACGCCGAGGGCCGTGGACGCGATCATGCTTCGCTCAGCTACTCATGCGCCTGGTGGATTCGGCCGCATCGGAAGGGAGCAGGGTGCACGTGCGACAGCTTGGGCTGACTGGCTGCGCGCCGCTCCGGGCGCCTTGGTAGCCGAGCGCGTCCCGGCCGCCAGGACCGACGGCGCGTCTGCCGGCGATCTGGACGTGCTCGTCGTGGACCCGGCCCGTCGGCTCGGCCTCTGTCTCGAGATCAAGTGGCCGATCGAAGCCCTGTCCCTGCACGAGGGCACGAAGGTAGAGAGCTGGATCAGTTCTGCAGCACGGCAGTTGGACCGTCTCAGAGGCGAGCTCCGATCGGGTGCCGCGAGTGCTCGTCTGCCGAGAAGCTGGCCCTCGTTCGACTCGATCAGCTGGACCTGGTGCGTCGGCACGCCGCAGCAGCTCACCACGCGCCCTCTTCCCGTTCCGGACATGCACGCCACCTCTCTCCGTTACGTGCAGGCGCTGGGGACGCCGCCCGACCTCGGTTCCTTGGTGACCGCCCTGAGGAGCCCGGATCTCCCGGCCAGAGGGGTGCACTTCGACGTGCGGAAACGGTCGATCTCCGTGGGCCGACACCGAGTACACGTCGACGCGCTCGGGATACGCACGAGCTCCTGGCGCCCCCGCTTCGGGTAGCGAGTCAGCCTGGACATCGACTGTCTGACGCGTCATGTGAACTCGTCCGGTCAACCAGCCGAACCGCTAAGAGCGCGGTGCTTGTGCGTCCTCTCGGGACGGCGATACATCCCCTGCAGGTAGCGATGCCGGTGGATAATCATATCCATCACCAGAACTCGGAAGTAGGCTGGAAAATCGGCGTGACGTATGACATCGCGGCTCCGGAGCCGGCGGGCCTGGTCGCCTCCCTCAGTTCTCTCGGGTACTCGCTTCCTGCCGCCATCGCGGACCTCGTGGACAACAGCATCTCCGCCGGAGCGTCAACGGTCGACGTCGAGTTCACCTGGGCCGGAAAGGACTCGTGGATCGCCGTCGCAGACGACGGTGCCGGGATGACGGCCGAGGACCTCGTGACCGCCATGACCGTCGCCGCGCGCGGACCCGCGGCAACCCGCAGTGCCACCGATCTCGGGCGTTTCGGCGTGGGTCTCAAGTCCGCGTCCTTCTCCCAGGCCCGGCAGCTCAGCGTCGCCACCGCGAGGTCCGGCGAATGGCACGTGCGCACCTGGGACCTCGACGTCGTCGAGACCTCCGGTCAGTGGCGGCTGCTCCGCGGCGCGGACGAGGCGACGACCGAACTGCTGGAGCGGATCCGGGGGACGGCGGACCACGGGACGGTCGTGTTGTGGCGGCGCCTGAACGGCTACCACGGCGGCGCGGTGACGGTGGAGGACGAACGGACACAGAAGCAGTTCTACGCGGAGTCCGCGCGCACCGAGTCCCACCTGGGGATGGTCTTCGCGCGGTTCCTCACCGGAGGCCGCCGGCTCAACCTCCGGGTGTCCGGTACCCCCGTCACGCCCTGGGATCCCTTCCTCGCCCGCCACCCGTCCGTACAGCCACTTCCCGTCGAGCGCCTGCCGCTGGGATCGGGTTCCGTACGGGTGGAGGCGTTCGTCCTCCCGAGCGCTCAGAGGCTCACCCCGGACGAGTACGAGAAGGCCGGAGGCCCACGTGGATGGCTGGACCAGCAGGGGTTCTACGTCTACCGCCGGAACCGTCTGATCCTGGCGGGCGACTGGCTCGGACAACGCGGGCTACGCCGCGAGGAGAAGTACAACCTGGCCCGGATCGCCGTGGACATCCCCGCCGAGACCGACGTCGAGTGGATGGTCGACGTGCGGAAGTCCAGCGTCGTGCCGCCCGTCGCACTTCGTTCCCACCTGCGACGCATCGCCCTGCAGGCCAGGAGACGAGCCTCCGACGTGCTGCGGTACCGCGGGCAGATCGCGGCGCGCACGCACGGGGACCCGCTGCTGTACGCGTGGAACGTGCGTCGGTCCGAGGACCGGGTCACCTGCCGGGTCAACCGTGGTCATCCCCTCGTGAAGGCGGCGCTGCGTGCCGGCGGTGCGAGCCCGGACGACGTTCGTGCCCTGATCCGCCTGCTCGAGGAGACCGTGCCGGTCACCGCCCTCCGTGTGATGCACGAGACGGACACCAGCGACGACCCCGAGCCCTTCGGCGGCCCCGGTCCCGCCGACGCAGGGGCCATGGAGGTCGCACAGCGGATCTACGAGGCGTTGGTCTCGGACGGCCGTTCCCCTGCGGCCGCCCGCGAACGCCTGCGGACCATGCCCCCCTTCGACCAGATGCAGGGCTTCTGGAACGGGTGAGGCCGTTGTCAGTGTCCGCGCGTAATCTGCCCCATGCCGTTCCCGCTCAGCCGGAGGTCTGCCGTGAGTTCCACCCCCGACAACTCGTCGGAGTCCCTTGCCAAGGCCCGTCGTCTGGTGCTGGCACTGCTGTCGCAGGACCGTCAGCCGTCGCCGGAGGAAGTGCAGAACGCGGTGACCGTCATCTTCGGGATGCTCGCCGGCCAAGGCGAGGTTCTCGACCGTGACCAACTGGCCAAGGAGATCGAGGTCCTGACAGCCGTGTTCCAGGAAGGCTCTTCCGGCCTGGACAGCGACAGCGGACACGAACCGTGGCTGCCGGAGGCGAAGAACGACCGGGCATGGGACTTCTGGGAGCGCTACCGGCGCTACCTGGAGGACGTACGCAGCCTCCCCCCGCTGGTCGTTCGTCGGCTGGACCAGAGCACAGACGAGGTCCTGAGTCAGCTCGAGGACCCTCGCCGAGTCGGCTCCTGGCGTCGGACGGGTCTGGTCATCGGTCAGGTGCAGTCAGGAAAGACCGGCCAGTACATCGGTCTGGCCGCGAAGGCGGTGGACGCGGGATACCAGTTCGTAGTGATCCTCGCCGGCATCCACAACGACCTCCGGAGCCAGACCCAGCTCCGTGTCGACGAGGGGCTGCTCGGGTTCGATACACAGCACCAGCAGCGGTCCAACCAGAACGGGAAGTCCCGCCTCATGGGGGCCGGACGGATGCCGGGGGTCAAGAAGCTCGACATCGCGTCCCCCACCAACAGCTCGGAGAAGGGCGACTTCGGCCGCCAGGCCGCCAACGCCGTCAACTTCCCGCTCGGCCGCTTCCCGGTGGTCCTCGTCGTCAAGAAGCACTGGAGGATTCTGGAGTACCTGCGAACGTGGGTGACCGAGGTCCAAGGCACCGAGGACGAGACGGGGAACAAGGTCGTACGCGATATTCCCCTGTTCGTCATCGACGACGAGGCGGACAACGCCTCCATCAACACCGAGCGCGACCCCGACGCGGACCCGACCAAGACGAACGGCGCGATCCGCGAGCTCATGAAGAGCTTCGAGAAGTCGGCGTACGTCGGGTACACCGCCACTCCCTTCGCCAACATCTACATCGACCCCGACGTCAACCACGTCGAACTCGGAGCAGACCTCTTCCCCGACAGCTTCATCCGCACGTTGCCCTCGCCGACCAACTATCTCGGTCCGGAACGCGTGTTCGGGCTCCGGACCGACAACGACGACGAGGAGGACGTTCCTCCTCTGCCCCTCGTGCGACCCGTAGCCGACTCGGAGAGCTGGATCCCGAGCAAGCACAAGTCCTCGTTCGTCCCCTCCGACGACCTTCCGCAGTCCCTCCGCGACGCGATCGACTCGTTCGTCGTCGCCAGCGCCGCCCGGAGGGTACGGGGACAGACGAAGGTGCACAACTCCATGCTCGTGCACGTCACCCGCTTCACGGCGGTCCAGGGGATCGTCCGCGACCAGGTGGACGACTACCTGCGCCTCCTCGTGGACTCTCTCCGTGACCGATACGGGCAGGCAGCACAACGCACGGCCGGGCTCCGGGCCCTGTGGGAGGGCGACTTCGCACCCACGACAGACCACTTCCCTGCGGACGAGGCCCGGCGCGTCACCTGGGACGACGTGTCGAACCAGCTGATGCCCGCGCTGCGGAAGATCGTGGTAAAGACAGTGAACGGCGCCTCTCGCGACGCCCTGGACTACTACGAGCACCGCCGGACCGGTCTCTCGGTCATCGCGATCGGGGGCCAGAAGCTCTCCCGGGGCCTCACTCTGGAGGGGCTGACCGTCAGCTACTACCTGCGTACCTCCACCACGTACGACACCCTGCTCCAGATGGGACGCTGGTTCGGTTACCGACCGGGGCACGAGGATCTCTGCCGTCTGTACACCACGCCCGACCTGCAGGCGAAGTACATCGAGGTGACCGCTGCGACCGACGAACTGCGTCGCGAGGTCGAGGAGATGGCGGCGCTGGACCTCAGCCCGAGGAACTTCGGACTGAAGGTCCGTGCCTCGTCACTCGGGCTCGCCGTCACGGCCGCCAACAAGATGCGCCAGGGCACGAAGGTCATGCTCAGCTACTCCGGGGAGGGGCCGGAGACGGTGATCTTCAAGCTCTCCGACGGGGTCCCAGAGCACAACCTCAAGGTCCTCGAGGAGTTCGTCCGGAGACTCGAAGCCCACTCCACAGGGCGGCAGGAGACGACAGGTGCCAACGTGACGTGGTCACAGGTGACCTCCGACGCCGTCGTCGACTTTCTCAGCCGTTACGAGACGGACCGTATGGCGCAGAGAGTCCGCCCCCGCTTCATCGCGAAGTACATCGAACAGTGCACGGCCGTCGGAGAGCTTCCGGAGTGGACGGTTGTGCTCGTAGGGAAGAGGGCGTCCACGGACTACCAGAACGTCTCCGGTCACGAGGTGGGACCCGTGGAGCGCACGGCGCTGAACGACACGGAAAGGGACGGCCGGCACACGATCCGTCGTCTGCTCAGCCCTCCCGACGAGCACCTCGACCTCGAGAAGGACCAGGTTCTGGCGGCCCTCCAGGCGACGCAGAAGGCGGCGGCCATCAAGAAGCGTGAGAAGGTGCCCCAGACCCCTTCAGGTGATCATCTCCGATGGCAGCGACGACCCGACCAAGCATTGCTGCTCGTCTACCTCGTCGAACGGCCGGCTTCCGAGAACGCCTCCCCTCAGTCGCCGCTCGTTGGCTTCAAGGTGAGCTTTCCGCTCTCGAAGCACCAGTCCGACACCGAGTACGTCGTCAACAGCATCTGGCAGCAGGAGGGCCTCGACGCCCTGGACGACGAGGGGGACGGAGAGTGACCATCACGGAGGCCGAGTGGCGCGACCTCGAGGCGCCTCAGACCGCCCAGGGGCGATCCAGCATCCGCCTGTACCCCGACGCCCCGTTGGACGTCTTCCTGTCCGTCTCCCACCCGGCGCACCGACGGATGCTCGTACTCAGGACCGACGCACGCTCCGCGGACCACATCGTGCGCTCCGTGACTCGCCTGCCCAGCGCGGCGGGCCTGGAGATGAACCTGAGTGCCGTGTCGCGGCTCGAGTACGAGCTGCAGGTGGTCCTCACCGCGGACGAGCACCGCGAGGTGTTCAACCCCCTCGTCACCGACGTCGCCGACACCGTCAGGGGAGCTCCCGGAGCCGCGGCAGCCCTGACCGCGGCCGTGGAGCGGTTCGAGCGTTGGCAGGACCTTCTTCGCTCCGTGGGCAAGGATGGTCTCGGTCCCGAGGCCCGTCGCGGGCTCGTCGGCGAGCTCCTGTTGCTGCGCGACCGCGTCCTGCCAGTCGTCGGGGCGTCCGAAGCCGTCGGCTCCTGGGCCGGACCGAGCGGGGCCAACCAGGACTTCCACCTGTCCGCCGTGGCCATCGAGACGAAGGCCAGCACGGCCAAGCGCCCCCGCAACATCCGTATCGCGAGCGAACGCCAGCTGGACGGCACGGGGACGCCCTCACTCCTGTTGTCCTTGGTCATGCTCGACGAACGTCGTGGTGGTTCCGGCGAGAGTCTGAACCGCCTGGTGGACCGCGTACGTGAGCAGCTGACGAGCACGGCCGTACGCGCCGACTTCGACGGCCGGCTCGTGAGGGCCGGCTATCTCCCGAGCCACCGGGACCTGTACGAAGAGCCTCGGTACACCCTCCGAGACCTGCGTTCCTGGCACGTACGGGACGCCTTTCCGAGGCTCGTCGAAGCCGACCTGCCCGAGGGAGTGGGCGACTGCACGTACAGCCTGAGCATCTCGGCCTTGGATCGGTACCGTGCCACGGCCGACGAGGTGACCGCACTCATCGGGGGGACCCATGCCTGAACTCGACCTGTACCAGTACGCCCACGACGTCGTCGTCGACGTCCAGGCCACGGCCGAGGCCGAGGGGACGACCACTCCCGAGGTCTTCACGCGACGCGTGTTCGAGGACTTGGAGAAGGGCGGAATCGCCTCCAACACGTTCAGCGCCTTCCACGGCTCACACGGTCACCTGGTCCACGGCTACGGCATCGGGGACACGGGTGAGTGTCTCGACCTGTTCGTCACGGACTTCGACATGGAGCCGTTGGCTTCCAAGCTCACGAAGGTCCTGGTCGAGTCCTACTTCAGACGGCTCCTCACGTTCGTCCGTCGCTGCCGGGACGGGCTGCGCCAGCACATCGACGAGTCCTTCGACGTCTACGACATGTGCGCGGCGGTGGAGAAGTCCCTCACCGAGGTACAGCGGGTTCGGCTCTTCCTGCTGAGCAACCGCGTCAGCACCGGCACCGCGGTGCCGCCCACCGACTTCGACGGTCTCCCCGTGACCCACGAGGTGTGGGACCTCGCGCGCCTGCACCGTCACGAGACCTCCGGCAGCATCAGCGAACCCATCGTCGTCGAGTTCGTCCCGCCACTGCCATGCGTCGCAGCACCCAGCAGCGAACCCGACCACTCGGTGACCATGACCGTGATTCCCGGCCAGAGGCTCGCCGAGCTGTACGGGGAACACGGGACCAGGCTCCTCGAACTGAACGTCCGCTCCTTCCTACAGGCCCGTGGGTCCGTCAACCGCGGTATCCGGGAGACACTGCTGAACTCCCCCGGGAGGTTCCTGGCGTACAACAACGGCATCACGGCCACCGCCTCGCAGGTCGACTTCGTTCACGACGCCGAAGGCAGACCGACCGGTGTCCGCCGCGTGCACGGGCTGCAGGTCGTGAACGGCGGTCAGACGACAGCCTCACTGCACTACGCGAGAAGCCGTGACAAGGCGGACCTGTCGCACGTGTCCGTTCAGATGAAGCTGACGGAAGTTTCCCCCGAGCGTCTGTCGGAGATCGTCCCGATGATCTCCGAGTACTCCAACACCCAGAACCGGGTGACGATGGTCGACTTCAGCTCGAACCACGAGTACCACGTGGCCGTGCAGCGGATCACCCGCTCCCTGTGGGCGCCGGCCACGGACGGCAGCGGCCAAGAGGTCCACTGGTTCTACGAGCGGGCGCGCGGCCAGTACACCGACGAGGTGGCCAAGGCCCGGACTCCGGCGAGGCAGCGCGCCTTCAAGAACCTCAACCCGACGAACCGGAAGTTCACGAAGTCAGACCTCGCGAAGTACTGCAACTCCTGGAACCACCTCCCGTTCCAGGTCAGCCGTGGCGCACAGAAGAACTTCGTCGCGTTCATGGACCGCATCGGTGAGGCGCCCCCGCGTGTCGACGTCCAGTACTGCCAACGTGTGATCGCCATGGCCATCCTCTTCAAGGCGGTCGACCGCATCGCGACGAGCCACGAGGCCGGGAGCTACAAGAGCATGATCACGGCGTACACCGTGGCCCGTCTGTCGCTCGCGACGAACCAGCGCATCGACCTGGACAGGATCTGGCGGGAGCAGCAGGTCTCCCCCGCGGTCAAGGCGGCGATCGACGACCTCTGTCCCAGGGTGATGCGCGTGGTGACCAGGCCGCGTGAGGGAAACCACGTGGGCGAGTGGGCGAAGAAGGTCGTGTGCTGGGACACGGTCTCCCGCGTGCCATGGTCCGTGCCCGCAGACCTGAAGGCCGAGCTCCTCGAACATTCGTTGAACGAGAAGACCCTCGCAGGGGGCTCAGGAGGTGGCCAGGGCGCCTGCGACGAGGTGGCGTCGATCCCGGCGGACGAGTGGTACGCCGTCGAGCGGTGGGCGAAGGAGACACGCAATCTCGTGCCCGCGCAGCGGCAGCTGGCACAGTACGTCGGCAGACGACTCGAACTCGGTCAGGAGGTCCCGGAGCCGCAAGCGGTTCAGGCGCTACACGCACGCAACAGGGCTCTGTCCCTCGGGTTCGTCTCCGAAGCCTGAACCCGACACCTCGTCGATTTCAGAGCTTCCCGCATTCGAGGAGATCCCTCATGGCGTCCTCGGCGCGGCGGAGCACGATCCGTCCGTCTCCGTCGCTGAAGGCCAGAAGACCCGACCCAGGGGCGATGCCGGCCTCTGCGAGCAGGCCGAGGGGAAGCTCGATCCGTCCGCGGTCGTCGACACGGAGTTCTGCTGGTTCACGAAGCATGGGACGAGTGTGGCACTCTCACCCTTATAGGAGCGACATCGGCCTGGGGACGAGCCATGGCACCAGATGAGGAAGCTGCCCTCAAGGGATGGGTCCGCACCGAGCAGAGCGGCCACCTGCGCGGTCGGCGCTCCCGGGACACCAAACCCGAAGTCGCTCTGCGGCGGGCAGTGCACCGGCTCGGCCTCAGGTTCCGGCTACAGCGCAAGGTGGCCGCCCGCTGCACGGCGGACTTCGTCCTGCCCAGGCACGGCGTCGCGGTGTTCGTCGACGGATGCTACTGGCACGGGTGCCCCGTCCACGGCCCGAAGACGTTCCGCGGTCCGAACGCCTCCCTGTGGACCGCGAAGATCAAGACCAACAAGGAACGGGACCGTCGGAACACCGCTGCGGCCGAAGCTGCCGGGTGGACCGTCGTCCGTGTCTGGGAGTGCGAGATCCGGACGGACGTCGAGGGCGCTGCGCTCAGCGTCTCCCAACAGTGCGACCAGCCTGACGCGACTGGGCGGGCACCGTATCCCGATCGTTCGTCTCGTTCGGCACCTCCGTGAACAGGTGATCGCTCGAGAGACTTTCCCTGTCAGCGCAGTACTGGCTGAGAGGACAGGCGTCACAGACAGGCTCCTTGGCCCTGCAGATACTGGTCCCGATGAGGCGGAGCGCTGCCATGCGCAGGGGCGCGTCCTCGCCTGCCCCGACGAGCTTCACCAAGTCCACTCGACCGTCGCTGAGCCTGTTCGTACGGTCCGAAGCGCTGCCGTGCAGACGAGCGGCGACGCGGAGTGCACCCTGCCCGACCCACAGAAGGTCCTCCGCGATCAGCAGCCGGTAGACCGTCGCCTCCGCCGGCTTCAGCATCAGGGACTCGCGGACCTTCTTCTCGTCCTCCCAGGCGCTGGACTCGCCGACCATCACCGAGAGCCGGGCGACCCGGGCCTTGGCAGCCTCGGTCGGCGCAGCCGTGGTGAGCGCCTCCAGTGAGGCCGTGTTCATTGACGTCAGCCCCCGTACGACCTCGACCATCGCCGACAATTGGGCGGGCTGCATCCTGGTCCCGGACAGTATGGCCACCACGGCAGCTTGCAAGCCTGACATGTGCCTGCCCGGCAGCTGGTACCAGTTCTCCGCGTCACGTTGTCCCCGGGCCCAAGCGGTCAGGTCCTCTCGCACCGTCCGCCAGTGGGGTCGGAGTCCGCCCTCAGCCGACTGTCCGTCACCTACCGGCAGCAGCGCCTCGGCCGCGGCCTCACCCAGGAGAGGCGGCACCGCGTTACCGATCTGACGGAAGGCGTCACTGCGCGTGCCCGCGAAGCGGAACTTGTCCGGGAAGGTCTGCACCCGTGCCGACTCCCGCACGGTGAGGGTGCGTGGCTGCTCCTGGTCGGGGTGGATGTACCAGTAGCCGTCCTTGGCGATGTGGGCGGTGATCGACCTGCTGAGATCCGACCAGTCGAGCTTCTTGTACTTGTCCGTGAAGTGGTCGGCCTTGTAACGCTGCAGTTCCGGCGAGATCTGCGAGTACAGGGTGGTGGAGTCCATGCTGGAGAAGATCTCGGCGTCGTCCGCTCGGACCCGTCGAGTCATGTGGTCCCACACCCGGTCCTTGCGCGCCCGCTTACGCATGTCCTGAGCGAACTTGGAAAGCTCGGACGGTTCCTCGTACGGGAGTTCGCGCTGCCCGACACGCTCGGTGGGCACGACAGGCAGCACCGGCAGGTCACCGATGGCGTCACGCAGCGTGGTCCGCTGATCGTGCTCCAGTTCCTTCCGCCACGAGAAGCACTCCACGTCGTTCCTCGCGAGCAGGATCAGTCGCTTCCTGTGCTGCGGAACGCCGTACTTCCACGCATCGACGAGACGGATCTGCGTCGCGTATCCGAGGTCCTCCAGCTGCTCCTCGATGGTGCGTACCACGAAGAAGTCGTCGCCGAGACCCATGTCCGGCACGTTCTCCATGAGGACCGCACGTGGCCGGAGGCGTTTCACGACGTCGAGGTAGGCGCTCCACAGCTCCTTGCGGCGATCATGGGGATCGCGGCCGTGATGCTCCACGAGACTGCGGATCTTGCTCCGGCCAGCCCTGCTGAACGGCTGGCATGGCGGGCCTCCGGCCACCAGGTCGATCTTGGCGGGCTCCAGTATCTCGACGAGCCTGTCACGCTCGTCAGGATTACCCAGATCCATGTGGAGACTCATACCCGGGAAGTTCGCAGCGTGCGTCTGGAGCGCCCGCTCGTCGAAGTCGACCGCAGCCGCGACCGTCCACCCGGCTCGCTCTAGCCCGAGGCTCAGTCCACCCGCTCCAGAGAAGAGGTCGACGGCCAGACGCTTGTCAGCACCGAAGCCACCGAGCCACTTGCCGAAGTTCTCGGGCTTGCAACTGTTCCTGTGGCGCCTGAGCTCCAGACAGTCGCTCCGCTCCAGAGGCACCCCATAGTGCTGCCTGCGCACTGCGCCAACCTCCATCGGACGAGAAGAACGAGCACCAGGAGATCACACAACCTCTGGCAAGATCAAGAATCCGACGTCCACCTCGGATGACTGGATCGATTAGGACGCTACAGGCGCCCCGAGAATATTACGCGGCGCCCATCCCTGTATGGGAAAGCAACCCCCCAGTAACACCGGAGAGGGTCAACCATACGGACAAACACTGACAAGACCATCAGAGCTCTCGCCAGTCGAGATTCATGTCATCGCCTCTCCCGCGGGCTCGGCTCTCGCCCCGAGGCGATGTCGGCGTCCTGCACTCGGCCAATCCCATGGTCGAGCTGCCTGCCCTTCCCCCTACCCGACGCGGAATGCCCGCAGCGTCCTCTTGATTGCAACTCTATAGCGATCACGGGAGGGGGCGCTGGGGTGGCCGAGCTGATGATGTTCCGACGGGACGCGGACGGTCGGGATGTCGAGCTGCCCAGCTCGACGGTGGCGCTGGAGGCGGAGCTGCAGCGACGGGTCGAGGCTGGTCTGGAGTAGATGTTGGGCGTCCGGTTCCTGGCGTCGGAGTATCCAACCGGTCCGTGGCACCGAGGGCGGATCGACACCCTTGGGTTGGACGAGAACGGCAGCCCGGTGGTGATCGAGTTCAAGAAGGGCTCGGACAGCGGAGTGATGTCCCAGGCGGTCTCCTACCTGTCCTGGCTGGAGTCGGCGCACCACGAGTTCGAGGCGCTCGTGCGGAAGGTGCTGGGGACGGAGGCCGCCGAGTCCGTCGACTGGCGTCGTCCGCGGATGATCTGCATCGCGGTGGGCTTCTCACACCACGACCGGGTGGCGGTGCAGAGGTTGCCCGAGCGGATCGACCTGGTGCGCTACCGGATCTTCGACGGTGGCTTGCTGGGGCTGCTGCTCGTGGACTCCGCGACCGGCTTCCCGAGCGCTGCCTCGTCTCACCGGGGTCGGGAGCGGGCGCCCGTGGCGGATAGCGTGACGACGGCTTCGGCGGTCTCCGCCTGCGGGTGGAGGAGCGGTGCCGGAGTGCCTGCGGGACCTGTACGCGGAACTGGACGAGGCGCTCACGGCATGGGGCGAGGTGGAGGTGGCGTCCCTGCGGCACTACATCGCCTACCGGCGGTTGGTGAACGTGGCGTCGGTGATCTTCCGTCCGAAGCACGAGGCGATCCTGGTGTACCTCAGACTCGACCCGGACACGGTCGAGTTGGAGGAGGGCTTCACCCGGGACATGCGCGGTATCGGACACCTCGGGACCGGCGAACTGGAGGTCCGTATCGTCTCGGCAGCCGACTTGGAGAAGGCGGCGCCGCTGATCCGGCGGGCGTTCGAGGCGGCCTGACGTACAGGAGGGGCGGCTGGTGCATCGGTTAGTCGATGTCCAGCCGCCCCTCTGGCGTCTGTGGGCCGCCGGCCCCGGCCTCTCCGCTCTCACGCTCATGCCTCCGGTCCGGCCAGCTCGAAGTCGGCCTTCGTCAGTTCGGCCCGCAGCCGCTCCTCGGCGACGTCGGCGTAGTGCGCGGACAGCTCGACGCCCACGAACCGACGTCCCTCACGCAGGGCCGCGACCCCGGTGGAGCCGCTGCCGGTGAACGGGTCGAGGACGGTGCCGCCCTCGGGGCAGACCTGGACGAGCTGCTGCATGACCTCGACCGGCTTCTGGGTGATGTGAACCCGGCCCTTGCGGGGCTGGGAGGCGATGTAGTGCCCCGGCAGGTAGAGGTCACGGGTGTTGTCGAGGGAGCCCTTGACGCCCCAGATGATGAACTCCGAGTCCTGCTTCGGCCCGCCCTTGCGGGGCCGGCTGGAGGGCTTGATCCACGGAATCGTGCCGCTCCAGGTCCATCCCGCCATCTGGAGGGCGTCGGAGGTGGTCGGCTCCTGTCGCCAGTCGGTGAAGACCATCGCGACCGCGTGCTCGGTCGAGGCCCGGTACGCCTCGGTGAGGAGTTCGGTGAGCCAGGAGCGGTAGGAGCGCTGGTCGCGGTTCTCGCCCGGGAAGTTGGCGAGGTCGTGCGCTGAGTTACTCGTGACGTACTTGGCACGTGCGGTACGGCCGGTTCGGTCCGAGCTGGTGCGGCCTCCGGAGTTGTACGGCGGATCGGTGATCACCGCTTGGACGCTCTCGTCCGGGAGGGACTTCAGGACGGTCAGGGCGTCGCCTCGGTGCAGCGTGTAGCTCATGGGGGGGCCTCTTTTCGGGCGCGGCGGAGTCTGGACCTGCTCCGGACAGCGCTCAACGGCGTGCATCCGGTGCGAGGTTGCAGCGGAGGTTAACGGCGAATTCCGGCCGCACCCAACGAGGCGGCTACCCGCTTTGGACTCCGGGACGGCAGTCGTTTGGTGCGGCCGGAATCCCGGTCTACTGTCTCGCCGTGCCACCGGAGAGGAGCGCTGTTCCACCCCCGTTGAGCTGTGCTTATCCGTGCCGCCTCGTCCAATCGAGCAGCGTCGGAGGCATGTTGCCCATCTGCCCGCGAGCGCCGTGAGGAGGCCCCTGTGCACTGCCTGATATTACGAGCGCGGCTGGCTGCCGCGCGTGACCTGAAACCGGCGTCCGGGACCCGCCGGTCGAGGTGACCCGACCCTGGGGCAGCAAAGGCGGCGACCCGGTCACGGTGCGGCTGATCTTCTACACCCGGGAGAAGACCGCCATTCAGTCGAATTGGTTCAACTCCTACCGCTGGAAGCCCGCCCTGGCGTCGGCCGGCCTCATCAAGCCCCTTGAGCCCGACGCGAAGGGACGACGCTGGGAGAAGTCCCGCGACGTGATGATGCACGCGCTCCGACACCTGTACGCGTCGATGATGATCAACGGCGGGGTAGACGTGTACACGCTCGCGGACCGCCTCGGACATGCCGATCCCGCGTTTACCCTGCGTAAATACGTGCACCCGGTCGTGGGAGCCGGTTCCAAGGTCCGCATCGCGGTCCGGAGCGCCTACACCAGGGCCGCGTGACTCCTGCCCTGTTCGGCTTGTGCAACAACCGTGCAAGATGATCTTCGAGAGGTGTCATTTACGCAGGTCAGAAGCTTTGTCCATGAGTTCCGCGACATCTGACCAGACCGAGCGTGACGGGGGACGAGCTCGCGCATGTCGGCGGCCCCGGAGGCCGGTCGGAGGGGCGCGTGTGTCGAGGGGTGTCGCGGTGGTGCCCGGCGGTTTCCGGACGGATGGGGGTGCGGTGCTCGCGGCCGCCGGTGCGCGCCCTGCACAATCGGGCGTCGGCGGGCACACGGGACGAGGGGGCGGCCATGGCGGCGGGGACGGCGGCGGAACCGGTCGGTGCGGTGCCGGAGTTGGCGGGGGTGCCCGTACTCGGGTCGCTCTTCGACCTGAAGGCGGACTCCCTGGGCACCTTCCTGCGCGCCCGGGAGCTGCACGGCGACGTCGTGCGGATCGCGGCCGGGCCGCCCGGGCTGCGCTCCGAGCTGTACTGCGTGTTCTCCGCCGAGGGCGCGCAGCAGGTGCTGGCCTCGGAGTCGGCCAACTTCCGCAAGGACAACCGCTTCTACCAGGAGATCCGCGACTCCTTCGGCAACGGTCTGCTGACCAGTCAGGACGAGGACTACGTGCGCCAGCGCCGCCTGGTGCAGCCCCTCTTCACCCGCCGCCGGGTGGACGGGTACGCCGGCGCCGTCGCCACCGAGACCGCGGCCACCCTCGCGGGCTGGCGCGAGGCACCGGGCGGGGTGGTGGACGTCGCCCGCGCGATGACCCACCTCTCCCTGCGGGCGGTCTCGCGCATCCTGTTCGGCACCGACGTGGAGGCCACCGTCGAGGTCGTCGACCGGTGCTTTCCGGTCATCACCGAGTACGTGCTGCGGCGCGGCTACTCCCCCGCCAACCTCCCGCGGCACTGGCCGACCGCGGCCAACCGGCGGGCCGCCGCCGCCCTGGACGAGCTCTACGGGGTCTGCGACCGGATCATCGCCGAGCGGCGCAGCGCTGCGGGCCCGTCGTCCGCCGCCGGCGAGGACCTGCTGACGCTGCTCTCGGGTGCGGGTGCGGGTGCGGGTGCGGCCGCCGACGGCGCCGGTGACGCGGGCGCCGACGGCGCGGGCGGGGCGTTCGACGCCGGCGAGCTGCGCGACCAGGTGCTGGTCTTCCTGCTCGCCGGGCACGAGACCACCGCCACCTCCCTGGCGTTCGCCCTGCATCTGCTG
Organism: Streptomyces subrutilus; assembly: GCF_008704535.1. Lineage (NCBI taxonomy): Bacteria > Bacillati > Actinomycetota > Actinomycetes > Kitasatosporales > Streptomycetaceae > Streptomyces > Streptomyces subrutilus. The sequence goes on from NZ_CP023701.1 coordinate 1,972,213, forward strand.
GCCCGCCATCCCGAGCAGCAGGACCGGGCCCGCGAGGAGGTCCGCCGGGTGCTGGGCGACCGCACGCCGCAGGCCGCCGACCTGGACCGGCTCCCGTACGTCACCCGGGTGTTGAAGGAGGCGATGCGGCTCTACCCGGCCGCCCCGGTCATCGGGCGCAAGGCCGTCGCCGCCGCCGTGGTCGGCGGGCGGACCGTCCCGGCGGGCGCCGACGTGATCGTCGCGCCGTGGGTGACGCACCGGGACCCGCGGTACTGGCCGGACCCGGAGCGCTTCGATCCCGAGCGGTTCGCGCCGGAGGCGGAGGCCGCGCGGCCGCGCTACGCCTGGTTCCCGTTCGGCGGGGGCCCGCGCGCCTGCATCGGGCAGCACTTCTCGATGCTGGAGTCGGTGCTCGCGCTGGCGATGGCCCTGCGGTCGTACGCCTTCGAGGCCGTGGACACCGCGGTGCCGGTCAGTGCCGGGATCACGCTGCGGGCGGCGGGCCCGGCCCGCTGCCGCGTCCGTCCCCTGGACGCGTAGGCGCCGGCGCACCCCTGAGGCGTCGGCCGGGGTGCGCCTACACGGCCGTCGGCGCGTGGGCGCCCTGGAGGCGGGCGAGGTCGGAGGGGCGGACCTGGATGACGAACAGCGCGATCAGCGCCGCGACCAGGGTGAAGGCCGTCGCGACCACGAAGGCCGAGCTCACGCCGGAGGTGAGCACCAGGTCGCCCCAGGGGTCGGGGAGCTGGCCGGTGCGCAGGAAGAGGGCCTTCTGCTCCGGGTTCGCCACGCCGAGGAAGGCGGGCACCTGCTCCTTGGCCTCGTTGCGGCTGGCCGTGCCGAAGACCGTCACCAGGATGGACAGGCCCAGCGAACCGCCCACCTGCTGCATGGTGTTCAGCAGTCCGGAGGCGGCGCCCGACTCCCGGTCGCGGACGTTGGACAGGGCCGTCAGCGTCAGCGAGACGAACTGCATGCCCATGCCGGCGCCGAACAGGAGCATGGGGCCCAGGATGCTGCCCAGGTAGGTGGAATGGACGTCGGTCTGCGTCAGCCAGGCGAGCCCCGACGCCGCGCACAGCGCGCCGGTGACCATGAAGGGCTTGGGCCCGAACTTCGGCAGGAGCTGGGAGGTGATCCCGGCGCCGGCGGCGATGACGACGCTGATCGGCAGGAAGGCGAGGCCGGCCCGGAGCGGGCTGAAGCCGAGGACGTTCTGCACGAAGAGGGTCAGGAAGAAGAACATGCCGAACATGGCGCACGCGAGGAAGAGCATGATCCCGTAGGTGCCGGCCCGGTTGCGGTCGGCGAACATGTGCAGCGGGGTGATCGGCTGCGGCGAGCGGCGCTCGTTGACGACGAACAGCGACAGCAGGACCACGGCCGCGGCGAAGGACCCGAGGGTCAGCCCGTCCGTCCAGCCCTCCTGGGAGGCGCGGATGAAGCCGTAGACGAGGGAGACCATGCCCAGGGTGGAGAGCAGGGCGCCCGCGAAGTCGAAGTGTCCGGGGTGGCGTTCGGACTCCCGCAGCACCCTCCTGCCCAGGACGGCGATCGCGAGGGCGATGGGGACGTTGACGAAGAGCACCCAGCGCCAGTTGAGCCATTCGACGAGGATGCCGCCCGCGAGCAGGCCGATCGCGCCGCCGCCGGCCGACACGGCGGCGAACACGCCGAAGGCCCGGTTGCGCTGGGGGCCTTCGCGGAAGGTGGTGGTGATGAGGGCGAGGGCGGTGGGCGAGGCGATGGCGCCGCCGATGCCCTGGAGGGCGCGGGCGGCGAGCAACTGGCCCTCGTTCTGGGCGCATCCGCCGAGCAGCGAGGCGAGGCCGAAGAGCAGGACGCCGAAGATGAAGACGCGCCGCCGGCCCAGGATGTCGCCGGTGCGGCCGCCGAGCAGGAGGAGTCCGCCGAAGGTGAGGGTGTAGGCGTTGACGACCCAGGCCAGGCTCTCGGTGGAGAATCCGAGGGCGGTCTGGATGTGCGGCAGCGCGATGTTCACGATGGTGACGTCGAGAACGACCATGAGCTGGCAGCAGGCGATGATGGCCAGGGCGAGGCCGTTGCCGCTCCCTCGGACCTTGCCGTCGGTCCCGTTGCTGATCGGCTGTGCGTTCGGGTCCACCTGTCCGACGCTAAGCCCGCGCTTCGCCGGTCACCACTCGAACAGCCTAGTAGTGGTGATATTTCACATGTCACACTACGCCTATGGACGACTTCCTCAGGCTCTCCGCGGACACGGCCCGGTTCACCCGCGGAGCCCCGCGCGCCTTCGCCTTCGGGGACGGCGGCAGGCTGCTCTGGTTCCTCCGCTCGACCGGTCCCACCGACGCCTTCGAGAGCCTCTGGGTCCTCGACACGGCCACCGGCACCGAGACCCGGCTCGCGGATCCGCGCGACCTGTGTCCCGAGCCCGGCCCCCTGCCCGTCCTCGAACGGCGGCTGCGCGAGCGGATCCGGCTCACGGCCGCCGGGATCGGCTCGTACGCGCTCTCCGGCGACGGCCGGCACGCGGTCTTCGCGCTCTACGGCCGGCTCTACCGGGTGTCCCACCCCGGCGCGACGCCGGCCGGACCCGCCGACGGGCACGCCGCGGCCGGGGCGCCGGCCCCGCGCCCCGTCGAGATCGCCACCGCCGGCCCCGTCTTCGACCCCCGCCCCGACGCCGACGGCTCCACCACCGCCTACGTCACCGACGACGCCCTCCACCTCTCCCCCGGCGGCCGGATCAGCCCCGCCGACGGGGCCCGCTGGGGTGTGGCCGAGTTCGCCGCCGCCGAGGAGCTCGGCCGCTCGCGCGGGCACTGGTGGTCCCCGGACGGCGCGGCCCTGCTCGTCGCGCGCGTCGACGAGGACGCCCTGCCCCGCCGCTACTTCGCCGACCCCGCCGAGCCCGGGCTGCCGCCCGAGGACTTCGCCTACCCCGAGGCGGGCGGCCCCAACGCCGACGTCCAGCTGTGGGTGCTGCGACCGGGTGCCGCGGCGGACCCGGTGCGGCTCGACTGGGACGCCGGGACCCACCCCTACCTCTCCGACGCCGACTGGGAGTCGGCCGGGGAGATCCTGCTGACCGTCCGCGACCGGCTCCAGCGCAGCGTCCTGCTGCTCTCCGCCGACCCGGCCACCGGCCGCACCCGCGAACTCTCCCGCACCACGCACCCCCGGTGGGTGGACCCGCTGGACGGAACCCCCGCCCGGCTGCCGGACGGCCGGACGCTGACCGCCGCCGACACCCGCGGCGGGGCGGCCCGCGGACTCGCGGTCGACGGCGCGCCGCTCACCGGCGACGGCCTCCAGGTCCGGCGGGTGGCCGGCGTCCACGCGGGGCACCTGCTCGTCGAGGCCGGGCGGCGCGACCCCGCCGAGCAGCAGGTGCTGCTGCTGGACCCGGTGACCGGGCACCCGACGCCGCTCGCCGACGGGCCCGGGGTGCACACGGTGCTCGCCTCGGCCGGGGCGCTGCTGCTGACCTCGGCCGACGCCGACGGGTTCCGCCGTACCGTACGCACCGCGGACGGGCGGGAGTTCACCCCCGGCGACCTGTCCGCGCCGCTGCCCCACCGGGTCGTCCCGGTGCTGGAACGGGTCACCGAGCACGGGGTCCCCACCGCGCTGGTCCTGCCCCGCGGCCACGTACCGGGGCGGCGGCTGCCGGTGCTGGTCGACGTGTACGGCGGCCCCGGCTACCAGGACGTCAGCGCCGAGCCGCGGCGCTGGCAGGCCAAGCAGTGGTGGGCGGACCAGGGCTTCGCGGTGGTGACCGTCGACAACCGCGGGACCCCGTACGTCTCGCCCGCCTTCACCCACGCCGTGTACCGCGGCTTCTCCGGGGTGACGCTGGAGGACCAGGTCGCCGCGCTCCGGGCGCTGGGGGCCCGCCACCCCGACCTCGACCTCGGGCGGGTGGGGGTGCGCGGCTGGTCCTACGGCGGCTACCTGTCGGCCCTGGCGGTGCTGCGCCGCCCGGACGTCTTCCACGCCGCGTCGGCCGGGGCCGCGCCGACCGACTTCCGGGGCTACGACACGGCGTACACGGAGCGGTACCTCGGGCTCCCCCAGGACGGTCCCGGCGTCTACGACCGGGACTCGCTCCTCGCGGACGCCCCGGGGCTGACGCGCCCGCTGCTGCTGACCACGGGGCTGGCCGACGACAACGTGCACCCCTCCCACACCCTGCGCCTGTCCCGCGCCCTGACGGACGCGGGCCGCCCGCACCGGCTGCTGGCCCTGCCGGGGGTCACCCACATGTGCGCCGGAGACACGCGCGAGAAGGTGATGGCGCTGGAGCTGGACTTCTTCCGCGAGGTGCTGGCCTGAGCCCCGTGGGCCCGGGGCCCGGCCGGGCGGCGTAGGACCAAAGGGCGAGCGGGGCACCGCCGTCGGGCCGACGCGGGGGCGGCCCGCGGCCCCCTAGCGTCGCGGCATGAGGATCGCGATGATCGGAACGGGCAACGTGGGCCGCGCACTGGCCGCCGGATGGTCCCGGGCGGGCCACGACCTCGTCTTCGGCTCCCGCCGGCCGGACGACGAGGCGCTGCGGGAGGAACTGGCGGAGGCGGTGGGCGCGCGGGTGCCGGTGCTGGACCCGGCGTCCGCCGCCACCGGCGCGGAGGTCGTGGTGAACGCGACGCCGGGCACGGAGTCGGTGGCGCTGCTCGGCGCGGTCGGGGCGCGGGCCCTGACGGGGAAGGTGCTGCTCGACGTGGCGGTCGGCTTCCGGGAGGACGGCGCCCTGTCCCATCCGGTGGAGAGCCTCGGGGAGGAGCTCCAACGGGCGTTCCCGGGGACGGCGGTGGTCAAGACGCTGTGCACCGTCGACGCGGGGCTGATGTGCGCGCCCCACGCGCTGACGGGCCCGAGCACGCTCTTCCTGTCCGGTGAGGACGCCGTGGCCAAGCGCACGGTGGGCGCGCTCCTGCGCGACCTGGGCTGGCCGGAGGAGTCCCTGCTCGACCTCGGCGGCATCGCCACCGCCCGCGGGCAGGAGCACTACAGCCTGCTCTTCCTGGGCGTGGCCGGGGCCCTGGGCACGTACGGCTTCGGCATCCGGATCGTGCCGCCGGCCGCCGAGGGCTGAGGTCTCGGCCGGGGCCCGGGTCCCGACCGGACCGGGCCCGACCGGACCGGGCCCCGGCCCGACCGGGCCTTACGTCCGGACGCCGGAGGCGCCGAGCACGCCCGGGGTGCGGCCCACCGGCTCGTCGCGGCCCTGGGCCCAGAGCGAGCGGACGTGGCCGAGGTGGCGGGTCATGCACGCCTCGGCCGCCCGTGCGTCCCCGCTCAGCATCAGGTCGAGCAGTTCGATGTGCTCCTCGGCGGAGGAGACCAGCTTGCCCGCCTCGTCCAGGCCGGTCAGGCCGTACAGCCGGGAGCGCTTGCGCAGGTCGCCGACGGTCTCGACCAGGCGGTCGTTGCCCGCGAGGGCCAGCAGCCCGAGGTGGAAGCGGCGGTCCGCCTCCAGGTAGCCGATGAGGTTGTGCTCGCGCGCGCTGGTGACGATCTCCTCGGCGACGGGGCGCAGCGCCTCCAGCTGTTCGGCGGTGGCGATCTCCGTGATCCGGCCGATGGTCGGGACCTCGATCATCGTGCGCAGTTCGGTGTACTGGTCCAGGTCGCGTTCGCTGACCTCGGTGATCCTGAAGCCCTTGTTGCGCACCGGTTCGACCAGGCCCTCGCGGGCCAGGTCGAGCATGGCCTCGCGCACCGGCGTGGCCGAGACGCCGAGTTCGGACGCGAGGCCCGGGGCGGAGTAGACGCTCCCGGGGCGCAGCTCTCCCGCTATCAGGGCTGCTCGCAGGGCGTGGCCGACCTGGTCCCGGAGCCGTTCCTGGGCCTTGATGAGACTGTGCTGCTTCAGGTCACCCATTGCATTTCCTCCGAGACCCCCGACACTGCGACCAGCAGGCACAGCGTACAATGTCACGTTGCGCTACTGGTCCCGGCGGCCCGGAACACCGCGACCGCCACGGCAAGATCCTCCCAGGCCGTGCCGACGCTCTTGAAGAGCTGTGGACAACTCCGCGCACCGTCCGCCGGCGCCCGCCCCGCGACCAGGTCGGCCAGCGTCCCCGCGATGTGCCCGGGGCCGATAGCCCCCTGCGCCAGCGGGATCAGCAGGTCCCCCGCCTCCGCCAGGGCCGCCGCCCGCGATTCGACGTACACGGCCGAGCGGCGGACGAGGCCGGTGTCGGTCTCCCGGGCCGTCGGCTCGTGCGAACCCACCGCGACGACGGTGGCGTCCGCGCGGACCAGGCCGCCGTCGAAGAGCGGCTCGCGCGCGGAGGTGCAGCAGACCACCAGGTCCGCCCCGGCCACGTCCCCGGGCCCGCCGGTCCGGGCCGGTACGCCCAGACCCCGTGCGTACGCCGCCAGTTCGCCCGCGCCCGTCTGGTCGCGGGCGACGACCACCGCCCGGGCGAGGGGCCGTACGGCGAGGAGGGCGTCGAGGTGCCCGTACGCCTGGGGCCCCGACCCGAAGAGCACCAGCCGCAACGGCCGCCCGGCGGGCGTCAGGTGGCGCACGGCGAGGGCGGAGACGGCCGGGGTGCGCAGGGCGGTCAGCGCGGGGCCGTCCAGCAGGGCGAGCGGCCGCAGGGTCGGCCCGTCGAGCAGCAGGTACCCGCCGGTGATCCGGGGCAGCCCGCGCCCCGGGTTGCCGGGCGCGACCCCCGCGATCTTCACCCCGGCGTACGGGCCGCGGGCGGCCGGCATCAGCAGCAGTTCGCCCCCGGGGACGGACACCGCGGTGCGCGGCGGGCAGTCCTCGGGGTCCGGCCCCGCCCGCAGGGCCGCGGCCAGCGCCTCGACCGCGGCGGCGGGGCCGAGCAGCCCGGCCGTCCGCGCGGGGCCGAACCAGGCGGGGCCGTCCGTCCCGCCGGTGCGCGCCGGCGGGACGGTCACAGCAGGAAGCCTCCGGGGAAGGGGTCGGACGGATCGAGGAAGTACTGGGCGGTGCCGGTGATCCAGGCGCGTCCGGTCACGGTGGGCACGACGGCCGGGCGGCCGCCGACGGTGGTCTCGCCGACCAGGCGGCCGGTGAACTCGGTTCCGATGAAGGACTCGTTGACGAAGTCGGTGTCCAGGGGCAGCAGTCCGCGCGCGTGCAGCTGGGCCATCCGCGCGCTGGTCCCCGTCCCGCAGGGCGAGCGGTCGAACCAGCCGGGGTGGATGGCCATGGCGTGCCGGGAGCGCCGGGCGTCCGAGCCGGGGGCGGTGAGGTAGACGTGCTTCACGCCCGCGATGGAGGGGTCCTCGGGGTGGACGGGGCGGTCGGCGGAGGCGTTGACCGCGTCCATGACGGCGAGTCCGGCGGCCAGCAGGTCGCCCTTGCGGGCGCGGTCGAAGGGGAGGCCGAGGGCGTCCAGGTCGACGAAGGCGTAGAAGTTTCCCCCGTAGGCGAGGTCGTAGGTGACCGTGCCGTACCCGGGCACGTCGGCCTTCAGGTCGAGGCCGACGCAGAAGGACGCGACGTTGGTGAGGGTGACGGCGGTGGCCGCGCCGTCCTCGACGCGGACGTCGACGCTCACCAGGCCGGCCGGGGTGTCGAGCCGGACGGTGGTGACCGGCTCGACGACGGGCACCATGCCGGTCTCGACGAGGACGGTGGCGACCCCGATGGTGCCGTGCCCGCACATGGGCAGCAGTCCCGAGACCTCGATGTAGAGCACGCCGAAGTCGGCGTCCGGGCGGGTGGGCGGCTGCAGGAGGGCTCCGCTCATCGCGGAGTGGCCGCGCGGTTCGTACATGAGCAGGGTCCGGACGTGGTCGCAGTGGTCGATGAAGTGCAGCCGCTTCTCGGCCATGGTGGCGCCGGGGATCACCCCGACGCCCCCGGTGACGACCCGGGTCGGCATGCCTTCGGTGTGCGAGTCGACCGCGTGGTAGACGTGACGGGTGCGCATGGGATTCCCCCGGGGAGCTAGACGAGGCCCTCGGCGAGGACCTTCTCGGTGGCGGCGCGGACGGCGGCGCCGCTCTCGCCGGTGAGCGGGAAGCGCGGCGGCCGGGTGGGGCCGCCGGGCCGGCCGGCCAGGTCCATGGACATCTTGATGGCCTGGACGAACTCGGTCCTGGAGTCCCAGCGGAGCAGGGGGTGCAGCGACCGGTAGAGCGGGAGGGCGGTGACGAGGTCGCCGGAGACCGCGGCCCGGTAGAGGGCGGCGCAGGCGCGCGGCAGGGCGTTGGGGTAGCCGGCGATCCAGCCGACGGCCCCGGCCAGGGCGAGTTCGAGCAGGACGTCGTCGGCGCCGACGAGCAGGTCCAGGCCGGGGGCGAGCTCGGCGATCTCGTAGGCGCGGCGGACGTCCCCGGTGAACTCCTTGACGGCGACGATCGATCCGTCGGCGTGCAGCCGGGCCAGGAGGGCCGGTGCGAGGTCGACCTTGGTGTCGACGGGGTTGTTGTACGCGACCACGGGCAGCCCCGCGCGGGCCACCTCCGCGAAGTGGGCGCGTACGGCGTCCTCGTCGGCGCGGAAGGCGTTGGGCGGCAGCAGGAGCACCGAACCGGCGCCGGCCTCGGCCGCCTGTTCGGCCCAGCGGCGGGCCTCGGCGCTGCCGTAGGCGGAGACGCCGGGCATGACCCGGGCGCCGTCGCCGGCGGCCTCGACCGCGGTGCGCACGACGCGCGTGCGTTCGGCGTCGGTCAGGGTCTGGTACTCCCCGAGGGAGCCGTTGGGGACGACGCCGTCGCAGCCGTTGTCGAGGAGCCAGGCCACGTGGTCGGCGTAGGCGTCGTGGTCGACGGAGAGGTCCGCACGCAGCGGGAGGGCGGTGGCGACCATGATGCCGTGCCAGGGGCGGGTGCGGGTGTCGGGACGGGTGCGGGACGCGTGCGTCATGAAGGGACTCCCTAGTGTGATGTGTGACATTTTATTGGGCGGCGCGACGTGTCCACAAGGGTCCGTCACCCCGGATCAGCCGCCGGCTCCCGGGCGCCCGCCGCCGGCCGGGTAGCCCGGCGGCGGGGCGGGCAGGGGCAGCGGCAGGTCGGCGAGGTCCCCCAGCGCGACCGGGCAGGACAGGGGGCGGCGGTCGGGGGCCGGTTCCTCCCCGGCGAGGGCGGCGACGGCCGGCCCGCACATCCGCCCCTGGCACCAGCCCATGCCGGCCCGGGTCAGGAGTTTGGCCGTACGGGCGTCCCGCGCGCCGAGCGCCTCGGCGGCCTCCCGGACCAGGCCCGCCGGGACCTCCTCGCAGCGGCACACGAGGGTGTCCTCGCGCAGCCAGCCGGTCCAGCCCGCACCCGGGCGGTGGGCGCGGCCCATCGCGTCGGCGAAGGCCCGCAGCCGCGCGCGGCGCCGGAGCAGGGCCGGGGGCACGGGCCGCCCGGCGATCGTACGGGCGGCGATCTCGCCCTCGGCCAGGGCCGGGCCGACGCCCCCGATGCCCGCGCTCTCGCCCGCGGCCCACACCCCGGGCACGGAGGTGCGCTGCCCCGCGTCCAGGTCCAGCGCGACGGCGCCGTCGGCGCCCCGGCGGGTGGCGCAGCCGAGGCCGGTCGCGAGCTCCAGCTGGGGCACCAGCCCGTGCCCCACCGCGAGCGCGTCGCAGGGGATGCGGCGGGCGGAGCCGGGCAGCGGCCGCCAGTCCCGGTCGAGGCGGGCCACGGTGACGGCCTCGACCCGGTCGGCGCCGTGGGCCTCGGTGACGGCGTGCCGGGTGAGGAGCCGGATGCCGTGGCGCAGCAGGGCGCCGCCGTACGCGGCGCCTTCGGCGAGCTTGGCGGGGTTGCGCAGCAGCGCCGGAGTCCGGTCGGCGTAACCGGTGTACGACGCCGCCTCCACCACGGCCGGGACGGCCGCGCCGGCGGCGGCCAGGGACCCGGCCACCGCGAGCAGCAGCGGCCCGCTGCCCGCGACGACGACGCGCCGGCCCGGCAGGACGAGCCCGGACTTGAGCATGGCCTGCGCGCCCCCCGCCCCGACCACGCCGGGCAGGGTCCAGCCGGGGAAGGGGAGTTGGCGTTCGTAGGCGCCGGTGGCCAGTAGGACGGCCCGGCTCCGGACGGCCGCGGGCCGCTCCTCGGGGCCGTGCCCGGCGAGGGCGTGCAGGAGCCAGCCGGCGCCGTCCGGGACCACCGACCAGACGTGGTGCCCCGGCCGCCAGGCGATCCGGCCGGCCGCCGCGTGGGCGCGCAGGGCGGCTTCGCGCGCGGCGAACGCGGCCCAGCCGTGGTGCAGCGCCTCGGGCCGGGCGGCCCCGAGGCCGGGGGCGGGGTGGCGGTAGTACTGGCCGCCGGGCCGCTCCCCCGCGTCGAGCAGCGCGACCCGCAGTCCGAGCCCGGCGGCGGTCACGGCCGCGGCCAGCCCGGCGGGTCCGGCGCCGACGACGGCGAGGTCGAAGGGCCCGGCCTCCGGTTCCGGTCCGCCGGGGGCGCCGGCGGGTCGGGACGGGCTCCGGGCGTCCGGTGCCGGGTCAGACGGCGAGGTCGGCACGGCCGGTCCCCTCCTGGGTGGTGACGGCGTCCCCCGGGCGGGCGGGGACGAGGCAGGCCCGCTGGTTGGGGTGGCCGTTGACGGTGACGAGGCAGTCGAAGCAGGCCCCGATGCCGCAGAACGCGCCGCGCGGGGCCGCGGCCCCGCGGGTGGTGCGCCAGGCGAGGATGCCCGCGGCCCAGAGCACGGCGGCCACGGACTGGCCGGGCTGGGCGGGGAGCTCACGGCCGTCGAAGCCGATGGTGAACTCCGCGGCCGGAGTGCCGCCGACCAGGGAACGGGGGCTGCGCATCGAGGGGTCCTCCTCCTTGGGGGGTGGTGGCACGGCGGGTGGTGGCACGGCCGGGGCGGGCGCGCGCCTCGGGGCGGCGGGCTCCGGGGCGCGCGCCCGTCAGAAGCGGTCCGGGCGGAACGGCCCGGGGGGCAGCGGGGGTTCGGCGCCCGTCAGGGCGGCGGCGATGAGCGCGCCCGTGGCGGGGGCCAGGCCGATGCCCGCGCCCTCGTGGCCGCAGGCGTGCAGCAGTCCGGGGACGCGGGGGTCGGGGCCGATCGCCGGGAGGTGGTCGGGCAGGTAGGGGCGGAAGCCGTGGTAGGCGCGGATCGCCCGGACCTGCGCGAGGACCGGGAAGAGGGCGGTCGCCTGGGCGGCCAGGCGGCGCAGGGCCTCGGTGGACGGGGACCGGTCGAAGCCGACCCGTTCGCGGGTCGCGCCGATCAGGACCGGGCCCGCGGGGGTTCCCTCGACCACGGCCGAGGACTGCAGGGCCGCGGAGCCGCTGGCCACGTCCGCGATGTAGTCGGCGGCGTAGACCTTGTGCCGGACGACGCGGGGCAGCGGTTCGGTCACCAGGACGAAGCCGCGCCGCGGCAGCACGGGCAGGGCGGTCCCGGCGAGGGCGGCGACGGCGCCGCCCCAGGTGCCCGCCGCGTTCACCACGGCGGGGGCGGCGAGTTCGCGGCCGGTCGTGCGGACGCCCCGTACGGCTCCCGCGCGGTCGCGCAGGACGGCCGTCACCTCCTCCCCCGTGTACACCCGGGCCCCCGAGGCGGCCAGCAGCCGGGCCGCGGCCTGGGCCGGTTGGACCTGGGCGTCCTGCGGGTAGCGGAAGCCGCCCGCGAGGCCGGGGGCCAGGTGGGGCTCCAGCGCGGCCAGTTCGTCCGGACCGGCCTCGACGGCGTCGACACCGGCCGTGCGCTGGGCCCCCGCGAAGGCCCGCAGCGCGGTGAGGGAGGCCGCGTCGGGGGCCACCACCAGGCCGCCCTTGGCCTCGTACTCGACGGAGGCGGGGAGCAGTTCGGCCAGTTGCCGCCAGAGGGACGCGGACAGCAGTGCAAGGTCGAGTTCGGGGCCGGCCTCCTTGTCGGAGACGAGGAGGTTGCCCTCGCCCGCGCCGGTGGTGCCGCCGGCGACGGGGCCCCGGTCGACCACGGCCACGGAGAGGCCGGCGCGCGCCGCGTAGTAGGCGCACGCCGCTCCGACGACGCCGGCGCCGATGATCACGACGTCCGGGGAATGTCTCTTGAGCACGGCAGTAATATGTCACATTCTTCAGTAGCTGCCCATACCGTCCGCACCGCTCCTCGCGGTCCGGGCGGCCCGCCTCGCGCGGACCGCCCGGACCGCACCGGATCAGCCGCGCAGCGGGCCCTCACAGCTGTAACCGGCGGTGGCGGCGGTCTTGTTGCTCCAGATCTCCAGCGGACCGAAGGAGCAGTTCATGTCGGCGAGGTTGTTGGAGGCCGCGCCCGCCCGGTCGAGGATGAAGTAGTCGACCGTCTCGGACATGTCCTTGAAGTTCTGGTCGTCGCTGCGCCAGTTCGTCAGGTTGGCCGTGATCCGCCCCGTGCAGGTGAAGCGGCGCTTGCCCGCGTCGCCGTTCTCCACGCAGTCCGGCGTGTTGTAGGTGGCCGTGGCGAACGAGGACTTCACGGAGGCCAGCGCGGCGTCGCGCAGCTGCGCGTTCGGCGTGAACGTGGTGTTCGGGACGTACAGCTGGTCGACCTTGGCGATCTGCGCGGTCAGGAAGCGGTCGTAGTCCCGCTGGAGGGAGGCGTCCGCCCCCGTCCGGCTGCGCCAGGCGTCGTACGCGGCCACGTCGTTGCCGCGCAGGTGCGTGTACATCTCGCGCAGCAGGCCGGGCTTCTCGGTCCACAGGAACTCGAAGAACGTCCCCGCGTAGCTGTAGAAGCGGAAGCCGTCGCCGTCGTAGGTGGCGTTCAGCAGCTGCTGTACGGTCATCCGCGGCCCGCCGCCGGCCGTGTCGGCGATGACGCTCTTGACCAGGGACTTGCGCACGGCGATGCCGTTGTCGCGGGTGGCGCCGTCGAAGAACTCGGCCGTGCCCTCGTCCATGGCCGTCGTGCGGTCGCCCTCGTACCAGGGGCCTTCGCCGAAGGAGCCGGGGACGGCGTAGCGGCCGTTGAGGTAGTGCGTGTACTCGTGGCGGAAGAGCTCTTCGAGGGTGAGGGAGGAGTCCTGCGGGACGCGCCGCTGGTAGGTGTAGAAGGTGGCGCCGTTCTCGATGTAGATGCCGCCGTTGTTGGTGTCGTAGCCGGTCAGGATCGGGTGGTAGTTCTCGTAGTCGGCGCGGGAGGCGTACAGCACGATGGTGAGCGTGGTGTTGGTGTCCCCGGCCAGCGGCCGGTCGGTGCCCAGGACGCGGTGGTACTGCGCCTTCACCTGCTTGCTCGCGTAGTAGAGCTGGTCGACGACGGCCCGGTCGAGTGCGGTGCGGACCTTGATGGCGCCGTTGTCGTACAGGTAGGTGTAGGGGAACAGCTGCTTCTCGATGTCCTCCTTGCACACCCCGTACGGCTTGCAGGCCCCGAAGTAGTTGAGCCAGGAGACGATCTTGGCCCATGGCTGGCTGCCGTTGCCGAAGGCGGTGCGCACCGGCTCCAGCAGGGCGCCGAGGTCGGTGGTGATCTGCGGCGTGAGCGCGGGTATCTCGCCGAAGCGGCCGTATTCCCCGAGCGCGTCGCGCACCACCCACGCGTTGCCGGTGCCCTTGAGGTGGGTGTAGCCGGCGAAGGCCTTGAAGACGGCGCGGTAGGCGGGGTCGGCGGAGACGGCCGCGCGGAAGGCCGCGTCCTGGTTGCCCGAGTAGACGCCGAGGTAGTTGACGGACAGGGCGGCCAGGGCGGCGCCCGCCCAGCCGCTGTCGAGGTGGGTGGCCGGATGAGCGGGGTCCATGGTGGCCAGGACCTTCTTGATCAGGCCGAGTTGGTGCTGGCGCAGGCCGGGCGCGCTGCCCGCGTTGAGGGCCTCGCGCAGGGTGTCGGCGTTGGTCGCGGTGACGTCGAAGGTGCGGGCGGCGTTGCCGAAGTCGGCTATCGCCCGGCGCATGGCGTCGACGGTCGGGGCGTCGGTGATGTCGATCTCGGAGCGGGAGTAGTCGTGGTAGGCGACGGCGTGCAGGTACGTGAACATCTCCTCCAGATGCGAGGAGTTACGGCCGTCGTGGGCCGCGGACAGGCTGGAGATCCGGCGCGAGACGGCCTGGACGTGGGCGTCGGACATGACGGGGGCCAGCCGGGCGTCCCAGGTCCAGATGAGCCCGCGCAGACAGCCGTCGGCGAGGACGGCCGGGTCGCCGAGGAAGTCGGCGAGCTGCTCCGGGGTGAGGGTCGTGATCCCGTCGAGGGTGCAGGGGACGGCGGCGGCCCGGCCGCGCACGGTGGTCGCGGCCCGGGGCGCGGCGTCGGCGCGCTTCTCGGCCCGGGCGTCCACGGCCGCGGCCGTGGCGGCCCCGGGGACGCGGCCGGCGGCCGCACCGCCGGGGGCCGGGTCCGTGCGGGCGGCTCCGCCGGGGGCCGGGGCGGGCGCCGGGGCGGCGTCCCGGGCGTCGGCGAGGCGGTCGACCTCGTCGAAGGGGTTGGCCGCCGGCGCCCCGGCGGTGAAGGTGCCGGGCGCCGGGGCGCCCGTCGCGGCGGCGGGGGTCCCCCGGTCCGCGGCCCGGGTCACGGCCTGGCCGGCGGTGGCGAGGAGGGTGACCGCCACGGCGGCGGAGAGGAGGGAGGTACGCACGGCTCGGTGCTGGAACACCAATGACTCCTGTGGGAGGGGAGGTGGGGGAAGGTGTGTGTGCGGATGTCGCGTCAAGTGCCGCGCGCCGCAGGGGTGTCGGGGATGAGCGGCGCGCTGTGAGCTGTAACATAGTAATGTGAAATTGCACTGACAACCCCTGTGCGCCCACCAGTTCACGCCGTCCCGAGGGAGCCACCGTGACCGACACCCCCTCCGCGCCCCGCCCCGGCGCCCCCGCCCCGCTGCACACCGGCAGCCACGACCTTCCGGCGTCACCGGAGTTGTCCCGCTTCATGGCGGGCGGCTGGAGCCCCTCGCCCCTGCCCGGCTCCGACCGCGTCGGCGCGTACGCCGTCACCCCGGCCCGTCGCGCCCGGCTCTCGGCGCGCTTTCCCGGCGAGCGGCTGATCGTCCCGGCGGGCGGGCTCGCCGTCCGCTCCAACGACTGCGACCACCGCTTCCGCCCGCACAGCGCGTACGCCTGGCTGACCGGCCTGACCGGCGAGGACCAGGCCGGCCACGTCCTCGTCATGGAGCCCTCGGGCCCGCACGCCCACGAGGCGGTGCTGTACCTGAGGCCGCGCTCCCCCCGCACCGGCGGGGAGGAGGAGTTCTACCGCGACCGCCGGTACGGGGAGTTCTGGGTCGGCCGCCGCCCGGACCCGGCCGAGGCCGAGCGCCTCACCGGCATCCGCTGCGCCCCCCTGGCCGCCCTGGGCGCCGCGACGGGCCGCGACGCGGCATCCGATCCGGAGCTCGCCTCCGTGCTCTCGGAGCTGCGGCTGGTGAAGGACGCGTGGGAGGTCGGCCAGCTCCAACTGGCCGTCGACCACACCGCGGCGGGCTTCGAGGACGTCGTACGCGAACTCCCGCGCGCCCTGGCCCATCCGCGCGGGGAGCGCTGGATCGAGGGGGTCTTCGGCCGGCGCGCCCGGGCGGAGGGCAACGGCACCGGGTACGAGACGATCGCGGCCTCGGGCGCCCACGCCTGCGTCCTGCACTGGATACGCAACGACGGCCGGCTGGACCGCGGCGACCTGCTGCTCCTGGACGCGGGGGTGGAGGCCGACTCCCTCTACACCGCGGACATCACCCGCACCCTGCCGCTGTCCGGCCGCTTCTCCGCCGTGCAGCGGCAGGTGTACGAACTGGTGCTGGCCGCACAGGAGGCGGGCATGGCGGCGCTGCGCCCGGGCGCCGGATTCCGCGACTTCCACCGGGCCGCCATGGCCGTGATCGCGGACGGGCTCGCGCAGTGGGGCGTCCTCAAGGACGCCGGCGGCGACCTGCACCGGCGCTACACCCTGTGCGGCAGCGGGCACATGCTCGGACTGGACGTGCACGACTGCGCCAAGGCCCGTTCGGAGACGTACCTCGACGGGGTGCTGGAGGAGGGCCAGGTCCTGACGGTGGAGCCGGGGCTGTACCTCCAGCCGGACGACGAGACCCTCCCGCCGGAGCTGCGCGGCATCGGCGTGCGCATCGAGGACGACCTCGTCGTCACCGCGACCGGCGCCCGTCTGATGTCGGGCGGGCTGCCGCGCACGGTGGCGGGCATCGAGGAGTGGATGGGCACGCTGCTGGAGGACGCCGCGCGGTAGCGGGCCGGGCGGCGGGCGGGGCCGGGCGCTCCGGCGGCCGGGCGGACGCGGTCTGGCAAGATCAGAACGGGACGGCCTAGCCTCGGATGCCGAACGGTCCGACCGACAGCACGAAGAGGATTCCCGTGACTCTCAGCCGACGTGCCTCACTCGCCGCCCTGTCCGCCCTCGCCGCCGCCCCGCTCGTGGCGGGCGCCGCGGCGCCCGCCGGCGCCGCGCCCCGGCCCTCGACGGACCGGCCCTCGACGCACCGGGCGCTGCGCGATCTGGAGGAGGAGTTCGGCGCCCGGCTCGGCGTCTACGCGATCGACACCGGCAGCGGGCGGTGCGTCGCCCACCGCGCCGACGAGCGGTTCGCCTACTGCTCCACCCACAAGGCGCTGACCGCCGCCGCCGTGCTGGACCGCAACTCCCTGGCGGAGCTGGACGAGGTGGTGCGCTATTGCGCGGCCGACCTCGTGGCCAACTCCCCGATCACGGAGAAGCACGTGGACACCGGCATGACGCTGCGCGAACTGTGCGACGCCGCCGTCCGGTTCAGCGACAACACCGCCGGCAACCTGCTGTTCGCCGAACTCGGCGGCCCCAAGGCGTTCCAGGCCGCCCTCGCCGCCCTGGGCGACCGCACCACCCGCGCGGACCGCGTGGAGACCGCCCTCAACGAGGCCGTCCCGGGCGACCTCCGTGACACCAGCACCCCGCGCGCGCTGGTCGCGGACCTGCGCGCGTACGCCCTCGGCGATGTCCTCCCGGCCGACAAGCGGGCCGTGCTGGTCGACTGGCTCAGGCGCAACACCACCGGTGGCCGCCTCATCCGGGCCGGCGTTCCGGCCGACTGGCAGGTCGGGGACAAGACCGGCGCGGGCAGCTACGGGACCCGCAACGACATCGCCGTCGCCTGGCCCCCCGCCGCCGCCCCCGTCGTCCTCGCGGTCCTCTCCAGCCGCCCGGCCCGGGACGCCGCGTACGACGACGCCCTCATCGCCCGCGCCGCCCGCGTGGTCGTGTCCGCCCTGGCCTGACGGCGGGCGGCGGTACGGGCCCCGGCCGGGACGGGCGCCGGCAACCGCTACGGCAGCACCGCGATGCCGTCCAGTTCGACCAGGGCCTGGTCGTCCCAGAGCCGGACCACGCCGATGACCGCCATCGCCGGGTAGTCTCGGCCCGCCAACCGGCGCCACACGCGCCCCAGTTCGGCCGCGTGCTCCCGGTACGCCGCCACGTCGGTGGCGTACACGGTCACCCGGGCCAGGTCCACCGGCGCACCGCCCGCCGCGGCGAGGGCTGTCAGCAGGTTGGCGAGGGCGCGCTCGAACTGCTCCGGGAAGGTGGTCCCGACCACCTTCCCGGAGCCGTCGAGCGCGGTCTGGCCCGCCAGGAACACCAGGCGGCCGCCGGTCGCCGACACGGCGTGCGAGAAGCCCGTCGGCGGCGACAGCTCGCCGGGGTTGATCCGCTCCAGGCTCATCGGGCGGCCACCGCCCCGGCCGGCCGTACGGATCCGGGCCGCGACCCCGGCTCCGGCTTCGACCCCGGCTCCGGGAGCCGGGCGGGCAGGTCGCGGTACAGCTCCTTCGCGATGATCGTGCGCTGCACCTCGCTGGCCCCTTCGTAGATGCGCGGCGCCCGCACCTCCCGGTAGAGGTGTTCGAGCAGGTGGCCCCGGCGCAGCGCGACCGCCCCGTGCAGTTGGACCGCCTGGTCCACCACGTACTGGGCGGTCTCGGTGGCCAGCAGTTTCGCCATGGCCGCCCGGCGCGGCACGTCCGGGGCGCCGTCGTCGTGGGCCGCGGCCGCCGCGTACACGAGGAGCCGGGCGGCCTCGGTGCGGGTGGCCATGTCGGCCACCCGGTGCGCCACCGCCTGGAGGTCGCTGAGGGTCCCGCCGAACGCCGCCCGGCCCGCCGTGTGCGCGAGGGTGGCGTCCAGGGCGGCCCGGGCCATGCCGACGGCGAACGCGCCGACGCTCGGCCGGAAGAGGTTCAGGGTGTCCATCGCGACCCGGAAACCCCGCCCGGGCTCGCCCAGCAGGTCCTCGGGGCCCACCGGCACGCCGTCGAAGGCCAGGGAGCCGATCGGGTGCGGGGACAGCATGTCGAGGGCCTCGCCGGTCAGGCCGGGCCGGTCCGCCGGCACCAGGAAGGCCGATACGCCCTTCGCTCCGGCCCCCTCACCCGTACGGGCGAAGACGGTGTAGAAATCGGCCTCCGGGGCGTTGGAGATCCAGCACTTCTCCCCGTCGAGCCGCCAGCCGGTACCGTCGCGCGTCCCGTCGCGCGTGGCGGCCAGCGCCAGCGCCGCCGCGTCCGAGCCCGCCCCCGGCTCGCTGAGCGCGAAGGCGGCCACCGACCGGCCGGCCCGCACCGGCGGCAGCCAGCGCTCGCGCTGGGCGGCGCTGCCGAACCGCAGCACCGGGTGGGCGCCGAGGCCCTGGAGGGCGAGCGCCGTCTCGGCCTCCGTGCAACCGTGGGCGAGGGACTCGCGCAGCAGGCACAGGTCGAGCGCCCCCGAGGTGAACACCCGCTCCAGCAGGCCCAGCCCGCCCAGTTCCGCCAGCAGCGGGCGGTTGACCCGCCCCGGCTCGCCCCGCTCGGCCAGCGGCCGCAGCCGTCCGGCCGCCAGGGCGCGCAACTGGCCGCACCACTCCTCCTGGTCCGCCCCGAGCGCGAATCCGGTCATCCGAACACCCCGCATCTATCGCGTCCTGTTGACTGCCGTCACCGTCACGATACGCTCGTGCGGAGGCATCTCCCAGCGGTCGCCGGGGCGACCACACGGCCGGCTCCACCCCCATCCGGACCGTCTCAAGGGGGTCAACCCACCTTGGATCTCAAGCCCTCCGCCCACGTCGACACCTTCGCCCGGGACCATCTGCCTCCCGCGGACAGCTGGCCGGAACTCCTCTTCGAGCTGCCCGAACTGGCCTACCCGGACCGCCTCAACTGCGCGGCCGAGCTGCTGGACGCGACCATCGCCCGTCTCGGCCCCGACCGGCCTGCCGTGCGCGGCGGCTCCGGCGAGGCGTGGACGTACGGCGCCCTGCGCGAGCGAGTGGACGCCGTCGCCCACGTGCTCAGCGTCGACCTCGGGGTGGTCCCCGGCAACCGGGTGCTGCTGCGCGGCCCCACCGGCCCCTGGCTCGCCGCGTGCTGGCTCGCGGTGGTGAAGGCGGGGGCGGTCGCGGTGACCGTCCTGCCCCGGCAGCGGTCCCGGGAGCTGGCCGAGGTCTGCGCGCTGGCCCGGGTGCGGCACGCCCTGTGCCATGCGGACGTGCTGGACGACCTGGCCAAGGCCGAGGTGCCGGGCCTGCTGGTCACCCCGTACGGCGGCCCGGCCCCCGACGACCTGCTGCGCCGCGCCGAGCGGTACGCGGGCACGCCCTACCCGGCGGTGGAGACCTCCGCGGACGACGTGGCGCTGATCGCGTTCACCTCCGGCACCACCGGGCGGCCCAAGGGCTGCATGCACTTCCACCGCGACCTCCTGGCGGTGGCCGACACCTTCTCCCGCGGCGTGCTGCGGCCGGGCCCGCAGGACGTCTTCGCGGGCAGTCCGCCGCTCGGGTTCACCTTCGGCCTGGGCGGGCTGGTGGTGTTTCCGCTGCGGGCGGGGGCCTGCGCGCTGCTGCTGGAGGAGGCGGGCCCGCGGCACCTGCTGCCCGCCCTCGCCGAGCACCGGGTGACCGTGCTGTTCACCGCGCCGACGGCGTACCGGGCGATGCTGGACGCGCTGGGCCCGTACGACGTGGGGACGTACGACCTCTCCGCGCTGCGCCGTTGCGTCTCGGCCGGGGAGAACCTGCCCGCGGCCACCTGGCGGGCCTGGTACGAGCGGACCGGGCTGCGGATCATCAACGGGATCGGGGCGACCGAGCTGCTGCACATCTTCATCTCGGCCGCCGACGAGGACGTCCGGCCCGGTACGACCGGCCGGGTGGTGCCGGGGTGGCGGGCCCGGGTGGTGGACGCGGCCGGGCGGCCGGTCGCGGACGGCGAGCCGGGGCTGCTGGCCGTGCGCGGCCCGGTCGGCTGCCGCTACCTGGCCGACCCGCGGCAGGCGGAGTACGTCCGCGACGGCTGGAACCTGACCGGCGACACCTACGTGCGCGATCCGGACGGCTACTTCAGCTACGTCGCCCGCGCCGACGACATGATCGTCTCGGCGGGCTACAACATCGCGGGCCCGGAGGTCGAGGAGGCGCTGCTGCGCCATCCGGACGTGCTGGAGACGGCGGTGGTGGGCCGTCCCGACGAGCGGCGCGGCCAGGTCGTCGTGGCGTACGTGGTGCTCCGCGGGGGGTCGGCCCCGACCGAGGAGGCCCTGCGGGACCACATGGGGGCGGAACTGTCCCCGCACAAGTGCCCGCGGTCCTTCGTCTTCGTGCCCGCGCTGCCCCGCACGGCGACGGGCAAGCTGCAGCGCTTCCGGCTGCGCGATCTAGAGTGAACCCGTGGTCGAGCAGCACACCCCGCGATCCCTGATCGTCACGTTCTACGGCGCCTACGGGCGGTCCTTCGAGGGCCCGGTCCCGGTCTCCGCGCTGGTCCGGCTGCTGGGCGCGGCCGGCGTGGACGCCCCGTCCGTCCGCTCGTCGGTGTCCCGGCTGAAGCGGCGGGGCTTCCTGCTGCCCGCTCCCGCGGTCGACGGCGCGGCGGGGTACGCGCTCTCCGACGAGGCCCGCCAGCTGCTGGACGACGGCGACCGGCGGATCTACGGCGGCCCCAGGCCGTCCGACGCGTGGCTGGTGGCGGTGTTCTCCGTCCCGGAACAGGAGCGGCACAAGCGGCACCTGCTGCGCTCGCGGCTGGCCCGGCTGGGCTTCGGCTCGGTGGCGCCGGGCGTGTGGATCGCCCCGGCGGCGCTGGCGGAGGAGACCGGGCACACGCTGGAGCGCCTGCAGCTGACCCCGTACGTGGAGCTGTTCCGCGGCGCCCACCTCGGCTTCGCCCCGACGGCGGAGGCGGTGGGCCGCTGGTGGGACCTGGCGGCCCTGGCCAAGCAGCACGAGGAATTCCTCGACCTGCACGAACCGGGCCTGCGGGCCCTGCGGTCCGGCCCGGAGCCGACGCCGGAGGAGGCCTATCGGCGCTACCTGCTCGCCCTGGACACCTGGCGCCGCCTGCCGTACGCCGATCCCGGCCTGCCCCGCGCGCTGCTCCCGGCGGACTGGCCGGGTGAGCGGGCGGCGGCCGTCTTCGCGGAGCTGCACGCGCGGCTGCACGGGGCCGGGTCCCGGTTCGCGCGCGCCTGACCTGGCGCGGCTGACCGGGCGGTCCGGTCAGCCGCGCCCGGTCGGCGGGGGACGGCTGCCGGCCCGGTAGGGCGCGGGCCAGGGCGCGGCCGGCCCCGCGTAGGACTGCTCGGCGGCCGCGTGCAGGGTCCACTGGGGGTCGTACAGGTGCGGCCGGCCCAGGGCGCACAGGTCCGCGCGCCCGGCCAGGAGCAGGGAGTTGACGTCGTCCCAGGAGGAGATCGCGCCGACCGCGATGACGGGCACGCCGAGCGCGTTGCGGATGCGGTCGGCGTACGGGGTCTGGTAGGAGCGGCCGTACTCGGGGGCCTCGTCGGCGACGACCTGGCCGGTCGAGACGTCGATGGCGTCGGCTCCGCGGGCGGCGAAGGCGGCGGCGATCTCCACCGCCTCCTCGGCGGAGGTGCCGCCGGGGGCCCAGTCGGTGGCGGAGAGCCGGACCGTCATCGGCCGGTCCGCGGGCCAGGCCGCGCGGACGGCGTCGAAGACCTCCAGCGGGAAGCGCAGCCGGTTCTCCAGCGGGCCGCCGTAGGCGTCGGTGCGGTGGTTGGTCAGGGGCGAGAGGAATCCGGAGAGCAGGTAGCCGTGGGCGCAGTGCAGCTCCAGCAGGTCGAAGCCGCAGTCCGCCGCGCGGCCGGCGGCGGCGGCGAAGTCGGAGCGGACGGCCGCCCGGCCGGCGGCGTCGAGGGCGCCGGGGACGGCCGAGACGCCCGGCCGGTAGGGCAGCGGGGAGGCCGCGACCAGCGGCCAGTTGCCCTCGGGGAGGGGGTCGTCCATGCCCTCCCACATCACCCGCGTCGAGCCCTTGCGGCCGCTGTGGCCGAGCTGGACTCCGAAGGCGGTGCCGGGCGCGGAGGCGTGGACGAAGCGGACGATCCGCGTCCAGGCATCGGCCTGCTCCTGCGCGTACAGGCCGGTGCAGCCGGGCGTGATCCGGCCCTCGGCGCTGACGCAGACCATCTCGGTCATCACCAGGCCGGCGCCGCCGAGCGCCCGGGCGCCCAGGTGCACGAGGTGGAAGTCGCCGGGCACCCCGTCCTCGGCGGCGTACATGTCCATCGGGGAGACGACGACCCGGTTGCGCAGGGTCAGCCCGCGCAGGGTGAAGGGGGTGAACATGGGCGGTGTGCGCGGCTGGTCCGGGCCCTCTTCGGGGCAGCCGAAGTCCCGTTCCACGGCGCTGGTGAACCGCTCGTCGCGCAGTCTCAGGTTCTCGTGGGTGACCCGTCGGCTGCGGGTGAGGAGGTTGAAGGCGAACTGCCGGGCCGGCTGCGCGGTGTATCCGGCGAGCTCCTCGAACCAGCGCATGCTGGCGGCCGCGGCGCGCTGGGTGCTGGCGACGGCCGGGCGGCGGGCCGCCTCGTAGGCCGCGAGCGCGGCGGGCAGGTCGTCCGGTCCGGCACCGACGGCTTCGGCGAGGGCGAGCGCGTCCTCCACCGCCAGCTTGGTGCCGGATCCGATGGAGAAGTGCGCGGTGTGGGCGGCGTCGCCGAGCAGGACCACGTTCCCGTGGGACCAGCGGGTGTTGACGACGGTACGGAAACGGGTCCACGCCGAGCGGTTGCCGCGCAGCGGGCGGCCGCGCAGGGCCTCGGCGAAGACCTTGGCGCAGCGGGCCGCCGACTCGGCCTCGTCGCACAGGTCGAAGCCCGCCGCCCGCCACACCTCCTCGCGCATCTCGACGATGGCGGTGGAGGAGCCGGACGGGTCGTGGGGCCCGGGGCGGGCGTACGGGTAGGCGTGCAGTTGCATGACGCCGTGCCCGGTCTCGGCGATCTCGAAGCGGAAGGCGTCGAGGGCGAAGTCGGCGGCGAGCCAGATGTACCGGCACCGGCCGCTGGTCAGCGTCGGCCCGAAGTGCGCGGCCCCCGCCTCGCGGACGGCGCTGTGCACCCCGTCCGCGGCGACCACCAGGTCGAAGGAGTCGGCGAGGGTCCGGGGGTCGGGCGCGGGGGTGCGGAAGCGGAGCCGGACGCCGAGCCCGGCGCAGCGTTCGTGCAGGATCTCCAGGAGCCGGCGCCGGCCGAGGGCGGCGAAGCCGTGGCCGCCGGAGGTGAGGAGCCGTCCCCGGTGCACGACGTCCACGTCGTCCCAGCGGACGAACTCGGCGCTCAGGGCGGCGTGGACGGCGGTGTCGGCCCGCTCGATGCCGCCGAGGGTCTCGTCGGAGAGGACCACGCCGAAACCGAAGGTGTCCTCGGGCGCGCCCCGTTCCCAGACCTCCACACCGTGGCCCAGCCGGGCCAGGAGCGCGGCGGCGTACAGTCCCCCCGGTCCCCCGCCGACGACGGCCACGCGCACGGCGCTACCTGCCCTTCCACTCGGGCGGCCGCTTGCCGGTGAAGGCGGCGTGGAACTCGGCGTAGTCCCGGCCGTTCATCAGCAGCGCCTGGGTGGTGGCGTCGAGTTCCACGGAGGCGGCGAGCGGCATGTCGAGTTCGGCGGTGAGCAGGGCCTTGGTCTGGGCGTGGGCGAGCGCGGGTCCGGCGGCGAGGCGCGCGGCGAGTTCGGCGGCCCGTACGTGGGCCTTGCCCTCGTCGGTGAGCTCGCTGAGCAGGCCGATCCGCTCGGCCTCGGCGGCGCGCACGGGTTCTCCGAGCATCAGCAGCCGGGTGGCGTGGCCGAGGCCGACGACGCGCGGCAGCAGGTAGGCGGCGCCCATGTCGCCGCCGGAGAGGCCGACGCGGGTGAAGAGGAAGGCGAAGCGCGCGGTGGGGTCGGCGATGCGGAAGTCGGCGGCGAGCGCGAGCACGGCTCCGGCGCCGGCGGCGACCCCGTGGACGGCGGCGATCACCGGGAAGGGACATTCGCGGATGGCCCGGACCACCTGGCCGGTCATCCGGTTGAAGTCTAGGAGCTCGGCGGTGTCCATGGCGAGGGTGGCGCCGATGATCTCGTCCACGTCGCCGCCGGAGCAGAAGCCGCGGCCCTCGCCGCCGAGGACGAGGGCGCGCACGGACCGCTCGCGGGAGAGCTCGGCCAGCAGATCGCGCAGGTCGGCGTAGGCGCCGAAGGTGAGCGCGTTCAGCTTCTCGGGCCGGTCGAAGGTGACGGTGGCGACGCCGTCCTGCCGGGTGACCCGGAGGTGGTGCCACCGTTCGGTCGCTGTTGTGGAACCGGTGAAGGGACTCACCCGACCGACGGTATCACCGACCCGTGACTTCCGTCACAGAAACGCGACACGCGCGGTGCGGCCGATGGCACGGCCGGGCGGCGGTCGGGCGGCCCGGTGCGAAGGTCCCGGCGCGACGGGTCGGGCGGCCCTGTCCGGTTCCGCCGGGGTGCCCTACGGTTCGACATTTTGACTTCGTATCGTTGAATACGAACCCTTTGCCCGCGCCCCTGCCCCCGCGCCCCGCGCGCGCCGCCTGCCACGACCCCCCGGAACGGACGGACCCCGTGCCCGACGCCTCCGCCTGGCGGATCGCACTGCCCCACACGGCAGCCGCCGTCCCCCTGGCCCGCGCCCTCGTCCGCGCCGCGCTGGCCGAGGGCGCGGCGCCCTCGGCCGACGCCGACACGGCGGAGCTGCTGACCGCGGAGCTGGTGGCCAACGCGGTCGAGCACACCGCCGGCGGGGACCCGATCGAGCTGGTCGTGGAGCTGCTGGGCGGCGGCTGCCAGGTCGAGGTCCACGACGGCGACCCGCGGCCGCCGGGCGACCTCACGGCCCGCCCGGACGACACCCATCCCGACCCGTGGCAGGAGCACGGCCGGGGGCTGCTGCTGATCAGGGCCCTGAGCTCGGGCTGCGGGCACCGGCGCACCGCGCGCGGCAAGGCGGTGTGGTTCACCCTGCCGGCGCGGAGGGCGGCGGTATGACTATGCGGCCCCGGCCGCCGCGTCCGCGGCGCCGGGCCGGGCGAGGGTGGCGACGAGCACGGCCTTGATGGTGTGCAGCCGGTTCTCCGCCTCGTCGAAGACCACGGAGTGCTCCGATTCGAACACCTCGTCCGTCACCTCCAGGGAGTCCAGACCGTGCCGCTCGTGGATGCCCCGGCCGACCTCGGTGCCCAGGTCGTGGAAGGCCGGCAGGCAGTGCAGGAACTTCACGTCCGGGTTGCCGGTGGCGCGCAGCACGTCCATGGTGACGGCGTACGGGGACAGGGCGGCGATCCGCTCGTCCCAGACTTCCTTGGGCTCGCCCATCGAGACCCACACGTCGGTGGCGACGAAGTCCGCCTGGGCGACCCCTTCGGCCACGTCCTCGGTCAGCGTGATCCGCGCCCCGCTGGCGGCCGCGAGCTCGCGGGCCCGGGCGACGACGGAGACGGCCGGCCAGTAGGCCTCGGGCGCCACGATCCGTACGTCCATGCCCAGCAGCGCGCCGGTGACCAGGTAGGAGTTGCCCATGTTGAAGCGTGCGTCGCCGAGGTACGCGAAGGCGATCCGCTCCAGCGGCCTGCCGCTGTGCTCGCTCATCGTGAGCACGTCGGCCAGCATCTGGGTGGGGTGCCAGTCGTCGGTGAGGCCGTTGAAGACGGGCACGCCGGAGTGGGCGGCGAGCTCCTCGACGACCTGCTGGCTGTCGCCGCGGTACTCGATCCCGTCGAACATCCGGCCCAGGACGCGGGCGGTGTCCTTGACGGACTCCTTGTGGCCCATCTGGGAGCCGGAGGGGTCCAGGTAGGTGGTGTGGGCGCCCTGGTCGGCCGCGGCGACCTCGAAGGCGCAGCGGGTGCGCGTGGAGGTCTTCTCGAAGATCAGGGCGATGTTGCGGCCCTGGAGCGAGCGCCGCTCGGTGCCCGCCTTCTTGGCGGCCTTGAGCGTGGCGGCGAGCTCGATCAGGCCGCGGAACTCGGCGGCGGTGAAGTCGAGCTCCTTGAGGAAACTGCGGCCGACGAGGTCGGTGGCCATGGGGTCGCTCCAGCGTCACGGTGACAGGGGATGCTGGAAGTCTATACGATCCTCCGTATTGATATACAGGCCTGGGGTGCGCTCTTCACACCGACTGCGCTCTTCACACCGGGCGCATCTCCTCACACCCGGCGCGCCTCCTCACACGGCGTCCCGCTCGACCGGGCAGCTCATACAGCGCGGACCGCCCCGGCCCCGGCCCAGTTCGCTGCCCGGGATCTCGATGACCTCGATGCCCTGCTTGCGCAGGTGCGTATTGGTCGTCACGTTCCGCTCGTACGCCACCACCACGCCCGGCTCCACCGCCAGCACGTTGCACCCGTCGTCCCACTGCTCGCGCTCGGCCGCGTGCACGTCCTGCGTGGCGGTGAGCACCCGGATCGCGTCGAGGCCGAGGGCGGCCGCGATGGCCCGGTGCATGTGCTCCGGCGCGTGGTCGGTGACCTTGAGCTCCTGAGCGCCCGGCCCCGGCTCGATGGTGTAGGAGCGGAGCATCCCGAGCCCCGCGTACTGGGTGAAGGTGTCCGCGTCGACCATCGTCATCACCGTGTCCAGGTGCATGAAGGCCCGCCGCTTGGGCATGTCGAGCGCCACGATGGTGGTCGCCGACCCCGCGGCGAACAGCCCGCGGGCCAGCATCTCCACCGCCTGCGGGGTGGTCCGCTCGCTCATGCCGATCAGCACCGCGCCGTTGCCGATGACGAGCACGTCCCCGCCCTCGATGGTCGAGGGGTAGTCCGCCTGTCCCTGCGACCAGTAGTGGAAGGCCCCCGAGGAGGTGAAGAGCGGGTGGTGGCGGTAGATCGCCTCGAAGTGGACGGTCTCGCGCCGGCGGGCCGGCCAGCGCATCGCGTTGATGGACACCCCGTCGTAGATCCAGGCGGAGGTGTCGCGGGTGAAGAGGTGGTTCGGCAGCGGCCCCAGCAGGAAGTCGTCCAGGTCCAGGGCGTGGAAGCGCACCGACACCGGCTCGGCGTGCCGGTCCAGGTACTCGCGCTTGGTCATCCCCCCGACCAGCGCCTCGGCCAGCGCGGCCGAGGTCAGTCCGTCGAACGCGGCCCGCAGGTGGCCGGTGGCGAGGGGGCCGTACTCCTTCTCGTCGAACACCCGGTCGAGGACGAGGTGGCGGGCCTCGGGGATCTCCAGGGCCTCGCACAGCAGGTCGCCGAAGAGGTGGACCTCGACCCCCCGGTCGCGCAGCACGTCCGCGAAGCCGTCGTGCTCCTGCCGGGCCCGGCGGACCCACAGCACGTCGTCGAAGAGGAGCGCGTCCTTGTTGCTCGGTGTGAGCCGCTTCAGCTCCAGGTCCGGCCGGTGGAGGATGACGCGGCGCAGCCGCCCGGTCTCGGAGTCGACATGGAATCCCATGCCCTACACGTTCCCAGACCGAACGGCCTTTTGACCGCGCGTCGGCGCAGCGGTCTCACCGCACCGGTCTCAGCGCAGGCCGAGGAGGGCGGACGGGGCGCCGGTCAGTTCGGGCGCGATCAGGCCCAGCTTGGGGGCGGTCAGGTGCGGCAGCCCGAAGTCGGAGCCGTCCGGCATCGTCAGCGGGGCGCCGACGACCGCACCCGGGGTGCGGGTGCGCAGCGTGGTGGCCGGCGCGTCCAGGGTGCCCTCGCCGTCGGTCTCCGGTGTGCCCGCCAGGTTCGGGACCGGGGAGGCGATGAGGGTGTTGCCCAGCTCGGTGCCGATCGGGACCGAGGGGAGCAGGGGCGTCGGGAGCATGTCGCCCCGGTGGTGGCGGGGTACGTCGGGCGCTCCGACGACCGGCACCGGCACCCCCGTCGCCACGCGCGGGGTGTCCACGCCCAGCGTCGTCTCGACGGCGTCCAACGGGACACCGACCGGGACCGAGTCGGCCACGGCCGGGGTGGCCGCGCCGGCCGCGGCCATACAGGTCATGAGTACCGCAATGCTGCCGCGCGCGGTCATCTTCATAAGTGACGTTCCGTCCTTCCGGGGTCGCGGACATTCCGCTGCCCTGGATGAACGATCCCGCCGGTGGTTTTCCCGGCGTTCTCCGCGAAAGTTCCCCCATACGACCTAATTCGCGGCCGTACGGGGGCCCTTGCTTTACGTCACGTGCTGCGCGCGGCCGGGGCCGGGCTCACAGCCGCGGGTCCACCGGCTCCGACTCCAGGGCGAGCACCGCGAAGACGGCCTCGTGGACCCGCCACAGCGGCTCCCCGGCCGCCAGCCGGTCCAGCGCCTCCAGCCCGAGCGCGTACTCGCGCAGGGCGAGGGAGCGCTTGTGGCCCAGGAACCGGTCGCGCAGCCGCTCCAGGTGGTCCGGCCGGGTGTACTCCGGGCCGTAGACGATCCGCAGGTACTCGCGGCCGCGGACCTTGATCCCGGGTTGGACGAGCCGGCCGCGGCCGTCCCGGGCGTAGGCCTGGAGCGGTTTGACGACCATGCCCTCGCCGCCCGCGGCCGTCAGCTCCGACCACCAGCGCGTGGCCGCCCGCACCGACTCCGCGTCCCCGGTGTCGACCAGGACGCGGGCGGTGCCGCGCAGCAGGCCGGTGCCCGCCGCCGCGTCCGCCGCGACGAGGCGGTCCAGCCAGAACAGCTGCTCGTCGTGGGGCACGGCCGCCAGCGACCGCCCGGTCGCGGCGAGCAGTTGGAACGGCGCGAACCGTACGCCGTCGAGCCCGTCGGTGCTCCAGCAGTAGCGGCGGTAGGCGTCGGTGAAGGCGGCCGTGTCAGCGGACCGCCCGCGCTGGCGCTCCAGCAGCGCGCCCGTGTCCACGCCCCTGGAGGCCGCGGCCTCCAGGGCGCCGATGGCGCCGGGGAGGACGGAGCGGGCGGCCGCGCCGACGGCGGCGTACTGGTGCCGCAGCAGCCCGCCGGACTTCAGCGACCAGGGCAGGAGCTCCCCGTCGAGCAGCAGCCAGTCGGTCCCCAGCTCCTCCCAGAGGCCGGCGTCGGTGACGGCCGAGCGCAGCCGGGCCAGCACCTCTTCGGTGACCTCGGCGTCGGGGAAGAAGGCGCGTCCGGTGCGGGTGTAGACGGAGCCGGTCGGCCCGTCGACCCCGAAGCGCTCGCGGGCCGCGGCGGCGTCCTTGCAGACCAGGACCGTGGCGCGCGAGCCCATGTGCTTCTCCTCGCACACCACTTGGGCGATGCCGTCCTCGCGGTAGCGGGCGAAGGCCTCGGCCGGGTGTTCCAGGTGGCCGTCCTCCCGCGAGGTGGCCGTCGGCGCCATGGTCGGCGGCAGGTAGGGCACCAGCCTCGGGTCCACGGCGAAACGGCTCATGACCTCCAGGGCGGCGGCCGCGTTCTCCTCGCGCACGGTGACGTTGCCCAGGTGCCGGGTCTCGACGATCCGGCGGCCGTGCACGTCGGCCAGGTCGAGCGGGCGCCCGTCGTGGCCGCCCGGGGTCGCGGCGGCGAGCGGTGCGGCCGGTTCGTACCAGACCTTCTCGGCCGGTACGTCGACCAGTTCGCGCTCGGGCCAGCGCAGGGCGGTCATCCGGCCGCCGAACACGGCGCCGGTGTCGAGGCAGATGGTGTTGTTGATCCAGGTGCTGTCGGGCACCGGGGTGTGTCCGTAGACCACGGTGGCCCGGCCCCGGTAGTCCTCGGCCCACGGGTGGCGGACGGGCAGGCCGAACGCGTCGGTCTCGCCGGTGGTCTCCCCGTACAGGGCGTGCGAGCGGACCCGGCCGGAGGTGCGGCCGTGGTACTTCTCGGGCAGCCCGGCGTGGCAGACGACCAGCCGGCCGCCGTCGAGCATGTAGTGGCTGACCAGCCCGCGGATGAACTCCCGGACCTCCTCGACGAACTCCGCCGGCTCCCGCTCCAGCTGCTCGACGGTCTCGGCCAGGCCGTGGGTCCGCTGGACCTTGGCGCCCTTGAGATGACGGCCGAGCTTGTTCTCGTGGTTGCCCGGCACGCACAGCGCGGTGCCGGACTTCACCATGCCCATGACCCGGCGCAGGACTCCGGGACTGTCCGGGCCGCGGTCGACGAGGTCGCCGACGAAGACGGCCGTGCGGCCCTCGGGGTGGGTCCCGTCCGCGTAGCCGAGCTTGGCGAGCAGGGCCTCCAGCTCGGAGGAGCAGCCGTGGACGTCCCCGATGATGTCGAAGGGGCCGGTGAGGTGGGTGAGATCGTTGTAGCGCTTCTCCAGGACCACCTGGGCGCGCTCCGCCTCCTCGGCGGTGCGCAGGACGTGCACCGTGCGGAAGCCCTCCCGCTCCAGGCCGCGCAGCGAGCGGTGCAGGTCGCGGCGGTGGCGCCGGATGACGGCGCGCGGCAGCCCGGCCCGCTCGGGGCGGGCCGCGTTGCGTGCGGCGCAGACCGCCTCGGGCAGGTCGAGGACGATCGCGACGGGCAGGACGTCGTGGTCGCGGGCCAGCTGGACCAGGCCGCGGCGGGCGTCGGCCTGGACGCTGGTGGCGTCGACGACGGTGAGGCGGCCGGCGGCCAGGCGCTTGGCGGCGATGTGGTGGAGGACGTCGAAGGCGTCCTTGCTGGCGCTCTGGTCGTTCTCGTCGTCGGCGACCAGGCCCCGGCAGTAGTCCGAGGAGATCACCTCGGTCGGCTTGAAGTGCCGTCGGGCGAAGGTGGACTTGCCCGAACCGGTGGCGCCGATCAGCACGACGAGGGACAGGTCGGTGACGCGGAGCACCCGGGGGCGGCCGGCCGGGCCACCGGCGTCGGTGGCGGTGGCGGTGGCGGTGTCGGAGTGGGTGTCGCCAGGAGTGGCGGTCTCTGCGGTGGTCATGCGGCCTCGCCCTCCTTCGGGGTGTCGGTGGTGCGGGTACCGGTGGTGCGGGTGCCGGTGGTGCCGGAGTCGGTGGTGCCGGAGTCGGTGGTGCCGGAGTCGGTGGTGGCGTCGGAGTCGGTGGTGGCGTCGGAGTCGGCGTCCGCGTCGGCGCGGGTGAAGACGGCCATCTGGGTGGGCGGTCCGACCTCGGGGTCCTCGTCCCCGACGGGGACGAACACCACCCCGTACCCGTACCGCGCCGCGACCTCCGCGGCCCAGGCCCGGAACTCGTCTCGGGTCCACTCGAAGCGGTGGTCGCCGTGCCGGACGTGCCCGGCGGGCAGCGATGCCCAGCGGACGTTGTACTCGACGTTCGGAGTGGTCACCACGGCCGTGCGGGGCCGCGCGGAGCCGAACACCGCGTACTCCAGGGCAGGCAGCCGGGGCAGGTCCACGTGCTCGATGACCTCGCTGAGCACGGCCGCGTCGTAGCCCGCCAGCCGTTTGTCGGTGTAGGCGAGCGAACCCTGCAGCAGGCGGACGCGGGAGCGCTGCCGCTCGCCCATCCGCTCCGGACGCAGCCGCCCGGCCGCCAGGTTCAGGGCCCGTACCGACACGTCGACGCCCACGATCTCGGTGAACGCGGGGTCCCCCAGCAGCGCCTGGACCAGCTGGCCCTGTCCGCAGCCGAGGTCCAGGACCCGCCGGGCGCCGGCGGCGCGCAGGGCGGCGAGGACGGCCTCGCGGCGGCGCAGGGCCAGCGGAACCGGGCGCTCTTCGGTGTCGCGGTCCGCGTCGACGGCGTTGTCGAGCTCCTCGACCTCGCTGCCGTCGGCCTCGGCGAGCCGGACCAGTTCGAGGCGCTCCAGGGCGTCCTTGGTGAGCCGCTTGTGCCGGGCCAGGTAGCGGGCGGTGATCAGGCCGTTCTCGGGGTGGGCGGCGAGCCAGCCCTCACCGGCCCGCAGCAGCTTGTCGACCTCGTCCGGGGAGATCCAGTAGTGCTTGGCGTCGTCGAGCACCGGCAGGAGCACGTACAGCTGGCGCAGGGCGTCCGCGAGCTTCTGCTCCCCCTCCAGCACGAGCCGTACGTAGCGGGAGTCGCCCCACTCGGGGAAGTGCTCGTCGAGCGGGAGCGGCTCGGCCCGGACGAGGTCCCAGCCGAGCGGGCCGAACAGCCGGTGCACGAGCCCGGCGCCGCCGCGGGCCGGCAGGACCGGTATCTCGATCCGCAACGGACGTGCCTGTTCGGGCAGTTCGGGCCGGGCGGCGCACCGGCCGGCGAGCGCGGAGCGGAACACCGCGCCGAGCGCGACGGCGAGGAGCGAGGAGGCGGCGTACGGTCGGTCGTTGACGTACTGGGCCAGCGCCGCGTCGGGAGCTCCGCCCCGGCCCTTGCCCCGGCCGCGCCGTACGAGCGCCACGGGGTCCACCTCCAGCAGCAGCGCCGCCGTGCACCGCAGGTCCGTGGCCTCGGGGTAGAAGACGTGGGCGGTGCCGTGGGAGGTGGAGAACTCCTGCGCCTTGCCGGGATGCTTGTGCAGCAGGAAACCCAGGTCGGACGCGGGTCGTTCGGGGGAGCCGGTGGTGGAGATCGTCAGGAACACACGGCCGATTGTGGCTGGCCACCGGCCGTGTCTGCCCCCTATTTTCCGGCGGCCCCGAGCCGCGGGCCGCTCGCGGCGCCCGGCCCGGCCGGGGGCAGGCGGCCGCCCAGTCGCGCGATGTCCGCCGGGGTGACGCGGCAGCAGCCGCCGAGGAGGCGGGCGCCGGCGCGGTACCAGTCGGCGAGGGGCCACGGCGGGGACGGGGCGGCCGGGGGGTGCCAGGTGGCGGTGGCCGCGTCCCAGACGGAGCCGTCGTTGGGGTAGGCCAGCAACGGCTTCGCGGTCACGGAGGCCGCGGCTTCGAGGGCGGGCAGCACCTGGGCCGGGTCACAGCAGTTGACGCCGACCGCGACGACCTGCGGTGACCGGGCGGCGAGGGCGAAGGCCTCGTCGAGCGGGGCGCCGGAACGGGTGCGGCCGTCGGCGACGGTGTAGCCCAGCCAGGCCGCGGCCCCCGTCTCGGCGAGGACCAGCAGCAGGGCCTCGGCCTCGTCCGGGTCGGGCACGGTCTCCAGGGCCAGCACGTCGGGGCCCTCGGCGAGCAGCGCCTCGATCCGCGGGCGGTGGAAGTCGGCGAGCCGGCGCACGCTCAGCCCGTAACGGCCGCGGTACTCGGACCCGTCCGCGAGCACCGCCCCGTACGGGCCCACCGAGGCCGCCACCCACACCGGGTGCGGCGCCGCGTCGGCGACGCGGGCGGCCAGGCGCACGCTGCGCCGCAGCAGCCCGGTGGTCGCCGCCCGGTCGAAGCCGCGGGCGGCGAAGGCCTCGTAGCCGACCTGGTAGGCGGCGGTGGTGAGCACGCGCGCGCCGGCCCGCGCGTACGCGCTGTGGGCGGCCGCCACCTGTTCGGGCCGCTCGGCGAGCACCCGGGCGGTCCACAGGTCGCCGGAGAGGTCGCAGCCCTGGGCGGCGAGCTGGTTGCTCAGCCCGCCGTCCAGCAGCACGGCCCCCCGGCCGAGGGCCTCGGCGAGCGGGCCGGACGCGCGTGTCATCGGTGGGTTCCCTTCGGTCGGGTCAGCGCAGCTGGGACAGGACCGAGGCGGAGATCAGCTCCAGGTGGTCCAGGTCGTCGAGGTCCAGCAGCTGGAGGTAGACGCGGGAGGCGCCGACCGCCTCGTAGGCGCCGATCTTCTCGACGACCTCGGCCGGGGAGCCGGCCAGGCCGTTGGCCTTGAGCTCGTCCACGTCGCGGCCGATGACGGCGGCCCGGCGGGCCACTTCGGCGTCGTCCTTGCCCACGCACACCACGAGGGCGTTGGAGTAGACGAGGTCGCCGGCGGCCCGCCCGGCCTCGGCCGCGGCCTCCCGGACCCGTCCGAACTGCCGCTCGGTGTCCGCGATCGACGCGAACGGCATGTTGAACTCGTCCGCGTACCGCGCGGCGAGCCGCGGGGTGCGCTTGGCTCCGTGGCCGCCGATGAGGACGGGCACCTTGGCCTGGGCCGGCTTGGGGAGCGCCGGCGAGTTCTCCAGCCGGTAGTGCCGGCCCGTGTAGTCGAAGGTGGCTCCGGCCTCGGTGGCCCACAGGCCGGTGACGACGGCCAGCTGCTCCTCCAGCCGGGCCATCCGCTCCGCCGGGAAGGGGATGCCGTACGCCTTGTGCTCCTCCTCGAACCAGCCCGCGCCGAGGCCCAGCTCGACGCGGCCGCCGGACATCTGGTCCACCTGGGCCACCTGGATGGCGAGCACCCCGGGCAGCCGGAAGGTGCCGGCCGTCATCAGGGTGCCCAGCCGGATCCGGCTGGTCTCGCGGGCCAGGCCCGCGAGGGTGATCCAGGCGTCGGTGGGGCCGGGCAGGCCGTCCGCCGATCCCATGCGCAGGTAGTGGTCGGAGCGGAAGAACGCGTCGAAGCCGAGGTCCTCGGTGGCCTTGGCCACGGTCAGGAGGGTGTCGTAGCTCGCACCCTGCTGGGGCTCGGTGAAAATGCGGAGATCCATACCCCCATCCTGCCTTCCCGCCCCGGCCGGGTGAATCCGCGCCCACCGGACGGGCCGCCACCGGGCCCGCCAGTGACCAGCCAGGACACGGCTCGTTTCTCGGACGGAGCCGGACCGCCCGGCCCGCGCGCCGCGGCCTCCCGCCGGTGCGTCCACCGCCCCCTTCCGTCCCGGAAGGGCCAGGGCCGAGGAGGCCGCCATGTCCCACGAGGCCGTGTCGCAGACCCCCCGCACGACAGCACAGACCGGACAGCCCGGACACGATCACACGGGCCGCGCCTGCGTGGTGCCCGTCCAGGGCGGTGCGCCCAAGGGCCTGCTGCAGCAGATGGAAGAGCTGATGGCGGCGCTGAACGCCGACCTCTCCCAGCTCGACGCCGACCTGCAGTCCTCCACGGACCGCACCATCGAGAGCAGCAGCCCCTCCTCCCCGTCGTACTGACCGCTCCCCAGGTCCCGTCGCGCGCGGCGGGACCACGCCCCGCCGGGCACCGCGGCACCACCCGCCCGCCGGCCCGGCGACCCGCCTGCCCTGCCACCGCCGGCGCCCGCACCGCACCGCACCGCACGCACCGGCCCACGCCGCCCCGCCGCTCAGAGCACGCCCGAGGCCGAACCCCGTTCCCGTACCGTCATCTTGCGCAGGATCGCCCGGACCCGGTCGCTCGACTCGTCGGCCGCGTCGATCGACTCGATGCACTGCCAGTACAGGGCCTCGTCGTCCGTCCCGCAGGCCACCCCGACCAGCGCTATCCCCACTTCACCGAGGAGTGCCTGGAGTCCGAGCAGTGCCTGCCGGACGTCGGAGACCCCGGCCAGCTGCGCCGCTCTCGGCGGCCGCTCCGGGGCGCTGCCCTCGCCGCGCAGCGCGGCCCGGTCCAGCACCCCGCACCCTCTGCCTCCCGCTTCGCCCAGTCCCCGTGCCTCCGCTCTCAGCTCCGGCGGTCCGGTGACCGCCAGATAGCCGCCTATGCCCTGCGCGAGCGCCTGTGCCTGCCAGGCCTCGCTCACGATGTCCCACGCAGCCCCGCTCTGTGCCAGCGTGTGCCGGCCGGCCGCGATGAGCCGTACCGCATCCATATGCCGTCCCCCGTCCGCACGACATCCGCCGTTCTCATCACTACCCAGCGTGAGGGCAATGCGCCAGTAAAGCCAGGGGTATTCGGAAATTGTGGACACAAACGTGATTGTGGACGAGTCCATCACTCCGAAGAGTGACGATTGAGGCCCTGACCATCCGTCACCGGGAAGCGGAGCTCGTTCCTTTCGATCTTCGCGGCGAGCGCATCCAGCACATCCACCCCGAGAACCTCACAGAACTGCAGCAGATACGCCAGTACGTCGGCCACCTCGTCGGCGACCCGGTGAGCGCTCTCCGGCTGCTCCATCACCCGCGCCGACTGCTCCGGCGTCAGCCACTGGAAGATCTCGACCAGTTCGGCCGCCTCCACACTGAGCGCCACCGCCAGGTTCTTGGGCGTGTGATAGGGGGCCCAGTCGCGGGCGGCCGCGAAGTCGGCCAGCCGCCGCTGGAGCCGGTACAGCCGCTCCTCGTCGCGCGGCCCGGACCGGCCGTCGCGCGGCTCGGGCCCGTCGCCACCCGGCCCGGACCGGTCGGGGTGCGGCGCGGGGTGATCGTGGTGCGGCAGGTCGGACTCGTCGTTCATGGGGACAGGTCTACCACCGTGACGCCCGCGAGCCCGCGCGCCGTCGCGGCGGTGGTCTCCCCCACCGCCGCGGCCAGCCGCACGTGGCCCCGGCCGCAGCACAGCAGGGCCAGCCTCAGCAGCTCCGCGCTCTGGCCGCGGTCCATGTCCCGGTCGAGACCGTCGGCCAGCACGGTCATCGCCTGCTGCGCGGAGAGCAGTTCGGCAGCCGGGTCCATCGCCAGCACCCCCGGCCCGGTCAGCAGGACGAGGGCGAGCGCGAGGAACCGGAGCTCACCGGAGCCGAGGCGGCCGAGCTCCGTGGCGGGCCGGCCGTCACCCCGGTCCAGTACCGCGCGGAGCAGCCCGTCCCCGGCGGCCCGCACCTCCAGCCCGGCGACGGGTCCCGCGCAGGCCGTACGGGCGGCCTCCGACAGCAGCGCGTGGCGGGTGCCGCACTCGTGCCGCGTCCGGCGCAGTACGTCGGCCAGGTTGGCGCAGTCACCCCTCAGCAGGCCCTCCCCCGCAGGCACGGGCGCGCGCATCCGCTCGGGGCGCGGGTCGCAGGGGAACACCGAGCGCAGGGCCACCACCACCTGCTCGGCGGCGGCCAGCACCTGCCGCTGCCCGACGGTGGAGCCGGCCACCCGGAGTGGGAGCAGGGCGGTGCCCAGCCGGTCGTCGGGGAGCGGGGCCCTGGTGACGCCGATCGCGCCGCCGGTCAGCCAGGCCGCCTGGACCGAGCGGCGGCCCGGGTCGCGCAGGGCGGTGCCGAGCAGGACCTGGCCGTCCTGCGAGAGCCGTTCGCCGACGATGCGCAGGGCGGGCTCCGCCTGGACGGCGAGGTCGAGCCGGACCGGTCCGGCGGGGCCGTCCACCGTGCATCCGATGCGGAAGCCGCGGCGCTGCTGGGCGTCGGGGCGGGCCCGCTCGGGGACGCGGGCGGCCGGATCGGGGAAGGCCTCCTCCAGGGTGGCGCCGGAACCGAGCGCGGCCAGCGCGGCGTATGCGGCCAGGACCTGGGACTTGCCGCTCCCGCTCGGGCCGGCGAGGAGGGTGACGGGGCCGAGCGGGAAGGAGGCCGACCGGTGCACACCGAAGGCGGAGAGCCGTAACCCGGTCACCACGGGCCGGTGCCGCGCCCCCGCGATCAGCTCGCGCACCTGACCGGCGGCCGGGTCCGCGCCCGGCCCGGCAGCCCGGCCGCTCGCCTGCGCCGGCACCCGCCCGGCCCCCGCAGCGGAACCGGCAGCAGCGGCTGAAGCCCTGGCTTCAACCCCCGTGGCGGCGGCCACAACGGGGTCGGCGACAACGGCTTCGGTCAGGACAGGTTCGGTGACGGCAGGTTCGGTGACAACGGGGTCGGCGACAACGGGGTAGGCGACAACGGGTGCAGGGTCGATCACGGCCGGGGCGGAGCCCGGGGCGGTGTCCAGGGTGGCGTCCATGCGCGGACGGTACGGGCCGTCGGGCACCACCCGGACCCGGCGAACCGTTCCGTCGTGGCGACCTTCCTACGATCGGGGGACGGCCGCGGCCGCGATCCCCTCGACCTCGGTGCCGACCGGTGCCAGCAGGAAGACGTTCCGGTCCACCCGGTGCATCCCGCTGCCCAGTCCGAAGACCACGCCGCTGCTGAAGTCCAGGATGCGCTTGGCCACTTCGCCGTCCGCCCCCGTGAGGTCGAGCAGCACCGGGATCTGCGCGATCAGGTACTCCGCCACCTCCCGCGCGTCCGCGAAGATCTGTACCCGGATCACCACGAAGCGCCGCTGCTCCGCCGCCGACGCCCCGGGCGCCGTGGGGATCGTGCGGTGGTCCACCCGGGAGGGCCATTCGTTGCGACTGCGCAGGGGGACCACCTGCGCGAGCCCCTCCCACTGTTCGTCGGTGACGTCGTACCTGCTCACCGGACCGCCCCGGCCGTGCGCTTCATGTGCATCCCGCCATCCTCTCGCGTTTCACCCGTTCAGCCCAACAACGACACGAACCGGCCGCACTGTCCCCGGCGGGGGCTGTAGGTTAGGTTAGGCATACCTAACCCACTCGGGACGATGGAGAGATCCGCATGCGCATGTCCGGTGCATCCGCCACCCCGGCCGCCGACCCCGCACCCGCCGCCGCACGGCCCACCGACGCCGAACGGGTGCGGTCGGTCCTGGCCGCCGCTCACTCCATGACCGTGGTCGTCGACGGCCTCCGGACCGAGGTGCGCCACCTCGACGACAGCGACGTCCTGGGCCGGCTGCACCTGCACCCCGCCGCCCCGGCGGCGGGCAACCCGCTCGCCGCCCTGGACGACGAACGCCCCTCGATCCGGCTGGAGTTCACCGACATCGCACCGACCCCCGCGCGCGACCGGGTGCGCGCCCGGGTCGCCGTCCTGGGCCGCCTGCTCACCCCGTACGCCGAGGCGAGCAGCGGCGACAGCACCTGCATGGAGTACGGCCAGGCGATCCTGGAGACCTCGGAGGGCTTCTCGTCCATCGACCTCGCCGAGCTCGACGCCGCCTGCCCCGACCCCCTCGCCCCGTACGAGGCCGGGATGCTCACGCACCTCCTCGACGACCACCCCGACCTGGTCACCCTGCTGCTGCGGCTGGTCGACCCGCTGCCCGCCACCGGTATCCTGCGCGCACTGCCCGTGGCCCTGGACCGGTACGGGATCACCCTGCGGCTGGAGGAGCGGCGCGGCCACCGCGACGTACGGCTGCCCTTCCCCTCGGCGCTCGACCACGTCGAGCAGTCCGGCGCCCAGATCCAGGCCCTCTTCAGCGCGGCGCGGCGGCGTTCGCACCGCAACACCCTGCCCGCCTGAGCGGCTGCCGGGAAATAGCCCCACGACGCGCCCCGTTGACCGTGATCATGAAGGCCATTGCGTACGACGCGAACGGAACTCCCGCCGGTCTGAGGCTCGTTGACGTCCCCGATCCCAAGGTCGGGCCGGACGAGGTGCTCGTCCGGGTCAAGGCCGCCGGGGTCAACCGGTGCCGGGGGCCGGCGCCAGGCGGGCCCGCGGCGCCCCGGGGCCGGCCGTTACGGGGCCGCGCTGAGCGCGGCGGTGCCGTG
The DNA here is from genome assembly GCF_008704535.1 of Streptomyces subrutilus. Taxonomy (NCBI): domain Bacteria; kingdom Bacillati; phylum Actinomycetota; class Actinomycetes; order Kitasatosporales; family Streptomycetaceae; genus Streptomyces; species Streptomyces subrutilus. Next base: position 2,011,340 of record NZ_CP023701.1, read on the forward strand.
CGCGGCCCGCAGGGCGCCGGCGAACTCGTCGACGGCCTGGAAGAGGTCGAGCTCGGCCTCGGGCCGCAGCCGGTCGGGGCCGGCGCCGCGCTCGACGGAGGAGTCCAGCACGAAGCGTCCGGCGGTGACGTGCCCGGCGCCGAGGGCGGCGAGCACGGGTCGCAGCGCGTAGTCGATGGTCAGGACGTGGGCGAGGCTGCCGCCGGTGGCCAGGGGGAACACCGTCTTGCCGGCCAGTCCGTCCTGCGGGAGCAGGTCGAGGAAGGCCTTGAGCAGGCCGGAGTACGCGGCCTTGTAGACCGGGGTCGCGATGACGAGGCCGTCGGCCTCGGCGACCGCCTCCAGGGCACGGCGGATCTCGGGCTCGCCGCGCCGGGCCGAGAGCAGGTCGGCGGCGGGGAGCTCGCGGACGGAGAGGTGCGCGGTCGTGAAGCCGGCGTGGGAGAGGCGGCGCAGCACGTGGTCGGCGACGACGGCGGTACGGGAGTTGAGGGAGGGACTGCCGGTGATGGCGAGCAGCTGGGGCACGGTGGGTCCTCGGGTGTCGTACGGGGTGGGACAGGGCGGGCCGGGCGGGTGCGGGTCGCACGGGCCGGCGGCACGGGGCCGCCGACGGGCCCGGGGTCAGGCGTCCGGGCCGGTGGAGGCGCCGGAGGGGATGCCGAAGGCGGGGGCCGGAACGGTCTCGGGGCTGATCAGCCGGGACGGCCGGCCGTCGGGGCCGACCGGGACGTCGCCGTCGACGGTGACGCGGCGCAGGGTGCGCTCGTGGTCGTCGGAGTCGTCCACGCCGTAGTGCTGGGTGGCGCGGTTGTCCCAGATCGCGACGTCGCCGGCCCGCCACTGCCAGCGCACGGTGTTCTCGGGGCTCTCGACGTGCGCCTGGAAGAGGTCCTGGAGGATCCGCGAGTCCCGGCCGGTCAGGCCGCTGATGCGCTGGACGAAGTTGCCCAGGAGCAGGGTGCGTTCACCGGTCTCGGGGTGGACGCGGACCACCGGGTGCTCGGTGAGGAAGGTGGTCGAGGTGAAGACCTCGCGGTACTGGGCCAGGGCCTCCGCGGGGGCGTCGGGCCGCAGGGCGGCGTAGTCGTAGGCGTTCGAGTGCACGGCCCGCAGTCCGTCGGCGAGGGCGCGCAGCGGCTCGGGGAGGTGGCTGTAGGCGGTGGCGGTGTTGGCCCACAGGGTGTTGCCGCCGTACGGCGGTATGGTGACGGCCCGCAGGATGGAGAAGGCGGGGTAGGCGGGGACGAAGGTGACGTCGGTGTGCCACTGGTTGGCGCGGGCACCGTGCTCCGAGTCGATGCCGAGGGCGTAACGGCCGTCGGCGGACGGCACGGTGGGGTGCGCGACCGGCGCTCCGAGCAGCCGGGCGAAGGCCTCGTGCGCGGCCTCGTCGAGGTGGCCCTGGTCGCGGAGGAAGACGACCTTGTGGGCGAGGAGGGCATCGCGGATCTCTGCGACCGTCCCCTCGGACAGGTCGCCGCCGAGCCGCACGCCACCGATCTCGGCGCCGATGCGGCCGCCGATCCGGGTGACGGTGGTGGTGGTCTGGGTGGCGGTGGCCATGGGTGCTCCCCGGGCAGGGCTACGGCATGTTTCCGCAGCGGAAGGAGTGGGCCGCGCGTGCGGGCCGCGGAAGGGCGCGCGGCACGCGGGACGGACGGAGCGGGCGGAGCTCAGACCCGGCGCGGGGCCGGACAACGGCCCTGACACCCGCCCGGCGCGCTACCGCTGCCGAGGGTGTGGAGCCGCGGGGCGAGGTGCTCGAACGCGGACATGTCGGGAGCCTGTCAGCGCCCCCACCCTCGGTCAACCCCTCCCGCCGGCCCCGCCTAACACCCCCCGCACCCCCTGCGACCAGGCATTTTCCCTCCATCCACCTCCGCCGGACGGCCGAAACCAGTGGCCTGATTTCACAGCCCCGCAACGCCCCGGCCACGCACCCGCGAACCACCCCCGCCACGGCCGTGAACCGCGCCGGCCCACCGCGGACGACCCGGCCCGACCGGGGCCCACGCTTCCATCCGCTCTTCCGTGCCCCCTCCCCCCTCACCTGAGAGGGGGAGATCACATCCGGTGGTTCTGGTCGTTGCCCGGGCACCCCCCTAGCATTCGAGCCATGACGGTCCTGCCTGATGACGGGCTCTCCTTGGCCGCCGAATTCCCTGACGCGACGCATGAGCAGTGGCAGCGCCTGGTAGAAGGCGTGCTGCGCAAGTCGGGCAAGGAAGTTTCCGGCGGGGCAGCGGAGGACGCGTTGTCCACCACGCTCCAGGACGGGCTCATCACCCGTCCGCTGTACACCGCGCCCGAGAAGGCTCCCGACACCGGCTTCCCCGGTTCCGCCCCCTTCGTCCGGGGAGGCAGGGCCGAGGGCAACGCCGTCGGGGGCTGGGGCGTGCGCCAGCGTCACCTCGGCACCGACCCCGTACGGGTGAACGAGGCCGTCCTCGCCGACCTGGAGAACGGCGTCACCTCCCTCTGGCTCGTCCTCGGCCGCGGCGGCCTGCCCGTCGACGGCCTCGCCCGCGCGCTGGAGGGGGTCTACCTCGACCTCGCCCCGGTCACGCTGGACGCCGGAGCGGAGCACGCCGACGCCGCCACCGCGTTCCTGGAGCTCTGCGCGGCGCGCGGCACCGCCCCGGCGGACGTGCGCGCCCGGCTCGGCGCCGACCCGCTGGGCCACGAGGCCCGCACCGGCGAGGCCCTCGACACGGCGGCCGCGGTTGCCTTGGCGCGCACCGCCGCCGAGGGGTACCCGCAGGTCCGGGCGGTGACCGTGGACGCCCTGCCGTACCACGAGGCCGGCGGTTCGGCCGCCGAGGAGCTGGGCCTGTCCCTGGCCACCGGCGTGGCGTACCTGCGCGCCCTCACCGGGGGCGGGCTGAGCACCGAAGCCGCCCTCGGCCAGCTGGAGTTCCGCTACGCCGCGACCGCGGACCAGTTCCTCACCATCGCGAAGCTGCGCGCGGCCCGCCGGCTGTGGGCCCGCGTCGCCGAGGCCTCGGGGGCCCCGGAGGCGGGCGCCCAGCGACAGCACGTCGTCACCTCGCCGGTGATGACGACCCGCCGCGACCCCTGGGTGAACATGCTGCGCGCCACCGTCGCCTGCATGGCGGCGGGCGTGGGCGGCGCGGACGCGGTGACCGTGCTGCCCTTCGACCACGCGCTGGGCCTGCCCGACGCGTTCGCGCGCCGCATCGCCCGCAACACCTCCACCATCCTGGTGGAGGAATCGCACCTGGCCCGGGTGATCGACCCGGCCGGCGGCTCCTACTACGTGGAGCGCCTCACCGACGAACTGGCGCACGCCGCCTGGGCGTTCTTCCAGACCGTGGAGAAGGCGGGCGGCCAGGCCGCCGCCCTGCGCTCGGGCCTGGTCGCCGAACGCCTCGCCGCCACCTGGGCGGAGCGGTCCCGGAAGCTGGCGCAGCGCCGCGAACCGATCACCGGGGTCAGCGAGTTCCCGCTGCTGTCGGAGAAGCCGGTCGTACGCGAGCCCGCGCCCCCCGCACCCTCCGGCGGCCTGCCGCGCGTACGGCGCGACGAGGCGTACGAGGTGCTGCGCGCCCGCAGCGACGCACACCTGGCGGCCACCGGGGCCCGGCCGCGGATCTTCCTGGCGGCGCTGGGCCCGGCGGCCGCGCACACGGCGCGCGCCACCTTCGCCTCGAACCTGTTCCAGGCGGGCGGCGTGGAGCCGGTCCACGACCCGGTGTCGGTGACCGCCGAGACGGCCGCGGCCGCGTACGCGGCCAGCGGCGCCGACGGTACGGCCGTGCTGTGCTCCAGCGACGCCCTGTACGCGGAGCAGGCGGCGGCGGTGGCGGCCGCCCTGCGCGCGGCGGGCGCGACGACGGTGTTCCTCGCCGGGAAGCCGGGAACCGCCGAGGAGGCGGTGGACGCGTACGTCTTCGCCGGCTGCGACGCGGTCGCCGTGCTGTCCCGCGTGCTCGACCGGATGGGAGTGACGTCGTGAGCAGCATCCCCGATTTCTCCGAGCTCGCCCTGGACGGCGCCGGCCCCTCGGCCGGCTCCGAGGAGCAGTGGCGCGCCGCGGTCAAGGAGTCCACCGGGACCGCCCCGGCCGACCTGCTGTGGGAGACCCCCGAGGGCATCGGCGTGCAGCCGCTGTACACCGGGCGGGACCTGGAGGGCCTGGACTTCCTGCGGACCTATCCCGGCGTGGCCCCGTACCTGCGCGGGCCGTACCCGACGATGTACGTCAACCAGCCCTGGACCATCCGCCAGTACGCCGGCTTCTCCACGGCCGAGGAGTCGAACGCCTTCTACCGGCGCAACCTCGCCTCAGGCCAGAAGGGCCTGTCGGTCGCCTTCGACCTGCCGACGCACCGCGGCTACGACAGCGACCACCCGCGCGTGACCGGCGACGTCGGCATGGCCGGCGTGGCGATCGACTCGATCTACGACATGCGGCAGCTGTTCGACGGGATCCCGCTCGACCGGATGTCGGTGTCGATGACGATGAACGGCGCGGTGCTGCCCGTCCTCGCCCTCTACATCGTGGCGGCGGAGGAGCAGGGCGTCTCCCCCGACAAGCTCGCCGGGACCATCCAGAACGACATCCTCAAGGAGTTCATGGTCCGCAACACCTACATCTACCCGCCCAAGCCCTCGATGCGGATCATCTCCGACATCTTCTCCTTCACCTCGCAGAAGATGCCCCGGTACAACTCGATCTCCATCTCCGGCTACCACATCCAGGAGGCCGGGGCCACGGCCGACCTGGAGCTGGCGTACACGCTGGCCGACGGCGTGGAGTACCTGCGGGCCGGGCAGGCCGTCGGGCTGGACGTGGACGCGTTCGCACCGCGCCTGTCGTTCTTCTGGGCGATCGGCATGAACTTCTTCATGGAGGTCGCGAAGCTGCGCGCCGCCCGCCTGCTGTGGGCGCGCCTGGTGGGGCAGTTCGACCCGAAGAACGCCAAGTCGCTCTCGCTGCGCACCCATTCGCAGACCTCGGGCTGGTCGCTGACCGCGCAGGACGTCTTCAACAACGTGACGCGCACCTGCATCGAGGCGATGGCCGCGACCCAGGGGCACACCCAGTCGCTGCACACCAACGCCCTGGACGAGGCCCTCGCCCTGCCCACCGACTTCTCGGCGCGCATCGCCCGCAACACGCAGCTGCTGCTCCAGCAGGAGTCGGGCACCTGCCGGTCCATCGACCCGTGGGGCGGCAGCGCGTACGTCGAGAAGCTGACGTACGACCTGGCCCGGCGGGCCTGGCAGCACATCCAGGAGGTCGAGGCGGCCGGCGGCATGGCGCAGGCCATCGACGCGGGCATCCCCAAGCTGCGCGTGGAGGAGGCCGCGGCCCGCACCCAGGCGCGGATCGACTCCGGGCGGCAGCCGGTGATCGGCGTGAACAAGTACCGGGTGGCCACAGACGAGGAGATCGACGTACTGAAGGTCGACAACTCCTCGGTGCGCAGCCGGCAGATCGCCAAGCTGCGGCGGCTGCGCGAGGAGCGCGACGAGGCGCACACGCAGGACACGCTGCGGGCGCTGACGAACGCGGCGGGCAGCGGCGAGGGCAACCTGCTGGCGCTCGCGGTGGACGCGGCCCGCGCCAAGGCGACCGTGGGCGAGATCTCGGACGCGCTGGAGAAGGTGTACGGGCGGCACGCGAGCCAGATCCGTACCATCTCGGGTGTGTACCGCATGGAAGCAGGCGCGTCCCCGTCCGTGGAGCGCACGCGCGCGCTCGTGGACCGCTTCGAGGAGGCGGAGGGCCGGCGTCCGCGCATCCTCGTCGCGAAGATGGGCCAGGACGGCCACGACCGCGGACAGAAGGTGATCGCCACGGCCTTCGCCGACCTGGGCTTCGACGTGGACGTCGGCCCGCTCTTCCAGACCCCGGCGGAGGTGGCCCGCCAGGCCGTCGAGGCGGACGTCCACGTCGTGGGCGTCTCGTCGCTGGCGGCCGGCCACCTGACCCTCGTACCGGCGCTGCGCGAGCAGCTGGCGGAGGAGGGGCGCGAGGACATCATGATCGTCGTGGGCGGGGTCATCCCGCCCGCGGACGTGCCCACGCTGCTGGAGATGGGTGCGACGGCCGTCTTCCCGCCCGGCACGGTCATCCCGGACGCCGCCCACGACCTGGTGACGCGGCTGGCCGCGGACCTGGGCCACGAGCTGTAGGCGGCCGGGGCCATGCCGCCGAAGATCGACATCGACGCGTACGCCAAGGGCGTGCTCGACGGGAAGCGCGCGTACGTGGCGCGCGCGATCACCCTGGTCGAGTCCACCCGGGCGGAGCACCGGGCCTTGGCGCAGTCCCTGTTGACGGAGCTGCTGCCGCACGCGGGGCGGGCGCGGCGGATCGGTATCAGCGGGGTGCCGGGGGTGGGGAAGTCCACCTTCATCGACGCGTTCGGCACGATGCTGACCGGACTGGGCCACCGGGTCGCGGTCCTGGCCGTGGACCCGTCGTCCACCCGGACGGGCGGCTCCATCCTCGGTGACAAGACGCGGATGGAGCGGCTGGCCGTGGACCCGGCGGCGTTCGTCCGCCCGTCGCCCTCGGCGGGGACGCTGGGCGGCGTCGCGAAGGCCACCCGCGAATCGATGATCGTGATGGAGGCGGCGGGCTACGACGTGGTCCTCGTCGAGACGGTCGGGGTGGGCCAGTCGGAGACCACGGTCGCCGGCATGGTCGACTCCTTCCTGCTGCTCTCGCTGGCCCGGACGGGCGATCAGCTCCAGGGCATCAAGAAGGGCGTCCTGGAGCTGGCGGACGTCCTGGCGGTCAACAAGGCCGACGGCCCGCACGAACGCGACGCCAAGGCCGCCGCCCGCGAACTGTCGGGCGCGCTGCGCCTGATGCACCCGGCCGACGCGGCGTGGACCCCGCCGGTGCTGACGTGCAGCGCCCGGGAGTCGGCGGGCCTGGACGAGGTGTGGAACCGGCTGGAGCAGCACCGGACGCTGCTGGAGGCGGGGGGCCGGCTGGCGGCGAAGCGGGCGGCCCAGCAGGTGGAGTGGACCTGGTCCATGGTCCGCGACGCCCTCCTGGAACGCCTGCGCGCGAACCCGGCCGTACGCGAACTGGCCCCGGCCCTGGAAGCGGCGGTCCGGGCAGGCACCCTGACCCCCACCTCGGCGGCGGACACCATCCTGTCCGCGTTCACCCGCCCCTGACGGCAACGGCGCCGGGGCGGGAGTGGTGGGGCGGGGGTGGTGGGGCGGGGGTGGTGGGGCTAGGCCCCGACGAGGACCGCTCCGTCGGCCCCCAGCGCCTGCCGCAGCAGTCCGACGCGCCGCCCCCCGTCGGCACTGCCCAGCAACGCCGACAGCACCGCGATCCGCGTCTGCCCGGCCCGCAGCGTCCCGGCCGGCACGGCCCCGGCCGCGACCAGGTCCACGGCTCCGCCGTGCGTGTAGATCTCGGTGACCGGCCCGGCAGCGACCCGCGTGGTGAGCGCGACGAGCACCCCGTTCGCGACGGCGGCCCGCACGGCGTCCACGATCTCCGGGGTCGCGTTCCCGGCCCCCGTGCCGACCAGCACGATGCCGCTCGCGCCCGCCGCCACGGCGGCGTTCAGCAGGACCGGGTCGCCGTCGGCGTGGTGCATCACCATGTCGACCCGCGGCGGCACCTCGGGCATCGCGGGCAGCGGCAGGCTCTCGGGCCGCTGCTGCCCGCGCAGCACCACGACCTTGCCGAAGCCGACCTTGCCGAGCGGTTCCCGCGACGGGTCGGCGAACGCGTCCAGGGCCACGGCCTGCGTCTTCACCGTCCCGCGGGCGGCGTGCACCCGGCCCGCGAACACGATCAGCACCCCCAGCCCGCGCGCGGTCGACGCGGTCAGCAGGGCGTCGTACAGGTTCCCGGGCCCGTCCCCGTCCTCGCTCCCCATCGGCAGCTGCGACCCGGTGAACACCACCGGCCGCTCGTCGTGGTGGTGGAGGTCGACGAGGAACGCCGACTCCTCCAGGGTGTCGGTGCCGTGGGTGACGACGATGCCGTCCACCCCGGGGTCGGCGAGCACCTCGTGCACGGTGCGCAGCAGGGTCAGCTGGTGGGCGGTGGTGAGCCGCGGGCTGTTCACGCTGAACAGGTCGACCAGCTCGACGGTGATGCCCTCGGGCAGCGGTGCGGTGGCGACGACCTCGCTGCCGTCGGCGTCCGCGGCGAATCCGGAGCCCTGCCAGCGGCTGGCTATGGTCCCGCCGGTGCTGATGACGACGATCCGTCCCATGGCCGTGGCCCTTCCCTCAGTCTCGTACGCGCAGACGACAGTCGGCAATGATAGAGAGATCTACGCGCAATGCGATTGCCAATCTGACCGCACCTGTCACATTGGGTACGTAATAATTGCGCGATGGACGCCATTGACAGAGATATCTTGCGCGAGCTCCAGGCCGACGGCCGACTCAGCAACCAGGAGCTCGCCCAGCGCGTGGGCCTGACCCCCTCCCCCTGCATGCGCCGGGTCCGCCAGCTCGAACAGGACGGGGTGATCCAGGGCTACCACGCCGTGATCGACCCGGAGGCGGTGGGCCGCGGCTTCGAGGTCCTGGTCTCGGTCGAGGTCCGCCGCGACCGCGAGGCGGTCGAAACCTTCGAGGCGGCCCTCCAGGAGATCCCCGACGTCATCGAGGCCTACCGCCTCTTCGGCAGCCCCGGCTGCCTGCTCCGCATCGCGGTGGCGGACCTGCGCGCATACGAACGCCTGTGGATCGAGAAGCTCACGGCCCTCACCGGGGTCACCGAGGTCAACTCCCAGATCATCATGAAGCGCATCAAGGAACCCACGGGCCTGCCCGTCTGACCGCGGAAAGCCGACCGGGACACCGCCCGCCCCCGGAACGACCGCCGCCACGTCGCCGGGCAGTACAGAAGCAGGCCGGCCGGAAGCGGGGCCGGCCCGACCCGAGCCCCGCACCCCGCCAATCGAGCCCGGCTCAGGCGTCCTTCACGACCCGCTCAAGGATCGCCACGCACTCCACGTGGTGGGTCATCGGGAACAGGTCGAAGACGCGCAGCGTGCGGACCTTGTAGCCGTTCTCCTTGAAGTAGCCCAGGTCGCGGGCCAGGGCCGCCGGGTCGCAGGCCACGTAGGCGATGCGGCGCGCCGAGAGGCCCGCGATGTGGCGGACCGTCTGCTTGCCCGCGCCCGCGCGGGGCGGGTCCAGGACCACCAGGTCGCACTCGGTGATGCCGGTCTTCGGGAGGATCTGCTCGACCTTGCCCTGCTCGATCCGGACCCGGGGGAAGTCGGCCAGGTTGTGCCGGGCGTCCTCGACCGCGCGCTTCGTGGACTCGATGCCGAGCACCGCGCCCGTCTCGCCGAGCCGTTCCGCCAGCGCGCCCGCGAAGATGCCGACCCCGCAGTACAGGTCGAGGGCCATCTCGCCCTTGCGCGGCATCAGGCCCTGCATGACCGCCTTGATCAGGGTGTCCGCGGCCTGGGGGTGGACCTGCCAGAAGCCGCCCATGCCCACGCGGTACGTACGGCCGTCCGCCCGCTCCCGTACGAAGGGGCGGCCGTGGACCCGGTGGACCCCGCCGTCCTTCTCCTCGACCCGCAGCACCGACACCGGCTTGTCCAGCTCCACCAGGGGGAGGCGGCCGCCGGGGCGGGGGGTGAGGACGACCTGGCGGTCCTGGGAGCCGGTGGCCGCGATGGCCTCGACCGTGGCCATCTGGGGCCAGTCCTGCTTCTCGATGCCCAGCTCGCTGACGCCCGGCGCCGCGATCATGCAGTGGTCGATCAGCTCGATGTCGTGCGAGCGGTGCCGGCGCAGGCCGGCGTTGCCGTCCTCGTCGATCGCGAACTGCACGCGGGTGCGCCACTGCGGGACCTCGCCGGCCGGCAGCTTGTCGCCCTCGGCCGGCATGACCGTGCCGTCCCAGCCGGCCTCCTCGGGGGTCAGTCCGGCGAGCCGCTTGAGCTGCTCGGCGACGACCTCGCCCTTGAGCCGGCGCTGGGCGCCGGGCTTGGCGTGCTGCCAGTCGCAGCCGCCGCACTTGCCGGGGCCGGCGTACGGGCACGGGGCGGCGACGCGGTCCTTGGAGGCGTCGAGCACGGTGATCGCGTCGGCGCGCAGGAAGCGGGAGTCGGTGTCGCCCTCGGTGACCTTGGCGACGACCTTCTCGCCCGGCAGGGTGTGGCGGACGAAGAGGACCCGGCCCTCGGCGGTCCGGGCGATGCAGTGGCCGCCGTGCGCGACGGGGCCGACCTCGACCTCGTACTCCTCCCCGACCAGTGACTGCTTCTCGATCTGCTCGGTCATGGTGGGGAGACTCCAAAAAATAAACGGGAACGGCCGGACGACCGACCCACCAGTTTACGTGGATCCCGTCCGACCGTTCGCCACCCCTGCCCCGCCCCGCGGCCCTACTTCGCCGCCGGGTCCTTCGGCGGCCGCGGCGTGTCCACCGGGCCTCGGCGGACGGCGCCGGGCGGGCTCCACTCCTGGCGCTTCTTGGCCCGGCGCTTCGCGAGCTCCGAGGACTCCAGCTGGTAGGGCACCGAGGTGACCATCACACCGGGGGTGAACAGCAGCCGGCCCTTGAGCCGCAGCGCGCTCTGGTTGTGCAGGAGGTGCTCGTACCAGCGGCCGACGACGTACTCGGGGATGTACACGCTGACGGCGTCGCGCGGGTTCTCGCTGCGCAGCCCCTTCACGTACTCGACGACCGGGCGGGTGATCTCCCGGTACGGGGAGTCGAGGATCTTGAGCGGGACGTTGATCCCGCGCTGTTCCCAGTCCGCGCGCAGCGCCTTGGTCTCGGCCGGGTCGACGCTGATGCTGAGCGCTTCCAGGGTGTCCGAGCGGGTCAGCTTGGCGAAGGCCAGGGCGCGCAGGGTGGGCTTGTGGACCTTGGAGACCAGCACGATGGAGTGCACCCGCGAGGGCCGCACGCTGTCGTCGCTGGGGCCTTCGGCGGCCGCGATCTCGTGGGCGACGCGGTCGTAGTGCTTGCGGATCGCGGTCATGGTCCCGTAGAAGATCACCATGCCGAGGAGGGCCACCCAGGCGCCGTGCGTGAACTTGGTCGCGAGGACGACGACCAGGACCATGCCGGTGAAGAAGGCGCCGAAGGTGTTGATGGCCCGGGAGCGGTGCATCCGGCGGCGGACGGCGACGTCGCGCTCCGACTTCAGGTGCCGGTTCCAGTGCCGGACCATGCCGATCTGGCTCAGCGTGAAGGAGACGAAGACACCGACGATGTAGAGCTGGATCAGCTTCGTCGAGTCGGCGTCGTAGAGCCACACGAGCAGCATGGCGGCGCCGGCCAGGAGCACGATGCCGTTGGAGAAGGCGAGCCGGTCGCCGCGGGTGTGCAGCTGGCGCGGCAGGTAGCGGTCCTGGGCGAGGATCGAGCCGAGCAGCGGGAAGCCGTTGTACGCGGTGTTGGCGGCCAGGAAGAGGACCAGCGCGGTGGCCGCGGCCAGGACGATGAAGAGGAAGCTTCCGTCGCCGAAGACGGCTTCGGCGACCTGCGAGATCACCGGGTGCTGTACGTATCCGGAGCCGACGGGGGTGCCGTCCTGGAGCAGGTCGGTGGCGGGGCTCTCGGCCATCTTGACGTCGGTGGCGAGCGCCAGGCCGATGATCCCGCAGAACATGGTGACGGCCAGACCGCCCATGAGGGCGAGGGTGGTGGCCGCGTTCTTGCTCTTGGGTTTGCGGAAGGCGGGGACGCCGTTGCTGATGGCCTCGACGCCGGTCAGGGCCGCACAGCCGGAGGAAAAGGCTCTCAGCAGCAGGAAGACGAGTGCGAATCCGGCGATCCCCTGGTGTTCGGGTTTGATCTCCAGATCCGCGGTCGGAGCCTTCATGGTGTCGTCGAGCACGATGCCCTTGAACGCACCCCAGGCGATCATGACGAAAACCGCGCCGACGAAGACGTACGTCGGGATCGCGAAGAGGTTCCCGGATTCCTTCACGCCGCGCAGATTCATCAGCGTGAGCAGCAAAATCATGATCATCGCCGAGAGCACCTTGTGCTCGATGACGAAATGCACCGCGGAGCCGAGGTTCTCGACTCCGGAGGAGATGGAGACGGCGACGGTCAGGACGTAGTCGACGAGCAGGGCGCTCGCGACGGTGAGGCCGGCCTTGGGCCCGAGGTTGGTGTTGGCGACCTCGTAGTCACCGCCGCCGCTGGGGTAGGCGTGGACGTTCTGCCGGTAGGAGGCCACCACGGTGAACATCAGCACGACGACCGCCGCGGCGATCCACGGGCTGAAGTGGTACGCGGAAACACCCGCGATCGACAGGACCAGCAGGACCTCGCCCGGGGCGTAGGCCACGGAGGAGAGCGGGTCGGACGCGAACACGGGTAGGGCGATCCGCTTGGGGAGGAGTGTTTCTCCCAGGCGGTCGCTGCGTAGCGCCCGGCCGATCAGGATCCGTTTGGGCACGTCGGTCAGTTTGGACACGGAGAGGATCGTAAGCGTTCGAAATCAGGCTGACGAACCCCCACCCCCTCTTACCCCGATCCCGCCGCAATTCCTCCCCCGCTGCACCGCAAGACACCCCGCCCCCGACCGCCCGTGTGTAGCTTGGGCCGTGGTCTGAGACCCTGTTAAGCCAGAGCATGCAATGAGGCTGGGAACCAGCGAGTCGCTGACAGCCGGAAGGACGGCCGTGCACATCGTCATCATGGGCTGCGGAAGAGTGGGCTCCGCCCTCGCGCAGACCCTGGAACAGCAGGGGCATACGGTCGCCGTGGTCGACCAGGACCCCACCGCATTCCGCCGGCTGGGCGCCGGCTTCGGCGGCCGCCGCGTGACCGGGGTCGGCTTCGACCAGGACACCCTGAGGGAGGCCGGGATCGAGGACGCGGGCGCTTTCGCGGCCGTCAGCAGCGGTGACAATTCCAACATCATCGCGGCCCGCGTGGCCCGGGAGATGTTCGGGGTGGAGAACGTCGCGGCCCGGATCTACGACCCCAAGCGCGCCGAGGTCTACCAGCGCCTGGGCATCCCCACCGTCGCGACCGTGCGGTGGACCGCCGACCAGATGCTCCGCCGGCTGTTGCCGTCGGGCGCGGAACCGCTGTGGCGCGACCCGAGCGGCGGTGTGCAGCTCGCCGAGGTGCACACCTCGGCCGCCTGGATCGGCCACAAGGTCAGCAAGCTCCAGGAGGAGACCGGCGTCCGCGTCGCCTTCCTCACCCGTCTGGGCGAGGCGATGCTGCCCACGTCCGCGACGGTGCTCCAGGAAGGCGACCTCGTCCACGTGATGATGCGCACGGACGAGATCGGCAAGGTCGAGGCGGCGTTCGCCGAAGGACCCGAGGAGGCACACGCATGAGGGTCGCGATCGCCGGAGCCGGCGCGGTGGGCCGCTCCATCGCGGGAGAGCTGCTGGAGAACGGCCACGAGGTGCTCCTCGTCGACAAGGCCCCGACCGCCATCTCGGTGGAGCGGGTCCCGCAGGCCGAGTGGCTGCTGGCCGACGCCTGCGAGATCACCTCGCTGGACGAGGCGGCGCTCCAGCGCTGCAACGTGGTCATCGCGGCGACCGGTGACGACAAGGTCAACCTGGTCGTCTCCCTGCTGGCCAAGACCGAGTACGGGGTGCCGCGGGTGGTGGCCCGCGTCAACAACCCGAAGAACGAGTGGCTCTTCAACGAGTCCTGGGGCGTCGACGTCGCCGTCTCCACTCCCCGTCTGATGTCGGCCCTGGTCGAGGAGGCCGTCAGCGTCGGCGACCTGGTGCGGCTGCTGCGCTTCAGCCACGGCGACGCCAACCTCGTCGAGCTGACCCTGCCGTCCGACTCCTCCGTCGCCGGCACCCAGATCAGCGAGATCTCCTGGCCCGAGGACACCTCGCTGGTCACGATCATCCGGGGCAACCGGGTCCTCACCCCGCACGGCGAGGAGACGCTGGAGCCGGGCGACGAGCTGCTCTTCGTGGCCGCCCAGGCCCGTGAGGAGCAGTTGGAGGTCCTCCTCCAGGCCCGCCGCCCGTAGCCGCGGGCCCCGTCCGTACGCCGAACCCGTTGCGCCGTACGCCGAAGGGGGCGGGGGGACCGACCGGTCCCCCCGCCCCCTTCGCCCTGCCCGCCCCTCCCGCGCCCGGCCCGGAGCCGCAGCCGGGGTCCGGGACACGGACGGACGGGTCGGGGATCCGGCGTCAGACGCCCGGTTCCTTCGTGGCGGCCCGCGCCGCCTTGGCCGCCTTGGCCGCGGCCTTGGCCTCCTTCTCGGCCTGCTCCTCGGCCTCCCACTCCGCGATCACGTCGATCGGCGGCGGGGCCTTCGCGAGGAACATCCAGGTGAAGTAGACGGCGAGCACCATCGGCGGCAGCTTCAGCGCGATCAGCACCCAGCCGAGCTGGGTCGCGTCCCCCCACCAGTACAGCGGGAAGAGGATCGCGTACTTGGCCAGGAAGATCAGCCCCCACGCCAGGCTGGCCTTGGTGTACGCCTTCTTGCGGCCGGGGTTGCGGGTCCGCCAGGAGAGGTTCTCCTTGAAGACCGGGCCCAGGATCACGCCCAGCAGCGGGAAGCCCACCAGCGCCGAGATCGTGAAGGCCGCGCCCAGGCCGACGCCGTAGATCATGCCCGGCAGGTAGAAGCCCTTCGCGCTGCCGGTGAAGAGCGCGAAGGCCACGCCGACGCCCACGCCGAAGACGCCGCTGAAGGCGTGCTTCACCGTGTCCTTGCGCAGCAGCCGGACGATCACCAGCAGGACCGCGACCGCGCCCGCCGCGATGGCGGAGAGCTTCACGTCCTTGTTGATCGTGTAGATCATCACGAAGAGCAGCCCGGGGAGCATCGTCTCCACGGTGCCCCGGATGCCCCCGAAGGCGTCGAAGAGCGCCGCCTGCGTCACCGCCTTCTGGTCCTCGGAAGGGGGCGGGGGGGTGCCGGGCTCTGGGGTGGTCGGTTTGTCGAGTGACGTCACCGGTTACTGCTCCTGTCCGAGCGGTCGGAGTTCGTACTTCGGGTTGAAGAGCACCCGGCGGCCATGGGACATGGAAATGCGTCCGGAGGCGATCATGCGGCGGCCGGGCTCGATTCCCACGATCGAGCGACGCCCGAGCCAGACCACGTCCAGCGGAGCCGAGCCGTCGAACAGCTCGGCCTCCAGCGCGGGTACGCCGGCCCGGGGACGCAGGGTGACCGTACGCAAGGTACCGGTCACCTTGACTATCTGGCGGTCGTCGCAGTCGCAGATCCGCAGGCAGCCCGCGGCTTCTGCGTCCTCCTGCAGCTCCGCCGAATGCAGCTCCTCCTGCGAGGTCGACAGCCGCTCTATCATCCGGCGGAACCGGCCCGACGGCCTGACCGGCTTCACGGGCTTCACGGGACGCGGTTCAGCACTCATACAGGAAGCGTACCGGCGCGCCGTCTACCTCTCGAAGCGGTAGCCCATGCCCGGTTCGGTGATGAAGTGCCGCGGGTGCGAGGGATCCGCCTCCAGCTTGCGGCGCAGCTGCGCCATGTACACCCGCAGGTAGTTGGTCTCCGTGCCGTACGAGGGCCCCCAGACCTCCTGCAGCAGCTGCTTCTGGCTGACGAGCCGGCCCGTGTTGCGCACCAGCACCTCCAGGAGGTGCCATTCGGTCGGCGTGAGGCGGACGTCGCGGCCCTCGCGCACCGCCTTCTTGGCCGCCAGGTCCACCGTGAAGCCCTCCGTCTCGACGAGCACCTCGTCCTCGCCGGTGCCGGCGGCCGGCTCGGCCCGGCGGACGGCGGCGCGCAGCCGGGCCAGCAGCTCGTCCATGCCGAAGGGCTTGGTCACGTAGTCGTCGGCGCCCGCGTCGAGGGCCTCCACCTTCTCGTCGGAGCTGTGCCGGGCGGACAGGACCAGGATCGGCACGCGGGTCCAGCCGCGCAGGCCCTTGATCACCTCCACCCCGTCCATGTCGGGCAGCCCGAGGTCGAGGACGACCACGTCGGGGTGGCGGGCCGCCGCGAGCTCCAGGGCGGTGGCCCCGTCCGCGGCGGCGTCGACCTCGTACTTGCGCGCCTTCAGATTGATCACGAGGGCTCGGACGATCTGCGGCTCGTCTTCCACCACGAGCACCCGGGTCATTGGGGTCCTGCCTTCTGTCGTGTCCGATCACGGTCGTGATCGCGTTCCACTATGTCCGTACCGGGGCCGGTACGGGTGGCGCTGCTGTGTCCTTCGGCGTCCATCAGCATCCGCTCGGCGCTCCCGCCGGGGGCCGCCGTGCGCAGGGTGAGGACCATGGTCAGGCCGCCGCCGGGGGTGTCCTCGGCGGTCAGGGTGCCGTCCATGGCCTCGGCGAAGCCGCGGGCGACCGCGAGCCCGAGGCCCACGCCGGCTCCGCGCGGGGCGTCGCCGTGCCGCTGGAAGGGCGCGAAGATGCGGTCCTTGGCCTCGTCGGGCACGCCCGGCCCGCGGTCGACGACGCGCACCTCGACCCGGCTGCCGAGGGTGCTCGCGGCCACCAGCACCGGTTCTCCGCCCGGGCTGTACTTGACGGCGTTCTCGACCACGTTGGCCACGGCCCGCTCCAGCAGCCCCGGATCGACCGCGACCATCGGCAGCGACTCGGGCACGTCCAGCAGCACGCTGTCCTCCGGTACGCCGCCCAGCGCCATCGGGACCACCTCGTCGAGGTCGATCGCGCGGATCAGCGGGGTGACGGTGCCGGTCTGGAGCCGGGACATGTCGAGCAGGTTGCCCACCAGGTGGTCGAGCCGGTCGGCGCCGGCCTCGATGCCTTCGAGGAGCTCGGCCCGGTCCTCCTCGGACCACTCCACGTCGTCCGAGCGCAGGGAGGTGACGGAGGCCTTGATGGAGGCCAGCGGGGTGCGCAGGTCGTGGCTCACGGCGGCCAGCAGCGCGGTCCGGATCCGGTTGCCCTCCGCCATCCTGCGGGCCTCCTCGGCCTCGCCGACCAGTCGCTGCCGGTCCAGCACCACGGCGGCCTGGGCGGCGAAGGCGCCGAGCACCCGGCGGTCCTCGGCGGGCAGCACCCGGCCGGACAGGGCCAGGGCCATGTGGTCCCCGATCGGCATGTCCACGTCCGCGTCCTCGGGCCGGTCCACCGGGCGGGGACCGACGCTCCCGGCCCGGTTCCAGGGCTCGACGTCGCTCTCCCGCTCCAGGAGCGCCACGGACTCCATGGCGAAGGTCTCGCGCACCCGCTCCAGCAGCGCGTCCAGGGTGGTCTCCCCGCGCAGCACGCTGCCGGCCAGGAAGGAGAGGATCTCGGACTCGGCGCGCAGCCGGGCGGCCTGGTGGGTGCGCCGGGCGGCCAGGTCCACCACCGAGGCCACCGAGACGGCGACGCCGAAGAACACGGCGATGGCCATGATGTTGCGGGGGTCGGAGACGGTGAACCGGTGCAGCGGCGCGGCGAAGAAGTAGTTCAGCAGCAGCGAGCCGAAGGCGGCCGAGGCCAGCGCCGGCCACAGCCCGCCCAGCAGCGCGGCCGCGACGGTCAGCGCCAGGAACAGCAGCATGTCGTTGGCGAGGCCGGGGTCCGCGTCGATGTGGGTCAGCAGCAGGCACAGCAGGACGGGGAAACCGACCCCGACCACCCAGCCGGCCACGATCCTGGGCCGCCCGAGGCGGGCCGCGGAGCGGACCACGGGCAGGCCGCGCCCCTTGGCGACCTCCTCGTGCGTGACGATGTGCACGTCGAGGTCGGGCCCCGAGTCCCGGGCCACGCTCGCGCCGACGCCCGGCCCGAAGACGTACTGCCAGGAGGGTCGGCGGCTGGAGCCGAGCACGATCTGGGTGGCGTTGACGCCCCGGGCGAACGCGAGCAGCGCGTCGGGGATGTCGTCGCCTATGACGTGGTGGAACGTTCCGCCCAGGTCTTCGACGAGGGTCCGCTGGACCGCGAGCTCCTTGGGCGAGGCGGCGGTGAGGCCGTCGCTGCGCGCGATGTAGACGGCGAGGATCTCGCTGCCCGAGCCCTTGGCCGCCATCCGGGAGGCCCGCCGGATGAGCGTGCGCCCCTCCGGCCCGCCGGTCAGCCCGACGACGATGCGCTCGCGGGCCTGCCAGGTCGAACGGATGTCGTGCTCGCCGCGGTACTGCTGGAGGTATTCGTCGGCCCGGTCGGCGACCCACAGGAGGGCGAGTTCGCGCAGCGCGGTGAGGTTGCCGGGGCGGAAGTAGTTGGACAGGGCCGCGTCGACCTTGTCCGGCCGGTAGATGTTGCCGTGGGCCATCCGGCGGCGCAGGGCCTGCGGCGACATGTCGACCAGTTCGACCTGGTCGGCCCGGCGCACCACCTCGTCCGGCACGGTCTCCCGCTGCCGGACCCCGGTGATCGACTCGACCACGTCCCCGAGGGACTCCAGGTGCTGGATGTTCACCGTGGACACGACGTCGATGCCGGCCCGCAGCAGCTCCTCCACGTCCTGCCAGCGCTTGGCGTTGCGCGAGCCGGGGACGTTGGTGTGCGCGAGCTCGTCGACGAGGGCGACGGCCGGGGCGCGGGCCAGGAGCGCGTCCACGTCCATCTCGGTGAAGGCCGCGCCGCGGTGGACCAGCGTGCGCCGGGGCACCTCTTCGAGGCCGTGGAGCATCACCTCGGTACGCGGCCGGCCGTGGTGCTCGACGAAGCCGACGACGATGTCGCCGCCCCGTTCGACCCTGCGGTGGCCCTCGGAGAGCATCGCGTAGGTCTTGCCCACACCGGGCGCCGCGCCGAGATAGATCCTGAGCTTGCCGCGTCCCATGCGCCCATTCTCGGGGACGTCCGCGCAGTTCACGTACCGATGCGGGGTGCGCGACCGATCCCTGACGCATCCCTGACGCCGCCGCGCGGCGCGCGTGCGAAAGCCGGTGGGCCGCCCTCCAGGGGGAGGGCGGCCCACCGGCTTCGAGTGGTGTCGGCGCAGGTCAGCGGACCTCGGTGATCTCCGGTCCGCGCTCCAGCTGGCCCATGCCGCCGCCGAAGCGGGAGCCTTCCTGCTCCTCCGTCTGGACGCCGTCCGGCACCATCTGGGCGTCGTTCGGCAGCTTCAGGACGATCGGGTCGCGGGGGGCCATCGGGCCCTCACCGCGCACGACGACCGTGTCCCGGAAGATCTGCTCCAGCACGCCGGCCGACTCGGGGCGCACCGCGCCCTGGCCGGAGATGACACCGCGCAGGAACCAGCGCGGACCGTCGACGCCGACGAAGCGGACCAGCTGGGCGCCGGTCTGCCCGTCCGGGAGGGCCACCGGGACCTGGGCGCGCAGCTCCCAGCCCAGCGGGCCCTCGGCCTCGTCGATGATGCCGCCCTGCTGGGTGATGCCCGAGGCGATCTCGTCGCGGACCTCGCCCCAGATGCCTTCCTTCTTCGGTGCGGCGAAGGCCTGCAGCTGTACGGCGCTGTCGTTCAGCACCACGGTCGCGGCGACGATCGCGTCACCGGCGACCTCGACGCGCAGCTCCATGCCCTCGACACCGGGCACGAGGATGCCGCCCAGGTCGACCCGGCCGTCGGCCGGGTCCCCGAGGACCTCGGTGGCGTCCCAGGGGCCGTCCGGCCGGGGGGCCGGGGGCAGGTTCATCCGGCGCGGCTTGGCGGCGCCGTCCTGCTCGTCGGCGTCGTCACGCTCATCGGCGCCCGTGGCGTCGACGACCTGCTCGGCCGCGCCGCCGTCCTGGGCGGAGTCGTTCTTCTTGCGACGTCCGAACACGTCACTGTCCTTCCCGGTCGGTAACGACCGAAGCGTAGCCATTCCCACCCTGCTGACCAGTGCCGGATCCGGCCACGGCCGCATGACCGCCGGTGGAGCCGAAACCCCCCTCGGCCCGGGCCGAGCCGGGAAGTTCCGCCACCTCGTGGAAGCGCACCTTCTCGACCCGCTGGACAACCAGCTGGGCAATGCGGTCGAAACGCTCGAACCGGACGCTCTCGCGAGGGTCGAGATTGACCACGATCACCTTGATCTCCCCACGGTACCCGGCATCCACCGTCCCCGGGGCATTCACGAGCGCGAGCCCGCAGCGGGCGGCCAGGCCCGACCGCGGGTGCACGAAGGCCGCGTACCCGTCGGGCAGGGCGATCGAGACCCCGGTGGGCAGTACGGTCCGCTCGCCGGGAGCGAGCTCGGCGGCCGCGGTGGTCACCAGGTCGCAGCCGGCGTCGCCGGGGTGGCCGTAGGCGGGCAGCGGCACCTCGGGGTCGACGCGCCGGATCAGCACGTCGACCGGATGGCGGGGCGCGTGGTCGCTCTGGGACATCAGGGGTTCACCTCGAAGGCGCGTGCGCGCCTGACCTGGTCCGGGTCGGCCATCGCCGCCCGGATCTCCTCGGGCCGTCCGTTGTCGGTGAAGTGCTCGACCTTCACCTCGATGAAGAGGGCGTCGGCGCGCACGGCGACCGGGCCCTGCGGGCCGCCTATCCGCCCGACGGCGGTGGAGTAGATCTTCCGCCCGGCGACGGCGGTGACCTCGGCCTCCAGGTACAGCACCGTGCCCACGGGCACGGGCCGTAGGAAGTCCGTCTCCAGCCGGCCGGTCACGGCGATGACCCGCAGCAGCCAGTTCAGCGAGCCCAGCGTCTCGTCGAGCGCGGTGGCCAGCACCCCGCCGTGCGCGAGGCCGGGAGCGCCCTGGTGCGCGGACCTGACGGTGAACTCGGCGGTGACGCGCACGCCCTCGCCCGCCCGGGCCTCCAGGTGCAGCCCGTGCGGCTGGCCCCCGCCGCAGCCGAAGCAGTGCTCGTAGTGCGCCCCGAGGAGCTCGCCGGGCGCCGGGGCGTCGGGGTGCCGGACCGGTGCGGCGGCGTCGGCCGGGGGCGTCAACGCTGTGTTTCGTCCACTCACAGCCGCAGACCTTACCCGCGCCGCTACCCGCCGGTCGCCTCGTGGCAGGCTTGGCCGCATGCAGCCCTCCCCCGCGCACCACGACGAACGCCTGACCGCCCCCCGCACCTGGTGGGGCATGGCCGTACTGATCGGACTGGCCTGCGCGCTGATGCTGCTGCCGCTGGGCACGCTTCCGCTGCTGGCGGGGCTGGTCGGGGGCACCGCGCTGGCCGGGCTGCTGGTGAGCTCGTACGGCTCCGCGCGCGTGCGCGTGGTGAACGGTGCGCTGGCCGCCGGAGAGGCCCGCATCCCGGTGGCGGCGCTGGGCGAGCCCGAGGTGCTGGACCCGGAGGAGTCGCGGGCCTGGCGCACGTACAAGGCCGACACCCGCGCCTTCATGCTGATGCGCAGCTACGTGCCGACGGCGGTGCGGGTCGCGGTGACCGACCCGCAGGACCCGACCCCGTACGTCTACGTCTCGACCCGCGAGCCGGAGGCACTGGCCTCGGCGATCCGCGCGGCCAAGGGCTAGCGCCGGCCCGGACCGGGTCGCGCGGGCGCCGGCCCGGGGTCGCGGGCCCCGGGTGCGCTCCGGAGGCTCAGTCCTCCGGTTCCGCGGCCTCCAGTGCGGCCCTGGTGGCCTCGGGAAGGGGCTGCGCGGGGCGCTCCAGGGGCGGGAGGTCGGGCAGGGCGTCCCAGGCCACGGCGCGGCGGCGCAGGTCCGTACGGACCTTCTCGGCGACTTTGCGGGTGTCGCGGCGGTTCATGACCGCGCCCACGGCCGCGCCGACCATGAACGGCATCAGGTTCGGCAGGTTGCGGAACATCCGCTTCATGATCTGCTGGCGCAGTTCTCGCTTCATCTGGCCGCCGAGCGCCGCGTTGAGCGTGGTCGGCTTGGTC
The DNA here is from genome assembly GCF_008704535.1 of Streptomyces subrutilus. NCBI lineage: Bacteria > Bacillati > Actinomycetota > Actinomycetes > Kitasatosporales > Streptomycetaceae > Streptomyces > Streptomyces subrutilus. The sequence continues at coordinate 2,032,964 of NZ_CP023701.1, forward strand.
AGGTCGACCCCGCGCTCCTCGGTCCACGAGGTGAGGTAGGCGACGCTGCGCTGCTTGAGGGTGCCGGGCGGTCGCAGCCCGTAGACCTCGTGGAGTTCGGCGATGAGCTTGATCTCGATCGCCGCGACGCCCGTGATCTCGGCGGCCAGTTCGGCCGGCATGGCGGGCGGGACGGGCAGCATGGCGGCGGCGCCGATGCCGGCGCCCACCGTGGAGGTGGCGTTGGCGGCGCCGCTGATCAGCTTGTCGGCCAGCTGATCGGGGCCGAGGCCCGGGAACTGCGCGCGCAGGGTCGCGAGGTCCCGAACCGGAACGCGCGGAGCGTTCTCGATGATCCGGTCGGTGATGTACAGGACGACGTCCCTGACGCCTTCGCCGCCCTTGCGTACACCGTCCCTGACGGATTTCAGCCGACGAGCCCCGGACCTGTGCCGGGCTCCCTCGTCGGTCTCGGTGTCCGACGGCACCGCGGGTGCGGTGTCGGCGGTCACGGCTGTCGCCTCAAGGGCGGAGCCGCCGGGGGCTGCGGGACCCGTTCCCGGGTCCGTGGGCGCCACCTGCGTCTCCGCCGGTTCACCAGACTTCCGGAAGCGTCGCTTCCGGAACGGTGTCGAGCCAGCCACGGCCGACGCCTCTCAGTCGCAGTCGCGACAGATCGGCTGACCGTTCTTCTCCCGCGCGAGCTGGCTGCGGTGGTGCACCAGGAAGCAGCTCATGCAGGTGAACTCGTCGGCCTGCTTCGGCAGCACCCGTACGGCGAGTTCCTCGTTGGAGAGGTCCGCGCCGGGGAGCTCCATGCTCTCGACCGAGTCGTACTCCTCCATGTCGGCGGACGAGGACGACTTCTCGTTGCGTCGGGCCTTCAGCTCTTCAATGCTGTCGTTGTCGACGTCGTCGTCGGTCTTGCGTGGGGTGTCGTAGTCCGTTGCCATTGTTCGCTCTCCCCCTCTGGGTGTTAGCGGTGTCTCAGCGCACGTAACGCGCGAGAGGCCGGACTTGTGCCCGACCTGAGGCGGAGATTTTGCCTCACATCAAGGTCTGTTACTCAATCGACACCCAGCCGCCCACGTGAAGGAGTGCGTGGCTGGGATGACGACCGGGACCGTACACGGTCCGGGGGCGGTCTTGCACAAACGCCACCCCGTGTATTTCCCGCCATCAGGGGGGCCGGAAACCCGGACTTCCCGGGCTTTCCGGCCTCCCCGGAGTCACTGAACGCACATGCCCCGACACCCGCCCATGTGATCGATCACACAAGGGCAACTGTCTTCACATGCCACGAATTCAGCCGAAAGCGAACACGGGGCGCGGCTCTCACAAGGGAAGAGTGACACGCATCACGAGGCCACCGCCTTCCCGGGGGGTCGCCTGGATGCGGCCGCCGTGTGCGCGCGCCACGGAGCGCGCGATGGACAGGCCGAGCCCGACACCCTTGTCACTGCCCGTGCGCTCGGTACGCAGCCGCCTGAAGGGCTCGAAGAGGTTGTCCACCTCGTACGCGGGAACCACGGGACCCGTGTTCGATACCAGGAGGACCGCCTGGCCGTGCTGCGCCTCCGTGGTCACCTCGATCCAGCCGCCCTCCGGCACGTTGTACCGGACCGCGTTCTGCACCAGGTTGAGCGCGATCCGCTCCAACAGCACCCCGTTGCCCTGGACGACCACCAGCGCGCGCTCGCCCCCGATCTCGACGCCCTTGGCCTCGGCCTCGCCGCGCGCCTGGTCCAGGGCGCGCGAGGCGACCTCGGCCAGGTCGACCGGCTTGCGCTCCACTATCTGGTTGTCGCTGCGCGCCAGCAGCAGCAGCCCCTCGACGAGCTGCTCGCTGCGCTCGTTGGTGGCCAGCAGGGTCTTCCCCAGCTGCTGGAGCTCCAGCGGGGCCCCCGGGTCGGAGAGGTGCACCTCCAGCAGGGTCCGGTTGATCGCGAGGGGCGTGCGCAGCTCGTGCGAGGCGTTGGCCACGAACCGCTGCTGGGCCGTGAACGCCCGCTCCAGCCGGTCGAGCATCTCGTCGAAGGTGTCGGCGAGCTCCTTGAGCTCGTCGTCCGGCCCGTCCAGCTCGATCCGCCGGGTCAGGTCGGAGCCGACCACCCGGCGGGCGGTACGGGTGATCTTGCCGAGCGGCGAGAGGACCCGGCCGGCCATCGCGTAGCCGAAGGCGAAGGCGATGATGCTCAGCCCCAGCAGGGCCATCAGCGACCGGCTCAGCAGGTCGTCCAGCGCGTGCCGGCGCTGCTCCAGGACACAGGCGTTGATCGCGGCGTTGAACTGGTCGAGCGGCTGGCCTTCGCCGCCCACGCCCGGACAGGTGCTGCTGGTGACCCGGACCTCGACGCCGCTCACGATCTTGAACGGCAGGGCGTTGCCCTCCCGCAGGGCCTGCGCCGCCAGCAGGTAGATGATCGACAGCAGCAGGATGCCCGCGATCAGGAACATGCCGCCGTACAGCAGGGTGAGGCGTATCCGGATCGTCGGCCGCAGCCAAGGGAAGGGACCCTCGGGCTGGCCGGGGTCCCAGGTCGGTTTCGGTGGCGCCGAAGGTGGCGCCGGGCTGGCTGCCACGCGCGTCAGATCCGGTATCCCGAGCCGGGCACGGTCACGATGACCGGCGGCTCGCCCAGCTTGCGCCGCAGGGTCATCACGGTGACCCGGACCACGTTGGTGAAGGGGTCGGTGTTCTCGTCCCAGGCCTTCTCCAGCAGCTGCTCGGCCGAGACGACCGTCCCCTCGCTGCGCATCAGGACCTCCAGCACCGCGAACTCCTTGGGCGCCAGCTGCACCTCCCGGCCCTCGCGGAAGACCTCGCGCCGGTTCGGGTCCAGCTTGATGCCGGCCCGCTCCAGCACGGGCGGCAGGGCGACGGTCGTACGCCGTCCCAGCGCCCGGACGCGGGCGGTCAGCTCGGTGAAGGCGAAGGGCTTGGGCAGGTAGTCGTCCGCCCCGAGCTCCAGCCCCTCCACGCGGTCGCTGACGTCGCCGGAGGCGGTCAGCATCAGCACGCGCGTGGGCATGCCGAGCTCCACGATCTTGCGGCAGACGTCATCGCCGTGCACGAGCGGGAGGTCCCGGTCGAGCACGACCACGTCGTAGTCGTTCACTCCGACGCGCTCCAGGGCCGCGGCGCCGTCGTACACGACGTCCACGGCCATGGCCTCCCGACGCAGTCCGGTGGCCACCGCATCGGCGAGCAGCTGCTCGTCCTCGACGACGAGTACGCGCACGTCGTTGTCCTTCCTCAGAGCCCAGAAGGGCACACGTGTGTTGCGTCGTCCATCCTGCCCGTTTCGGCCGTAAACCGGCTGTAAGACGCCGCACGGGCGGGACGCGCGGGACGGGAGCGCGGGACGGGGGGCTCGGATTCACCTCCCCGCCGAGGTTTCCCGCGCCGGGGCGCCGGGGAGGACGTCAGAACACCCCATCCACTCCCTGACGGCGGACAGCCACGTGCCGCCGACCCACGAAGAGGGGGCGCCACCATGGACGCATTCACCACGGGTCTCCTGCAGCGCATCAGGACCACGCAGTCGGACCTTCGGCAGGCCCGCGAGGCGGGCGACGACTTCCTCGTGGAAGTGGAACAGGCGGAGCTGGAGGACCTCCAGCGCCTCGCCGCCGAGCACGGCGTTCCGGTCACCGCCGCCGTACCCGCCTGCTGACGTCCCCCGCCGTCCGCCCGGGCGGCCGTACCTCCCGCCCGACCTCCTCCCGACGACCTCCGCCCGGCAGCCGGCCCGTCCCCCGCGGTCCGCGCGACGCCGCGACGGCCCGACCCGACCCCGGACGCACGACGGAGTCCCGGCCGCCCGCGAAGGCGGCCGGGACTCCGTCGTGTCCGTACGTCGGGGGCGGGTGGGCCGGCCCGGTCAGTCGTGCCAGGCCCCCGCCTCGTCCAGCAGCGGCTGCAGCGAGCCGAAGACCGCCGGCGTGGCCGCCAGGGCCAGCTCCCCGGAGGCCGGCTCGCCCGGTCGGCCGCCGGTCAGCGCGCCCGCCTCCCGGGCGATGAGCTCCCCGGCCGCCAGGTCCCACGGGTTGAGCCCGCGCTCCCAGTACCCGTCCAGCCGCCCGGCGGCCACGTCGCACAGGTCCACCGCCGCCGAGCCGCCCCGCCGGATGTCGCGCACCAGCGGCACGATCCGCCGCGCCACCTCGGCCTGCTGCACCCGCCGGCCGTGCACGTACGCGAACCCGGTGGCGACCAGCGCCTGGTCCAGCGGCGCCGCCGCGCGGCAGGCCAGCCGGACCCCGCCGCGCCAGGCCCCGCCGCCCAGCAGCGCGTGGAACGTCTCCCCGCGCAGGGGCACCTCCACCACGCCCACCACGGTCTCGCCCCGGTGCTCCGCCGCGATCGACACGCTCCAGGCCGGCAGCCCGTAGAGGTAGTTCACGGTGCCGTCCAGCGGGTCGACGATCCAGCGCACCCCGCTGGTGCCCGGGACGTCCGCGCCCTCCTCGCCGAGCAGCCCGTCGTCCGGACGGCGCCGGGCCAGGACCCCGGCGATCAGCTCCTCCGCCGCGATGTCCATCTCGGTCACCACGTCGATCGGGCTGCTCTTGGTCGCCGCGACCGCCAGGTCGGCGGGCCGGCCGTCGCGCAGCAGCGCACCGGCCAGCCGGGCGGCCTCCAGGGCCACGTCCAGCAGTTCCGCCTTCAGCTCTTCACAGACCACGGTCGGCCCCTCTCCCCGCTCGTTCGGCGTGCGCCCGGCTCCCGGGCCGCACGGACTGCTCGGCGCACGGGCCCCTCGGCGCACGGGCCGCTAGGCGTACGGGCTGTCCGCGCCCGCCGCCGCCGGCCGGGGCGCCCGCGCCGGGCAGCAGCCCACCGGGCACAGGTCGTGACCGGCCCCCAGCCGCCCCAGCGCGCACCGCTCCGCGGCCTCGCCGCGCTCGGTGGCGGCCCGCTCCAGGACGAGTTCGCGCACGGCCGCGGCGAACCGCGGGTCGGCCCCGACCGTGGCCGAGCGGGCGACGGGCAGGCCCAGTTCGGCGGCCTTGGCCGTGGCCTCGGTGTCCAGGTCGTACAGGACCTCCATGTGGTCCGACACGAACCCGATCGGCACCATCACGGCCGCCGCGGCCCCCGCGCCGTGCAGCGCCTCCAGGTGGTCGCAGACGTCCGGCTCCAGCCACGGGATGTGCGGGGCGCCGCTGCGCGACTGGTAGACCAGCTGCCAGGGCAGTGCGGTGCCGGTCCGGGCGCGGACCGCGTCCGCGATCATCTCGGCCACGTCCAGGTGCTGGCGGACGTACGCCCCGCCCTCGCCGCCGTCCGTGTGCTCCTCGACCGGCCCCGAGGTGTCGGCGGACGCGACCGGGATGGAGTGCGTGGTGAACACCAGGTGCGCGTCCGCCCGTACCTCCTCGGGCAGCGACTCCAGCGAGGCGAGCACGCCGTCGACCATCGGGCGGACGAAACCGGGGTGGTTGAAGTAGTGCCGCAGCTTGTCGACGCGCGGCAGCTCCGCGCCCTCCTCGGCGAGCACGGCCAGCGCGTCGGCCAGGTTCTCGCGGTACTGCCGGCAGCCCGAGTACGAGGCGTACGCGCTGGTCGCGAGCACGGCGATCCGGCGGCGCCCGTCGGCCGCCATCTCCCGGAGCACATCGGTCAGGTAGGGGGCCCAGTTCCGGTTGCCCCAGTACACCGGCAGGTCCAGTCCGTTACCGGCGAAGTCCTTGCGCAGCGCGTCCAGGAGTTCGCGGTTCTGCCCGTTGATCGGGCTGACCCCGCCGAAGCCGAAGTAGTGCTGCCCGACCTCCTTGAGGCGCTCCCGCGGGATGCCCCGCCCGCGGGTGACGTTCTCCAGGAACGGGACGACGTCGTCGGGACCCTCCGGGCCGCCGAAGGACAGCAGCAGGAGGGCGTCGTACGGGGCGGCGGGCCCGCCGGCGGGCGGGGGGAGCTGGTCTGACATGCCCCGAATCCTGCCATCCGGCTCCCCCGGGCGGAAAGCGACCGGCCCCCGGTCCCACCTCCACATGAAGGTAAGGTCACCCTTACTTCTTGTCTGTATTCTCCCCGTGCGGGTGCCTTGTCGGCGGTCGTAACCTGTATGGGCCGATCACGTCCCCCACGGAGGGCTTGTGCCCAGTCCCTACCGCGCGATCTTCGCGGCCCCAGGCGCCAAGGGGTTCAGCGCCGCCGGACTCCTCGGCCGGATGCCGCTCTCCATGGTGGGCATCGGCATCCTGACGATGATCACCGAGCTGGGCCGCAGCTACGGCCTGGCCGGCGCCCTCACCGCCACGATCGCCCTGTCCGCCGCCGTCGTCGGCCCGCAGGTCTCCCGGCTGGTCGACCAGTACGGCCAGCGGCGGGTGCTGCGGCCCGCGACGCTGATCGCGGTCACCGCGGTCACCGGGCTGCTGCTCGCGGCGGCCAACGGCTGGCCGGACTGGATGCTCTTCGCCTTCGCGGTCGCCGCGGGCTGCGTCCCCAGCGTCGGGTCGATGGTCCGGGCCCGCTGGACCGCCATCTTCCGCGACACCCCCCAGCTGCACACGGCGTACTCCTTCGAGTCCATCGTGGACGAGCTCTGCTTCATCGTCGGGCCGCCGCTGGCCGCGACCCTGTCCGCCGGCTGGTTCCCGGAGGCCGGCCCGCTGGTCGCCGTCGTCTGCCTGGTGGCCGGGGTCTGGTGGCTGACGGCCCTGCGCGCCACCGAGCCCGAGGCCCACCCGCGGCACGCGCAGTCCGACACCTCCTCCGCCCTGCGCGCCCCCGGCCTGCAGGTGCTCGTGGCCACCTTCGTGGCCACCGGCGCCGTCTTCGGCTCCGTCGACGTGGCCACCCTCGCCTTCGCGGCGGAGCAGGGCAGCAAGTCCACCGGCGGCCTCCTGCTGGCCCTCTACGCCGCCGGATCCTGCCTGGCGGGCATCGTCTTCGGGGTGCTGCACTTCAAGGGCCGGGCCGAACCGAGGTGGCTGCTGGGCATCTGTGCGATGGCCGTGAGTATGATCCCCCTCCTACTGGCCGGGAACCTCGCGCTTCTGGCCGTGGCGCTCTTCGTCTCGGGCCTCGCCATCGCTCCCACGATGATCACCACGATGGCCCTGATCGAGGCGCACGTACCACACGCGAAGCTGACCGAGGGCATGACCTGGATCAGCACCGGCCTCGCGGTCGGCATCGCGCTGGGGTCCTCCGTGACCGGCTGGGTCGTCGACTCGGCCGGGGCGCGGACCGGGTACGTCGTCTCGCTCGCGGCGGGGACCGCCGCGGCCGCGGTCGGGTTCGCGGGTTACCGCCGGCTGAAGAGGCCGGCGCAAGGGGAGGAGCCAGCTACCGATGGGGACGGCGACAGCAGGGAAGGACGGCGCGGCGACCGCGTGGCGTAACTGGGCGGGGAACGTCACCGCCGCACCGGTCCGCGTGGTGGCCCCGGCCTCGGTCGAGGAGCTCCGGGAGGCGGTCCGCCGGGCCGCCTCGGAGGGCCTGCGGGTGAAGGCGGTCGGCACCGGCCACTCCTTCACGGCGGCGGCGGCGACGGACGGGGTGCTGGTGCGCCCGCAGGCGCTGGCCGGGATCACCGCGGTCGACCGGGCCGCCGGCACCGTGACGGTGGCGGCGGGAACGGTGCTGAAGGACCTGAACCGGGCGCTCGCCGCTCAGGGCCTCTCGCTCACCAACATGGGCGACATCATGGAGCAGACGGTCTCCGGCGCCACCAGTACCGGAACCCACGGCACCGGCCGCGACTCCGCCTCCATCGCCGCCCAGATCCGCGCCCTGGAGCTGGTCACCGCGGACGGCCGGCTGCTGACCTGCTCGGACAAGGAGAACCCGGAGGTCTTCGCGGCCGCCCGGGTGGGCATCGGGGCCCTCGGCATCGTCACCTCGCTCACCCTGGCCGTCGAGCCCCTCTTCTTCCTGACCGCCCGTGAGGAGCCCATGGGCTTCGACCGGGTGACCGCGGAGTTCGACCAGCACGTCGCGGAGAACGAGCACTTCGAGTTCTACTGGTTCCCGCACACCGGCAACTGCAACACCAAGCGCAACAACCGCAGCCAGGGCCCGGCCGCGCCGCCCGGACCGGTGAGCGCCTGGGTCGAGGACGAGCTGCTGTCGAACGGCCTCTTCCAGGCCGTCAATTCCCTGGGCCGCGCCGTCCCGGCCACCATCCCCGCCATCGCCCGCGTCGCCAGCCGCGCCCTGTCGGCGCGCACCTACACGGACATCCCGTACAAGGTGTTCACCAGCCCGCGACGGGTCCGCTTCGTGGAGATGGAGTACGCCCTTCCGCGCGAGAACGCCGTCGCCGCCCTGCGGGAGCTGCGCGCCCTGGTCGACCGCTCGGACCTGCGGATCAGCTTCCCGGTGGAGGTGCGGACGGCGCCGGCCGACGACATCACGCTGTCGACGGCCTCGGGCCGCGACACGGCGTACGTCGCGGTGCACATGTACCGGGGCACCCCGTACCGGGCCTACTTCACGGCCGCCGAGCGGATCTTCACCGCGCACGGCGGCCGCCCCCACTGGGGCAAGGTGCACACCCGTGACGCGGAGTACCTGGCGCGGGCCTACCCCCGGTTCGGCGAGTTCACCGCGCTCCGGGACCGACTGGACCCGGACCGGGTGTTCGGCAACGACTACCTCAGGCGCGTGCTCGGCGCCTGAGCCCGCCGTCCCCGGCCGGCCTCCGCTCAGGGGGTGGCCGACCGACCGCCCGCGCCGGAGCCGCCGTCCCCGGACGGCGGCGCGGCCGGGGCGGAGGGGGTCGCGGACCGGCCGGGCTGCGTGGAGGCCGGCGGGCCGGACGGGGTCGGGGAGGTCTGCGGCGTGCTGGGCGTCGCCGGCGGGCTCGGACTCCCGGAGGGCGTGGTCCCCGGATCGGTGCCCGGCGACCGGCCGCCGTCGCCGTCCGTCGATCCGGACGGACGGGGGCTGCCCCCGGGCCCGGGGGTCTTCCCGTCCTCGTCCTCCCGCGACGTGCCGCCCGGCTCGCCCGCCGGCGGGTCGGGCTTGTGGTCGCGGGCCGTGCCGGCGCCGCCGGTGAGCAGGGTGCGCCCGTCCGAGCTGACCGAGGTGCCGGCCACCGCCTCGTACGTGCCGAGACCGCCGATCGCGAGGGCGAAGGCGGCGCCGGAGGCGACGGCCGTCCGCTTCCAGCCGCGCACCCGGGTGCCGTGGACGGTGGCCGAGCCGAACTCCTCGTCCGGCGCCCCGGCCGGGTCACCGGCGGACGGGACGGTGCGCAGCAGCACGGTGCCTTCCGGGGTCTCCTCCCGGACGACGACCGGCACCCGGCGGGCCCTGGGGCGGGCGGTCTCGCGGAGCTGATCACCGGTGCGCCGGAAGAAGTGCTGGATGACGGGACCGCCCGCGGTGGCCACCACGCTGACCACGCCGGCGCCCAGGATGGTCCCGTAGACCCCCATCTGGGAGGCGAGCAGCGCCGCGGCCACGGTCGCGAGCGAGCTGCCGGCCACCTGAGCCGCGCTCAGGTCGAGCTTCTTCTTCCCCGGTTCGACGTCGTGCGCCGTCTTCTGACCCATCGCCATCCCCTGTGTGTTCTGCCTCTCCCGCGCCGGAAGCCTTCAGCAGGTACAGACAGCTGAGCGAAACGGAAAGTTCCGTTTCTGCGGATTCTGTGAAGCAAGACACCCGCAAACGGACACGCATGCAGGTCGGGCCCGTCGGAGGGCATGCCAACTGCCGCCGTCCGGGAGAACTTCGGCGGCGCGGCGGTCCACCCAGGTGGCCCGAATGGAGTACTGTGGCGAGCCCTGGGGCCGTCCTTCCTTTCGGATGTCCGGACTCGGGAGAGGGAGCCGAAGGATGCAGAACGGCACTCAAAGACCGGTGATGCCGCGGTATTGCACGGGCGCCTGCTGCGCACAGTAACCGATCGGTCACTGTGCGTACCCAACAGGTAACCGTGCCATGACGGCGATCGAGGGCGCATGCCCGACACGCCGGTTTAACACGGCAAGGTTGTGGCAGGCTGCACCCGGGCAGGCCACACTCGACTAGCGGAAGCAGCGACGCACGTGACGTCGGCAGGCACCACCCGGGAGGTCCCCATGCCCGAACTGCGTGTCGTGGCCGTCTCAAATGACGGCACACGACTGGTGCTCAAGGCTGGGGACAGCACGGAGTACACGCTTCCGATCGACGAGCGGCTGCGGGCCGCCGTGCGCAACGACCGCGCACGCCTGAACCAGATCGAGATCGAGGTCGAGAGCCATCTCCGGCCCCGCGACATCCAGGCCCGCATACGGGCCGGTGCCTCCGCGGAGGAGGTCGCCCAGCTCGCCGGCATCCCCGTCGAACGCGTCCGCCGCTTCGAGGGCCCCGTGCTCGCCGAGCGCGCCTTCATGGCCGAGCGGGCCCGCAAGACGCCCGTGCGCCGTCCCGGCGAGAACACCGGACCCCAGCTCGGCGAGGCCGTACAGGAACGCCTGACGCTGCGCGGCGCCGAGAAGGAATCCGTCCAGTGGGACTCCTGGCGCCGCGACGACGGCACCTGGGAGGTCCTCCTCGTCTACCGGGTCGCCGGCGAGCCGCACGCGGCGAGCTGGACGTACGACCCTCCGCGCCGGCTCGTCGTGGCCGTGGACGACGAGGCCCGCTCGCTGATCGGCGAGGCGGACGACCTGCCCGCGGCGCCGGAGCCGAGCTTCCCGTTCGTGCCGAGGATCGCGCGGCTGCCCCGCGACCGGCCGCTGGACCGCGCCCTCGACCGCCAGCTGGAACGACCGGCCGCGCCCGATCCGGAGGAGGAGCGGGACACGCTGACCAGCCTGCTGGAGGCCGTGCCCAGCTTCCGCGGCGACCTGGTCGTCCCGGACCGCGCGGAACCGATGGTCGAGGAGCCGGAGGTGGAGGAGCCGCCCGCTCCGGCCGCCTCGGCGGGCGCCGGCACGGCGTACGCCGACGTCCTGATGCCGCGGACGGTCGCGGGACACCGCGACCGGCTGACCGGCACCACCGACCGCCAGGCCGAGGCCGACGGGGTCCGCCCCGGACGCCGTGCGGCGGTGCCGAGCTGGGACGAGATCGTCTTCGGCACCCGGCGCAAGAAGCAGGAGTAGCGCCGGGCACCGCTCGGCGTACGACGGCGCGCCGCCGCCCGGGAGCTCCGGGTAGCGGCGCGCCGTCGTGTCCGGGGGTCTCGGACTACTGGGGGTCGGGGCCCGTGGCCACCGGGCGCTCCGGGTCGGCGGACCACTCCGACCAGCTGCCCGCGTACAGGTCGGCGTCGAGGCCCGCGACCTCCAGGGCCAGCACCTGGTGGGCGCCGGAGACCCCGGAGCCGCAGTACACGCCCACCGGCGTCCCGTCCGTCACGCCGAGTGCGGTGAAGCGGGCGCGCAGCGCGTCCGCCGCCAGGAAGCGGCCGTCCGGCCCGACGTTCTCCGTGGTCGGGGCCGACAGCGCGCCCGGGATGTGGCCTCCGACCGGGTCGATCGGCTCGACCTCGCCGCGGTATCGCTCCCCCGCGCGGGCGTCCAGGAGCACTCCGGCGCGGGCGCGCGCGGCCGCGCCGTCGGCGTCGAGCAGTCCCGCCACCCCCGGAGTTGGCTTGAAATCGCCCTCC